>NZ_JBEYYB010000035.1:0-1175 GCF_040645335.1 Streptomyces sp. NPDC046821 | reverse complement strand
GCTGTCCGCGTGGCCCGGGCGTGCCGGGACGCCGGGATCGCGAGCGTTGCCGTCTACGCCGATCCGGACCGGGACGCTCTGCACGTCCGCGCGGCCGACGAGGCCTTCGCACTGGGCGGTGACACCCCGGCGACCAGCTACCTGGACATCGCCAAGGTGCTGCAGGCCGCGAAGGACTCCGGCGCCGACGCGATCCACCCCGGCTACGGATTCCTGTCGGAGAACGCGGAGTTCGCCCAGGCCGTACTCGACGCCGGCCTGATCTGGATCGGCCCGCCCCCGCACGCGATCCGTGACCTCGGCGACAAGGTCGCCGCCCGCCACATCGCCCAACGCGCCGGCGCCCCACTCGTCGCCGGCACCCCCGACCCCGTATCGGGCGCGGACGAGGTCGTCGCGTTCGCCAAGGAACACGGCCTGCCGATCGCGATCAAGGCCGCCTTCGGCGGCGGCGGCCGCGGCCTCAAGGTCGCCCGCACCCTGGACGAGGTCCCCGAGCTCTACGAGTCCGCCGTCCGCGAGGCCGTCGCCGCGTTCGGCCGCGGCGAATGCTTCGTCGAGCGCTACCTCGACAAGCCCCGCCACGTCGAGACCCAGTGCCTCGCCGACACCCACGGCAACGTCGTCGTCGTCTCCACCCGCGACTGCTCCCTCCAACGCCGCCACCAAAAACTCGTGGAAGAGGCCCCGGCCCCGTTCCTCTCGGACGCCCAGGTCGACCAGCTCTACAGCGCGTCGAAGGCGATCCTGAAGGAGGCCGGCTACGTCGGCGCCGGCACCGTCGAATTCCTCGTCGGCCTCGACGGCACGATCTCCTTCCTCGAGGTCAACACCCGCCTCCAGGTCGAACACCCCGTCACCGAAGAAGTCGCCGGCATCGACCTGGTGCGCGAGATGTTCCGCATCGCCGACGGCGAAGCCCTCGGCTACACCGACCCCGTGCTGCGCGGCCACTCCTTCGAGTTCCGCATCAACGGCGAAGACCCGGGGCGCGGCTTCCTGCCCGCCCCCGGCACCGTCACCAAGTTCGAAGCACCCACCGGCCCGGGCGTCCGCCTGGACGCCGGCGTCGAATCCGGCAGCGTGATCGGCCCCGCCTGGGACTCCCTGCTCGCCAAGCTCATCGTCACCGGCGCCACCCGCGAACAGGCCCTCCAGCGCGCCGCCCGCGCCCT
>NZ_JBEYYB010000034.1:0-1414 GCF_040645335.1 Streptomyces sp. NPDC046821 | reverse complement strand
AACACAGTGGACGCGAGCAACTGAGGACAAGCCCTCGGCCTATTAGTACCAGTCACCTCCACCCGTTACCGGGCTTCCAGATCTGGCCTATCAACCCAGTCGTCTACTGGGAGCCTTAACCCCTCGAGGGGGTGGGAGTCCTCATCTTGAAGCAGGCTTCCCGCTTAGATGCTTTCAGCGGTTATCCTTTCCGAACGTAGCCAACCAGCCATGCCCTTGGCAGGACAACTGGCACACCAGAGGTTCGTCCGTCCCGGTCCTCTCGTACTAGGGACAGCCCTTCTCAAGACTCCTACGCGCACAGCGGATAGGGACCGAACTGTCTCACGACGTTCTAAACCCAGCTCGCGTACCGCTTTAATGGGCGAACAGCCCAACCCTTGGGACCGACTCCAGCCCCAGGATGCGACGAGCCGACATCGAGGTGCCAAACCATCCCGTCGATATGGACTCTTGGGGAAGATCAGCCTGTTATCCCCGGGGTACCTTTTATCCGTTGAGCGACGGCGCTTCCACAAGCCACCGCCGGATCACTAGTCCCGACTTTCGTCCCTGCTCGACCCGTCGGTCTCACAGTCAAGCTCCCTTGTGCACTTACACTCAACACCTGATTACCAACCAGGCTGAGGGAACCTTTGGGCGCCTCCGTTACTCTTTAGGAGGCAACCGCCCCAGTTAAACTACCCATCAGACACTGTCCCTGATCCGGATCACGGACCCAGGTTAGACATCCAGCACGACCAGAGTGGTATTTCAACGACGACTCCCCCTGAACTGGCGTCCAGAGTTCACAGTCTCCCACCTATCCTACACAAGCCGAACCGAACACCAATATCAAACTGTAGTAAAGGTCCCGGGGTCTTTCCGTCCTGCTGCGCGAAACGAGCATCTTTACTCGTAGTGCAATTTCACCGGGCCTATGGTTGAGACAGTCGAGAAGTCGTTACGCCATTCGTGCAGGTCGGAACTTACCCGACAAGGAATTTCGCTACCTTAGGATGGTTATAGTTACCACCGCCGTTTACTGGCGCTTAAGTTCTCAGCTTCGCACACCCGAAAGTGCACTAACCGGTCCCCTTAACGTTCCAGCACCGGGCAGGCGTCAGTCCGTATACATCGCCTTACGGCTTCGCACGGACCTGTGTTTTTAGTAAACAGTCGCTTCTCGCTGGTCTCTGCGGCCACCCCCAGCTCATGGAGTAAATCCAATCACCGGTGATGGCCCCCCTTCTCCCGAAGTTACGGGGGCATTTTGCCGAGTTCCTTAACCATAGTTCACCCGAACGCCTCGGTATTCTCTACCTGACCACCTGAGTCGGTTTAGGGTACGGGCCGCCATGAAACTCGCTAGAGGCTTTTCTCGACAGCATAGGATCATCCACTTCACCACAATCGGCTCGGCATCAGGTCTCAG
>NZ_JBEYYB010000032.1:0-2349 GCF_040645335.1 Streptomyces sp. NPDC046821 | reverse complement strand
GTTCTCCTGTTCTCACCGAGAGATCGGCTCGGTAGCCGACCCGTGACTGAACGTACGCAGACTCCCCAGGGCTGTCATTTCGGGCGGAGCGGGAGTGCTGCTTCCAGGGAGCCGATCGGGGTAGGCGGTGCACCCGATCGCCATGCCGCGCATAACTGATGATCTGTCAAAAAACATCTAGTATTGGCAATTGACTGCCCATTGACCCTTCAAGGTGATCTCCTGATGCCAGCTCACCCTGACCGCGGGAACTTTCGGCGCGTCGCTACTTGACATGCGGGACGCGGCGGTCGTCGCAGGGCTGTGCGCGGACGGCGGCACTTGGACGAGCACCGCTGCGCGGTGCGGCATTCGTCCCCGGCCCGCACCGGTAGCCGACGCCGGTCAGGCGGTTGCACTTCGACCTCGCGTGGGACGAAGGTCTCGCCAATAGATGATCTTGGAGCCCGGAAGGTTCGCTATGGGGCTGATGGCGCTCGTTGAATTCAGAGATCGCCCGCCAACCCGGAACCGGTCGTCGGCCCGACAGGGCCCGGTGGTCCAGTGGGTGTCGGGTCTGACGATGTTGAGTGCGGTGGCGCAGAAGGCGCACAGCCTGCCCATCGACGCGGCCCTGGCCCACTGGCTGGGCCAGGAACTCACCCACTGGGCCGCATCCTGCGGCTGGACGCGCAAGCACCGTCTCCCGCGCCCACTGCGGTCTGCGGCTGCTGCCAGCGGTCCCGGACACCCCCGGTGCCCCCGTCCCGGCAAGTCTGATCGACCAGCTGACACAGGCCGGCCTGCCCGCCCGGCTGCTCCACGAATTCCTCACCGCCCGCCATCTCATCGAGGACGACCGCACCCCGGCCATCGACGCCTTCTTCGCCCGCCTCACCGCCGGCCTGCCCGAACCGATGACCGGACAACTCGCCCGGTGGATGTCCCTGCGCCTGACCGGCAGCCCGACGCCTCCACGAAGCCGGCCCCGCTCCCCGGCCACCGTGCGCCACCAGCTGAGCCTCGCCCTGCCCGTACTCGCCCGCCTCGCCGCCGCCGGCGCCCGCGACCTCGCCGAGATCACCCCCGCCCAGCTCCGCGAGCACCTGAGTGCCTGCCGCCTGACAGACACCGGCTACACCCACACCGCCTCCGGGCTGCTCGCCGTGTTCACCCTCCTGCACGCCCACCGCATCATCCGCAGCAACCCGGCCGTCCACCTCCGCGTCGGCACCCCCACCCGCACCATCCCCCTGCCTGCCGACACCGCCCCGATCCCGCCAGGCCCTCACCGACCCCGACCCCGCCCGGGCCGCCATCACCCCCCTGCTCGCCTTCCACGCCCTGCGCGCCCTGGAGATCCGCCACCTCACCCTCACCGACGCTCGCGACCTCGCAGCAGGCCACCTCCACCGGCCCGGCCGCACCGTCCTGCTCGCCGAACCGGTCCAGGCCCGCATGAGCGCCTACCTCGCCCACCGCGCCCGGCGCTGGCCGAACACTGCCAACCCGCACTTCTTCCTCACCCTGCACACCGCGCTGTCCACCACCCCCGTCAGCCGGCCCTGGCTGTACCGCCACTACCCCGCCTCCAGCAACCTGCTCCGCAGGGACCGCATCGTCGACGAGGCACAGGCCGCCGACGGCGACATCCGGCTGACCTGCGACCTGTTCGGCCTCAGCATCCAGGCCGCCACCCGCTACACCGCCGCTGGGGACTTCCCCTCCCGGTGACCGTCCCTCGCGCAGGGCCCCGGGCCGACCGAGGGTTCCGGCCGACCCGATGTACCCCTGCCTCACGTCATGGCCGGGACCAGCACGGCCAGCAGCGCGATGAACAGCGTCATGGCGCTGAAGAACACGAAGCTGCCCCCGGCTGACGGCCGTGGAGACCGACGAGCCCGCCTCGCGGGCGACGTTGTAGCCGATCAGGCCTGCGACGGCCGAGACGGCCGCGAGGACAACCAGAGCCAGAAATAAGGAGGTTCTGCGTGTTCACGCCGCACCCCGCTGGCCCTGCCGGCGGGAGACGGCCTTCGTGTGCAGCTGCTCCGGAATCCAGATTCGGCGCTCGCGGACAGCCTGGTACAGAGCCGTCCGGAATCGCGACCTGCGCTTGCGGACGGTAGACGCAATGACCTACTCGGATTACCTCAACTCCGAAGAAGGGGACACCTGAAGCGGCCATCGGCTGCATCCTCCATGAGGCACTCCGGCACGCGCCGGGTGACCCTTCACCTCAGTCAAGGAGTGGTCCCTCATGGGGGCTGAACTCTCGTACGGCCAGACCGAGTGCCACACGTTGATCTCGGTGATGAAGCCCGCGGACCACTTCATCGACGGTGACATCACTGGGCGGGTGGCCGATGA
>NZ_JBEYYB010000031.1:0-8189 GCF_040645335.1 Streptomyces sp. NPDC046821 | reverse complement strand
GCCGCCTTCATCGGAGCCGTCAACGGCCTGATGCACGACTGGGTTGTCGGCTGGGTCGACGCGACCGCCGAGGAGATCGCCGACGAACTCATCAAGATCGCCATGGGGCGGTTCCGGATCGCTGACTGATCCGGCGCTGCGATCCGCAAGCCAGGTCAGCCGGTTGGCTCATGGCATCTCCGAACGAGAACCCCTCGGACACCGGCCCGCGAACCGCTGGGGCCCTGGGCAGGTTCTCTTCGCGTGCAGGCGAGGCGTTGAGACCGTCACGAGGATGGCGAGTGCTTCCGCGAGGTCGATGCGGAGGTTCTCGATGGCCTTTGAGGGCGGCTGCGGCGACGCGGTCGTAGGCGGCGTAGCAGTGGGCTGCCACGGCGCGGAGACCGTCGTTGCGTGTGGCGTGGAGGCACAGCTCCGGCTGGGCGGTCTGGGCGCGACGGGAGGGTCGGGCCTCGACAGCATCGTGAAAGGGCCCGACTCCCAGGAGCCGGACCCTCTCTTGGTCCCGGTGCCCTCGCAACGGCTCGGCCGCCACCGCTGGGTAGTCGAGAGGACGGTGTCTTGGCTGAGCGGCTGCCGGTGCCTCCACCGACGCTACGAACGCAAAGCGGAACACTTCCTCTGTGCCGTGCTCCGGCGACCCGCTCCCGGCCGTTGGAACACGTCGCGCGGCCGTCCGGTGCCCGGGTGAGCTCAAAGACGCCCGGGGCGCAGTGGACACGCTTGATGGGCAGGCCGGGGCGGAACAGCCCGGTGCGCAAGTTGGGGACGAAGGGTCCTGCACGACGCGGCGGAAGCGTCGGCGCTGAGCGGGGGTGAGGTGCTGGAGGTCGGTGGTGAAGCGGGGGAGCGTCTCGTACGTTGGCACGGTGTCCTCCGGGCAGCACGATGAAGCCCCCGGCGGTTGCAGGGGTGGCTTTATCAGTGAGCCATGGGTTCTGGCACAGATCTTGGGGAGCGATCACGGATCGTGACAATGCACGAAGTGCCGATGTCAGCGGGCCGACGTAGCTTTCGGTTGACCGCCCGGCCGGGCGGTGAGGAGGGGTGAGACATGGAATGGGTCGGGGACGCTCGGCTGGCAGCCGGGCCTGAGGCCACCTGGTACCTGAAGGAGGCTTTCACGCCCGGTGCGCATCTGGGGACGGTGTACGACGATCCGACAACGCCGGTAGTCGTGACAGGGGTCGAGGAGCTGACCACCATCCGCGTTCCCAGCGGCCGGCTCGTCGTCGATGCGCCGTGGGACGACGACGACGTCTGGAGATACGAGAAAGGGCTACCGACGAGGCCCCCGCGTGAGCTGGCGGTGAGCGTTCCCCCGGGCGTGTACCGAGTGGAGATCGCGTGGACGGCGGGCCCGTACGAGTTCTTTGGCGAACACTTCGATGGCGTTGAGTGTGCCGCGACGCGTCTGTGCATCAGCGACGACCCTGTGGTCGGGTGGGAAATGGGCCTGGGTGTCGACGAGGACATTGATCAGCTTCAGCCGGGCGATGAGCCCCGTTTCTTCTCCGACGCGAATGTTGGCTGCTTCGCCGACGCCGGCGCGTGGACGACGTTGTCCGCGCCATTTCGCACATGTGTGGATGGCCGTTGGGAGCCGCGTGGCAGCGGACAGCTGCCGGACGGTTGCGAGCGGATCAGCGACGAGTCACAACAAGCCGATCTGGTCACGTTCGGGGCCGAATCGGGTGGCGTCGTGTGGTTGGGCCGCACCAAGGCTGGCGACGTGGCCGCGATCGTCGTCACCAGTGGCATGGCCGGCGCCAAAGCCCCGGACAGTGTGACCCTCTCCCTACGTCAGGCTTACGCCTGTAGGCCGGCGATAGGGCAGGTGGATGAGTGACTCCGGGGGAGGAGGTCTCAGCCTTCGCCAAGGTGACGGTGCGTACGCTGCACCGCTACGACACGGCAGGGCTGCTCTCGCCCGGCGGCGCGGGCGGCCTCCGGCCTTCGACCGCGAGGATTACAAGGCCCGACACGCGGTCGAGTGCGGAATCAACCTGCTCAAGCGCAACCGGGCGGTTGCCACTCGGTTCGACAAACTCTCGGTCCGCTTCGAAGCCACCGTCCTGGTCGCCGCGATCGGCGCATGGTGATGACGGGCCTGAACTGTCGGTTGCAGATGCCATGCTGACCGCGACCGGGGCGGATGGGCGAGGGAGATAACAGTCCAAGACTAACGATGACGAGGTCATGGCCCGCATCGGCAGCCGCCTCATCCCGGTCAAGCCGCTCGTGGGTACGGTCGTCGGCGCCGAGCCGCGCTACGCCATGACGCCGAGATCGCCCTGCGGGAACTCGGCTTCCGCATATTCGTGGCGCGGCTCTACGACCCTGCCGGAAACCCGGTCAGGCTGAAGAACGAGCAGCTCACCGGCGCCACGCCCTGACGTCAGCCGCCGGCCCGACGAAGTGCGGCTCGCGGGGTGACGGACCGGCGTGGCGGGGGCACGCCACCGACCAGCACGAGCAGCTCCTACCCAACGCACACGAGTCCCGTGACCTGCGGCTTCAGGATGGAATGAGCTCATTGGTGGCGGCGATGTTCTGGGTCATCGTGCCCAGCTGGGTTCTCTGTCATTTCGTGGGAGGTCGTGTGCGCCGGCGGTGGGGTGGTAGCGGTGGTTGAAGTCGAGGGGGATGTTCAGGGCGAGGAAGTTCCTGCCGTCTGCTGTGTGTGCGCGCAGGTGGATGCGGTGTCTGGCCACCGGGACTGTTCTGGGGATGTGAAAGTTCCATGTCTGTTGCCAGGGTCCGGCGGGCGGCTGGGGGTTGCCGGTCAGGCGGGTGCCCAGGTTGGCGAGCAGGTCGGGTAACCGGTAGGTGCTGTTGAGGATTTTCACCGGGCCGACCTTCATGGTCGTCGTGCAGGTGACCTGGGTGAGATCGACGGTCTCTTTGAGGCTGCTGTTCATTGTCCAGCGGAGCGGGCGGCCAAGACGCGGGTAGGACGGGATCAGGGTGATGTCGTGGATGTCCAGGACGTAGGTGTCGTCGCTCGCGTCCTCCACAAAGCGGATACTCATGTTCACTCATCTCATAGAGTGGCGGGTGGGGAAGGTGCGGTGCTGTCGCCGTGGCACACGGGTGTGCGGGCGGTCACGGTCGGGGCAGCGTGACGGCAGGACGCGTGCGGCTCGCTGCCCCGTCACCTGTTCGGGTGCGCCCGGTCACCGGTGAGGCATGGGTGCCGTTGCCCGGGCCCTCGCGTCAACGGGGCGTGGTGGGGCGGGAGTCGTCCGGTGGGCGAGCCGGCGAGCCGGCGAGGCGGGCAAAGGGCACCTTTGAGGAGGCGCGCGAGGCCTGGCTGTCCGCCTCTAATATGGCGTGGCAGGCCGGTTTCGGGGGTGGCCTCGTGCCGGCGTCCCGGATGGGGTGCTCCCGGACTGTTGCCCAGATTGAGAACCCCGGCCCGATTACGGCGGGCCGGGGTTCTCTGTCATGCGATGCGTCCTGCGGTCCCCGGCCCGATTACGGCGGGCCGGGGTTCTGCCCCGCGACTACGACGACCGTCGGCCGCCCTCCGGCGTGTCTTGCGGTGGTGCGCTGGTTCCGAATCACCAGTCGCGCTCGTCGCCCCTGTCGCCCCGGTGGTTGTCGACGACGCGGAAGCTGCCTACCACCCCGTCCCGGACGTGCACGCCCTTGGTGTGGCCGGTGCGGACCCCGTCGCTGGAGCCGCGGGGGCCGACGGTGGCGATGGGGGCGCCGTTGTCGCAGGTCGCTCCGCGGAAGACCTCGACGGTCTTGCGGCTGTCGTTGCGGATGTTCAGGCTCGTGGAGCCCAGGCCGCTGACCACGGTGATGCAGCCGCCAGGGCGAGAGGAGTAGGACCGCTCGTTGATCTGGATCCGGCCCTCCTCGAATTCCCGGCCGCGGTGGTCGTTGCGGTTGTTGCGCTCGTTGCCCTTGCCGCGGTCGTTGCCCTCGTTGCCCTTGCCGCCGACGTCGCCGCCCATGGGCGCCGGGGCGCCCTGCGCGGCGGCGGGGGCCGTCTGGACCTGCGGAGCGGGCTGGACCTGCGGAGCGGGAGAGGCGGTGGCGTAGGTGATGCCGGCCGTGGTCAGGGCTGCGGCGGCAGCGAAGGCCGCGGTGACGGCGCGGGAACGGGTCATGATCATGGGTGGTTCTCCTGTTCTCACCGAGAGATCGACTCGGTAGCCGACCCGTGACTGAACGTACGCAGACTCCCCAGGGCTGTCATTTCGAGCGGAGCGGGAGTGCTACTTCCAGGGAGCCGATCGGGGTAGGCAGAACACCTGATCACCATGCCGCGCCTAATTGATGATCTGTCAAAATAGTATCCGATATGGGCGATTGACTGCCTATTAACCCGTCAAGGTGATCTCCTGATGCCAGCTCACCCTGACCGCGGGAACTTTCGGCGCGTCGCTACTTGACATACGGGACGCAGCGGTCATCGCAGGGCTGTGCGCCGGCGGACGCCACCGTGCAGCTACGACGGCTATGGCCCTGCGCGCCGTGGTCGCCGGGGACGTCGAGCAGGCCGCTGCGGTCGACGCCGCCAAGCAGTTCGCCGACCGCGACCTGGCCGTCGATCTGGTCCACCGCGACCTCGACAAGGACGTCGTCGAGCGCTGACCGCCGACGAGCACGCAAAGGGCGCCCGCAGTCATTGGAGCTGGCTGCGGGCGCCCTTTCGCACTGTATGCCTTGAGGGCCCGAGGCCCCTACCTCAGTCGAGGGGGTTTCCGCGGCGGCGGGACGGCAGGGAGGACCTCCCACAACGGGCGCCGACCGCGGGCCCACTGCTCAAGCACACGTCGGTCGACCAGGTGCAGCTGCCGGCTGCGGGCGAAGTCGCGGGCAGGCTGTGAGATCCGCCCGTTGGTCACCATCACGACAACGTCCCCCTTGTACACGGGACGGCCCGTCCCGTTGAGGGTCTGCAGGTCCGGGGTGCCGACGGCCGCGCCGTCCAAGCCCTTTTTGCAGTGCTTGCACTGCACTACCCACAGCCGGCCGAGCGGATCGTGCCCCTTTCACGTCCGCGCCGAGGTCGCCCCGGCCGCCGCAGCGCACCACGTCACGTGATCCATCGCGGGCGAACAGGTCGCGCACCGCCGACTCGAACGCGCTGTGGTGCATCGCGTCCAGCCGGCCGAGCGAGTACACCAGCCCGTCCGTGCGCAGCTGTGCGGCCCGCGCACGCTCCATCCGCCAGTATCCGCCAGTATCCGCCGGTAGACGAGACCCGCGAGGCCGAGCAGCGCCAGCAGGCCCGCAACGACCAGCACCCACCAGTGCACCCACACCCACTGGACCACCTTGACGAGCACCAGGCCGACGACGGCGAGGACGCCGACCGCCATAAAGAGCGCCTCGTCCTCGCTGCCGCGCCGCCGCTTTCGAGGGCTCACCGGCACCCTCCGGCGAACTCGACGCGATTCTGCCGCTGCCGTGCGACGCCGCTCCGGCCCCTGACCACTTCCCTGTACGGCACGGTGCCCCCTCATCTGCGAATTCCCCGCCACTGCTCATGACAGCACCCGGCACCGACACCAGCCCCGCTGTCGCGATCGCACGACCGAAAACCGCCGCAGATCGCCCAACAGGCGTGTAGGAGTGCGGAGTTGGGAGGAACTGGCTGTCAGTGGGCGCCGCTACCGTCGAATGTTGCGCCGAGGACAACCCGGCCCCGGGGTACCGCACCACTCCCTTCTCACAGCGAGGACCTCCCGTGACCTACGTTCGCCCCCACGTTCGTCGAGATGGCACCTTCGTCAAAGGCCACCACCGCCAATCCCGCCCGCGTACGGCCGTGCGCACCAGCGCGCCCCGTCGCAGGCGCCCCACCGCGCCGACTCCCCAGCCCGTCCAGTACGGGCCGACCACCTACGTCCGCCCCTACTACCGGTCCGACGGAACCCGCGTCCGAGGGCACCACCGGACGATCAGCCCCCGCACCGTCGCGGTCGCAGCCGGCATGAGCGGCGCGGGGATCGTCATACTCATGCTGATCCTTCTGGCCCTGGGCGGCAGCGGGAGCGACGCGAGCACGAAGCCGGCCGGCACCCCATCGCACTCCGCCACCCCGTCGGCCACCCACCGGTAGCCGCCCCAGCAGCAACACCAAGGCCCCGTCATTTCGGCGAATTCGAGGGGTCGTTGCAACACTGCTGGTCAGCTGGCTAGGTCCAGTAGCTTAGAGAGGCGCTCGGCTGGAGTTTTCCAGCCGAGCGTTTTGCGTGGGCGGCTGTTGAGTTCGGCGGCCACGGTCGCGAGGTGTTTGGGGCTGTGGCCGGACAGGTCTGTGCCCTTGGGAAAGTACTGCTGCAGCAGGCCGTTCGTGTTCTCGTTCGATCCGCGCTGCCACGGACTGGACGGGTTGCAGAAGTAGACCGGGATGTCGGTGGCGAGGGTGAAGGCCCGGTGTGCGGCCATTTCCGAGCCCTGGTCCCAGGTCAGAGACCGCCACAGGTGCGGTGGGAGAGTCCTGGACGGTGGCGGCCAGGGCATCGCGGGTCGCCACGGCGCTGTGGCCGCGCGGCAGGGATACGAGCAAGAGGTAGCGGGTGGACCGCTCGACCAGCGTGCCGATGGCGGAGCGCCCGTCTTTGCCAATGATGAGGTCGACTTCCCAGTGGCCGGGGACCGCCCGGTCCTCCGCCTCGGCCGGCCTGTCGCTGATCATGGCCATGTCCTTGACCGGGCGGGAGAGGCGCTTGTGGGACTGGCGGTGCGGGCGGGGCATGGTCCGGCCGGTGCGCAGAGCCCGGGTCAGCTTCCGGCGGAGTTCTCCGCGGCCCTGGACATAGAGGGCCTGGTAGATCGTCTCGTGGGTCACGTGCATCTCCGGCCGTTCGGGAAAGACGGTCCGCAGAGCCTGGCAGATCTGCTCGGGACTCCACCGCTTGGTCAGGTGGTCCTGGATGAAGTCCCGCAACTCGGGGTTCTGGCCGATCTTGCCGGGCTTGGGCCGGGCACGTCGCCGTTCGGCATGACGATCGGCGAGATAGGGGTGGTAGACCCAGCCACCCCGGGGCATGGGGCGCCGGTTTCGGCGTATTTCGCGGCTGATGGTGGAGGGGCTGCGGCCCAGCTCCGCGGCGATCTGCCGAACGGACGCCTTCTCACGCAGCCGGTCGGCTACGTGGATGCGGTCGGCCTCGCACAGGAACCTGGAGGCCGACGGCACGGACGGCCCGGCATCGACGAGGTCGAGGTGCGGTGCCTCCGGATTGGCCGGTGGCACCGCCCTGGACAAGCCAGAAGCATTGCGGCCGTTGCGCCACCGCTTGCCCGTCCGCCGGTTGATACCGACCAGCCGGGCCGCCTCGTCGTAGCTGATTCCTTGATCCACAAGCCGGAAGTATTGCTCCGGCTCGCGGACCAGCCTTCTTGGCCCCTGGGCCTGGCCCCGGTTCTCCCTGATCTTGAAGTCCATCGCACCCCTTGAACTGGGGTGTTGCGACGACCACTAGAACTCAGGTTTCTGACGGGGCCTCTTTGCTGAGGGGGCTCAGTCCGTGTCGAACCTGATTGGGTACGACACCGTCGGCGTCGGCCGGGGCACAGACCTGTGGCGGGGCTCGGTGGTACCAGGGGCCTTCGCCGGCTCCTGGACCCCGCTGCCCCGTCACCTGTTCGGGTGCGCCCGGTCACCGGTGAGGCATGGGTGCCGTTGCCCGGGCCCTCGCGTCAACGGGGCGTGGTGGGGCGGGAGTCGTCCGGTGGGCGAGCCGGCGAGCCGGCGAGGCGGGCAAAGGGCACCTTTGAGGAGGCGCGCGGGGCCTGCTGTCCGCCTCTAATGTGGCGTGGCAGGCCGGTTTCGGGGGTGGCCTCGTGCGGGCGTCCCGGATGGGGTGCTCCCGGACTGTTGCCCAGATTGAGAACCCCGGCCCGATTACGGCGGGCCGGGGTTCTCCGTCATGCGGCGTGTCTTGCGGTGGTGCGCTGGTTCCGAATCACCAGTCGCGCTCGTCGCCCCTGTCGCCCCTGTCGCCCCGGTGGTTGTCGACGACGCGGAAGCTGCCGGCTACCCCGTTCCAGACGTGCAGGCCTTCGGTGCGGCCGGGGTGGACCCCGTCGCTGGAGCTGTGGGGGCCGACGGTGGCGATGGGGGCTCCGTTGTCGCAGGTCGCTCCGCGGAAGACCTCGACGGTCTTGCGGCTGTCGTTGCGGACGTTCAGGCTCGTGGAGCCCAGGCCGCTGACCACGGT
>NZ_JBEYYB010000030.1:0-27692 GCF_040645335.1 Streptomyces sp. NPDC046821 | reverse complement strand
ACGGCGATGAACTGGCCGACGTCGTTCTGCGCGGCTTCCATCAGCTTCGGGTCGCGGCGGAGCAGGCCCTGGGTGTTGCGTCGTTCCACGCGGTCTGACGCGCTCCGGTTCCAAGCCCCCTAAGGGCTACAACCATCCGGACGGGTCGCGTGTCCCACCAATCAGGAGCAACGCACTCCAACAGTCACAAGGGGGAAACATGCGATACAGCCGATCTGCCCTGACCGCCATGGCTGTGGCGGCCCTGACGATCGGGGGCACGACCGCCCTGGCGTCTCCCGCCTCCGCCGCGCCCAACACCACCCCGCAGAAGGTCTGCGGCAGCAGCTACAAGACCGTCAACTCGGCGGCCGTCGGCTCGCGGGGCACCGTCTACCTCACGTACAACGCGACCAACGGCAAGAACTGCGTCGTGACTATTCGCAGCAACCCGGGCGCCACCATGGACATGTCGGCCTGGATCTATGTCCCCGACACCGACCAGGGGGCCCAGGACTACGGCCGGTACACGTCGTACGCCGGTCCCACCTACGTCTACGGCAAGGGCCACTGCGTGGACTGGGGCGGGAACATCGACAACGTGTACGTCCAGGTGACGGGTTCCAACTGTGCCTCGCTCAAGGAGCACCGGGTCACCACCACCCGCTGACCCACCCCGCTCCTGAGCATTGCCGGCTCGCCCTGGCGCACCTCACGCACGAGGTGCGCCAGGGCGAGCACTGCTGTCCGCCCCCGCCCCCCATGTCCTCCGAGGCCTGTAATTAGCTCGTACGCAGAGCTAAAATTGCCGCATGGCCATGGACGAGGTCACCGACTCCTCCGCCGACGCACTCGCCGACACGCTCGCCGCTGTGCAGCGCCTGACCCGGCGCAGACTCCGGCACGGTCTGAGCGCGCCCCTGTTGCGCGGTGCGCAGGTGGAGCTGTTGCGGCTGGTTGGCGACCGGCCCGGGATGCGCGTATCGGAAGCCGCACGGGAACTGCACCTCGCGGGGAACTCCGTTTCCACGCTGGTGAATCAGCTGGTCAAGGCCGGCTATCTGCGGCGTGAGACCGACCCCACGGACCGCCGGTCGGCACTGCTGTACGCGACCCCTGCCGCCCTGGCCCGGCTGCATGACTGGCAGGTGCGGCGGGGCGCTTTGATGCGGGAGCAGCTGGCGGCGCTCGACCCGGCGGACCGGGCCGCGCTCGCTGCCGCGCTGCCTGCCCTGCGCAAACTCGCCGACAACCTGCACGAGGGCCCGGCGGCCACGCTCCGCACGGAACCAGCACTGGGAGATCCGGGAGGTGCAAGGACATGAGTGACGACGACCCCGCGGTGTGCTGCCGGGGACTGGAGTACGCGTTCGGTGAGACCCGGGCCGTGGACGGCCTCGATCTGAGAGTCGACCCGGGCGAGGTCTTCGGGCTGCTCGGGCCCAACGGCGCCGGCAAGACGACCGCGATCCGCTGCGTCACCACGCTCCTCCCGGTGCCGGGCGGCCGCGTCTCCGTGTTCGGCCACGACGCGGCGACCGAGCGCATGGCTGTCCGCCGGCTCCTCGGGTACGTGCCTCAGCAGCTTTCCGCCGACTCCGGCCTCACCGGACGCGAGAACGTGACCCTGTTCGCCCGTGTCTTCGACGTCTCCCGGCGCGAACGGGCCCGCCGGGTGAGTCAGGCGCTGGAGGCGGTCGGCCTCACCGACTCGGCGGACCGGCTGGCCAAGACGTACTCGGGCGGCATGGTGCGCCGGCTCGAACTCGCCCAGGCGCTGGTCAGCGCTCCCCGGCTGCTGATCCTCGACGAGCCGACCATCGGCCTCGACCCGATCGCCCGGACCAGCGTGTGGGAGCACATCAACGCGGTCCGGCGCGCCACGGGAATGACCGTCCTGGTCACGACCCACTACATGGACGAGGCCGATCAGTACTGCGACCGCGTCGCGCTCATGCACCGGGGACGCGTCCACGCGCTCGGTACTCCCGACGGGCTGCGGCAGGAGTTGCACGAGCGGCGCAGCGACGGCGCCGGGCCCGAAGTGTCCGAGGGACCCTGGCCGACCTTGGAGGACGTCTTCCGTGACGTCGCCGGCCGTGGTCTCGCCAATGACGGTGGCGAAGGTGGTGACTTCAGCGATGTCCGCAGCACCCGCCGCACCGCGTCCCGTCTCGGCTGAACCGGCCGAGTTCGACCTGCTGCTGACCCCGCCCACGGCACGTACCGGATGGCGTGTGCTGCCCGCCCGGGTCGTGGCGCTGTGCGCGGTGGAGTTCCAGAAGCTCCGCCACGACCGCACGGAGCTGTACACGCGGGCGGTGCAACCTGCCCTGTGGCTGCTGGTGTTCGGGGAGACGTTCACCCGTATCAAAGCCATCCCGACACACGGCATCCCGTACATCGACTTCCTCGCGCCGGGCATCATCGCCCAGTCCGCGATGTTCATCGCCATCTTCTACGGGATCATGATCATCTGGGAGCGGGACGCCGGGATCCTGACCAAACTCCTGGTCACGCCCACTCCACGCGCGGCGCTGATCACGGGCAAGGCCTTCGCCGCGGGCGTCAAGGCGCTGATCCAGGCTGTCGTCGTGGTGGTCATCGCGGCGCTTCTCGGCGTGGCCCTGACCTGGAATCCGCTGCGGCTGCTCGGTGTGGCCGTGGCCGTGGTGCTCGGCTCGGCGTTCTTCTCCTGCCTGTCGATGTCCATCGCCGGCATCGTCCTGACCCGGGACCGCCTGATGGGTATCGGTCAGGCGATCACCATGCCGCTCTTCTTCGCGTCCAACGCGCTGTATCCGGTGGCGATCATGCCGGGCTGGCTCCAGGCGGTCAGCCTGGTCAACCCGCTGAGTTACCAAGTCGACGCGCTGCGTGGCCTGTTGTTGGGCACGCCGTCCCACCTGCCTCTTGATTACGGGGTGCTGACGGTGTCCGCGACGCTCGGCATCATCGCGGCGTCCTCGCTGCTGCCCCGCCTGGCGAGATAGGCGGCAGCCCTCGGGTCAGGCACCCACGGATCAGGCGCCCACGGTCCCGTCGATGCCTTCGCGCAGGAAGTCGGCGTGGCCGTTGTGGCGGCCGTATTCGAGGAGGACGTGCACCATCACCATCCGCAGCGAAACGTCCTGGCCCCACCGCGGCTGGTGTCCGATCTTGTCGAGGGTCTCGGCCTCCCGCTCGATGCGCCGCGAGTTCTCGACCTCGGCCTCCCAGGCGGCGAACGCCTCGGCCCCGGTCGACCGGCTCGCGTCGTACGCCGCCTGGAAGTCGATCTTGTCGGACCAGACCATCGGTGCGTCGTTCTCCTCGAAGACCCGGCGGAACCAGGCCCGCTCAACCTCCGCCATGTGCCGCACCAGACCGAGCAGCGACAGCGTGGACGGGGGCATGGACCGCTGCCGCAGCTCCTCGTCGGAGAGCCCTTCGCACTTCATGGCGAGCGTCGCGCGATGCAGGTCGAGGAACGCCCGCAACGTGTCCCGTTCGTTTCCGGCACTGGGCGGCTGTACGCGCCGGTCGTCGGTCACTTGCCACACACCCCTCATCCCCGTCGCTGATCAGGGCCGAATGTACTCGCACGGGGGACGTTCGGCCGATAGCGTCCGCAGACCGACAGGCAGACGATGGAACCGAGGGGTTCGGGAGCCACGTTCGGACCCGGTCGGGCCCTGTTCGGGACCCTCGGACGCTCGGCATGGCCAGACCAGGAACGAATGGAGGGAGCCGTCATGATCGAGGTAAAGGCGGCCAACAAGCCCGATGAGCGGCGTGATTTCCCCCGCGGGCACCTCGAAGCCGTCCACCTCACGGGGCTCGACTTCGCCGTGGGCACGTTCGAACCGGGGTGGCGCTGGTCCGAGTCCGTGGGTCCGATCGTGGGCACCAAGAGCTGCAAAGTCCACCACAACGGATTCGTCGTCGAGGGGCGAATGCGCATACGGATGGACGACGGCGGCGAGAGCGAGGTCGGACCGGGCGACGTGTTCGTCATCCCGCCCGGACACGACGCCTGGGTCGTCGGGGAGGACGCGGTCGTGATGTACGACTTCGCGGGCACCATGGCCAAGGAGTACGCGAAGCCGGCCGACGGATAGCCGGGCCCGCTCCGAGGGGAGTTTCATCGGGGCTGTCACGAGTGGAAACCGCATCAGGGCTGTCACGAGCTGTGCCGTGACAGCCCCGTCGTCTGTCTCGCTCACGTCGGCAACTGGTCAACGTCATTGGTTCAGGCGGGTGTTGAGGCGGGCTGCCTGGCGGGTCAGATGGTCGCGCTCGGCGAGGTTGGGGGCCTTGCGGGCCGCATCGGCGTACAGCTGTGCCGCCGTCGCCAGGTCTCCGTCGCGCTCATGGAGGTAGGCCGCGACGGCGGTGTGGCGCGGCAGGGAGTCCTTCACCTCCGCGAGCGCGGCGAGGCCGGCGCGCGGTCCGTCGGCCTCGCCCACGGCCACCGCGCGGTTGAGCCGGACGACCGGGCTGTCGGTCAGGGCGGCCAGCTCGTCGTACCACTCGACGATCTGCACCCAGTCCGTCTCCTCGGCGGTCGGTGCGTCGGCGTGGAGTGCGGCGATGGCGGCCTGGGCCTGGAACTCGCCGAGCCGGTCGCGGGCGAGGGCGTTCTGGAGGATGCCGATGCCCTCGGCGATCAGCTTCGTGTCCCACCTGCCGCGGTCCTGTTCCGCGAGCGGCACCAGGCTGCCGTCGGGCGCGGTCCGGGCGGCGCGGCGGGCGTGGTGGAGCAGCATGAGGGCGAGCAGGCCGGCCACCTCGGGGTGGTCGACGGCGGTGGCGAGCTGCCGGGTGAGGCGGATGGCCTCGGCGGAGAGGTCGATGTCGCCGGAGTAGCCCTCGTTGAAGACCAGGTAGAGGACGCGAAGGACGGTGGCGACGTCGCCCGGCCGGTCGAACCGCACGTCGGAGACGGTGCGCTTGGCGCGGCTGATCCGCTGCGCCATGGTCGCCTCGGGCACCAGGTACGCCTCGGCGATCTGGCGGGTGGTGAGTCCGCCGACGGCGCGCAGCGTGAGCGCGACGGCGGACGACGGGGTCAGCGACGGGTGGGCGCACAGGAAGTAGAGCTGGAGCGTGTCGTCGGCCGAGGGCGCGGGCCCGGCCGGCGGTTCCTCGTCGACGCGGTCCTCGCGCCGGCGGCGGGCGGCGTCCGCCCGGGTCGCGTCGAGGAAACGGCGCCAGGCCACGGTGACCAGCCAGCCCTTCGCGTCCCGCGGAGGGTCGGCCGGCCAGACTCGGAGCGCTTCGACGAGCGCGTCCTGCACGGCGTCCTCGGCCGCCGCGAAGTCGGCTCCGCGGCGGACGAGGATCGTGAGCACGCTCGGCGTGAGGCTCCGCAGGAGGGCCTCGTCCATCGCGTGCGTCACTCCGTGACGATGGGCGGAGCGGCCAGGAACGGGCGCAGCTCCAGCCACTCGTGGATCGGCTTGCCGCCGGCGCCGGGCGCGGCCGACAGCTCGCCGGCCAGCTCGACGGCGCGCTCGTAGCTGTCGACGTCGATCACCATCCAGCCCGCGATGAGGTCCTTGGTCTCGGCGAACGGCCCGTCGGTGACCGGCGGGCGCCCCTCACCGTCGTACCGGACCCACGTCCCCTCGGGAGCGACCGCCTGGCCGTCGACGAACTCGCCGGTCTTCTCGAGCTTGGCCGCGAAGTCGTGCATGTACTGCATGTGGGCCGAGATCTCCTCCGGCGTCCACTGGTCCATGCACACGTTGTTGACCGGGTCCGGGGCGCCGCGGTAGTGCTTCAGGAGCAGGTACTTGGCCATGGTGTTCTCCTCGGTGCTGTGCGACCCGTTCTGGCCGCGTTCACTTCGGGGACGGAGCCGGTCACGGGTTCTCGACATCGCCGTCCGACCTTTTTTCAAGTTTTCCGGACGAGCGTACGCAGAGCCGAGCGTACGTAGCGTCGGGGCCGGATCAGCGCTCCCGTGCCCGGCCTGTTCGGAGCTAACCTGGAAGGGTTCGTCGACCTGTCGTGGTCGGTCCGAGGATGTGATGGTCATGGGCGTCGAGCAGGTTCACCGGGCGTATTCCTTCGTCTGTCTCAGCTGCGGTCACGGCTGGGAGGCGGAGTACGACATACGGCTGACCACGGAAGACGCCGACCATTTGCACGCCGACTACTTCCTGGACGGGCACAAGGTGCATTCGCCGCTCAACGAGAGCCGATGTCCGAGCTGCGACAGCAAGCACGTCCGCGTGCTCCGGCCCGGTCGCGTGAACTTCACCCGCCTGTTCACCGACTGACGTCACACACCCGCTTCACGCTCAGGCCGGTCGGCCGCAGGTGTCTTCGTACGCCTGCCGATCCGCGTACGTTCCCGGTTCCGGCGCCTCGTCCTTGTCGCGGCGCAGGGCCAGGAGTCCGGCGAGGAGCAGCGCGCCGAGTACCGAGCCGGACGCGGCGGGCCAGCCGCCGAGTGTGATCAGGGGGGCGGCGAGTGCGGAGCCCGCCACTCCGGCGAGGAAGTACAGGAGCAGGTAGACGCCGCTGAGGCTGCCGGCGCGGTTCGGGTCCACGGCGAGGATGCGTGCCTGGTTGGCGGCCTGTGCGGTGAAGCAGCCCGCGTCGAGGAGGGCGAGGCCCGCCGCCGTGACGGCCGGGCGGTCCAGGCCGGTGCAGAGCAGGGCGGTGCCCGCAGCGGCGGCACCCATGCTGACGCAGATCACCGTGCGCGGCCCGAACCGGTCGCTGAGCCGCCCGGCGACCGGCAGCGCCGCGAAACCCAGGGCGCCGGCCAGGCTGTAGAGGCCGATGGCGGCGGCGTCGAGCCCGTACGGGGGTTGCGCGAGACGCACGGTGAGGGCGACCCAGACGAGGCTGAACGCGAAGTACCAGAGGCTGCCGTTGACCACGGCACGGCGCAGGGTGGGGAAGCGGCGCAGGAGGCCGGGGAGTGCGGTGAGGGTGGCCAGGTAGGTGGGGGTGGGGGTTGGGGTGGGCTTGCCCTGGCGAGTGGGTGCGGGGCGGTCGCCGTCCGGCGTGGGTACGGCCCGATCGCCATCCCCCATAGGAATGGGCCGCGCATCAGGCAACCTCCGCCACGCCCCCGCCGCGCACCCCAGCACCAGCCCCGCGAAGGTCAGCAGCATCCCGCGCCAGCCGAGCGCCTGCGCGAGCGCGCCCCCGACCAGCCGGCTCAGCAGGATCCCCGCCGACATCCCCGCGGCGACCAATGCGACGGCCGATCCGCGCCGCTCCCCCGGCACCGACCGTCCGGCGATCGCCGACGCCTGCGCGCTGACACTCGCACCCGCCCCGATGATCACGTACGCGACGAGCAGCGTCCCCAGCCCCTGCGCGGCTGCCGCGAGCAGCAACCCGCAGGCGAGCAGGGAGAGTTGGCCGGTGACGAGGCGGCGGGGCGCCGCGCGGTCGGCCAGTGGCAACAGGAAGGCGAAGCCGGCGATGCAGCCGACGAGTGCGGCCGTCGTGACGAGCCCGATGGCGGCCATCGAGGTGCCGGTGCCGCGCGCGACATCCCCGAGCGCGGGCTGGACGGCGTAGTTGTTGGCGAGGGCGATCCCGGCCGTGCAGGCGAGCAGGCCGACGTCGCCGCGGGCCCGGCTCATGGCGCGTCGTCGCGCACGAGGACCACGGCGTAACGGCATTCGTGGTCGGTGGAGTTGATGAAGACGCAGGGCGCGGGCGGGCCCAGTTCGACGGTGTCGCCCTCGTCGAGTTCGTGCACCGACTCGCCTTCGTGGAACGTGAGATGGCCCTCGATGACCCAGATGAGCTGCCGGTGGAACGCGAACGCGGCGGCGGGGTACGGGACTTCGGACCCGGCGGGCAGCCGGATCTCCGCCATCTCGGCGGGGAATCCCGGCCCGGAGATCTGCCGTCGCGTGTAGCCGGTGTCGGGGTCGAGCCACTGCGGGGCCGTGTCGCCACGTCGTACGCGATCCTCGCCCGCGCCCGGGTCGAGCAGGGTGGCGACGCTGAGCTGGAACGCCGCCGACAGCTTGCCGAGGACCACGGCGGTCGGGTTGCTCTCGCCGCGCTCGATCCGGTTGATCATCGCCCGCGAGACCCCGGACTCCTGCGCCAGCTCGGCCAGTGTCCACCGGCGCCGGTCCCGCTCCGCACGGATGCGTGAGCCGATGCGCTCCACCAGGGGGTCTACGATATTGGACATGAATCCACTATACGAGAACGACGTGCGGGCGGTGACGGTCCGCCCGGCGGAGGCGGGCGACCTGGACGCCGTCCTCGCCATCCGCAACCACGCCATCGAGCACGGCACGGCACTGTGGACGGACACCCCTCAGACCCGCGAGGAAGGCGCGGCCTGGCTCGGCGCACACCTGGAACGCGGCTCGGCGTACGTGGCCGAGCGGGGCGGCACGGTCGTCGGCTTCGGCGCGTACGGCCCC
The DNA here is from genome assembly GCF_040645335.1 of Streptomyces sp. NPDC046821. NCBI lineage: Bacteria > Bacillati > Actinomycetota > Actinomycetes > Kitasatosporales > Streptomycetaceae > Streptomyces > Streptomyces sp. NPDC046821. Next base: position 19,317 of record NZ_JBEYYB010000030.1, on the reverse strand, counting down.
TGGAAGGACTACTCGGGCTTCCGCCACACCGCAGAAAACTCGGTGTACGTCGCCGAGGGCCACCACGGCTTCGGCATCGGCTCCACGCTCCTCGGCACGTTGGTCGCCTCCGCCACGGCAGCAGGTCTGCACGTCATGATCGCCGGCATCGAGGCGGGCAATGCGGCGTCCGTCCGCCTCCACGAACGCCACGGCTTCGAGCACGCGGGCACGGTGCGCGAGGTGGGCACGAAGTTCGGCCGCTGGCTCGATCTGACGCTGATGCGGCGGCAGTTGAACGACACGCCGCCGAGCTGAGCACACACCTTCGGTCAGCCGCTGCCGCTTCCCCACTCCTCCCGCACGCACGCCTGACAGCCATGAGCTCGTGAGCGTGTCGCACTCCACACCGCCCCCCGGCCTCTTAAATAGGGATTTCGGATGCGCATTTGCTAGCGTGAGGCCATGCGGCTGACGAAGTTCACCGACCTGGCACTGCGCGCGGTGATGCGCCTCGCGGTCCCCGAGAAGGGCGGCCCCAGAAGCGGTTCCGGGGGCACCTCCCTCACCACCCGCGAGGTGGCCGAGGTCATGGACGTGCCCTACGCGCACATGGCCAAGGCGATCACACGACTCCAGCACCTCGGCGTACTGGAGGCCCGGCGCGGTCGCGGCGGCGGGCTCGATCTCACCCCGCTCGGCCGGCGAGCGTCGGTCGGATGGCTGGTGCGGGAGCTGGAGGGCCAGGAAGAGGTGGTCGCATGCGACGGCGATCCGCCGTGCCCGCTGCGCGGCGCGTGCCGCCTGCGGGGTGCGCTGCGTGACGCGCAGGAAGCGTTCTACGCCGCGCTCGATCCGCTTACGGTCGCCGATCTCGTCACATCACCCACCGGCCCGGTCCTCGTCGGACTGACCAGCCGCCGCGACGCCGACTGACCCTCTCTCCCCTGAGATTCCCACCCTGCCGGGTGGCGATCTCGCACGCCTCTAAATACGAAGATCATTCACCAATTAAGCACCAACTAGGAGTCCCCCGTGCTCTCCGAGCAGTCCACCCCGGTCATCCGCGCCACGCTCCCCGCCGTGGGCGCGGCCATCGGTGAGATCACCGAGCTGTTCTACGCCAACCTCTTCGCCGACCGTCCCGAACTGCTGCGGGACCTGTTCAACCGCGGGAACCAGGCCAACGGAGAGCAGCAGAAGGCCCTGGCGGGTTCCATCGCCGCCTTCGCGACCATGCTGGTGGAGCACCCCGACGCCAGGCCGGACGCGATGCTCGGCCGGATCGCCCACAAGCACGCCTCCCTCGGCATCACGTCCGACCAGTACAAGCTCGTCCACCAGCACCTCTTCGCCGCGATCGGCGAAGTCCTCGGCGATGCGGTCACCGAGGAGGTGGCGGCGGCCTGGGACGAGGTCTACTGGCTGATGGCCAACGCGCTCATCGCCATCGAGGCCCGCCTGTACCAGGAGGCCGGCGCCGCCGAGGGCGACATCTGGCGGCAGATGGAGATCACCGGCCGCCAGGAGGAGACCCCGGACACCGTCTCCTTCACCCTCCGCCCCGCCGACGGCAGCGCCACGGGCCCGTTCCGCGCGGGCCAGTACGTGAGCGTCCAGGTCGAACTCCCCGACGGCGCACGGCAGATACGCCAGTACAGCCTGTCGTGCGCACCGGGCAGCCCCGAGTGGCGCATCACCGTCAAGCGCGTCGCGGGCGCGGCCACGCCGGAGGGCGAGGTGTCCTCCTGGCTGCACGAGAACGCTCAGGCGGGTCAAGTCCTCACCGTCTCCGCCCCGTTCGGCGATCTCGTCCTGCCTGAGGGCGACGGGCCACTGCTCCTTGCGTCCGCCGGTGTGGGCATCACTCCGATGCTGGCGATGCTCGACCACCTGGCCGCCGAGTCAACGCCCCGTGCGCTGACGGTCGTTCACGCCGACCGCACCCCGGCCGACCACGCCCACCGCGACGAACAGCACCGCCTCGTCGACGCCCTCCCGGGCGCCTCCCTTCACCTCTGGTACGAGGAGCCGGGCTCTACAGCACCCCAGGCCTCGACCGGCCAGGCCGACGTGACCACCCTCGACCTGCCCGAAGGCCTGACCGCCTACCTGTGCGGCCCGCTCCCCTTCATGCGCGCTGTACGCGGTGACCTGCTGCGCCGGGGAGTTCCCGCGGAGTCGATCCACTACGAGGCCTTCGGCCCGGACCTGTGGCTCGGCGGGGAATGAGACTCAAAACCAACGAGTACGAGTAGAAGGGCGCCACATCAATGAACACGACCGCGGAGGCCGCCGTCACCGCCGTGTCGTTCGTCTGGTTCGGGATGGTCCTGGCGATCTCCTTCCTGGAGGCGCCGCTGAAGTTCCGCGCCCCCGGAGTGACGATCCCGATCGGTCTGGGCATCGGCCGTCTCGTCTTTCGCGCGCTGAACTTCGCAGAGGCCGCGTTCGCGGCGATCGTGCTGGTCGCGGTCGCCGCAGGGGGCGCGCCTACGCCCGTCCTCGTACCGGCGGTGGCCGTGCTCGTGCTGTTCGCGGCTCAGGTCGGAGTGGTCCGCCCCGGACTCAACCGGCGGTCCGACCGCGTCCTGGCCGGCGAAGACCTGCCACGCTCACGCGGGCACCTGTATTACGTCGCCCTGGAAACCGCCAAGGTCACGGCCCTGCTCGCCCTGGGAATCACGACGCTCGCGCGGTGACCTCGGCAGGGGCCTGGGCCACTGCCGGCTTCTTGATGGCAGTACGGATGGGGGCTGTCAGTACGGCAAGACAGCCGACGACCAGGCCAATACCCGCCCACCCCAGTACGGGCAGCCGCTCGCCGACGACGAGCACGGCCAGTACGGCGGCGACGGCGGGCTCCAGCAGCGAGAGCGTGGTCGCGGTGCTCGCCGGCACGTGCGCGAGACCCCACCCGAACAGGACGTAGCCGAGGAACATCGGCACCAACGCCATGTACGCCCCCACGCCCGCGTTGGACCACGAGTCGAGAAGCGGGGCGCCGGTCGCGACGAGCACCGGCAGGAGCATCAGCCCGCCGATCCCGAAGACGGTACCCATGGCCGCGCCCGAGGTGACGCCACGGCTGATGAGCCGGTGTGCCGCCCAGGAGTAGAGCGCGTAGGTGAATCCGGCTACGAGTCCCAGGCCTACGCCGAGGACGGTCGACCCCGCGGACCGGGCGCCGGAGGCGGAGTGGCTCTGGGTTGCTTCGGCCACGCACAGCAGGACGGTTCCGGTGAGGCCGAGGGCGGCGCCGGTCATCCAGCGGCGCGTGAGGCGGCGTCCGTCCACGACGCGTTCGACGAGGGCGGAGGCGAGGGGCGCGGAGCCGATCGACACGACGGTTCCGGCGGCGACGCCGGCCAGGTGCATCGAGGTGTAGAAGGCGAGAGGGTACGCGCCGACCGCGAGCGCGCCGAGCACGACGACGCCGCGCTGTGCGCGCAGGCCGGATGCTTCCCTGGCTATGCGGGGTGCGGCGATGAGGGCTTGGAGAAGTCCGCCCAGGCCCATCGCGGCGGCACCGATCGCGAGGGGGCCGACTGCGGGGGCGAAGGTGGCGGCGGTTCCTGTGGTGCCCCAGAGGATCGATGCGATCAGTACGCAGAGGGATCCGACGCCCGCCGATCCGGCGACCCGTGTCACACCACCGTCAACCCGCGTCACAGCCGGTCCAGCAGGTCGGCGGCCATGACCCGCGCGTGCTCCAGCCGCGTGCCCGCGCTCTCCAGGCCGGCCCGCGCCATGGCCCCTTCGAGCAGGAATGCCAGGTGCTCGGCCGTGGCCCTCGCCTTTTCCGGCTGTCCGGGAAGCAACTCCTCCAGGTGCGCGGCGATCAGGCCCTCCACTTCCTCCTTGTGGCGTCGCACCATGTCCCGGCCCTCGTGCCCGGCGGGGAGTTCGGCGGCGGCGTTGAGGAGCCCACAGCCACGGAATCCGTGCTCGTAGGCGAAGGCCGCGTGATCGGCGTAGGCATCGAAAACGGCGAGCACGCCGACGCGACCAGGCCCGACTCCGGCTTCCCTGACACCGGTCCCGGCTTCGGCTTCCGCTTCCGCTTCGGCTTCCGCTTCGGCTTCCGCTTCGGCTTCGGCTTCGGCTTCGGCTTCGGCTTCGGCAAGCCGCCCCCGATACAGCCCCAGCCACTCCTCATGGCGGGCGTCGAGATAGGCCATCACCAAGTCAGCCTTGGAGGAGAAGTTGTTGTACAGGCTCATCTTCGCCACGCCCGCGTCGGCGGTGATCGTGTCGATGCCTGTCGCCGAGACCCCTTCCGCGTAGAAACGGCGCGCGGCGGCGGCAAGCAGCCGTTCCCTCGCGCTCCCCCGGCGCTTACGGGGCTGTGTCGCCCCGCGGTCGGTGTCAGCCATGGCCACTCCTCGCATTAATTAGGTAGACCAGTCTACCTAAGCAAGCAGCCGGGCAGCGCCCCCGTCACGTAAGACTCGTAGCCTCCGCAGGCGCACCGTGCGCCGCCTTCTCCCGACGCGGCAACAGCAGCGGCGTGGCCAGCATCAGCACTCCCGCCGCCGCGATCGCCGTACGCAGACCGACAACAGAGGCGAGCAGACCCCACAGCGCAGTCAACGCAGCGATGGAGGCGCTGCTGCTCACCGACCACGCGGTCAGCATTCGGGCGATGCGATCCGGGGCGGTGTGTTCGAGGCGATACGTGGAGAGCACCGGGCCGAACAGGGCGCAGCTGGTCACCAACCCGAGCTGGACGGCCATGATCAGGGCCATCCCGGGGATGCCGGGCCCGACGAACGCCAGGCCGACGGACCAGCAGGCGCGCAGCGCACCCGCCGTGTACATCACCTTGTGCTGCCCGAACCGGGCCACGAGCCGGCGCGCCAGGCGTGCGCCGATCAGGCCGCCGATGCAGGGCGCGGCGAACACGAGCCCGTACTGCCAGGGCGCGAACCCGAGGCGGCCGAGGAGGAGTACGGCAAGGAGCGGCTCGGTCGCCATGATCAGGCCGTTGACCAGGATTCCGTTGAAGAACAGGGGGCGCAGCGTGGCGTGGGTGAGGATGTAACGCCACCCTTCGACCAGATCGCTCGCCCTCAGTCGCGCCGACGGTTTGCGGGCGGGGCGTGGTTCCGTTCCGCCCATGGCTCGGATGCCGAGGGCCGAGAGCAGGTAGCTGACCGCGTCGGCCAGCACGGTGACCACCGGGCCGAACATCGCGATCGCGGCTCCGCCGAGCGGTGGCCCGGTCAGCGTCGACGTCCACGTGGTCGATTCGAACCGGCTGTTCGCGACGAGCAGGTCCTCCGGCGGAAGCAGCGACCTCAGATACGCGCCACTGGCCGCACTGAAGGCGATGTTCGCCGCCGCTACGACGACCGAGACAACGAGAAGTTGAGCGAAGCTGAGCCAGCCGAAGACGTACGCGGCTGGAACGCTGATGATCGCCGCGAACCGGATCAGGTCCATCGCGATCATCACCGGCCGCTTACGACGGAACTCCACCCACGGCCCGAGCGGCACGGCAGCCACGGCTCCCACCGCCCGCCCCATGGCCGCCAGCGCCGCCACCTGCGTCGGCCCGGCGTGCAGCACAAGGATCGCGATCAGGGGGAACGCGCCGAATCCGAGCGAGGTGCCGTACGAGCTGACGGCGAACGCGGCCCACAGGAGTCCGAACTGCCGCCCGAGCTTCCTGCCACCGGACATCGACCCCAGGGTCAGCCTCAGCCTCGCCATCCCCCACGCACCTCTCACCGAACCGAACCATCACCACGCCGACCATCGGCATCAAAGCGAGGACCGGACGGCGAGATCAAACAACCGACCGGCCATGGATGCACAACCATCTGTTGTGCCGATAGCATCGCCGTCGTGGATCTCGACGCTGTGCGCACCTTTGTTTCCGCCGCGGATGCGGGACGGTTCCAGGACGCAGCCGATGAATTGTCGGTCACGCAGCAGGCCGTCTCCAAACGCATCGCCGCGCTGGAGAAGATCCTGGGCGTGCGGTTGTTCACCCGTACCCCGCGCGGAGCGAAGCTGACGATCGACGGGCAGGCGTTCCTGCCTCACGCACGTGACCTCCTGCGGGCCGAGGAACGGGCGCTCGCTTCCGTTCGTCCCGGGCGTCGCGCGCTGCGGGTCGACGTGATCGGCCGACGCCTCGCCCCGGCGGACCTCGTACGTGACTTCCATCGCGCGCACCCCGAGGCCGAGCTCGACGTAGTGACCCTCTTCGACGCCGACGCGGCCATCGACGCGGTGCGGTCCGGGACGATCGACGCGTCGTTCCGCGCCGTCACGATGCCCGGCCGGGAGCTCCCCGACGACATCGAGGCCGCCCAGGTCCTCGGCGAGCCCATCCAGCTGCTGACCGGGGCGTCCCATGCGTTCGCCGCGGCCCGTTCGGTCACGCCCGCCGATCTCGCCGGACACCGGATCTGGATGCCCGGCATCGTTCCGGGAACCGAATGGGCCGCCTACTACGACGCCCTCGCCGCCGCGTTCGGGCTCACGATCGAGATCACCGGCCCCGACTTCGGCACCGAGCCCCTGCTCGACACCATCGCCGACTCCCGGACGCTCGCGACCTTCGTCGGAGAGCAGACCCGCCTCGCCTGGCCCGCCGACCACGGCCTGCGGCGCATCGCCGTCCGGAAGCCGACGCCGGTGTATCCCCACTCACTTCTCTGGCACCGCGACAACCCGCACCCCACGCTGGCCAGGCTGCGTGAGCACCTCAGCTCCAGGACGCTCACCGACGGCGACATCTGGTCGCCGGAGTGGGCCAAGTGGCCAGATTCCCGTTCCAGAGCACACTGACCACCCAGCGGGTACGCCGCCACCGACAGGGCTACCGTCGACGCATGATCCGTGATCGTCGGACATGGCGGGCGTGTTCGCTCGGCGGCGCGGTGTTCGCCGTGTGCATGGCCGGAACCACGCTCCCGACCCCGCTCTACGGCCTCTACCAGGACAAGTTCGGCTTCTCCGAGCTGACGGTGACCGTCGTGTACGCGGTGTACGCCTTCGGGGTCATCGGGGTGCTGCTCCTGACGGGCAACGTCTCGGACGCGGTCGGCAGGCGGCCGGTCCTGCTGGCCGGCCTGGGCTGCGCGGCGGCCAGCGCCATCTGCTTCCTGAGCGCCACCGGCCTCGGCTGGCTGTACGCGGGGCGGCTGCTGTCGGGGTTCGCCGCCGGCCTGTTCACAGGGGCGGCGACCGCGTACGTGATCGAGCTGGCGCCGCCGGGCGGTGGGCGCCGGGCCACCTTCGTGGCGACGGCCGCCAACATGGGCGGGCTCGGCTGCGGCCCGCTGCTCGCGGGCGTGCTCGCCCAGTACGCCGCCTGGCCGCTGTACCTGCCCTTCGCCGTGCACCTGACGCTGGTGGCGGCTTCGGCCGCCGTGCTGCTGTGGCTGCCGGAAACCGTGAGCGAGCGGCGGCCGCTGAGGACCGTACGGCCGCAGCGGCCCGGGCTGCCCGCGCCGGTGCGGCCGGTGTTCGGGCCGGCGGCGACCGCGTCGTTCGTGGGGTTCTCGTTGTTCGGGGTGTTCACGTCGGTGAGTCCGGCGTTCCTCGCGGAGTCCCTCGACGTGCACAACCACGCCCTCAGTGGCCTCGTCGTCGCGCTCGCCTTCTTCGCCTCGACGGCGGGGCAGCTGGCGGTGGGGCGGGTCGGGACGGAGCGGTCGCTTCCGCTGGGCTGCGCCGCGCTCTTCGCCGGGCTCGCGTTGCTCGCGGGCGCGCTGCGGTGGGATCTGCTGGCGCTCGTGGTGCTGAGCGCGGTGGTCGGTGGGGCGGGGCAGGGGCTGTCGTTCCGTGCGGCGATGTCGGCGGTGGCCGAGGCGTCTCCACCGGACCAGCGCGCCTCGGTGATCTCGACGCTGTTCGTGGTGGCGTACGCGGGGATCTCGGTGCCGGTCATCGGCGTCGGGGTCCTGACGGGACCGATCGGTCTGGAAGGCGCCGGGCTGGTGTTCATCGCGTGCATGGCCGCCCTGGTCACCACGGCGGCGGGCTATCTGCTGCGGCGGCTCCGGGCGCAACCGGAGGAGGCGGCCACCGGCCGGTGAATCAGGACTCGGCCTGCTTGAGGACGCGTTCCAGCCAGCGTGTGCGGGCGGCCCAGGCGTCCTGGCTGAGGGCCGAGCGCGGCGCCAGGCTGTCGAAACCGTGGCAGCCGCCGGGCCACACATGCAGCTCGGCCTGGCCCCCGGCCTGCCAGATGGCGTTGGCGTAGGCCACGTCCTCGTCCCGGAACATCTCCGCGGACCCGACGTCGACATAGGCCGGGGGCAGCCCCGAAAGGTCGTCGGCGCGGGCGGGAGCGGCGTACGGCGACAGATCGTCGTCCCCGTACCGCTCCCCCAACAACGCCTGCCACGCGGTCGCGTTGGACGTCAGGTCCCACATGCCCCGGCCCGACATCTGCCGACTCGAGAAGCTGCTGTTCCGGTCGTCGAGCATCGGGCACAACAGCAACTGCCCGAGCGCCCCCGGCCCGCCCCGGTCGCGGGCGAGCAGGGCGAGCGCGGCGGCAAGCCCACCGCCGGCGCTCTTGCCCCCGATGACGATGCGCTCCGGATCGATGCCCAGCTCGGCGGCGTGACCGGCCACCCACACGAGCCCGGCGTAGCAGTCCTCCAGCGGGCCGGGGTAACGCGTCCCGGGCGCCAGCCGGTACTCGACGGATACGACGGCCAGGCCCAAGGGAAGCGCCCACTCGCGGAGTACGCGCGGCAGCACCGACCATGCGTTCCCCATGACCATCGCGCCGCCGTGCAGGTAGTACAGCAGGGGCAACTCCCCCGTCAGCCCTGCCGGCCGCGCGCTCACCAACGTGACGTCAGGAGCGCCCTCCGGTCCCGGCACGCTCCACTCAGCGACGTCGAAACGTCCACCGGCGCGCAGGTCCTCCACCGTCGGCCTCGGCCGGGCCGTGGCATCCCGAAGTTGACGCTCCGCCAGATTGGCGGGAGTGATCAGCTCCCACGACTCATGGCCCAACTCGGCCAGCACGACGTCGAGTTCAGGATCGAACGGAGGCGCCGTCATCGGCACGTCCGGAACACTGTCGGACCCCACGGCCATGCGCCCCCGTTCCCTCACTCACTTACCCCTGCGTGCCCGGCGCGCGCGTTTTAGGAGGGAGCCGGGGTGGGCGTCTCGTCGGCCTTGATGTCGAAGTTGATCTGGCTGCCTTCGACGGAGTTGACCTTCACGGTCACGCCCAGCGTGCTGCCGTCGTCCGCCGTGAGCTTGCAGCGGGCGGTGTTGCCGACCTTCCCGACAAGGTCCTCGGGGCACGTGATGTCCGGCTTCGGCTGGCCCGTCGTGGCGGCGAGCTTCTCGGAGACGGTGGTGGCCAGCTTGTCCTTGGAGAGCTTCGGGTCCGACTTCCCCACACTGACCGAGGCCGAACAACCGGCGAGCAGGGCACTCACAGCAAGAGCCGACACGCTCCACGTCACAACGGAGGATCGGGCTCGGGTCATGAGGGCACGGGTCATGGGGGGATCCCTTCGAGACGTTCAAAAAAGTAAAGCGCAAATAAGTCCCCCGAAGCCTACTGGGCGAGACCCCCTCGTTATGAAGCCGTCCGTCCACCACCGCGAACGGTCCGGGCTGACGGCGTCACAAATTCACCCCATCTGGTAACCCGACCAAGGGAGTTGAGCTCGCCGGTTCAGGGTGCCGTACTCGCCTGGCGCCAGTCGCGCGCGGGTCAGTCCGCCTGCAGAAGGGCGAGCGTCTCGACGAGCTCGGTTCGCAGTACGCGCCCTGCGGCGTCAGCGTCCCGGTCACGAATGGCCTCGACGAGCGCCGCGTGCGCGTCCTCGCCGTGCCTGGGCGCGTCGGAGCGCAGCCCGGTCAGGCTCAGGAGGTCGATCAGGCCCCGCCGCAGGGAGGGCGTGAAGTCCTCGAACAAGGTCATCGCCAGTCCGTTACCGGCCGCCGCGACCACCGCACCGTGCAACCGGATGTCCGCGTCGACGAATTCGGCATCGCCGGCCGCGGCGGCTTCGCGGCGCTGAGCCAGGGCGGCGTCCAGGGCCGAGAGGTCTTCGGCCGTACGACGTCGGGCGGCGAGCCGGGCGGCCTCCACCTCGATCATCATGCGCACCTCGTAGACCTCGGTGATCGCGGCGGTACGCAGGCGCGTGGGCCAGTCGCCGCGCACTTCGGTCCCGGTGACGAACACACCCGCACCTTGCCGGGCCTGCACCAGTCCTGCCGTGGCGAGTTCCCGCAGGGCTTCGCGAACCGTCGAGCGTCCGACCCCGAGGGACTTGGCGAGGCTGGTTTCGCCGGGCAGCTTGGAGCCGACCGGCCAGGTGCCGGACGAGATCTCTTCGCGCAAGCGTTGAGCGGCCTGGTCAGCCAGGGAGTTGGGTCGCAATGCGCCGAGCGTCATGATGAAGTCGCTTACCTCTCAGGTTGTCTGAGGACCCGACAACAAGGTGCCGTAGGCAGTCACGTTCGCCGTCGGGGGGCCTGCCTCTCTTGGAGTGCAGCGCCCTCCGCCGGCGTCGGACGCGCGCAATCGCTCGACGAGCGGGCTGTGCCCCTCCCGCCCCTCACCCCCGCGCAACGAACCCGCCGTCGCCTCGTTGATCGACTCATGAAGATCACCATCGCGCGGCGGCCGTTTCGTCTGCTTGCCGCTGCTGTCGCCTCACTGGCACTGGGCGTATCCGGTGCCGGAAGCACTCAGGCAAGCACTCAGGCCGCGAGTTCCGCCTCATCGTCCTGCTCCACGGCCGAACTCTTCGCCACTGACAACACCGCGGTCATCACGGACCCCGGCGACCCCCGGCTTCAGACCCGTCTGGGGCGCTTCGAGCGGGAAGTGCGGGGCATCGTCCTCGCTCACGGTGCCCTGCCCGGACCGTCCAAGCTCCTGGAGGGCGTCTTCTGGTCCGGCGACCTTCAGGAGGCCACCTACGAGCGCTCACGCGAGTTCGACATCAACCTGGTCGGCAAGGAGGGGCTTCACCACATCGCCGGCGTCGTCGCCAAGACGTACCGTCAGGAGTCCGTGCTCACGTTCCGTTGTCTGCCGCGGACGTCGCCGGAGACCGACTCCCTGGAGATCGAGGCTCCCGGCGTGAGCGCGAGCCGTTTGCACGACGAGCTTGTCGCGGACCCGGTGGCCCGCGGCAAGCTCGGTGGCGGCTCGGTCACCGTCGACGACGGCCGACTCGTCCTCATCGCCCCGCTTGCCGACCTGCCGCTGGCCCGGAAGTTCACGGCGAGGCTCGGTGTCAACTGGAGCGAAGTTCAAGTGCGCTACGGAGACCGGGAGTTCGTGAGCTGAGCCGACCTGAACCGGTCGGCTGAACGTCTCCGCCTACCCGACCCCGGTGGATCCGTCCGCCGGGGCGGTGGGCTGGGGGGCCATCTGGTCGGGGGCCGGCTGGAGTATGCCGTGCCCACTGAGTGCCTGGGCCATCCGAATCTGCGCCTCTTCGGCTACCGACCGGGTTTCCGCCACGACGTCGCCGCGTTCGCGGACCAGGCTGTCGTAGACGGGCAGTTCATCGTTTCCGGCTGTCTGGAGATTCACAAGGATGATCCTTCTCGGTGTCTGTCGAGTCTGTCGTTCTGCTCGTCGACTGTCCGACCGGTCCCCGAAAGGCTGGGCCACCGATGCGGCCCGGAAGAAAGCATCCGCTCATTCACCAGGCCACGGACAGCAACTGAATTACCGTCACACGCGGCTGAGGCGCGCGGAGATCCCGTGTCCGACCGCGAGATAAATCACCGCGGGCAGACCGTAATTGAGGAGAACGCGAAGGCCCTCCGTGTCCATGGTGAAAACATCCTGTGACCACCAGGCCAGCCAGTCGGCCGTTCCGTGCACGAAGTCGACGAAGACGTTTCCCTGGTTGGCTTCGAGCAGATAGAGCAGAATCCACAGGCCAAGGAATCCGGCGGCTATGTCCGCGATCGTGTGGATGATCAGACCGGTCTGCCGGGCACCGCCCTCACCCCTCACCCTGCGCTGCGGCGCCTGGGGCGGCATCGGGGCCTGCGGCGGGTACTGCGAGTTCTGTGAGTACTGGTCGTACGCGGGGGGTCCGGCCATCGGGTCGGTATTACTCACGGGAATCCAATCTGACGTGTCACTTTGCTGGCCGGGGCAGGGGCGAACACGCTCCTGGACTTCTCTCAGGACAATCGCCCGCCGCGCTACGCGCAACGGCGGTCGCGCGGGCCCGTACAAGTCTGCGTCACCCGACCACCCTCGCGTTACACGGCCATCCGAATATCCCAAATATGGCCAGGTACTCGGCAACTTGCCCAAATGTGCGAGTGCCGGAATCCATTTAACGTCAGGCATGTCACCCTGGTGTGCCCATTCCGTGCACACCCAGTGGCACCCTCATCGGTGACGGTCACTCGTCGTTCACCTTTCGGCGAACTTTCCACGCCACCTTCACTTGCGCCTCCGGCGACCGGAGTCCGCGGTGACTTGTTCTGAGGCGGGCCACGTCCCGGCCTGCGGAGGTACGCTGCCCGCTCGCCGGGGAACTGCTCCTCGGGCGGGCGACAGGGGGCGGCCATGGGCGGAGCGGCAGGAGTCAGACGCAGGGGGATGCTCCCCAGCGGTCTAGTGGTTGTTGTTGCGTTGACCTCCGCTCTCCTCATCTCCGGGTGTGGGACGGGATCCGAGTCGAAGGCTCCCAAGAACTCGGCCTCCGGTAGCGGCAGTGCCACCTCGAAGTCCCAAGAGGGCTCCCTCACCTGGGAGTTCGAGCACATCTCCGACTTCAGCGGTGAGATCACCGACCTCGCCGCCCTGTCCGAGGACGACATCTGGGCGGTGGCCATCGAGAACAACGGCCGGTCCGACGCCCACCTGCTGCACTTCGACGGCACAGGGTGGAAGCGGGAGCCCCTGCCCGACGCCGTCGGCGCCCCCACGTACCCGCCGCGCCTCGAAGAGGTGGGGCCGGACACCCTGTGGCTGAGGCCCAACGGCCAGCGGGACGACGTGCACCCCTGGGCCAAGTGGGACGGCGCCCGCTGGACCTCCGTGCCGAACTCGCCGCCTGGCGAGATCGCGGACTTCGAGGCCGACAGTCCGGACGACATCTGGGTGCTCGACTATTCCCTGGTAGGCCAGCCGTTCACCGCCCGGCACTGGGACGGCACCCGTTGGACCACGACACGGCTACCGCACCGCGCCGCCGATCTCGAGATCGCGGGGCCGGACGACGTCTGGGCGGTCGGTCACCGCTCGACCGGGCCGGGCACCGAATACGTTGCGGGCCTCCCCTACATCCAGCCCGCCACGATGCACTGGGACGGTACGTCGTGGAAGTCGGTGGAGACACCCGAGTTCCGTTTCGAGGACCCGATGCCGCCCGAGCCGGGCGCCACCCTCTACGGCGCCTTCGCGCTCGACGACGGCGAAGTGCTGACGTACGGCGAGAACAGCTTCAACCACGGCGAGATGGACCACGAGCCCGCGGACGAGTACATCCGGCTGCGGTGGGACGATTCGCGGTGGGCCGAGCAGGAGCCCGCGCCCGGCAACTGCGGGCAGCGGGTGCCGATGGCGCAGGACGACGAGGGCCTGTTCCTCTACGGCAACTGGTACCTGACGGACGACGGCCGCTGCGTGAAGATCAAGCGGCACCGCCTGCCGCTGTCGACCGGCGCCCGCAAGACGTCGAACCAGTCGCTGTGGCTGAACGAGGTCCACCGGGTGCCCGGCACGGACGAGTGGCTGGGCGCCGGACATGTCCAGGTCAACCAGTCCGGCTCCCCCTTCGGCGCCCCGGTCGTCGTACGACTCAAGCGCGGCGGCTGACCCATCACCGGGGGCCCGCCTCCTGTCTACGGCGCCACTCCGGCCGCGCCCTGTGGGGCGTGAGGTGACTTCTGTGGCGGGTGTCGCCCGCTGTGGCGTATACCGCCTCCTCCATCCCAAGAGTCCCGTCCGAAGTCGTACGTGTGTCAGGGCTTCCCGCAACGCACGCTCGCAGTATGAGGGGATCGGGGAGGCGGGTCACGCGCATCGGCATCGGGCAGCTCCACTGCCCGTACTGCGGGCTGCCGCAGGACCGGGTGCCGACGCTCGAACACGACTGGGTTCTCCTGGAGCCCGAGATGCGGGTGCCGGCACACCTGGTGCCGGCCGAGCATCGCTGGATCGAGACGTCGGACGGCAAGGTGACCGTGTACGGCGTGTGCCCCGTGGACGGAGCGCAGCAGTGCCGCATCGAGCACCGGCTCGCCTGCGCCGGGCAGGCACTTCCCGATCTGTGGCCGTGGCTGACGTCGATGCGGAGCGAGAACGGGCGCAAAGCGCTACGTCAGGAAACGGATCCGGAGCCGCCACCCGGAGATGCCCCGCTCCCCAACGTGGGCTGAGCAGTACTCAGTCCCCCGCCCCGCCCTCCACCAGCCGCCTCAGCGAAGGAAGCAGCGCGTCGAGGTCCTGGCCGGTGCGGAAGGCCACGAGGGTGGTGCCGCCTTCTCCGGCGTCCGCCGAGCCGGACGGCGCCGGGAACAGGGCCACTACCTCGCGCATCGCCTCGTCCACCTCCGCCACCGCGTCGGACGTCTCCCCGCGCAGCCAGCGGCGCAGTACGTGGTTGTGGGCCGCCACCACGGCCGCCGCCATCAGTTCGGCCCGCAGTGACGCCGACTCCGTCGGGTCACCCATCCAGTCCGCGATGAACTCGCGGAACAGCCGCTGATATCGGGCCACACTCGCGATCTCCCGGTCCCGTAGAGCCGCGACCTTGCTGGTCAGCTCGTACCGCAGGCGCGCGAGGTCCCCCTCCTCGATGTAGTGCAGCAGCACGAGGCGGACCGCCTCGGAGACGGCGATGAGGCCGGTGCCGTGGCTGGAGGTCGCCAGCCTGTCCTTGATCAGCGCGAGCAGCCGGTCGTGGTCGGGGAAGATCACGTCTTCCTTCGACCGGTAGTGCCGGAAGAACGTCGTGCGCCCAAGCCCGGCGCGCTCGGCGATGTCCTCGACGGTGGTCTGCTCGTATCCGCGCTCCTCGAAGAGCGCGAAGGCGGCGTCCGCGAGTCGGATCCGCGCGGCTGGCTTACTCATGACCATCCATCCTCACTCATAGCCACCCATCCTTCCCTGTCCCGGCGTCCGGGAGCCACTTGCCCCGGCCGATGGTACTGAGTACCGTCTAGTAGACATCCAGTACCGAAGGAGGCCCGGCGTGGGTTCCGATGCACAGAGCGAGTCCGGCCTGCCCATCAAGCCGCTCTACGACGTCGGGTCGCTGACGGATTTCGACGCGGACGCCGACCTCGGCGCCCCGGGCAAGTTCCCGTACACGCGTGGCGTGTATCCGTCGATGTACACCGGCCGCCCGTGGACGATGCGCCAGTACGCCGGTTTCGGCACGGCCAAGGAGTCGAACGAGCGCTACCACGAGCTGGTCGGCGCCGGCACGGGCGGGCTCAGCGTGGCCTTCGACCTGCCGACGCAGATGGGCTACGACTCGGACGAGTCGATCTCGCGCGGCGAGGTGGGCAAGGTCGGCGTGGCGATCGACTCGATCGAGGACATGCGCACGCTGTTCCAGGGCCTGCCCCTGGACAAGGTGTCGACGTCGATGACGATCAACGCGCCCGCCTCGACGCTGCTCCTGCTGTACCAACTCGTCGCGGAAGAGCAGGGTGTCTCCGGTGACCAGCTCACCGGCACGATCCAGAACGACGTGCTCAAGGAGTACATCGCCCGCGGCACGTACATCTTCCCGCCGAAGCAGTCCCTGCGGCTGATCAGCGACATCTTCGCGTACTGCCACAAGGAGATGCCGCGCTGGAACACCATCTCCATCTCGGGCTACCACATGGCCGAGGCCGGGGCCACGCCCGCGCAGGAGATCGCCTTCACCCTCGCCAACGCGAAGGAGTACGTGCGCGCCGCGATCGCCGCCGGTCTGGACGTCGACGACTTCGCGCCGCGCCTGTCGTTCTTCTTCGTCGCCCGGACGACGCTGCTCGAAGAGATCGCCAAGTTCCGTGCCGCCCGCCGGATCTGGGCCCGCATCATGCGTGACGAGTTCGGCGCCAAGAACCCCAAGTCGCAGATGCTGCGCTTCCACACGCAGACCGCCGGTGTGCAGCTGACCGCACAGCAGCCCGAGGTGAACCTCGTCCGCGTCGCCCTCCAGGGCCTCGGCGCCGTCCTCGGCGGTACGCAGTCCCTGCACACCAACTCGTACGACGAGGCCATCGCGCTGCCCACGCAGAAGGCGGCGCGGCTCGCCCTGCGTACGCAGCAGGTCATCGCGTACGAGACGGACGTGACCAAGACCGTCGACCCGTTCGCCGGGTCCTACGTCATGGAGTCGATGACCGACGACGTCGAGGCGGCGGCGCTCGAGCTGATCCAGGCTGTCGAGGACCGCGGTGGCGCGGTCGCGGCGATCGAGCAGGGCTTCCAGAAGTCGGAGATCGAGAAGTCCGCGTACCGGATCGCGCTTGAGATCGACAACCAGGAACGCACGGTGGTCGGTGTCAACAAGTACGCGCTCGACGAGGAAGAGCCCTACGAGCCGCTTCGGGTCGACCCCCAGATCGAGGTCGATCAGTGCGAACGTCTCGCGGCGCTGCGCTCGGACCGCGACAACGCGGCCGTCGAGCGTGCTCTTGAGGCGGTTCGCGACGCGGCGCGCGGCACCGACAACGTCCTGCCTCCGATGCGCGAGGCCCTGCGGCTGCGCGCCACGGTCGGCGAGGTCTCGCACGCGCTGCGCGATGTGTGGGGCGTACACGTGCCGCACGACACCTTCTGATCCACACGATTCTTCAGGTCCCTGCGAGCCGTCAGGACCTGCCGAGCCTTCTGACCAGTAAGCACCGGGCGGAGCAAACCAATGAACGACATTGACATCCACACGACCGCGGGCAAGCTCGCGGACCTGCGGCGCCGGATCGAAGAGGCCACCCACTCCGGCTCCGCGCGCGCCGTCGAGAAGCAGCACGCGAAGGGCAAACTGACGGCGCGTGAGCGCATCGAACTGCTCCTGGACGAAGGCTCGTTCGTCGAACTCGACGAGTTCGCCCGCCACCGCTCCACCGCCTTCGGCCTGGACGAGAACAAGCCCTACGGCGACGGAGTCGTCACCGGCTACGGCACGGTCGAAGGCCGCCCGGTGGCCGTCTTCTCGCAAGACTTCACCGTCTTCGGCGGCGCCCTCGGCGAGGTCTACGGCCAGAAGATCATCAAGGTCATGGACTTCGCCCTCAAGACGGGCTGCCCGATCATCGGCATCAACGACTCCGGCGGCGCCCGCATCCAGGAAGGCGTCATGGCGCTCGGCGCATACGGTGAGATCTTCCGGCGTAACACCCACGCGTCGGGGGTCATCCCGCAGATCTCGCTCGTGGTCGGGCCGTGTGCGGGCGGCGCGGTGTACTCCCCCGCGATCACCGACTTCACGGTGATGGTGGACCAGACGTCGCACATGTTCATCACCGGTCCGGATGTCATCAAGACGGTCACCGGTGAGGACGTCGGGTTCGAGGAGCTGGGCGGCGCCCGTACGCACAACTCTGTGTCCGGCGTGGCGCATCACATGGCCGGGGACGAGAAGGACGCCATCGAGTACGTCAAGCAGCTGCTGTCGTACCTGCCGTCCAACAACCTCTCCGAGGCGCCGGTCTTCCCGGAGGAGGCGGACCTGGAGATCACGGACGAGGACCGCGAGCTGGACACGATCGTCCCGGACAGCGCGAACCAGCCGTACGACATGCACAAGGTGCTCGAACACGTCCTGGACGACGCCGAGTTCTTCGAGACGCAGGCCCTGTTCGCGCCCAACATCGTGACCGGCTTCGGGCGGGTGGAGGGTCACCCGGTCGGCATCGTGGCCAACCAGCCGATGCAGTTCGCCGGTTGCCTGGACATCACGGCCTCCGAGAAGGCCGCGCGTTTCGTGCGTACCTGCGACGCGTTCAACGTCCCGGTCCTCACCTTCGTGGACGTCCCCGGCTTCCTGCCCGGCGTCGACCAGGAGCACGACGGCATCATCCGCCGGGGCGCCAAGCTGATCTACGCCTACGCGGAGGCGACCGTCCCGCTCATCACGGTCATCACCCGCAAGGCGTTCGGCGGCGCGTACGACGTCATGGGCTCCAAGCACCTGGGCGCCGACCTCAACCTCGCCTGGCCCACCGCCCAGATCGCCGTCATGGGTGCACAAGGCGCGGTCAACATCCTCCACCGCAAGACCCTCGCGGCAGCGGACGACGTCGACGCGACCCGCGCCCAGCTCATCCAGGAGTACGAGGACACCCTCCTCAACCCCTACACCGCGGCGGAGCGCGGTTACGTCGACGCCGTGATCATGCCCTCCGACACCCGCTCCCACATTGTCCGAGGCCTCCGCCAGCTCCGCACCAAGCGCGAGACCCTGCCGCCCAAGAAGCACGGCAACATCCCCCTCTAGGAGCCCGGCCATGATGATCAAGGTCGTACGGGGCAACCCCACCCCCGAAGAACTCGCCGCCGCCCTCGCGGTGGTCCAGGCCCGCGCGGCGGCCATCGCCAACACCCCCACCGCCACCGCACGCACCCGCGACTCCTGGGCCGACCCGGCACGGATCAACTCCCGTCCGCAGCAAGGCCCCGGGGCCTGGGCCCGCACCTACTGGCCGCGCTGACCGGGCTCCACCACAACGCCACCCGGGCACCACCCGATGCCGTCACCGTCACAGGCCGGCGCCCCTCCTCCCACCCCACCGACCATCCGAACGGAGAGTTCATGAACGCCGTGCAACAGGGGGCGCATCGTGCCGGTCACGCACCGGCCCCGCGCGCTCGCGTGGTGATCGCCAAGCCCGGCCTCGACGGCCACGACCGTGGCGCCAAGGTCATCGCACGAGCGCTGCGCGACGCGGGCTACGAGGTGATCTACACGGGGCTGCACCAGACCCCGGAGCAGATCGTCGCGACCGTCATCGCCGAGGACGCCCCGCTCCTCGGACTCTCCGTCCTCTCGGGCGCGCACCTGACGATCGTCGAGAAGGTGATCGAGCTGCTCGCCGAGGAGGACGCCGGCGACGTCCGCATCCTGGTCGGCGGCATCATCCCCGACGCCGATGTCACGGCCCTCGAAGCGATGGGCGTGCACGCCGTCTTCACCCCCGGCGCGGGCATCGGCTCCATCGTCGAGACCGTCGACCGCCTGCTCACCCCCACCGACACCCCGGATCCCGCGCTGGAGCCCGCATGTTGAACAAAGTCCTCATCGCCAACCGTGGCGAAATCGCTGTCCGCGTGGCCCGGGCGTGCCGGGACGCCGGGATCGCGAGCGTTGCCGTCTACGCCGATCCGGACCGGGACGCTCTGCACGTCCGCGCGGC
>NZ_JBEYYB010000029.1:0-32019 GCF_040645335.1 Streptomyces sp. NPDC046821 | reverse complement strand
GACAAGGCGATCAAGGAGCTGTTCCCGGAGAACAAGCACCTGCACCGCTGGATCGACATGGCCGGCGAGCGCATCGCGTTCGAGGGTCTCCCGGCGCGTATCTGCTGGCTGGGTTACGGCGAGCGTCACCTGGCGGGTCTGAAGTTCAACGAGATGGTCGCCAGCGGCGAGCTGTCCGCCCCGATCGCCATCGGCCGCGACCACCTCGACTCGGGTTCGGTGGCTTCCCCGTACCGCGAGACCGAGGCCATGAAGGACGGCTCGGACGCGATCGCCGACTGGCCGCTGCTGAACGCCCTGGTCAACACCGCCTCCGGTGCCTCCTGGGTCTCCATCCACCACGGCGGTGGCGTGGGCATGGGCCGCTCCATCCACGCCGGTCAGGTCTGCGTCGCGGACGGCACCGAGCTGGCCGCGCAGAAGATCGAGCGCGTCCTCACCAACGACCCCGGCATGGGTGTCATCCGTCACGTCGACGCCGGCTACGAGTACGCGGCCGAGGTCGCTGCCGAGCGTGGCGTCCGCGTCCCGATGACGGAGCAGGACGCCTGATCTGACGGCATCTCACGGCCGGGTTCGACCCCGGCCGTGCCGAACACGGCGACGCCGCGTTCGTCGGCTTCCGCAGCGACGAACGTGTGCGCCGCGACCAGGGGCGGCAGGGTGCGTGCGGTGAACGGCCCGGAAGCGTGGCGCGGTGGCGCCGGCTTCCATGGCTGTGCCGCACCCCGCTGTGGCCCTGGACGTGGGAGACATCGAGGTGGCCGAGGCGATCTGAAGTCCGGACAACGGCGTCCGGGCGCGACGATCACCTCGCTCGCCGGCCGGGACCACCTTGTGGTGGTCCTGCCGGCGGCCGCGAAGTCACCCACAGCAGCTATCTCGGACCGGCCTCGTCGCGTGCCCGGCGCGACGAAGGCCGGCCCGGGGTGCTGAATCTCGACGCGCAGCTTGACCTGCGCGCCGACGTCCGCCGTGTGACGGACGTCGTACCCATGACGCACGGCGTGTTCCGGTGCCCTCCTGGCGCACCGGCTCCTGACCGCCGTGAGCCCGATAGTGCGTCGGGCGTGACCTGGGCGCGGGGAGCACGGTGGGCCCTCAACCACCCGCTCCCCGCGCTCAATCACCAAGAGCAGGTCGCCAGGCTGTGAGAGCAAGGACAGCCGCAGCCTGGCGACCGAAAAAAGTCCCGTGTCCGGGCCGATGACTTTCCGGCCCGGACCCGGTCACCCGAGGTGTACCTGCCCCCGTCGGGAAGGAGGCGCGGAATGCGCACTCTGGCGATCACCCAGAACATCACCGCGGACGGCCGCGTCGAGATGATCACGGACTGGTTCGACCCGCAGGGACACGGCCGGACGGACATGGCCGACGTACTGGAAGAGAGCCACAGGCAGGACGGCGAGGCCGACGCGCTGCTTCTCGGGCGGCGCACCTTCCAGGACTTCCGCGCCTACTGGCCCCACCGGTCCGACGACACCACCGGCATTTCCGCCTACCTGGACCGGGTGCGGAAGTACGTGGTGTCCGGCACGCTCGAGGATCCCGGGTGGGAGAACTCGACGGTGCTCCCCGGCGACGCGGTCAAGGAGGTCACCGCGCTGAAGGAGCAGGCAGGCGGCAAGGACATCGTGGTCACCGGCAGCATCACGCTGGCCCACACGCTGATCGAGGCGGGACTCGTCGACGAGTACCGCCTCTTCGTGTACCCGGTCGTCCAAGGCTGCGGCCGCCGCCTCTTCCCCGACGGCTACGAGGTCCCACGCCTGCGGCTCCTGGAATCGAAGACCTTTCGCAGCGGGATCGTGCTGCTGCGCTACGCCCCGGCGTGACGAGCACTGCCCCTCCGCGTCAGTCGGTCACGGAGACCAGCGCGATCGTGACGTTGTCCGGGCCGCCCGCCTCCATCGCGGCCCGCCACAGCTCGAAGACCGCGCGCCCGCCGTCGTGCATCTGCAGCACCTCGTCGATCCGCTCGTCCGGTACGGGGTCGGTGAGGCCGTCGGTGCAGACGACCATCCGCTTGCCCGGCGTGAGCGGCGAGACGCTGACGTGGGGCGTGATCGGGCTGTATTTCGGGGCGCCGCCGAGCGACTGCGTGACGATCGACGTGGTGCGCCGGCCCGGGGGCGGCGCGGGACTGTCGTCCACGCTCATCTGGTGGAGCGGCGCGTCAGCCTCGGCCGTGCCCTCGTCGGCCGGATGGGCCGGTCCGACGTCGAGCACCCGGCTGTCGCCGACGTTGAACACGAGGAACTCACCTTCGAGGACCACGACACCCGCGACCGTCGTCCCCATCGTCGACAGCGCCGGGTCGCTGTCGGCCGCCGCGTACACGGCGTGATTGCACAGGTCCAGAGCGGCACGCACGGTGTCCTCGTTGTCCAGCGTCGGCCCGAACGCGGCCAGACGGCGGGCGACGAGACTGCTCGCCACGTCGCCGGCCGGCTGCCCGCCCATGCCGTCCGCGACCGCGACGACGAGGGGATGGCCGAACGGGAACACCAGCGTCTGCGGGTTCTCCGTCACCGTTCCGCACAGCGTCCACGGGCCGACGACCAGGCTGTCCTCGTTGTGGTCGCGCACGAGTCCCGTGTGGCTCAGGGCCGTGACCGTGATGTAGGGCATGGCTGAGGCCGCCTCTCCGCGACGGAGTGCTTCGTCCGCACCCCCCATTGTCGCGCCGCGGGCCGGATCGGGCCGGGCGCGCCCCGACTTGCGCGACGCCGCGAACGGAGTTAGCCCGGAAGTGGCGGAGACTTCTCCGAGATGGGGCGAGTACGGTGCGGTTCACCGATCGTACGGAGGCCGGGCGGCGACTGGCCGCGGCGCTGGGACACCTGCGGGGGGAGGCACCGGTCGTCCTCGGGCTGCCGCGCGGCGGCGTCCCGGTGGCCTATGAGGTGGCGAGCGCGCTGGGCGCGCCGCTCGACGTGATCGTGGTCCGCAAACTCGGCGTCCCCTACCAGCCGGAACTGGCCTTCGGCGCGATCGGCGAGGGCGGTGTGCGGGTCCTCAACGACGACATCGTGCGCCACTGCGGGATAGACCCGGACCACATCGCCGCCGTCGAACGGACGGAGCGCCAGGAGCTGGAGCGGCGCGCCCGGCGCTTCCGCGGCGGACGGCCTCCGGCGGCGGGCGACGCCCGTACGGTCATCGTGGTGGACGACGGAATCGCCACCGGCGCCACCGCGGCGGCCGCGTGCCAGGTCGTACGGGCACGGGGCGCCGCCCACGTGGTGCTCGCGGTGCCGGTCGCGCCGCCCGACGCGGTGCACCGGCTGAGCGGTGTCGCGGACGAGGTGGTGTGTCTGTCCGCACCGCCCCTGTTCGGTTCCGTCGGCGAGTGGTACCTCGACTTCGCGCAGACCACGGACGAGGAAGTGGCCGCGTGTCTGGCGCGGGCGGCGGCGGGCGCGGGACATGCCCGGCGGGCGGCGGACGTGACCGCGGTCGAGGTGCTGGCCGACGGGGTGCGACTGGCCGGGGATCTCGCGCCGCCCGAAGGCGCCGCGGGCATCGTGATGTTCGCCCACGGTTCGGGCAGCAGCCGGCACAGCCCGCGTAACCGTGCGGTCGCCACGGTGCTTCAGGAAGCAGGGCTCGGCACGCTGCTGTTCGACCTGCTGACTCCGGCGGAGGAAATGGACCGGGGGAACGTGTTCGACATCGGCGCCCTCGCCGACAGGCTTGCGGGAGCGACGCGTTGGCTCCGCGAACGTGAGCCGGCGCGCATCGGCTACTTCGGCGCCAGTACGGGCGCGGCGGCCGCGCTCCAGGCGGCCGCGGCTGACGCGGACATCGGTGCCGTGGTGTCCAGGGGCGGGCGGCCCGATCTCGCCGGCCCGCACCTCGGTGACGTACGCGCTCCGACCCTGCTCATCGTGGGCGGGGCCGATATGCGGGTGCTCGAACTCAACCGACTGGCGCAGGCCCGACTCCGGTGCGAGAACCTGCTGGAGGTCGTGCCCGGAGCCACGCATCTCTTCGAGGAACCGGGAGCGCTCGAACGGGTCGCGGAGCTGGCGCGGTCGTGGTTCGTGGCGCATCTGACGGCGGGGAGCGATGCATCTGGGGCTGCGGGCCGGCCACGGGCGAGCCACTAGAGGGGTGCGGGTGGGCCCGGGTGCCCGGGTGTGCCGGTGATGTGTGCGGGTGGGTCCGCGCGCGCTACAAAAGTCGTGTGGGTGGGCCTGGTGTGCCGTGATGTGTGCGGATGGGTCCGGGCGCCCCGCGCCGCGCCCGGACCCACCAACTCCCGCTGCCTGACTAGCCGTTGCCCACCGCGAAACGCATCAGCGCCCGCTCGTCCCCCTGCTTGATCTTCCCCGTCTCGTTCAGCACCTGGAGCTTCCAACTGCCGTTGATCCGGACGGCCTTGGCGACGCGGCAGCCGTTGTCGTTGGTCAGCAGGCTCGGCCAGATGTCGGCGACCTGCTGCGAACTGCCGCCGGTCGCGTCGTACACCTTGAAGCTGATGTTCCGCGCCTTCTGGAAGGAGCTGGACCGCTTGTAGGCGGCGGCCACGAAGACGATCGACGTGATGTTGGCCGGGATGCGGGCGAACTCGACGGTCACGGTCTCGTCGTCACCGTCGCCGCGGCCAGTCTGGTTGTCGCCGCTGTGCACCAAGGAGCCGTTGCCCAGCGGGTCGAGGGAGTCGAGGCCCGCGAGCCGCACGGGGTCGGCGCCCTGCAGGGCGATGGCGATCAGGTCGAGATCGGTGCCGGCTTTCTGGCGAAGCTTGCCCAGCAGCCCGCCGCTGCTGCCGACGGTGGGGTCCCAGGACACCCCGATGGACAGGTGGGTCACACCGTCGAGATCTGCCGGTCCGTCTTCCTTGGTGAGCGTGATCATGTGAATTCCTCGCGATGATTGAGTGCAACCCCTGAAGTCTGCCGGTAGCGCTGTCCGCTTGACACACCCGGTCCGGAATTGGGGCCTTGCCTTCCGCGTTACCGGGGCTCGATGCCCGTGTGCGCGAGGAATGTCGCGCCGCCCTGGACCGCTCCGCCGCGCGCCAGGGCGGCGCTCCGAATGGTTCGGCAGGGTCAGACGATGTCCTTCTCGTGCGGGACGACGACCCCGTACAGGTCGGCGATCGTCGCGAGCGCGCTGTAGTACACCTGGCGCGAGTCGATGTCCGTGCCCGCCACCGGCAGCGACCGGGTGGCCGTCGCGTCGGCCGCGACCGTGGGACGGTTGCCGCGCAGGAACGCGCCCTGCGCCGTGAACGCCACGCACATGTGCGTCATCCAGCCCGCGATGACGACGTCCTGTCCTTCGGGCACGTGCTGGTCCAGGTCGGTGCCGTGGAACGAGTTCGGCGCCTCCTTCACGACGACCGGCTCGCCCTCGACCGGCGCGACCCGGGGGTGGATCTGCCCGATCTCAGCCCGGATGTCGTAAGGAGTGCCCTCGCCACCGTCGTGCATGACGTGCACGACCTTCGTGCCCGCCTCACGGGCCCGCTGGAGCAGCCGCGCGGCGGCTTCCAGCGACTCCTCCCAGCCGTCGAGCTCCATCACACCCTGGGTGTAGGTGTTCTGAAAGTCGATCAGGATCAACGTCGAGTCGGCCAGCTTCGCGGGAGTGTCGTCGAGGCCGTTGAGCTCGCGCAGCGTCGTTCGGGACATGGAGGTACCGCCTTCGGGAATCGCCTGGTCGCCATCGGATATCGGCGGCCCAAACCGTGTGCCGGGCCGCGTGCTCCACGCTAGGACCCGCCTCGCGTGTCGGCAATGACGCCTAACATGCAGATACCGACATGCCGACACCGGAACGGGGAAACACGTGCGGGACACCGGACGACTCATCGTCATCGTGCTCTTCAAGGGCGTCGACCTGCTCGACGTCACCGGGCCACCGGAAGTGTTCTCCCTGGCCCGGCGCGAGAGCGAGGACGCCGCGAACTACCGTGTGGTCCTCGCCGCCGAGACCATGGACCCCGTCACCACCGGTGCCGGAGTCCGCATTCTCCCCGACATCACCTTCGAGGAGGTGGCGACGGCCGGGATCGACACCCTCGTCGTGCCCGGCTCGGTCGAGGTGGACGGCGAACACCGCGTCACCGCCCTCGTCGACCCCGCGCTCGTCACCTGGGTGAAGAAACTCGCGGGCCGCACGCGCAGAGTCACCTCCGTGTGTGTCGGCGCACACCTGCTCGCCGCCGCCGGACTCCTCGACGGCAAACGAGCCACCACCCACTGGTCCACCGCACGCCAACTCGCCGCGGAACACCCCCTGGTGGAGGTCGACGCCGACCCGATCTTCATCCGCGAGGGCAACGTGTGGACCGGCGCCGGCATCAGCGCCTGCCTCGACCTGTCGCTCGCGCTCATCGCGGAAGACCTCGGAGAGCCCGTCGCGCTACGTGTCGCCCGCCAACTGGTGATGTACCTGAAGCGGCCGAGCGGCCAGAGCCAGTTCAGCGTCCCCCTGGAACAGGTCTCCACGACCCGCCGCATCGAGGACCTCCGCCACCACATCATGCGCAACATCGGCGAACCGCTCACCGTCGCCGACCTCGCCGCGTTCGCCCACGTCAGCGACCGCCACCTCACCCGCGTCTTCAAGACCGAACTGGGCACGACTCCGCACGCGTACATCGAGTCCGTCCGCGTCGAGAAGGCACGCCACGACCTCGAATCCTCCGACGCCACCCTCGAACGCATCGCGTCGACCTGCGGTTTCGGAACGACGGACACGCTGGTACGGGCGTTCCGCCGGCAACTGGACACGACACCCACGGAGTACCGGCGCCGGTTCAGGGCCACGTGATGCAGCCACCGGTCATGTGGACGACGGCGAGGGGTGGGGGGAGTGGTGATCGAGTTGGCTGGTGTCCGGTCGCGGGAGACCATGGTCGGTAGTGATCCGTAAGCCGCTCGACGTGTCCGTCCGTGGTCTCCGTCCGTGATGTGCGTCCGTGATGTCTGTACGTGACGAGGAGCGACCGTGCTGCTGCGAAAGCTGACCGACGAGATCGAGGGCCTGCGAGGGCTCGACTGCGTCGCCCGCGGGGCCGCCGGAGTGGTGTCGCGGGTCACGCGCCCCGACGTGATCAAGAACGCGCTCTCGGGCACCTGGCTGGGACACCCGTTGCACCCGATGCTGACGGACGTGCCCATCGGCGCCTGGAGCATGGCATCCGTCCTCGATGTGACCGCGGGCAGAGCCGGGGCAGCGTCCGCTCGCCGACTGGTCGGCGTCGGGCTCATCGCCTCGGTGCCGGCGGCCTGGACGGGCGCGTCCGACTGGTCCGACACCTACGGCGCACCCCGTCGGGTCGGCCTCGTGCACGCACTCCTGAACGTGACCGCGTCCGGTATGCAGCTGGCATCGCTGTGCGCACGGCGGAGGGGACGGCGCGGGGTGGGGATGCTGCTCACCGGCGCCGGACTGTGCGTCACGGGGTGTTCCGCGTACCTGGGCGGGCACTTGTCGCTGGTCAGGGGAGTGGGCGTCAACCACACGGCGTTCCAGGGAACGGTTGACGAATGGACCGACGTCGCTGCGGAGTCCGACGTCGTCGACGACGGGCCCTTCCGGACCACGGCCGGCGGCGTGCCGGTGATGATCGTCCGGCACCGCGGCGCGCTGTACGCGCTCTCGGCCACCTGCACCCATGCCGGAGGCCCGCTCGACGAGGGTGAGGTCGTCCGCGACAGTTGCATCCGCTGCCCCTGGCACGGGAGCGAATTCCGCCTCAAGGACGGCCGGGTGACCCGTGGTCCGGCGGCCGTCGACGAACCCCGCTGGGACGTGAAGGCAGACGGCGGCCGTGTCTACGTGAAGTCGGCGACCAGGTGACCCGGTGACGGTGGGCCGGCCCCGCGCGTCAGGGTGCGTTGGTAGCGAAGAAGAGCACATGCGTCCCGTACACGAACGAGAACATCGCCACGGACGCGACGAGTACGACCGCGGTGCGTGGCCGTGCCCGCGTCAGGGCGATCGCGGCCGGGATCAGCAGGGGGAAGGCCGGCAGCAGGAAGCGCGGCTTGCACGCGTAGAACTTCGTGCCGCCGATCGCGATGATCACGAGCACCAGCGCGTAGACGAACACCGGCAGCGACGGCCGGTCCAGGGCGAACAGCACCAGCGCGACCAGCCCGACGAGCACGACCGCGGCGCCCATGTAGTACGTGAGATGCGCGGGCGTGCCCCGGTCCATGAACACGTGCTTGAGGAACTCGAGTTGGCCCGCTCCGAAGTCGAAGCGGGAACCCCAGTTGCTCTGGATCCTGAAGTACCCGAACAGCTTGCCCGCGCGCTGGCCCACCCACGCGACGTACCCAAGCCAGCCCAGCGGCGCGATGGCCGCCCCTGTCCAGACGCGCCAGTCGCGACGGGCGTCCCCGCTGCGCCACAGGAGCAGCGCGGCGCCGACGAGGACGGCCGTGGCGACGGCGAGCCCGTTGGGCCGCGTCAGCCCGGCCAGCATCGCCAGGAAGCCGGCCCACAGCCAGCGCCGTCTGAGCACGGCGTGGAGCGAGAACGCGGCAAGCGCGGTCAGCAGTGACTCGCTGTACGCCATGGTCTCGACGATGGCGTGCGGGAGCAGGCCCCACAGGAGCACCAGGGCGACGGCGACCCGGCGGCGGTACAGCCGCTCACCGACCAGGTAGATCCCGACGGCCGCCGCCCCGGCCGAGAGCCACGCCACGGCGAGTCCGGCCGTCACGGTGCCCACGGGCAGGACCGTGGCGACGGCCCGCTCCAGCGCGGGGTACAGAGGGAAGAACGCCATGTCGTTGTACGACAGGCCGGGCGTCCGGGAGACGACCACGGTGCCGTAGCCGTGCTGGGCGATGCCCATGTACCACTTGCTGTCCCACGAGGCGCCCAGGCTCGTCCACAACTGCTCCAACGGCCTGTTCGTCCATACGGCGACCAGGGCCGCCAGGACGAGACCGGTCAGGCGTGCGGCCGCGTACAGCGCGAGCGCCGGAGCGGCCCTGCGCAGAGCGCCCCGCACACGGCGCGGCAAAGGGGCTCGGCGTTCTTGTTGTGGGAGGGGCGGTGCCACCGCGATCCCAGTAGGCAAAGGTCCCTCCACCTCCACAGTGGGCATGACGAACTGCCGCGAGCAGTGACGGTCGGTCCGACGGCCCGCGGTTCGATCGTGTGGGGCTTCCGCGTGGTGTGCGAGCGGAGATGGGCCGGATGGGTGCAGCGCATTCCGACGTGCGCCCTGGGGTGGGCCGATTGGGGGGGCTATGGCCGTCGAATGTCTCGCGCGCTGCCTTCACGTACGCCGGCCGATGCCGGCTCGGGTTGTTCCTCCGGAAGAGCCGGCAGCGCCTTGAACACCCATGTCCGGTACGACCAGAAGCGGAAGAGCGTGGCGACGCCGATTCCCAGGAACTTGAAAATGTTGCTCTGCAGGGTGCTGTCCCAGCCGAACCCGTACGTCGCCACGTAAAGAATGCTGTTCTCGATGACGAGGCCGATGGCGCTGAAGGCCAGGAAGAGGGAGATCTCCTTGGTGTGCTGCGGCGACTTCCGGTCACGGTAGGTGAAATACCGGAAGCCCACGTAGTTGAATGCGATCGAGATGAGGGTTGCGATGACACTGGCCCTGACCACCGGAAAGTGACCGAAATGCCGGAGGAGATTGAACGCTGCGATGTTGACAAAGACTCCCGCACCGCCGACCGCGCCGAACTTGACGATTTCTTTCGCCAGGCCCATGGCATGGGAATGTGAGGGGTGGTCTTTCTCCATATTCGTCAACCTCCGTGGTTCGGCGGTCAACAACGGTGCTCAATCGTGCGTAACAACGATGCGGGATCCGGCGGGGTTCGGCAATTTGCGGCTCGGCGAGAGCGAGGAATTGCCGTGGGCATGGCGGAAATCGGTTGAGGTGCGGAGGCCCGTCAAGTTGCAGAAGCCCGACTAGTTGCGGAAGCCCGTCGAGTTGCGGAAGCGTGTTGAGAAGTGGCCGCCCATCGGCCAGAGTCCCTGGGTATGGAGTTCTTCTGCCACCACCGTGACCGGCCCGGCTCGCGCCCCTTGCGTGACAAGCTGATCGAGGACCACTTGTCGTACATGGACCGGTACGCGACGGAGATGATCGCGCGCGGTCCGAGCTTCGCCGACGACGGGGTCACCATCACCGGCAGCACCCACATCCTCGACCTGCCGGACGCCGCGGCCGCCCGCGCGTTCGCCTTCGACGAGCCCAACTACCAGGCCGGTGTCTACCGGGACGTGCTGCTGCGCCGGTACCGCAACCTGCTGGGGCGCACCATGTGGGACTTCCCCGGTATCCGGACCGACCGCAACCGCTACCTGGTGATCGGCCTCGGCAGCCCGGGACAGCCCGCCGACCTCGACGTCCCGCCGTCCGCCAAGGACGACCTGATCGCGTACGGACCGCTGCTGGCCGACGACGGCGTCACCTGGCTCGGCACGGCGGCGATGATCCAGGCCCCCGACCCGGAAACGGCATGTGCCCTGCTGACCGCGGACCGGTACGCGGCCGTCGAGGTGCACACGTGGTGGCCCGGCGGCCGGCCCCTCCCGTAGCCGTCGCGGCCGTAGCCGTCGCGACCGTGGCGGGCGTGACCGTGGCGGTCGCCAGGGAAGCCGTCCGCCCGTCGGCTCAGGGAAGGATCGAGTCGATGTACCCCCCGTCGACCCGCACCGCGCCACCCGTCGTCGCGGAGGCCAGGTCCGAGCTGAGGTAGACGACGAGGTTGGCGATCTCCTCGGGTTCGATCAGCCGCTGGAGCAGGGACTGGGGGCGGTGCTCGCGCATGAACACTCTCTGCGCCTCGTCCCACGGCAGGTCCTTGTCCACCAACTGGTAGACGAAGTCCTCGACGCCGCCCGTGTGCGTGGGGCCCGCGAGGACGGAGTTGACGGTGACGCCCGTCCCCGCGGCCTCCTTGGCGAAGCCGCGGCTCACCGAGAGCAGCGCCGTCTTGGACATCCCGTAATGGATCATCTCGGCCGGGACGACCACCGCCGAGTCGCTCGCGATGTACTGGACACGGCCCCAGCCGCGCGCCGTCATGCCCGGCAGATACGCGCGGGTCAGCCGGATCCCCGCCAGGACGTTCACCTCGAAGTAGAGGCGCCACTCGTCGTCGCCGATCTCCATGGCGGGCTTGGCGCCGAAGATGCCCAGGTTGTTCACCAGGATGTCGACGTCGGGCATCAACTCCACGGCCCGCGCGGCGCCTTCCTCCGTACCGAGATCCGCCGCCACCGGCACGAACTTCGCCCCGGGCACCTTGGCCGTCAGATTCGCGATCGCCTCGTCCACCCGCGCCTCGGTGCGGCCGCTGACGCCGACCTGGGCACCCGCCTTCGCGAGCCCTTCGGCGATGGCGGCGCCGATGCCCTGCGTGGATCCGGTGACGAGGGCCGTACGCCCTTCGAGATTCAGCTGCACGAAGACTCTCCCTGACGCAGTCGTGTACGACGTAGCCGTGTACGAGGACGTGTGATCGTCCACTCGCTGAACTCGGCGGAATGATCGGGAGTTCCGAGCGCCGAGATCCGGCCGGCTATTCACACCAACGAGTGAATTACTGAATGGATGTCCGTCTGCTCGGCCGGGGCGTGCGGTGTGCTGGTCGCGTGCGTCGGCCAGGGGGGCCGCCGGAAACTGGGGGAGCACATGCGGGTCTTCGTGTTGTGCGCATGGCTGGTGACGGCGGCGCTGGGCAGCTATCTCGCCACGGTGTGGATCAGGAACGGAGGGCTGCGCCAGCGCACGCCCGGCGTGACCCGACTGCCGCTGTGGCTCGTGCTGGGACACGTCGTCCTTGCGGTCGGTGGGCTTGCCGCCTGGACGGTCTTTCTGCTGGGGGAGGCGCGGAGTTCGGCCTGGGCGGCGTGCGCCGTCGTCCTCGTCGTCGCCGCGCTCGGCTTCACGATGCTGCTGCGCTGGCTGCCCAGTTCCGGACGGCACTCCCAGGCGGGGACGGCGGAGCGGCACTTCCCCCTCACGGCGGTCGTCGCGCACGGGATGAGCGCGGGAGCGACCGTGCTGCTCGTCGTCCTGGTGGTGATACGCCGTATGTGACGCGGGTGTTCAGGGGGAGCGGGCCGTCGGTCGCCGGCCACCCGAGTCAGGCGCTCGGCCACCCGAGTCAGGCCCTCGGCCACCCGAGTCAGGCCCCCGCCCACCCGGGCCAGGCCCCAGGCCCTCCGCCCAGGGCCACCGGCAAGCGGTTCCGGAGTCCCACTTTCAACGTCATCTTTAGCTTTACTCTGCATCCTGGGACATGACCAACGACCCCAGGAGGCATCACGTGTCCGATACGCCCAGCTCCGCCGGATCTCCCAGGTCGACGGGCAAACCGGCCCGCCAGAACGTGACGTTCGCCAGCGGTGGCGCCGACGCCCACGGATACCTGGCGCTGCCGCCGGGCGGGCAGGGACCCGGCATCGTCGTCATCCAGGAATGGTGGGGCCTGACCGACCACATCGCCGATGTCACGGACCGCCTGGCCGCGGAGGGATTCGTGGCGCTCGCCCCCGACCTGTACGGCGGCAACGTCGCGCACGATTCGGACGAGGCGTTCAAAATGATGCGCGACCTGCCGGTCGACCGCGGCGTCTCCCTGCTCTCGGGCGCCGTGGACTACCTGCTCGACCGGCCCGAGGCCACGTCCGCGTCCGTGGGCGCCGTCGGATTCTGCATGGGCGGAGGATTCGTCCTCTACCTGGCGGCCCAGGACCAGCGCGTGAGCGCGGCCGTCCCCTTCTACGGGGTCATCCACGAGGACGTACCGGACTTCTCGGGCCTGAAGGCGCGGATCCAGGGCCACTACGGAGACCGGGACCGGTCCATCCCGGAGCCCACGCTCAAGGGCCTGCGGGAGACCATCAAGAAGCAGTCCGGAATCGACGCCGACTTCCGCATGTACCCGGCCGAGCACGCCTTCTTCAACGACGGCAGGCCCGCCGTCTACGACCCGAAGTCGGCGGCCGAGGCATGGACCGCCACGCTGGAATTCCTGCGCGAGACGGTGCGCTGACGGAACCTGCTTTCACCGCGGCCCGCACGGGCGACACCGCTTCCGTATCCATCTCCGTATCCATCAGGAATCGAGAAGCGCGGGCCGCGGTCCCAGGCCTAGCCTGATCATTATGGACATCACCATTCACACCACCGTCCTCCCGCACGACGACCCGGACGCGTCCCTCGCCTTCTACCGCGACGTGCTCGGCTTCGAGGTCCGCAGTGACGTCGGGCAGGGCAAGATGCGCTGGATCACCGTCGGCCCCGTGGGCCAGCCCGGCACATCGATCCTCCTGGCGCCGCCCGCCGCCGACCCCGGCATCTCCGAGAACGAGCGCCGCACCATCGCCGAGATGATGGCCAAGGGCACCTACGGCTGGATCCTCCTCGCCACCAGGGACCTCGACGCCACCTTCGAGAAGGTGCAGTCCGGCGACGTGGACGTGGTCCAGGAGCCGACCGACCAGCCGTACGGCGTCCGGGACTGCGCCTTCCGCGACCCCGCGGGCAACATGGTCCGCATCCAGGAGCTGCGCTGAGCGTTCCGCCAACGGGCCGTCCGACGAAGGGAGTTCACTCATGTGCCACCCCTCGTGGGGGCGCGCACTCGCCGAGGCCAAGCACCGGAGCGACCTCGTGCGGCTGCGCGGCGTCCGCGACCGGATCGACCGCGAGTACGCGAAGCCACTGGACGTCGAGGCGCTCGCCCGCGCGGTGAACATGCCCGCCCGCGAACTCGTCCGGCAATTCCTCGACGCGTACGGCGAATCGCCGTACGCGTACGTCACGAGGCGGCGCGTCGAGCGGGCGCAGGCCCTTCTGTCGGCGCGCGGCGATCTCGGCGTCGCCGAGGTGTGTGCCGAGGCCGGACGACTGGTCCAACCGGTCAGGAATGAAGAAGCATCCGCCGCAGCCCCGGAACTAGCGTGTTTTCCATGACCTCCATCGAATCCATCACCCTCGACGTGGCCGACACCACGGCCGCCCAGCGCTTCTACACCGACGCCTTCGGTCTCGGCCCGCAGCTCCGGCTGCGGGCCTCGGAGGCACCCACCACCGGCTTCCGCGGGTTCACGCTGTCGCTCACGGTGGCCCAGCCGGCCGACGTCAACGCCTTCGTCGACGCGGCCCTCGCCGCCGGCGCCACACCGCTCAAGCCGGTCACCAAGTCGCTCTGGGGTCACGGCGGCGTCGTACAGGCCCCGGACGGCACGATCTGGAAGATCGCGACCTCGGCCAAGAAGGACCGCGGCCCCGCCACTCGCGAGTTCGACGCGATGGTGCTCCTGCTCGGCGTCGAGGACGTCGCCGCGAGCAAGCGCTTCTATGTCGGCCAGGGCCTCGCCGTCGGGAAGAGCTTCGGCTCCAAGTACGTCGAGTTCGACACCGGGTCGAGCCCCGTGAAGCTGGCCCTCTACAAGCGCCGCGCCCTCGCCAAGGACGCGGGCGTGGCTCCCGACGGCACCGGATCCCACCGCATCGCGATCAGCGGAGACGCAGGCGCGTTCACCGACCCCGACGGCTTCGCGTGGGAAGCCTCGGCGCTGACCTCGGCGCCCTGAGCGGCTGGGTTCCCCTGCTCCTTATCCTGACTGCGGAGGAAGTACCGACAGAGGGAGCCCAGTTGAACCCCGGCGGACAGGCACCGGACAGTTACTACGAGCGGACGGACGAGCACCGCTACAAGCCGACCCGGCACGCCAGCGGGGCGTGGGACCCCGATGAGCTGCACTTCAGCCCGCTCGGTGGGCTCGTCGTGCACGCCGTCGAACGCCACGTGGCCGACCAGGGCGCGGACGCGGGCCTGACCCTCGGCCGGATCAGCTTCGACATCCTGGGCCGCCTCGCCCTCGACGAGTGCGAGATCCAGGTCGAGACCGTCCGGCCGGGCCGCACCATCGAACTGATCGAAGCCACCGTGCTCGTGGCCGGACGGCCGGTCGTCCGAGCCCGTGCCTGGCTCCTCGCCGCCGCCGACACCAGTTCCGTCGCCGGCGGCGCCCCCGACCCGCTCACACCGCCCGACGCGTGCACGCCCTGGCCGATGGCCTCCCTCTGGCCCGGCGGCTACATCGCCTCACTCGACGTACGCACCCAGGCCCCACCACAGCCGGGCCGTACAACTGCCTGGGTCTCCACGGGACTTGACCTGGTCGCCGGGGAGAAGGTGAGCCCGCTCGCGTCGTACGTCGCCCTCGTGGACACGGCCAACGGCATCGCCGTACGCCAGCCGCCCACCCTCTGGATGTACCCGAACGTCGACCTCACCCTGCACCTGCACCGGCAGCCCGAAGGCCGGTGGACGGGGCTCGACACGACCGTCGTCTTCGGCGCGGCCGGACACGGTGTCACCACGACCGTCCTCCACGACACCACCGGCCCCATCGGATACGCGCACCAGATGCTGACCGTCCGGCCACAGCCGGAGCCGCCCGCGGCAGGGTGAGGGCGACGGCTCAGCGGCCCCACATGGTTACGGTGCCGGGCGCCACTGCACCTCCGTGACACCCACCCACGTGCCCCAGCGCCGCACACTCACCTCCATCCGGAGATGGATGTCTCCGTTGGTGACTCCGGTGAAATGGCCGTCCCGGTCGGTCTTCAGACCGCAGTTGCGCAGGGTCTGACCGAGCGCCCGCGTCGCGTCCGTGGCCAGGGAGGTGCTGTCGTACTTGGAGATGCGGTCCCGGCCCACCGCGCCGCCCTCGCCGTGATACGTGAGGGTGTACTGCTCCCCGGGGGCCTTCACACCTGCCGGCCAGCCGACGCAGGAACCTTCGAGCCCCGCCTGGGGCAGGGGACTGTCCTTGCTCATCCCGCGGCCTCGGGGGTCACCGGACACCCACCGCAGGTCCTTGTACCGCGGCAGTTGTGAGGGCTCGGCCGTCTGCACCACACCGTGCGACATGAACGGGTTGTCGCCCCCCGAGGCCACCTGCGCGTCCTGCGGCTGGGTCGACAGCGCCGTCCAGGAGCTGAAGCCGACGGCGACGGCGGCGACCACTGCCACCGTGGCGCCGACGCGGCGGCGCGTCCGGCGGCGTTCGCCCCTTCCGCGAACGGCCTGCGCGGACGCGAGCCGCACGGGGACACCGTCCAGCAGTTCCTCGACGTCAGTCATGTGTGACAACCCCCTCGTCGTGTGTGTCGATCGCCGTGAACTGAGCCCCGAGCA
Organism: Streptomyces sp. NPDC046821; assembly: GCF_040645335.1. NCBI lineage: Bacteria > Bacillati > Actinomycetota > Actinomycetes > Kitasatosporales > Streptomycetaceae > Streptomyces > Streptomyces sp. NPDC046821. The sequence goes on along the minus strand of NZ_JBEYYB010000029.1, from coordinate 15,859 downwards.
CCTTGCGGGCCCGGCTGAGGCGCGTCCGCACGGCTCCGTTGGTGGAACCCGTCTCGAGGGCCACCTCGGCCACCGGCAGGTCCAGGAGGTGGTGCAGCACCACGGCCTGACGCTGGTCCGGGCTCAGCCTGCGCAGCGCCGCCACCAGGGCGACGCGATCCACGGAGAGCGCAGGCCGGTCCGGCGCCGGACCGTGGAGCAGATGGGCGCGCAGCCGGTTGCGGGCGCGCCGCCACGAACTGATGGCGAGCCGCGAGGCGACGGTCCGCACCCAGGGCAGCGGATCCCCTTCCCTGGTGAGCCGGTCCCATCTCTGCCAGGCCCGCGCGTACGCCTCCTGCACCGCGTCCTCGGCCTCGCCCAGGTCCCCGGTCATCGCATAGACCGTGGCGACCAGGCGTTTGGCCGTGGCGGCGTAGAAGGCGTCGAAATCCTTTTCGTTCGACATGTTCCCCCGTTTTCCTCCCGCTCCCGCATCGCTTCCTGCCATAAGCACGCGCGGCGAGCCCGCGATGTTACGCCCGCTGGAACCAAATTCTTCTGGGACGAGTCGAGGCACCTGGGACGATCAGTCGGACCGGACCAGGTAGTGGCGTTGTGGACGAGACGAAAGCGGGGGAGATCGTGATGTTCCGAAGCAGGTGGATGTGTATCACGGCGGTGGCGGGCACGGTTCTGCTGGCCGGGTGCGGTGAGGAGAAGCCGCCGCCCTCGGTCGAGTTCGGGTCGGCCGCACCGGCGGGGGACAAGCTGGGGCTGCAGCCCCCGTCGGGTGCCGCGGTGGCGCTCGCGCAGTGGCCGGACGCCTGCAAACTCGTGACCGACGGGGAGTTGAGCGCCGTGCTGCCGCAGTCGAAGAGCGTCGAGCGCAAGCCGGTCAAGGTGTCCATCATCAACTTCAACCCGCTGGCCGACGCCGCCCCCGGCACCACCGGTGATGTGCCGCGCGGCGGCTGCGAGTTCGACTTCCACCTCCCCGGCACCACGGGCGACGACGTGCGGAACAGCAACTTCACCGTCACCGTGACCGCGGTCGCCGATCCGGCCCTGGTCGCCGACAAGTACCGCGAGGACAAGAAGGACGACGGCACCAAGAAGGGCTTCAAGGACCTGACGGGATCCTGGGGCGCCCAGGACTGCTACTCCGTCGACAGCGTGCTCAGCGCCGAAGTGACCTGTATGCAGGGGGCGTACGAGTTCGAGGTGGGGGGATCGAGCTACGCCGAGGGGCTCGTGAAGCAGCCCGGACCCGACGCGAAGCCCGCCGAGAACCTCGCGGCCGCGGCCGAGCGGAAGCAGCTGTGGACGGACAAGGTCCTGTCCCAGGTGACCCGCACCGTCGCCGCCCGCATGGCCTGAAGCCGAGCTTCACTGAGCCTCGCTCGGGGCACTTTGACGAATCGTCACATGTCATAGGGTGTGCTGTCGTGATCAACGGTATCGACGACATACTGACGCCTCTCAACCCCGCCGATCCGCGTGAGACAGCCGGCTACCGGCTCCTGGCGCGGATCGGTGAGGGTGGCATGGGCACTGTGTACCTCTCGCACACGCGCGGCGGACAGCCGGTGGCGTTCAAGGTGATCCGCCGCGAGTACGGCCAGGACCCGGACTTCCGGCGTCGCTTCGAGCAAGAGGTGCGGGCCGCGCGCCGGGTGCAGGGCTACCATCTGGTCCCGGTGCTCGACCACGACACCACCGGCCAACTCCCGTGGATCGCCTCGGAGTTCGTCCCCGGCCTCTCGCTCGCCGACGCACTGATCACGTACGGGACGCTGCCCCTGCCGGCCGTGTTCCAGCTGGTCGGCTGCACGGCCCGCGCACTCGGCTCGATCCACGCGGCGGACGTCGTCCACCGCGACCTGAAGCCCGCCAACATCCTCCTCGGCTCGACCGGGCCGTACGTCATCGACTTCGGCATCGCACAGGCCGCCGACGCCACCCAGCTCACGCGCAGCGGCGGCGTCATCGGCACACCGCAGTACATGTCGCCCGAGCACGCGCTGGGCGAACCCGTCACCGCGGCCACCGACCTGTTCTCGCTCGGCCTCATCGCGGCCGTCGCGGCGACCGGACGCCACCCGTACGGAGAAGGCAGCGCCACCGCCCTGGGCGTACGCATCGCCAACACCGTGAGCACCCCACCCGACCTCAGCAACTACCCGGCGCAGCTACGGACGTTGCTGGAGCGCTGCCTCACCGCCGACCCGGCCGCCCGCATCACGACGGACGAACTCGCCGAGCTGTGCGAGCGGGAGGCCGGACGCCCACTGCGCGCGTTCGACGGGTGGCTGCCCGCGCCCCTCATGGAGCAGATCGCGCGCCGGGAGGCCGCCGCCGCTCAGCCCCCGCAGCCCATCCCCACCCCCACGCCCACCCAACCGGACGCGGCGGCGCACTTCGCCGGGCAGCCCACGGTGTCTGCCCCGCCCGGGGCGCCCCAGGCCACCAGGCCCGCCAAGCGCAACCGCAACCTGCTGCTCGCCGCCGGTGGAGTGGCCCTCGCCGTGCTCCTGACCTGGGTGATCGCCAGCCCGAACCGCGGCGACACGACTGCGGACGATAAGCACTCCAGCACCCCCAGCGCCGCGTCCTCACCGTCGCCCAAGTCCAAGCCCTCCCCGTCCCAGGCCCCGTACACCCTCGTCTTCAAGGACAAGCCCCTCACCCTCCGGGCCCCGGCCTGGAACACCGGTACGTACGTCGACCTGGACGCGCCGAAGCTCTTCCCCGACGGCGAGATCGGCCAGGAAGACGGCATGGAAATCACCTACCAGGACTGGAGCGACTCCGACCTGCACTTCCTCACCCCCATGGGCCGGAGCACCGGCACCACGCCCGAGGAGTGCAGCACCGGCGTCGACACCGACGCGCTCCCGGCCGCCCTCCCGGAGGCCGACCTGAACGAGGGGAAGGCACTGGCCAAGGGCGAGATCCTGTGCACCGTCACCAAGGATCACAACCTGGCGATGCTGCAGATCAAGGACGTCGTTCCCGACACGAAGCAGGGACCGTCCAGCGACATGCCGGACTACATCACCATGCTGACCCTCTGGAAGATCAACGGCTAGGCAACGCCTACTCCGAGCCCGCTGCCAGGCCTTCGAGCAGGTCGGGGAGTGTGGCGAACGAGTCGAGCACGTGGTCCGGTCTGCCGTCGGCCGACCGGTGGGTCTCCGGAAGGTACTTGCCGGTCTTGACGAGCGCACCCGTGATGCCGCTGCGCTGGGCGGCCAGCACGTCGGACTCGATGTCGTCACCGATCATCAGCGTGCTTGCCGGTTCGGCCCCCAAGTGGGCGAGCGCGGCGGCGAAGAAGGCCTCGGACGGCTTGCCGGTGATGGTCGCCTCGATGCGGGCGGCCCGTTCGAGGCCGAGCAGGAAGGCTCCGGTGTCGAGGTCGAGCCCACCGGCGGTGCGCCAGAACAGGTTCCGGTGCATCGCCACCAGGTGCGCCCCGCGTTGCAGGTGGTGGAAGATGCGGTTGAGAGCCGTGTAGTCGAACTCTGGGCCCGCGCCGCCGACCACGACGACGTCCACGGGGGTGTCGGTACCGGTCGCGTTGACCAGGGTGACGCCCGTCAGATCGTCCCTGATGTCACCGGAGTTGAGCAGCAGGCAGCGGGCGCCCGGGTGGTGTTCACGCAGATGGGCGGCCGTGACGGACGGCGCGGTGAGGATGTCGTCGGCCGTCACGGGGAAGCCCACCTCTACGAGGCGCGCGCAGATCGAGGCGCGCGTGCGTGACGTCGTGTTGGTGACCAGCGCGAGGGGGAGCCCCGCAGCACGCAGCCGCTCCATGGCCGCGACCGCACCGGGAAGGGGCTCCCAGGACACGGTGAGCACGCCGTCGATGTCGCTGAGGACTGCGCGGATGGCGCCGGCTCGCTCCATGAGGCGACGGTAGCCGCCGCCCCGCCGATTCCGCAGCGCGCGCCGCCCGCGCCGTCCCGGCGGGGACGCCGGTCAGCCCATCGTCTTGGCCCCGTCGAGGGACTCGCGGATGATGTCGGCGTGGCCGGCGTGCTGCGCGGTCTCGGTGACGATGCGCATCAGCACCTGCCGCACCGACGAGCGCGAGCCCGGCGGGAACCACGGTGCCTTCGGCAGCGGCCACGAGGCGTCCAGATCGGGCACGGTGGCGACCACCTCGTCGGTGTGGCGGGCCGTCTCCTCGTAGTCGGCCAGCACGCCCGCCAGCGTCTCACCGGGCAGCATCCGGAACATGTCGGCCCGCTCCGCCCAGTCGGACTCGGTCATGTCCGTGAAGTCCATCTTCGGGGAAGGGCCTTCGACGATGAAGTCCGCCCAGCTGCGCTCCACCACGGAGACGTGTTTGATGAGGCCGCCCAGACACAGATCGCTTACGGTGGTCCGCAGGCCTGCCTGCTCGTCGGTGAGGTCGCGGGTGGTGAAGCGCAGGAACTGCCGGTGCTTGGCCAGTTCCTCCAGCCATTCGGCACGCTCACCGGTGACGGCCGGGGTCACGGTCTGATCTTGGGTGTGCAGCTTGTCGACCGTCATGGGTCTCCGCCTCCAGGCGTTCGTGCTCGTCGGACAAGAAACACGCTACGAGCCATGAAGGTCAGTCCCTGTCCTAAATCGCGCCGCTACATCCGATCGTGTCGAACCGGGGCACGCCGGACACGGCGACGGCTCCCCTGCCGGGTGGCAGGAGAGCCGTCGTATGTCACGAGGGGCCGGCACCGCACCGGAGTCAGCCGGTCAGGGCCCGCACCGGCGCTGGATGCGTCAGGTGGCCGGAACCGCACCGGCACCGCCCGCGTCAGCCCAGTTCCACCAGCAGGTCACCGCCCTCCACCTGCTGGATCGCGTTGATCGCGAGCCGGGACACCGTGCCGCCCTTCGGCGCCGTGATCGACGCCTCCATCTTCATCGCCTCGATCGTGGCCACCGTCTCGCCGGCCGCGACCGTGTCACCCTCGGCGACGGCCAGCGTGACGACTCCGGCGAACGGCGCCGCGACGTGCCGCGGGTTGGTCTTGTCCGCCTTCTCGGTCGCCGGGATGTCGGACGCCACGGAGTGGTCCCGTACCTGGATCGGCCGGAGCTGGCCGTTCAGGGTGGCCATCACCGTACGCAGACCGCGCTCGTCCGCCTCGCCGATCGCCTCCAGTTCGATGAGCAGCCGGACGCCGGGCTCCAGGTCCACGGCGTACTCGCGCCCCGGGCTGATGCCGTAGAAGAAGTCCTTGCTCGCCAGCACGCTGGTGTCGCCGTAGGCCTGCCGGTGGTTCTCGAACTCCTTGGTCGGGCCGGGGAAGAGCAGCTTGTTGAGGGTCGCCCGGCGGTCCTTGTCGAGACCGTCCAGCTCGTCGGCGGTCAGGTCGCGCACGGGGTCGGGACCCGGGCGGCCCTGGAGCGCCTTCGTCCGGAAAGGCTCGGGCCAGCCGCCCGGCGGCAGGCCCAGCTCGCCGTGCAGGAAGCCGATGACCGAGGCCGGGAGGTCGACGGAGTTCGGCTCGGCCTCGAAGTCCTTGGGCGACACCCCCGCCCCCACCAGGTGCAGGGCCAGGTCGCCGACCACCTTGGACGACGGGGTGACCTTCACCAGGTGGCCGAGGATCCGGTCGGCGGCCGCGTACATCGCCTCGATGTCCTCGAAGCGGTCTCGGAGCCCGAGCGCGATGGCCTGGGTCCGGAGGTTGGAGAGCTGACCGCCGGGGATCTCGTGGTGGTACACGCGCCCCGTCGGCGAGGACAGGCCCGCCTCGAACGGCGCGTACACCTTCCGCACGCTCTCCCAGTACGGCTCCAGGTCGCAGACGGCCTGGAGATCGAGGCCGGTGGGGCGGTCCGTGTGGTCGGTCGCGGCGACGATCGACGAGAGGGACGGCTGGGACGTGGTGCCCGCCATCGACGCCACCGCCCCGTCCACCGCGTCCGCGCCCGCCTGGACTGCCGCGAGATACGTGGCCAGCTGGCCGCCCGCCGTGTCGTGCGTGTGGATGTGCACGGGCAGGTCGAACTCCCTGCGCAGCGCCGATACGAGCTTCGCCGCGGCGGGCGCGCGCAGCAGGCCCGCCATGTCCTTGACCGCGAGCACATGCGCGCCCGCGTCCACGATCTGCTCGGCGAGACGCAGGTAGTAGTCCAGCGTGTAGAGCTTCTCCGACGGGTCGGACAGGTCGGAGGTGTAACACAGGGCGACCTCGGCGACCGCCGTGCCGGTCTCCCGTACGGCGTCGATCGCGGGCCGCATCTGGTTCACGTCGTTGAGGGCGTCGAAGATCCGGAAGATGTCGATCCCGGTCGCGGCGGCCTCTTCCACGAAGGCGTTCGTCACCTCGGTGGGGTACGGCGTGTAGCCGACGGTGTTACGGCCCCGCAGCAGCATCTGGAGACAGATGTTGGGCACCGCCGCGCGCAGTTCGGCGAGCCGGTCCCACGGGTCCTCGGCGAGGAACCGCAGCGCCACGTCGTAGGTCGCGCCGCCCCAGCATTCGAGGGACAGGAGCTGCGGCACCGTCTGCGCCACGGTCGGCGCCACCGCGAGCAGGTCCTTCGTGCGGACGCGGGTGGCGAGCAGCGACTGGTGCGCGTCACGGAACGTCGTGTCCGTGACCCCGATGGTGGGCGACGCGCGCAGCCACCGGGCGAAGCCCTCCGGACCCAGCTCCGTCAGCTTCTGCTTGGAACCGGCGGGCGGCTCGCCGTTCGTGCGGCGGGGCAGCTTGGTGGTGGCGTCGGCCAGCGGAGGCCGCTCACCGTGCGGCTTGTTCACCGTGACGTCGGCCAGGTAGGTGAGCAACTTCGATCCGCGGTCGGCCGAGTGACGTGCCGTCAGCAGATGCGGCCGCTTCTCGATGAACGACGTGGTGACGCGCCCGGCGGCGAAGTCGGGATCGTCGAGCACGGCCTGGAGGAAGGGAATGTTCGTGGACACACCGCGGATACGGAACTCGGCCACGGCACGCCTCGCCCGGCCCACGGCGGTCTCGAAGTCCCGCCCGCGGCAGGTCAGTTTGACCAGCATCGAGTCGAAGTGGGCGCTGATCTCCGTACCGGCATGGGTGGTGCCGCCGTCGAGCCGGATCCCGGAGCCGCCCGGCGAGCGGTACGCGCTGATCTTGCCGGTGTCGGGGCGGAAGCCGTTGGCGGGGTCCTCGGTGGTGATCCGGCACTGGAGCGCGGCGCCGTGCAGACGGACCGTCTCCTGCGACAGGCCGAGGTCTTCGAGCGTCTCGCCGGCGGCGATGCGCAGCTGTGCCTGGACCAGGTCGACGTCGGTGACCTCCTCGGTCACCGTGTGCTCGACCTGGATGCGCGGGTTCATCTCGATGAACACGTGCCGGCCCTGGGGGTCGAGAAGGAACTCCACGGTGCCGGCGTTGCGGTAGCCGATCTGGCGGGCGAACTTCACGGCGTCGGCGCAGATCCGGTCGCGCACCTCGGGGTCGAGGTTCGGCGCGGGGGCCAGCTCGATCACCTTCTGGTGGCGGCGCTGCAGGGAGCAGTCCCGCTCGAAGAGGTGAATGACGCGGCCCTCGCCGTCCGCGAGGATCTGCACCTCGATGTGCCGGGGTTCGACGACGGCCTTCTCCAGGAAGACGGTCGGGTCACCGAACGCCGACTCGGCCTCGCGGGCCGCCGCCTCGATCGACTCGCGCAGCGTCGAGGCGTCCTCGACGCGCCGCATACCGCGCCCGCCGCCACCGGCCACGGCCTTGACGAAGACCGGGAACCCGAGCTCGTCGGCCGCCCTGACCAGCTCGTCGACATCGGTGGACGGCTCCGAGGAACCGAGGACCGGCACCCCGGCCGCGCGAGCCGCCGCCACGGCACGCGCCTTGTTCCCCGTCAGTTCCAGCGTGTCCGCGCTCGGCCCGACGAAGGTGATCCCGGAACGCTCGCACGCGCGCGCCAGGTCGGGGTTCTCGGACAGGAAGCCGTACCCCGGGTAGACGGCGTCGGCACCGGCCCTCTGCGCCGCGCGGATGATCTCCTCGACGGAGAGGTAGGCGCGCACGGGGTGTCCCGGTTCGCCGATCTCGTAGGCTTCGTCCGCCTTCATCCGGTGCAGTGAGTTGCGGTCCTCGTGGGGGAACACCGCGACGGTTCGCGCCCCGAGCTCAAAGCCGGCTCGGAACGCCCGGATCGCGATCTCTCCGCGGTTGGCGACGAGCACCTTACGGAACATGCGCATGTCCTTCCGTAGCCCGGTACGGGCGAATTGTCGGGTTGCGGTGCGTCAGTTCCGGGGATCATGCCACCTCCGCGCGCCCTACATCCAGAGGGTGTTCGTCACATGGGTGAGGCGCCGGGAACCTTGCGTATGCCCTGGCGTGAACTCGGCCTGTCGGCGCAGAACTTGCGGTCCGGAGCCCGCCCAGGCGTACGAAAGCGGCCCCTGCCCGATCGGGCAGGGGCCACATGTCGAGACTGCCCCAAGGGCCTGTCGTCAAATTCCCGTCTGCCGGGCGACGACAGGCCCTAGGAGGCCGCCGTATGTCAGAGGTACTTCTTCAGCTCGCGTCGGGCCAGCGAGCGCTGGTGGACCTCGTCCGGGCCGTCCGCCAGGCGCAGCGTGCGCGCCCCCGCCCACAGCTCGGCCAGCGGGAAGTCCTGGCTGACGCCGCCCGCTCCGTGCAGCTGTACGGCCCTGTCGATGATGTCGACGACCGTGCGCGGCGTCGCGATCTTGATGGACTGGATCTCCGTGTGGGCACCCTTGTTGCCCACGGTGTCCATGAGCCAGGCCGTCTTGAGGACGAGAAGCCGCAGCTGCTCCACCGCCACCCGTGCGTCTGCGATCCACTCCTGTACGACACCCTGCTGGGCCAGCGGCTTGCCGAACGCCGTCCGCGCGATCGCACGCCGGCACATCAGCTCGATGGCTCGCTCGGCCATCCCGATCAGCCTCATGCAGTGGTGGATACGGCCCGGGCCGAGCCGCGCCTGCGCGATGGCGAACCCGCCGCCCTCCTCGCCGATCAGGTTGCTCACCGGCACCCGGACCTGGTCGAACACGACCTCGGCGTGGCCGCCGTGGTAGTGGTCCTCGTACCCGTACACCTGCATCGCGCGCCGGACTTCGAGGCCCGGAGTGTCGCGAGGGACCAGCACCATGGACTGCTGGCGGCGGAGGTCGGCGCCCTCGGGGTCCGTCTTGCCCATCACGATGAAGATCTTGCAGTCGGGATTCATCGCCCCGGAGATGTACCACTTGCGGCCGGTGATGACGTACTCGTCGCCGTCGCGCTCGATCAGCGTGGTGATGTTCGTGGCGTCGGACGACGCGACCTCCGGCTCGGTCATCGCGAACGCCGACCGGATCTCACCCGCGAGCAACGGCTCCAGCCACTGCTTCTTGTGGTCGTCGGTGCCGAACTGCGACAGCACCTCCATGTTGCCCGTGTCGGGGGCCGCGCAGTTCAGGGCCGTGGGCGCCAACTGCGGGCTGCGGCCGGTGATTTCGGCCAGCGGCGCGTACTGGAGGTTGGTGAGCCCGGCGCCGTACTCCGCGTCGGGAAGGAACAGGTTCCACAGGCCCTGTCGCCTGGCCTCGGCCTTCAGCTCCTCGACGACCGGCGGGGTGTCCCACGGCGAGGCCAGCCGCGCGCGCTGCTCGTGCGCGACGGCCTCGGCCGGGTACACGTGCTCGTCCATGAAGGCGAGGAGTCTCGCTCTCAGTTCCTCGGTGCGCGCGTCGAATGCGAAGTCCATTGCGGGTCAGCCTTTCTGAAGAGTCGTCAGGCCGTGGTCGATGAACACGGGCACCAGCTCACCGATGCGGTCGAAGCCCGCGCCGACGGTCTGGCCGAGCGTGTAGCGGTAGTGGATGCCTTCGAGGATGACGGCGAGCTTGAACCACGCGAAGGCCGTGTACCAGTTGACGGAGGACACGTCGCGTCCCGAGCGCGCGGCGTACCGCTCGATCAGTTCGGTGGGGTCCGGGTGTCCGGCCGCCCCGGAGGTCGTGGAGACGGGGGAGTCCGGCAGGTCCAGCTTCGCGCTGTACATCACCAGGAGGCCCAGGTCGGTGAGCGGGTCGCCCAGCGTGGACATTTCCCAGTCCAGGACCGCCTTGATCCGGTCGACGCCGTCGGCGTCCTGGTGGATGAGGACGTTGTCCAGGCGGTAGTCGCCGTGCACGATCGTCGGCGCGGGCGACGTCGGCAGCGCGCGGCCGAGCGCCGCGTGCAGCTCGTCGACGCCGGCCAGCTCGCGGTTCCGCGACGCGTCGAGCTGCTTGCCCCAGCGCCGCAGCTGCCGGTCCAGGAACCCGTCGGGCCGCCCGAAGTCCGCGAGGCCGACCTCGGCGGGGTCCACGGCGTGCAGGTCGACGAGCGTGTCCACGAGCCCGAGCACGGCGGCGCGGGTCCGCTCGGGCCCGATCTTCGCGAGCTGCTGCGACGTGCGGTACGGCGTGCCCGCCACGAACTCCATCATGTAGAACGGCGCGCCCAGCACGCTGTTGTCCTCGCACAGGAGCAGCGCCTCGGGCACCGGCACGGAGGTCGGGTGCAGGGCGCTGATCACCCGGTGCTCCCGCTTCATGTCGTGCGCGGTGGCCAGCACATGCCCGAGCGGCGGCCGCCGGACGACCCAGGTCGAGGATCCGTCGTCGACGATGTACGTGAGATTGGACCGGCCGCCCTCGATGATCCGCCCGGACAGTGGACCGGTCACCAGACCAGGGCGTTCCCGGTCCAGGTGGAGGCGCAGCTGGTCGAGATCGAGACCTGGCGGGTGGCCGACGCTCATCATGGCTCCTGTGGGACGTCTGAACTGGACGGATTTCATCATCCTGACTAGTCGGTATGTCGTCCAGTAGGCGCCGGGAAAGTGATCTGAGTCTCAGCGGGATCCGGGGGCCGGGGCTGCTCGTAGTAAGGGGCTGCAAAAAATGGGGGAGCGCCGCCCGCAGACGACGCTCCCCTCCATCAACCCCTCCGCCTACGCGGCACCCTCGTCCGTGACCGCCACATCCTGGATGTTGCGCTCGATGTCCTCGGCGGGAAGCCCCGTCTTCCGCGCCCAGTGGTAGATCACGAGCGACAGCACGGCGACGGCGAGGATGTCCCAGCCCAGCGGGATGTTGTTCCGTGCTGTGTCACCGAAGCCGCCCTGCCAGGAGATCAGGCCCATCCCGATGAGGTAGGCGGGCAGCCACTGCCCGGCCTTCCAGTCGAGCCGCGAGGCGTCCGGCTGCCCGGTGAGGTGCGTGTACGCCACGTAGCCGCCCATCAGCAGGTAGCCGAGGAGGATGGCCAGGCCGAGGCGCCACAGGGTGTCCCAGCCGGACCAGTAGATGATCAGGTTGGCGACGACGAAGGACGCCGGCGCGAGGATGCCGCCCGAGCGGAGGCGGTACGGGCGGACGTGGTCGGGGAGCCGGTCGCGCAGCACTCCGTAGGCCAGCGGCGTACCGGCGTACATCAGGATGCTCGCGGACGTGATGAAGCTGACCAGCTGCTGCCAGCTCGGGAAGGGCAGGAAGCAGACCACACCGGTCACAAAGGTGATGACCAGGCCGAACCACGGCACACCCCGGCTGTCGGTCTTCTCGAACAGCTTGGGCGCGTAGCCGTTCCGGCTCAGACCGTAGGAGATACGGGAGCTGGCAGTGGTGTAGATCAGGCCGGTGCCGCCCGGCGAGACGATCGCGTCGAAGTAGAGGACCCAGGCCAGCCAGCCCAGGCCGAGCAGCGTGGCCAGACCGGCGAGCGGGCCGCTGATCCCGGGGAAGTTCAGGTGTGCCCAGCCTCCGGCGAACGTCGAACCCGGGAGCGCGCCGATGAACGCGACCTGGAGCAGCAGATAGATGGTCGCGCCGATGGCGACCGAACCGATCGTCGCCCGGGGGATGTCACGGTGCGGGTTGCTGCTCTCGCCCGCGAGCTGGATGGCCTGCTCGAAGCCGAGGAGGGCGAAGATGATGCCGCTCGTGCTGATCGCTTCGAGAACACCCTTCGCGCCGTACGGGGCGAAGCCGTGGGACGTGAAGTTGCCGACGTCGAAGTGCGAGGCCGCGAGCACGAAGATCGTCAGCAGCGGGATGGCGACCTTCCACCAGGTGGCGGTGCTGTTGGTGTGCGCGAGCAGGCGGATGCCGAAGAAGTTCACGGCGACGAACACGGCCATGAGGATCACCGCGACGACCAGGCCGCTCGCCGTCAGCGTCTCGTCGCTGCGCAGGAACCCTTGCGCCCACTTCCAGTGCCCCGCGTAGCCGATCATCGCCTCGACCTCGATCGGGGCCGTGGTCGCTGACGCGAGCCAGGTGAACCAGCCGAACGAGATACCGGCCAGACCGCCGAAGGCGTAGTGCGGGTAACGGGCCACACCGCCCGCCACCGGGAACATGCTGCCGATCTCGGCGTGCACCAGGGCGAGCAGCGCGATCGCCACCGTGCCGATGCCCCACGCGATCAGCGCCGCGGGACCCGCCACGACGACGGCGTTCTTGGCGCCGTACAGCCAGCCGGAGCCGATGATCGAACCCACGGACGCCCAGAGCAGGGCGACCGGCCCGACGCTGCGGCGCAGACTCGTCGAGGGTGACAGGGGCGCCGTGTCTCTGTTGTCGACAAGGGACATGAGGACCTCGCTAGAAGTTGGGGACGGCGAGGGCGGCCGGGTTGTTCCTTGGGGCGGTCGCCTGTGGGGCTTTTCAGGTCGGGCTGCGCGCGGGCAGGCGCTCCCCTTCGCACCGAGGGCGAACGTTCGCGCCGGTCTGAGGGCGCGCGAAGGGAAGGCACCTGGCCTTACGCGTATGTGGAGCGAGCACGTCGACCGCGTGGGCTGCTGACGCGTCGACGACGCGGACTATGTGCGTGATCGGCCTACGACCGGGGGTAGCGGCACGAGTGGCCTGTGCCGCTACCCCGTGGCGTCAGCCTTCGAGGACCGCCATGGCGGCGTTGTGCCCGGGGATGCCGCTGACCCCGCCGCCGCGCGTCGCCCCCGCACCGCACAGGAGCACGTTCTGGTGCGCGGTCTCCACGCCCCACCGCCCGGTCTCCTCGTTGGCGAACGGGAAGGACAGGTCACGGTGGAAGATGTGCCCGGACGGCAGGCCCAGGTCCGCTTCGAGGTCGAGCGGGGTCTTGGCCTCGATGCACGGACGGCCGTCGGCGTCGACCGCCAGCACGTCCGCGATCGGCTCGTCCAGTACGGCGTCCAGCGAGGCCACCGTCGCCCGCAGCGCCTCCTCGCGCGCCTTGTCCCCGTCACCGGCGAACAGCCGGGCCGGCATGTGCAGGCCGAACAGCGTGAGCGTGTGGTAGCCGTCGGCCACCAGGTCCGGACCGAGGATCGACGAGTCGGTGAGCGAGTGGCAGTAGATCTCCGACGGCGGGTTGCCCGGAATCCGGCCCGCCGCGGCCTCACGGTAGGCCGTTTCCAGCTCGCTGTACGTCTCGGCGATGTGGAAGGTGCCCGCGAACGCGTCCTTGGGGTCCACGCTCCGGTCGCGCAGGCGCGGCAGCCGGCGCAGCAACATGTTCACCTTCAACTGCGCGCCCTCGGGGGCCGGTTGGGCCGCGTCGGGCTCGTCGCCGAGAAGGCGGGCCAGCGTCGGCGGCGCGACGTTGGCGAGTACCGAACCCGCGCCGATCTTGCCCTCGCTGTCCTGCGACCGATACCGCACCTCCGCGCCCGTACCGTCCGTGTCGATGCCCACGGCGTCGTGGTTCACCAGGATCTCGGCTCCCGCGGCGCGCGCGGCGTCCGCGAGCGCGCCGGTCAGCGCGCCCATGCCGCCCACGGGGACGTTCCAGTCCCCGGTGCCGTTACCGATCACGTGGTACAGGAAGCAGCGGTTCTGCAGCAGCGACTCGTCGTGAGCGTGCGTGAACGTGCCGATCAGCGCGTCGGTCAGGACCACACCCCGCACCAGGTCGTTCGAGAACCGGGACTCGATCGCCTCGCCCAGCGGCCGCTCGAACAGCGCCTCCCAGGCTTCCTTGTCGTCGACGATCCGCTCCAGCTCGGCGCGGCTCGGCAGCGGACCGGTCATCGTCGGGAAGACCCGCTTCGCCACGCGCTCCGTCATCCCGTAGAACTTCTGCCAGGCGTCGAAGTCCCCGTCGGAACCGGTGAGTTGGCGGAAGGAGTCGCGGGTGCGGGCGAGGTCGTCCTGCACCAGGAGCCCGGTCGGCTGCCCGTTCACGACAGCGGGCGTGTACGAGGCGATCCGGCGCTGGCGCGTCTGGAAGCGCAGGCCCAGGTCATTGACGATCTTGTCGGGCAGCAGGCTGACCAGGTACGAGTAACGCGAAAGGCGGGCGTCCAGACCGCTGAACGCCTGCGCCGACACGGCGGCGCCGCCGGTGTGGTCCTGCCGCTCCAGGACGAGGACGCTGCGCCCCGCACGGGCCAGGTAAGCGGCGGCGACCAGACCGTTGTGGCCGGCGCCGACGATCACGACGTCGTAGGAGGAGCGGGAGGGCCGGACGGAGGCAGCGGAAGAGGAAGAAACGGAGTGCACCGGGATCTCCAGATCGTGGAATGCAGTGACATGGGAGGACACACTCGCTCCCCGGCAGACGTTTCCCAGGGCCAAAACAGGCAGGCCGAGAACACCCTGCAATCAGGGTCACATGGGGAAACGCGCGTCAGAGAGCGAGCGGAGCTAGAGTCCGGTCTGCCAGTGCGGCTCAGGGATGACGGGGCACAGGACGGCATACAGACGAACCAGCACCGATCCGGGTGCTGTCGTCGCGTCGCAGGTCCGTCGCTTGGTCACCGGAATTTTCTAACACGGTGACCACCGGCGGGCAATACTCTGGCCACCCACCGGACTTGTACCTCTGCCGGACCACATCACGAGGGAGCGGACCCGGGTGGCGGACCTGGGTGGGCGGGCCGCCTCTTTGACCAGCTCGCACCCGGGTGGAGGGTCCGTGCGCGTGTCATGCGGGTGACGATCACGGTGTGCGTCCGGCGGGGAGCCACCTTCCGGAAGACACCTTCAGCCCTGGCCACCGCGCCACCCTCTCCGCGGCGATGAGCAGGCCATCGGTGGGCTCCGCCGCACAAGTCGCCCGTTTGCGGCGTGCGGCATGTGCGGATGTCGTGCGAATGTCGGTGGTGTGGTCGATGAGGGCGGGTCGGTCACCGGCCACTCCGCGAGCACCTGACCGCCCGACCAGAGGAGAAGAAGTCATGCCCCACGCCTTCGATCCCTACAGCGCTCTGCCCTCGGTGCCGGAGTTCGTGCTGCACAGCACGGACATCGCGGACGGCAAGCCTCTCGACGTCGCGCAGTGCAGCAGCCTCTTCGGCGGCCCGGGCGAGGACCGCTCCCCACACCTGTCCTGGGAGGGCTTCCCGGGCGGCACACAGAGCTTCGCGGTGACCTGCTTCGACCCCGACGCGCCGACCGCGAGCGGCTTCTGGCACTGGGCGGTCTACGACATCCCCGCCTCCGTGCACGAGCTGGCGTCCGGAGCCGGGGCGGCAGGCGGCAAGTATCTTCCGGAGGGCGCGAAGATGCTGGCCAACGACGCGGGCGGGAACAGCTTCCTCGGCGCCGTCTCCCCGGCCGGGCACGGCCCGCACCGCTACATGTACGTCGTCCACGCCCTGAACACGGCCGAGCTGGATGTCCCGCCGGCGGCCTCCCCGGCGTGGCTCGGCTACCAGCTCTACGACCACTCCGTGGGACGGGCGACCCTCACCCCGATCTTCGAGATCCCGGTCTGAGGGGCCTGAGGGGCCTGAGCGGCCTGAGAGGTTTCTGACGCGCGTGCCCGGCGGACCATGACGGTCCGCCGGGCACGCGTCTGTTCTGTTCGCCGGGCGTCAGTCCTTGATCTCGCAGATGGTGGCGCCGGAGGTGATGGAGGCGCCGATCTCGGCGGCGAGGCCCTTGATGGTGCCGGAGCGGTGG
>NZ_JBEYYB010000028.1:0-40074 GCF_040645335.1 Streptomyces sp. NPDC046821 | reverse complement strand
CGGTGTCCCCCGCGCGGTCCTCGCCCTGCGTGGCGGGCGGGGTGGCCCGCGGCGGGGGGTGGCGCGGCGGCCGCGCGGCGGCCCCGCGGCCGGCCGCCGCGGCGGGGCTGAGCCCGCTGCTCCCGTCGGCCTCGGCGGCGGACGCGCCACAGGAGACGGTGGTCCCGGCTACCCTGCGCAACGCGTATACGGCGGCGTCCCTCGCGAGCGCGGACACCCAGACGGGCGCGGACGGTGCCGGGGCACAGGGTGTCTTCCACCGGCTCGAGGGTCGCACCACGATGGTCTGGACCCGCTACTCGGACGGTACGACCGTCGCGGCACCGTCCATCAGCGGCGTTCTCCCCAGTGGCACCGGGAGCGACATCCTCGCGTACCGCGGCAGCGACGGCCGGGTCGACCTGTGGAACGCGGTCGACGGGACCTCCCGCACCTTGCAAGTTCCGCAAGGGCAAGGGCTGTTGAACTTCTACGGTGACACGGGCATCGCGTTCCGCAACGTCGCCGCCGCCGACGGGACGACGAGCCGGGTCATGCATCTGCTGACCCCTGGGCCCGACGGAACCACGAATGACGTGACGGTCGACGGGCTGCCCGAGGGCATGTCGCTCGGATTTTCGCGGGGCGCGGACAGCACGAGCATCTTCTTCCAGGCCAAGCTGGGCGACACCGACCGCATCGTCGCCGTGGACAGGGAGACCGGGCGGGCACAGAGCTGGACCGGGGCGCTCCCCTCCGGCTACGCGTACGCGAAGGTCTCGCCCGACCACGTCGCCCTGTACAGCCTCAACAGCTCCAAGGTCCTTGTGGTGCCCCGTTCGGACCTGACGGCGGCCCCGACCGAGGTCGTCCTGGCGAGCGGCACCGGTGCGAATCCCGCCGCTGGTCTCGCGGTGGTCGGTGACTGGCTGGTGCACCGCCCCAGCGCCGGTACGGCCGTGCTGGCCAAACCCATCGCGGGTGGAGCCTCGGTGACGATCGGCGTGTCGGATCCGGACGTGTCCGTCGCGCCCGGTGGCGCCGCCCTCTTCATCGGCACTCCCACGGGAGGCGAGCGCGGCATCCAGCGTGTCACCGAAGCCGACGGCAAGCCCGTCGTGACGACGGTCAAGCCGCTTCCCAAGCCGCCCGTACCGATCCAGGGGCTGTCCCTGGAGCAGGGCAGGCTCGTCGTCGCCGACACCGGCAACAACAGGGACATCAGGAGCGGTTATCTGCGCGAGGTCGCGACGGCGGGAACGCCCGAGTTCGGCGCACGCAGCGATTTCACGGGCGTATCCGCGGTGATGGCCGACTGCCCGGCCAAGGACGCGGGCTGCTCGGAGGTCCACGGCACGGCCGACGGCAGGATCGCCTGGCTGGAGCGGGACACGCAGTCGACCGGGTACGACCTGCTCAGAGTCCAGGGCCCCACCGGCACCAGTTACTTCAGTCGCTCCGTCCCGGCAGGCGGCCGCATCACCTCCGTGTCCGGCAAGTACGTGGTCTACACGGCTGCGTCTCAGAGTTACGTCTACCAGTTGGGCAACTCCGGGACCCCGTCCGTGACCCGGCCGGCCGGCGCCGCCGCTCTGTCGGGCGACCTGTTGTGGACCGCGGGCACCACCCCGGGCAGCGTCACGGGGTACGACCTGTCGGCGAAGAAGAACGTGCAGAGCCTCACCGTCGACGCTCCGTGCGTGCCCGACGAACTGCAGGCCGTCGGCCGCTGGCTGTACTGGAACTGCGGCGCCGACGGAAAGGCCGGGGTCTACGACCGTACGGCCGGGAAGTCCGTGCCCGTTCCCTCGGGCGAGGCGGAGCTGGGTGACGGCTTCGTGGTCACGCACGACAAGCAGGCCGGAGAGCTGACGCTGACGACGGTGACCGGCGGTACGGCCGCCGGGCGTGTCATCGGGAAGCTGCCGGACACCGGCGTCTCGCAGCGTGATGTGCGCTGGACCGTGGACACCGCGGGCTCGAACGCCGCCTACGTGGATGCCGAGGAGCGCGTCCATCTCGTGCCGTCCGGCGTGCCCACGCAGCCGCTGAGCCTGCTCGCGCCCGCCGAGAACGCCAAGTACGTCGATGCCACCACTTTCGACGTGACGCCCCAGACCCTGACCGAGGTGCTCCTGTCGAAGCCCTCGGCGAAGTGGCTGCTGACCGTGCGGAGCAAGGCGACCGGCAAGGTCGTGGACACGGAGGACGGCGGGCCCGCGCGCGGGAAGCTCGTCGTCGGCTGGCACGGCGACGACGAAAAGGGCTCCGGCGACGCGTTCCTCCCGAACGGCTCGTACGACTGGACGCTCTCCGTCGACCCGGCGGACGGAGTTGGCGCGCCGCTGCAGGTCCGCGGGTCCGTCGCGCTGCGGAGCGCGGGAGCGGTGCGTCATGACCACACCGGCGGTGAGGGGCGCGGCCCGGACGGCGTCGCCGACCTGCTCACGCTCAACTCCTCCGGGACGCTGACGTTCCAGCAGGGTGACGGCAAGGGCGCGTTCGCGGGGAAGGCCTCGGGAGGCGGCTGGACCACGTCGGTCACGGCGGTGCCGTTCGGCGATCTGAACAAGGACGGCTGCAACGACGTCCTGGTCCGGATGAAGGACGGCTCCCTACGCGGCTACAAGCCGAAGTGCGGTGACCCGCTGACCACCTCGGCGGCCTACACCAAGCTGGGCACCGGGTGGAGCGCGTACAACGTCCTCACCTCGCCCGGTGATCTGACCGGTGACAGGCGGGCCGATCTGCTCGCCCGCAAGGCGTCCACCGGGGACATCTATCTCTTCGCCGCCAAGAGCGACGGCACGCTGGCGGCCGGGAAGAAGATCCGGTCCGCCTGGACGACGTACACGAAGATCGTCGGTGCCGGTGATCTGAACGGGGACGGGATCGGTGACGTGCTGGCCCGGCACAAGGACGGCACCCTGTACCGCTACGACGGCGCGGGGAACGGGACGCTGAAGGACCGGGTCAAGGTGTTCTCCGCCTGGGGCGCCTCGTACAACGCGATCGTGGGCGTCGGGGACATCACGGGTGACGGCCGCAGCGACCTGGTCGAGCGGGACGGTTCCGGGAACCTGTACCGCAACGACGGCAAGGGGAACGGGTCCTTCGGTCCGCGGGTGAAGATCGCCTCCGGCTGGCAGTCGTACAAGGGTCTCTTCTGACGTTTCCGTCTCGGGTCTGACGTTTCCGTCTCCGGTGGTCCCGAGACGTTTCCGTCTCCGGTGGTCCCGGCTTCCAGGCCGGTTCCGCTACGGGGATGATTTGCCCAACGCCCGTGCATGGCACGGGCGTTGGGCGGGAAACGCTGGGGGCATGACAAGTGACCCAGCGGCGCAGCCGTCGCCGCCAGCTTCCGATGAGGAGCGCCTCGCGCAACTCGGGTACACGCAGGTCCTCGCCCGTCAGATGTCGGCGTTCTCCAACTACGCGGTCTCCTTCACGATCATCTCGGTGCTCTCCGGGTGTCTGACGCTGTATCTGTTCGGCATGAACACCGGCGGTCCCGCCCTGATCACCTGGGGGTGGGTCGGGGTCGGACTGATGACGCTGTTCGTCGGCCTTGCGATGGCGGAGATCTGTTCGGCGTATCCGACGTCCGCGGGCCTGTACTTCTGGGCGCACCGGCTCGCGCCGCCGAGGTCGGCCGCCGCGTGGGCGTGGTTCACGGGGTGGTTCAACGTCCTCGGGCAGGTCGCGGTGACCGCCGGCATCGACTTCGGCGCCGCGTCCTTCCTCGGCGCGTACCTGAACCTGCAGTTCGGCTTCGAAGTGACGCCGGGGCGGACGATCCTGCTGTTCACGGCGATCCTGATCCTGCACGGCCTGCTCAACACGTTCGGCGTGCGCATCGTCGGCCTGCTCAACAACGTCAGCGTCTGGTGGCACGTCATCGGCGTCGCCGTCATCGTCGGCGCGCTCGCCTTCGCGCCGGACAGCCATCAGTCGGTGTCGTTCGTCTTCACGAAGTTCGTGAACAACACGGGGTGGGGCAGCGGCCTGTACGTCGTGCTGATCGGCCTGCTCATGGCCCAGTACACCTTCACCGGCTACGACGCCTCCGCGCACATGACCGAGGAGACCCACGACGCCTCCACGGCCGGGCCGAAGGGCATCGTGCGGTCCATCTGGACGTCGTGGATCGCCGGGTTCGTGCTGCTGCTCGGTTTCACGTTCGCGATCCAGTCGTACCAGGGTGCCCTCGACTCGCCGACCGGGGCGCCGCCCGCGCAGATCCTCCTCGACGCGCTCGGCGCGACCGCCGGGAAGCTGCTGCTGCTCGTCGTCATCGGCGCGCAGCTGTTCTGCGGCATGGCCTCCGTCACCGCCAACAGCCGCATGATCTACGCCTTTTCACGCGACGGCGCGCTGCCGTACTCGCACGTCTGGCACACCGTCAGCCCACGCACCCGTACGCCCGTCGCGGCGGTGTGGCTGGCAGCGCTCGGCGCGCTCGTGCTCGGGCTGCCGTATCTGATCAACGTCACCGCGTACGCGGCCGTGACCTCGATCGCCGTCATCGGCCTCTACATCGCGTACGTCGTCCCGACGCTGCTGCGGGTGCGCAAGGGCGACGCCTTCGAGCGTGGGCCCTGGCATCTGGGCAGGTGGTCGCGGCCGATCGGGATCGTGGCGGTGGTGTGGGTCGGCATCATCACGGTCCTGTTCATGCTGCCGCAGGTCTCGCCGGTGACGTGGGAGACCTTCAACTACGCGCCGGTCGCGGTGCTTGTCGTTCTCGGCTTCGCGGGCGTGTGGTGGGTGGCGTCCGCCCGGCACTGGTTCCTGAACCCTGACCACGCGCGGACGCGGGCGCGTGAGGCGGGGAGGGTGGGAGCGGTGGAACCGGTGGATCCGTAAAGCGGGCTCTGGTGAGGGTGGGTGTGTGACGTTCGCGAGGTTCGTGCCGGTGGCTGTGTGACGTGCGGTTGGCCGGTTGTGTGAGGTCCGACAGGCCGGGAGGCCGATACCCGATCGGCCTCCCGGCCGCGGCGGGCTATGCTCAGGGATGCGTCGGCGCGGTCCGGCGTGTGGACCCTTAGCTCAATTGGCAGAGCAGTGGACTTTTAATCCATTGGTTGTGGGTTCGAGTCCCACAGGGTCTACGGGAAGCAGGCGGGGGGTGCCCCTCTGACCTGCCGGGCAGCGCCCGGGTCGGCTTCGGTCGGCTCGGGCGCTGTTTTGTCGGGGCGGGAGGTGGCGTCGCTTCGCCGTCCTGGTTTCAGCTGCTCGCGATGGCCGCTGACGTCGCTGCCGTCACCGCCATCAGTGCCACCAGTGCGGCCTCCGCGGCCTTCACGGCCTGGCGTACCGCTGCCGCGGACCACTGGCCCTGTGAGATCGACTCCATCGTCGCCTCGACCTGGCGCGCGTCGGCGTCGGGGAAGGCCAGGCGGAGCAGTTTCGCGCCGTGGAGCAGGGCCACCAGGCTCGCCGTGCGCTCGTCCGGCGTCGCGCCCCGGAGGACGACCGCGTCGAGGCGTTGGCGTACCGCCGCCTCCACCGAGCCGTCGGCCTCCGGATAACGGGTCACGGGGAAGAGGCCGAGCACCTTCTTCTTCTCCTTCCGGACCAGCCCCTTCTCGAGCAGGCCCGCGTTCGCCCCGGCCACCGCGTCGTACTTCAGCTGCTGGATCCACTCCTTGGTCTTGCGCGGCTTCTCCCTGGCGGCGATTTCGGTGAGCGCGGCGTCGAGGGCGGGCTCGCCCAGCGGTGTCGGGTCGACGACGGTGACCTTGTCGTCGGTCATGTCGATCCGGCCGGCCAGCGCGAATTCCACCAGCGACGCCGCGGAGATCGCCAGGGCCACCTTCGCCGGCTGGCTCGCGGTGCCGGACTCGTCATCCAGGGAGAGGAGTAGGAGCTGCTCGCCCAGTGTGGTGGGGGTTTCCGGGGTTTCCGGGGTTTGCGTGGGGAGTTCCATCGGTGTCCAATCCGTCTACGTTCTGGGGTTCTGTCCCGGAGGCGGCGGGGGAGGGGTGACCGTTTCGCCCTGGATCACGCGTGGGGTGCCGGGGGTGTCGGCCGGGGTGTCCTCGGTCTTCATGGCCCGCGCTTCGGCCTTGAGGATGCGGGCCGACTTGCCCGCGCTGCGGACCAGTTCGGGGAGTTTCTTCGTGCAGAGGACTGCGATCACCACGAGCAGGATGATGCCTATTTCGCTGATCCCGAACATTCAGTCGTCCTCGCCCTCGTCCTCATCTTCGAAGAAGTCGCCTACTTCGTCCACGACTTCGGCCGCGACCATGCCGCCCACCACGCCGACGGCCAGTCCGGCCGCGCCTGCGGCGACCATCGTGCCCATGCCCGGCCCCGAGCTATGTCCGTGTCCCTCCTCGTAGCCCCCGCCGTACTCATGCCCGTACGACGTGTGGTGTTCGACCAACTGCCGTACCCAGCCGTCGACCACCGCATTCCAGTCCGGGCGGTGGGCGTCGTCGTGGGTGACGGTGAAGTGGGTGAGCGCGTCGTGGCCGCTCGTGAAGAGGCCGCCGCGCTTGTCCGCCTCCAGGATCACCTCCATGCCGGCCGGCGTCGCGAGGAAGGTCACCTCGATCTCGTTCACCGCGTGGGCGTACTGCGGCGCCGGCGTCAGCTCGATCTCCTGGTAGAAGGGGAGCCGCTGGCCGGTGCCTCCGATGTGTCCCAGCTCCAGGTCGGCCGACCTGAAGCCGAAGCCGAGCTGCCCGAAGGCCTCCAGGACCGCCGCCTGTACGGGCAGGGGGCCGACGGCGAGCTGGTCGAGGTCGCCCTTGTCCCGCGCGCCCGCGACCGCGAGTTCGGTGCGTACGCCGAGGGCGATGCCGAGCCGGCGGCCGTACAGCTCGGTCAGCGGCGTCTCCCAGGGGAGGGTCACCGCGAACGGCACGTGGTGCTCGGCGCCCGCGACCAGCCGGAAGCCGCCGCCGACCACGAACCGGTCGAACGCCACGGCGCCGTGACTCTCGCCTCCCTCGTGCTCGGCCTCGACGCGGGCGACGAGCTCCAGGGTGATGTGTTCGATGTCGAAGTCGCCGCTGCCGCCCTTGAGATGGACCTGGCCGGACAGGGTGCCGCCTGGCGCGGCGGCGCCGGGGGCGAGAACGGTGTCGACGGTGGGGCCGCCCACGCCGAGTGAGCCGAGCAGTCGTTTGAACACCATCGAGGCGTTGACTCCCTTGTGTGCGTAGGAGGTTCGTAGCGGGTTCGTAGCGGGTTCGTAGGGGGTTCGTAGCGGGTTCTACAAGCGCGTAGAAGCATAGAGGGGTCGGGGGTGTGGCCTGTGGCTTGTGTGCTGGGGCGGTTCGTTTTCGGACAACAGGGGGAGGGTAGGCGGGAGTTTTCCGGTGCTCCGGAACTTTTCGCGTACGGCCGTTAGTTTCTACATTGCTGTAGTAGTTACGGCTCGGCAAGAAGCCTCAACCGGAGGAGCACGCGTGGCCCTGTGGGACCGCATCAAGGAATCCGCGTCGACGATGCAGACGCAGCTGGTGGCGAAGAAGAACGACCTGAAGTCCGGGGCGTTCCGCGACGCGTCGATGGCGATGTGCGCCCTGGTGGCCGCCGCCGACGGCACCATCGACCCGTCGGAGCGGCGCCGCGTCGCACAGCTGATCGCCTCGAACGAGGTGCTGCAGAACTTCCCGGCCGCCGACCTCCAGCGCCGGTTCGACGACAACCTGGACAAGCTCACCGCGGACTTCGACTTCGGCAAGGTCAGCGTGTTGCAGGAGGTCGCCAAGGCGAAGAAGAAGGAGGCCGAGGCGCGCGCCGTCATCCAGATCGGCATCGTCATCGGCGGCGCCGACGGTGACTTCGACCAGACGGAGCGGGGGGTTGTGCGGGAGGCGTGTCTGATGCTGGGGCTGGCTCCGCACGAGTTCGATCTCTGAGAGCCAGTCCGACGGCTCGCGCTCAGCGGCGGTGGACACTCTCGTCCGCCGCCCCTTCGGCGTCAGAGGGACGTAGCCGCCTGGAGCGTCGTCGCCAGCGTGAGCGCGGAGCTGGCGGAGGACATCGCGGAGGCCGCCGTGCCCGCTCCCGCCGTCCACGTGGCGAGCCCCACCGCCGTGAACGACCTGAGGCGGCCCGGTGCGGCGGGCGGCGGGGCGAGCAGCGCGGCGACTCGGCGGGGCAGCGGGCCGGGGGCGGCGAGGCCCGCGAAAGCCGCGAAGACCGGCTCGCCCGGCCCACGCTGCCCGTTCGACCCGCGTTGCCCGTTCGACTCATTCGACCCGTTCGCTCCGTCAGGCGGAAGCGCCGCCTTGCCGATCGCTCGGGCCACCGCCCTGCGGTCGCCCACCTGGGTCGCCGCCTCCTCGTCCGCCCATCGCTCGGCCGTGTAGGCCACGGCCGAACTCAGCGGCCGTAGAAAGGGGTTGACGCGTGCGGCCAGGCGGACCGTCAGCAGGTGGCGGTGGTGCCGGGCCGTCAGGTGCGTCCGCTCGTGGGCGAACAGGGCCCGCCGTTCCGGAGAGGTGAGCCGGGCCAGCAGCGCAGTGCTGACGACGATGCGGCCCCGTCCGCCGCCGGGCAGCGCGTAGGCGTACGGCTCCGGGTCGGGCAGTACGGCGACCTGGGTCCCGCGCAGGCGGGCGAGCGACGCGTGGGCGCGGCGGCGTAGCGAGAAGTGGCGCCACAGGGTGTGGGCGGCGGCGGAGACCACGGCGATCAGCGCCGGGATGGCTGCCTTGCCCACGATCTCGTCCCGGGGAACGACGGCGCGCACCTCGGGGTCCGACCAGCCGTCCGGCAGCGGATTGCCCGGCAGCTGCGCGGTGCCGACGACCATCAGGAGGCACAGGCAGACGGTGCTGCAGGCCGCCATCACGGCGGCCACCCAGGTGAGGAGGCGCGTCGCCGTGCGCGGATGAAGGCGGTGCGTGGCGAGCCTGGCCACCGGCCAGGCCGTCAGCGGCAGCACCAGGGGCAGGAAGACGAAGACGCCCACGGGCTCAGTCCGTGCCCTTCTCGCCGTCGGCATCCTCGTCCGCGTCCGGGCCCGCGCCCCGGAGGAGGTCCCGCAGCAGCTGCTCGTCGCTCTCGGGCAGCGCGGTGACGAAGCTGGCCAGGACCGCCTCCCGGTCCGGCCCGGAATCCAGGACCTTGCGCATCTTGAACGCGGCGAGCCCGGCCTCGTCGGCCACCGGCGTCCAGACGAACGAGCGGCCCTCCCGCCGCCGGGTGACCGCGTCCTTGGCGTGCAGCCGGGCCAGGATCGTCAGCACGGTGGTGTACGCGAGGTCGCCGCTCACCCGGTCGCGCACCCACCCCGCGCTGACCGGGGCGTCGGCGGTGCGCAGAGCGGCGAGGACCTGTGCCTCCAGCTCGCCCTGGGCGCGTCGTCGGGGCGTGTGGCGTGAGTCCGTCACGGGCTCCTCCTCGGCACTGAGGTCGGGTCTACGGGCCCGTCCATCATCCCTGCTCGGCCGGGGCATCCCTGCTCGGCCGGGGCATCCCTGTTCGGCCCGGGGAACCTCACCCGGCCGAACAGGGAATCCCGTCACCGGGGAGGTCACAGCCCGCAGGAGCCGCGGTCCAGGTGGAAGTAACGGGCGTTGGCCCAGCGGCACAGCCGGATGCCGACGATGACGCCGACGATGGTGACCAGGGCCGGCAGGTATCCGCCGGCGAGCTGGATGATCGGGATCGCGGGGCAGCCGCCGGAGATCGCCCAGCCGGTGCCGAACAGCACCGCGCCGGGGATCACGCCGGCGTGGATGCGCCCCGGCGTGCGGCGCACCCGCAACAGGGCGAACGCGCACACGATGAGCCCGACCGCGCCCGCGAAGGAGAAGAACATCCGCAGGTCCTGGAAGGTGAACATGCGGTTCAGCTCGGCGTAGTCGCCGAAGCCGATGCAGGTGACGGTGAAACCGAGGGCCAGTCCGGTGACGACGTTGGCCAGCAGGATCGCGCCCCGGGTACGCATCAGATCACCTTCCACAGGAGGAACGACACCGCGGAGGCGGTGCCGAAGAACACGGCGGTCGCGACCATGCTGACGGGGCGCAGCCGGCCGCAGCCGCTGAGCCCGTGGCCGGAGCTGCACCCGCCGGCCAGCCGGGTGCCGAAGCCGACCAGCACGCCTCCCACGAACAGCAGGACGACCATCGCGACCGGGTTGGCGGTGACCACGTCCCGGAAGCCCGGGCCCATGTCGAGGCGGAGCTTGAACCGCCCGGTGACGAGCGCGGCGATCAAGCCGCCGACGAAGATCGACACCAGCAGGGCGGCCTGGGTGACCAGGGGCGCCGGGCGCTGGCTCGTGACCGAGGGACGCTCACCGGCCGCAGGTTCGGCGACGGGCGGCTGAGACGTCTCGTACGGAGAGTACGGAGCGTGCGGAGAGTACGGAGCGTGCGGAGCCTCGGGATTGTGCGGCAGGGGCGAGGGTGCGCCGGTGCCGAAGTGCTCCGCCGTGGCCGCGGCGAGTGCCTCGGCCAGCGCGTGATCGTCGGCGAACTCCTCCTCCGCCTGCTCCAGTTGGCGTTCGCGGCGCCAGTGCAGCACGCGGTCCCACGCGGACGACACCCCGAGGGACCGGTCGGTGATCAGGGTGTGGACGACGGTGACCAGGGCGAGCCCTATCGCGCCCGCCCACCAGGGCCAGTAGGCGCTCATGCGGGTCCTTTCATCCAAGCGGCGAGCCGAGCCCAGAGGCTGATACCGGACGCCTTCGGGGGCGGTGACGGTCGCTCATGCCGGCCGGGTCGGGGCGTTGTTGCCGATCCGAACGGGGGCGTGGCCTCCGGTGCCCCGGGAGCGGGCCGTGGCGGCTGGGGCTGCTGGAACTGAGGGTGCTGCTGAAACTGCTGCTGGGACTGTTGGTGCTGCTGGAATTGCGGGTGCTGCTGGAACTGCTGCTGGGGCTCTTGGCGCTGCTGCTGGAAAGGCTGGAACGGCTGGGACTGCTGGTGCTGTTGGGAGGCCGCAGCCGGGTCGGTGGCACCGGACCCGGACGGCTCCGCCTCGCCCGACGGTTCGAGGTGGCGTGCGCGGGCACCGTTGGGCAGCAGGTTGATCGGCACGCGCTCACCGGTGAGCGCCGTCTGGTAGCGCGCACAGCCGAGCCAGCGGTCATCGCTGTCGCAGTAGTACACGCGCCAGCCCTGCAAGCTCGCCCTGAGTAAAGGGAAAAGGGGGCAATCTGCGGCGTGCGAGCAACCCACGTTGCTCCCTTCTGACCGGCGCACCGCCCGCTCAGGAGGGGGCGGTTGCCGTTCTCGATTCCTGCCCTTGCCAGCCCGGTCGACGGCCTGGAAAGCAATGCGGTGAAGGGCAGTGACAGTAAGGCGCTGTACCCCCGTACCGCGACCGGGCGTGATGCAACCATTGTTTCGACGTCCTGAGCAAATTCAGGGAATTTTCCAATCAGGCCACTTGGTTTCACTTGGTGAGATACTCTCCGCGACGGATATACGGGGCCTATCCCTTATGTCCCGACATTTGCAGCCCTTAATGAGGTCGATTGAGTCACGATTCGACCACGTGATCACGGCCCGTGACGGCGCAAGCCAGTTATAAAGGTGCAAATGCTGGAGTTTCTTGTGTTGGTGCTGTGAATATCGTGGATTTCGAACGAAGAGCCGTAGGGGGAATGATGTGCCAGCGTGCTATCTGCCGGTCGTGCCGGAAGCTGACCTATGAGGGCTGCGGTATGCATGTGGAGCAAGTGCTGAGGGGTGTGCCTGCGGACCGGCGGTGCATGTGTGAGGAGCCGGCGGGACGCGGGCGGGCGCACGCGGCGCACGCGGCGACGGCTGCCCGGAGCGGCGGCCGGTGGGCCCGGCTTCTCGGCTGGATAAAAAGCCCGGCATGAGTTGATTGTCCGAGCGGCCTGACCAAGCGCTGTCTGATGAATTCATCCGGAATGCCGCAGGCCGTCAGCCCTCCCGCGCGTATCTCCTCTTCACCGCTGTCAGAGCGATTGCGTACAGCGTGAGGACTCCTGCGAGGAGTGCGTAGTAGAGGAGAGGCAGGGGGGTCATGCCCAGGAGGTGGGCCGCCGGGGTCAGGGGGAGCGCGAGGCCTACGACGGCCAGGGCCGCGACCGCCCAGCGGACCGGGCCCGGGGTGTGGGTGCGGCCGGTGCGGAGCAGCAGCATGACCAGGCCCTGCGTCAGCAGGTTCTCCGTGAACCAGCCCGAGTGGAACGCCGCTTCGTGCGGGCCCGTGCCGGAGTGCAGGGCCAGGGCAAGCGCGCCGAAGGTCGCCAGGTCCGCGGCGGCGTTGAGGACGCCGAAGCCCGTGATGAAGCGCAGGAAGTCGCGGGGGCGCAGCGTCGTGGGCCTGCGCAGCACGGAGGCCGCCGGGCGGTCGAACGCGAACGAGAGCTGCGCCGCGTCGAAGCACAGGTTCTGGGCGAGGACCTGGGCCGGGAGCATCGGCAGGAACGGCAGCAGCAGGCCCGCGGAGAGCATCGCGATGACGTTGCCCAGGTTCGAGGAGAGCGTCACGCGCAGGTAGGTGGCGATGTTGCCGCTGCTGTGGCGACCGGCGGTGATCGCGTGACCGATCGCGGTCAGGTCCTTCGCGGGCGGGGCGTTCGCGGGCAGGGTCTCTGCGGGCGGGGCGTTCATGGCGACGCCCGCGGCGGCGTCCGACCGGCGCGCCTCCGTGAGGATGATGTCCGCCGTCTCGCGCGCCACCGGAACCGCGTCCCTCGGGCAGATCCCCACGTCGGCGGCCCGTAGCGCGGGAAGGTCGTTCACCCCGTCGCCGAGGTAGCCGACCGTCGTTTCGCCGTCGGCCCGCAGCGCGGTCACGATGCGGGCCTTGTCGGCGGGGGTGCAGCGGGCGAAGACCGTGGTCCGGCGGGCGAGTTGGGCCAGCTCCGCGTCGGTGACCGTGTCGAGGGAGTCCGCCGTACGTACGTCGCCGGGGTCGAGGCCCAGGTCGCGCAGGGCGCGGGCCGCCGTGCCGGGGTGGTCGCCGGTGATGACCTTGACGGTGACGCCGCGTTCGCCGAGGTCGCGCAGGGCCTGTGCCGCCGTCGGTACGAGGGCGTCGGTGAAGGCGACGAAGCCGGTGAAGGTGAGGCCCCGCTCGTCGGCCGGGCCGTACGGGCGCTGGCGGGCGGGGCGTTCCGCGGTCGCCACGGCCAGGAGCCGCAGCCCGTCGGCGGACATCGCCGCGGCCTTGTCGAGCAGGCTCGCGCGCTCCGCGTCGTCCAGTGCGCACCGCTCCAGGACGTTCTCCACCGCCCCCTTCACGGCGAGCGTGACCGTGCCGAGTGCGCCGGGGCGGCGTACGACGGCCGTGGCCAGGCGGCGTACGGGGTCGAAGGGGAGGGCCGTGATGCCGTCGTACTCGTCACAGGCTGCCGGATCCTCCGTGATGACGGCCTCGTCCAGCGCGTCCGGTGCCGGCAGGTCGGCCAGCTGGAGCGTCCACCACGCGGAGACGGCCGCCCAGTGCAGCGCCTCCGGGTCGGTGCGGGACGGTTCGACGGCCGGGCGGTCCTGCGTGAGCGTGCCCGTCTTGTCCACGCAGAGGATGTCGACGGCGCCGATGTCGTGCAGCGCGGGGAGCCGCTTGACGATCACCCCGTGGGTACGGGCCAGCAGCGCCGAGCCGCGCGCCAGCGCCGTCGTGACGATCACCGGCAGCATCTCCGGCGTGAGCCCGACGGCCACCGCCACCGCGAACGGCAGCGTCTCCAGGCCGCGCCCGCGCAGCGCCGCGCTCGCCATCAGAACCAGCGGCGGCGTCAGGAGCATGAACCGGATCAGGGTCCAGGAGATGCCGTGCACGGAACGGTCGAACGCGCTCGCCGTGAGCCGCGCCCCGGCCGTGTTGTGGGCGGCGGCGAACCGGGTGTCCGCCCCCGTCGCGAGCACCACCGCACTCGCGCTCCCGGACGCCACACTCGCGCCCTGGAAGCACAGATGCGCCGACTCGCCGACCTCCGGCAGATCCACGGCGTACTTCTCGACCGGCACGGACTCCCCGGTGAGCGCCGCCTGCTGCACGCTCAGCCCCTGCGCCCGCAGAAGACGTACGTCGGCCGGGACCAGGTCGCCGGGCCCCAGCCGCACCACGTCCCCGGGCACCAGCTGACTGACCGGGATCTCACGTTCGCCGGGCGGGCCGGACGCGTCGTCGGCCCGGCGCAGCACGGTCGCCGTCGTCGCCACCAGGTCCCGCAGGCCCGCCATGGCGGTGTCCGCGCGGCGCTCGCCCGCCGACCGCAGCCCGCAGCTGACGCTGACCAGGACGAGGATCACGCAGGCGGTGCCCCACGCCGCGACCGCCGCCGAGACCAGCCCGAGGCACAGCAGGACACCGGTGAACGGGTCACGCAGGCTGCGCGCGGCGAGGCGCGGCCACGACAGGCGGCGCGTGCCCGGCGGGACGTTCTCCCCGTACCGGACGAGCCGTCGCTCCGCCTCCGCCTCGGTGAGCCCGCGAGGGCCGCTGCCGAGGGAACGGAGGTGCTGGAGCGTCGTACGTCCGGTGGGCGGGGCGGCGACGGGCGGTGCCACCGGGACGACGGCGGGCGTGTCCGGAGTGAGGTCCGAAGCGGGGTCCGGGGCGGTGTCGGTCACGCGGGCGCCGTCAGCGGTTCTCGGGTGTCGTCACCGTGGGCTTCTCCGGTTCGTCGTCATCTCCGGTAGGGAGTCTTCCCGGCACGGAGCCTTCCCGGTACGGAATCCTCCCCGTACGGAGCTTCCCGGTACGGAGTCCGCTGAGGCGGCCTTCCCGATTCGGCGGGTCCCGCTCGCCGGAGTCGGCACAACAGGCCGGCCGCGATTCAGTCTAGGGGCGGAGAATTCGTCGACGCCCTGGCAAGAGTTCGCACTCCGGATGTCCGGATACACCGAAGGCCCGGAAGCGAATGCTTCCGGGCCTTCGGCCTTGAGTAGCGGGGACAGGATTTGAACCTGCGACCTCTGGGTTATGAGCCCAGCGAGCTACCGAGCTGCTCCACCCCGCGTCGGTGAACCTGACTCTACGCCATTGCGGGGACGGAACGCGAATCGGCGGCCCGCGCCCCTGGTGGGCCGGGCTCTCCGGAGGCGCGTTTCACCCGGTCGGGCGCACCGGGTCGCCCGCCGCCGGGCCCGGGGGAACGCTGGTGTGGGGCGCCCCGGGGCGCGCCGGTGCGGGGGACCGACGCGGACGGTGCCGGGAGGCGATCGGGTGGGGCAGCGAGCAGGACAGCGCGGCGGACACAGACGCGAGGCAGGGCAGAGCCTGTCCATGGCCCGGTCCTTCGTCCGCGTGCTGCCGTGGCTGCTCATCGCCGTGGGGGCGGTCTACGACTACATGACGCCGTCACGGTTCACCGGAGTGCCGCTGTTCACCGCCGCGCCGCTGATCGCGGCCCCGTTCTTCTCGCCGCGCGGCACGCTCCTGACCGGCATCGCGACGATCGCCGTCGTGCTCGGGGTGCATCTCAGATACAGCCGCAGCTACACCACCGAGTCCGTCACCGAACTCGTCACCGTCGTCACGGTCTGCGTCCTCGCCGTCGTCATCAACCGCGTCGTGCGCCGCGGCTCCGAGCAGCTGATGTCCGTACGCCGGATCGCCGAGGCGGCGCAGCACGCCGTCCTGCCCGAACCCGAGGCCCGTATCGCCGGACTCCAGATCGCGGCGCGTTATGAGGCCGCGCAGGCGGGGGCCTTCATCGGGGGTGACCTGTACGCGGTCCAGGACACCCCGCACGGGGTGCGGCTCGTCGTGGGTGACGTGCGGGGGAAGGGCATGGGCGCGGTGGCGGCCGTGGCCGTCGTCATCGGGGCGTTCCGGGAGGCCGCCGAGCAGGAGGCGACCCTGGAGGCGGTCGCGCAGCGTCTGGAGCGGGCGCTCGCGCGGGAGGGGACGCGGCGCGAGGGGCTCGACGAGTACGAGGGGTTCACGACGGCCGTACTCGCGGAGATCCCGCACGGTGACGGCGTCGTGCGGATCGTCAATCGCGGTCACCCCGAGCCGCTGCTGCTCGGCGGGGACGGCGCGCTGCGGGTGCTGTCGTCGCCGGAGCCGGCGCTGCCGCTCGGGATGGGGGATCTGGGCGCGTGGCCGGACCGGGCGTCGGAGGCGGAGTTCCCGTGCGGGGCGACTTTGCTGCTGTACACCGACGGGCTCTCGGAGGCGCGCGACGCGGAGGGGGAGTTCTACGACCCGGCGGGCCGGCTCGCCGGGCGGATGTTCTCCGGGCCCGACCCGCTCCTCGCGACGCTCACGGCGGAGGTCCGCCGGCACACGGGGGGAGGGACGACGGACGACATGGCGCTGTTGGCGGTCCGGAGGCCGTGAAGTCCGGCGGCCGTGAAGCACGTGAAGCAGTCGTCCGGCGGCCGTGGATGGTCCCTTCGCGTCGGCGGCTTCCGTGAGTGAGGCCGCCGTGAAGCGAACGTGAAGCCGTAGTGATGGCCTTCATCACATTCCGTAGCTGAACGGCCTCGCTGCGCATAACGTTTGACACACCGTCAGAAGAACGTGTCGTTCCGACTGGCGGTCAACTCGCCCGATTGCGCCCGCTCGTGCCCCGATAAGTCCAGGCCAAAGGCGTTAACGATCAGTCGGAACGGCTTGGAATCGGACCCCCGAGTCTATTAACGTTCGATAACGCAGCGCGGTCGTCCCAGCCGTCACAAGAGACGGCTCCGTGCGCACGCGCCTAATCCCGCAAGGGAGCCGGGGAACCACCAACTTGGGGTGAATCGGACGTCCTTCCCCACGAGGGACGTCGGTAGGAGACCTTCCTGCTCCGAACCCGTCAGCTAACCCGGTAGGCGAGAAGGAAGGAAAGGAGTGCGCCCCCGTGGCGTCCAACCGGCCTGCCCCAGAGTTCTCCCATGCCCCGAACGACGAGTTCGGATACGCGGACGAGCAGCCCTGGGAGGAGTGGAACCCCACAGAGGAGTCCGTCCGGCCCGTGCGCGGCCGGCACCGCGTCGCCAAGCAGCGCGGCGGACTCGCCCGCAGCTCCACCGTTCTCGGTGTCGGCGTCATCGCGGCCGTCGGTGCGGGCGGCATCGCCACCGCGCAGGGCGGCAAGCCCCCGGTCCACATCTCGATGCCCGACCTCTCGGCCGTCAAGGACGCGCTGCCCGAGGCCAAGTCGCTGCCCGGCGTGGGCTCGCTGATATCGGACGACAGCACCGACGACTCGGGTACGGCGACGAACGCCGCGCCGCTGACCACGGCCGGTATCACCACCGCCGACGCCCAGCAGGGCGCGACCGACGCCGGTGAGGCGCTGCGCAGCCGCATCCTCCAGCAGGCCGAGCAGCAGCAGGACCAGGCCGCCCACGCCGAGGCCACCGCCGCCGAGGAGGCCGCCGCGAAGCAGGCCGCCGCGGAAGCGACCAAGACGCAGGACGCCGCGCAGGCCAAGGCCGACGCCAAGGTCGCCGCCGCGAAGAAGGCGGCCGAGGAGGCCGCGAAGAAGAAGGCCGAGGCCGAGCGCCTCGCCAAGCTCGCCAAGAGCTACACGCTGCCGGTCGCCTCGTACACGATCACCGGCACGTTCGGTCAGCCCGGTTCGATGTGGTCCTCCGGGTACCACACGGGCCTCGACTTCGCCGCTCCCACGGGTACGCCGCTGAAGGCGATCCACGGCGGTGTCGTCAAGGAGGCCGGCTGGGCGGGCGCGTACGGCTACCGCACCGTCCTGGAGCTGCCGGACGGCACCGAGCTCTGGTACTGCCACCAGTCCTCGCTCAACGTCAGCGCCGGTCAGAAGGTGACCACCGGCGACGTCATCGGCCGCGTGGGCGCCACGGGCAACGTGACCGGGCCGCACCTCCACCTGGAGGTCCACCCGGGCGGCAACCCGACCGGGGTCGACCCGGCGCCGTGGCTGCGCAACCTGGGCCTTACTCCCTGACGCCCTGATCCACCCGGACCGGCACCACCCCCGCCCCCGATCCCGGCGGCCCTGACGACATCCCCCCGACGTCAGGGCCGCCGTCGGGCATTCCCCGGACTTTTGACTTTCGGATCGGAATAACTCCCTCCGAAGACGTGTTGTGACATGACATGACTTCCCTTCGCAAGCTTGGCTCGTCCGACCTCGAGGTCTTCCCGCTCGCCCTCGGCGGCAACGTCTTCGGCTGGACCGCCGACGAGGCCCAGTCCTTCGCCGTTCTCGACGCGTACGTCGCCGCCGGCGGCAACTTCGTCGACTCGGCCGACATGTACTCGTCCTGGATCCCCGGCAACAAGGGCGGCGAGTCCGAGACCGTCCTCGGCAAGTGGCTGGCCGCGCGCGGCAACCGCTCCGACGTCGTCGTCGCGACCAAGGTCGGCGGCCACCCCGAATACCCCGGCCTGTCCGCGGGCAACATCAAGGCCGCCGCCGAGGCGTCGCTGAGCCGACTCGGCACCGACTACATCGACCTCTACTACACGCACTTCGACGACCCGTCCGTGCCGGTCGAGGAGATCATCACCGCCCTCGACGAGCTGGTGAAGGCCGGCAAGGTGCGCGCCATCGCCGCGTCGAACGTGAGCCCGGAGCGCCTCCAGGAGTCCCTGGACTTCTCCGACCGCGAGGGCCTCGCCCGCTACGTCGCGCTCCAGCCGCACTACAACCTCGTCTCCCGTGACACCTACGAGGGCGCTCTCGAGGAGGTCGCTTCGCGCGGCGGTCTCGCCGCCGTCCCGTACTACGCCCTGGAGTCGGGCTTCCTGACGGGCAAGTACCGTCCGGGCGCCCAGGTCGACAGCGTGCGCGCCGAGGGTGCGTTCAAGCACCTGGAGAGCGAGCGCGGCCAGCGCGTCCTCAAGGCCCTCGACGAGGTGGCGCAGGAGCACGGTGCCGAGGTCGCGACGGTCGCCCTCGCGTGGCTCGCGTCCCGTCCGACGGTGGCCGCGCCGATCGCCTCCGCGCGCGTCGTGGAGCAGCTCCCGGCGCTCGTGGCCGTGGCCGACCTCCAGCTGACGGACGCGGACCTGACGAAGCTGACCGAGGCGTCGGCCTGATCCGTCGGCAGCTGATTTCTCAGTAGCGGTTCAGTAGCGGTACGGGTTGTACGCGGACGGGTCGTACGCCGTCGTGGTGCGCGCCGTCGCGTTGTATGCCGTCGTGTTGTGCGCGGGGAACGGGGCCGCCGGCCCCGCGTACAGCGGCGGCACCCATACCGGTGCCGTGGCGCGGGCCGCGTACGCGAGGGCGGGGCGGGCCGCGTGGCGGCGCGCCCACAGCTCGTCGAGCAGCTCGCGTTCCCGTACGACGTAGTCCGCGCCGGCCTTGCCGCGTCGCCCGCGGTGGCGCAGGAGCGCGAGGGACGTCGCGTACTCCTCGTACTGGGCGACCGCCTTCGCCGTCGCCTTGCCGCCGTGGTGCTGCGCGAACTCGCGGGCCAGGCGGCGCGCCCGCATCGAGCCGAGGGCGTACGGCTCGGCGGGGCCGAGCCAGCCGGCCGCCACGTACGCGGGCAGCTCGGTGCGGATCGTGCGCAGTTCGCGCTGGCGGGTCCAGATCGCGAGCCAGGTGAGCAGCGCGAACACGGGCATCATGAACAGCGCGTACACCGCGAAGAACCCGTAGGGGCCGAACACCGACGAGCTGTTCCAGGCCGCGTGCATCCCCATCGCGAGCAGCAGCCCGGTGAGCGGCAGGAGTACGCGGCGCAGGCGCCCGCGGCCGGGTGCGGCGGCCGCCGCGAGGCCGAAGCCGATGCCGGTGAGCACCGTGAACAAGGGGTGCGCGAACGGCGACATGACGACGCGGACGAAGAACGTCGCGGCGGTCACCGAGGCGATGCCGGTGTCCCCACTGAGCTGGTCGGTGCCGAAGGCGTTGCCCAGGTAGAGGATGTTCTCGGTGAACGCGAAGCCGGTGGCGGTGACGCCGGCGATCACCACGCCGTCGACGATCCCGGTGAAGTCACGCCGTCTGAACAGGAAGATCAGCAGGACGGCGCAGGCCTTCGCGGACTCCTCCACGATGGGCGCTATGACCGTCGCGCCGAGGGTGTCGGCGTGCGAGGGGTCGGCCGTGTTGGTGGCGATCCAGTGGGTCGCGAAGCTGTTCGCGACGATCGCGATGAGCGCGGCGGCGCAGGCTCCCCAGGCGAACGAGAACAGCAGGTTCCGCCATGGCCCCGGCGCGACCCGGTCCAGCCAGCGGAACGCGGATATCAGGAGCGGCACGGGGAGCACGGCGAGGCAGAGCCCGACGATGAACCCCTCGGTGCCGGTCTGTTCCCGGACGAGGGCGAGGATCACGAGGCCGGAGAGTGTGAGGAGCGAGACGAGCGCCCACGCGTGCACGGCCTTCCGCTGCCACCACCGCGGATGCCGCAGCGTGCCGGGCCCCGGAGCGACGGCTCCGGACGGCGCACTCGGAAACGCATTCGACGGATACGAGGGATAGGTGGCCACGCGTTGACCCTAACGAGGGATAGGCCTGGCCGCGACGGGGTCTCGGTGAGGCGTCAGTCCTGAACGGGGGCCGTGGCTGTTTCGGTTGCTGTTTCCGCGCGGTGGAAAAGCAGGTCGTGGACGGCGTGGCCCTTGTCCAGGCCCTGGCCCTCGAAGCGGGTGAGGGGGCGGAACTCGGGCCGGGGCGCGTACCCGCCGTCCGCCTGCGTGTTCACGTAGTCCGGGTGCTCGGTCAGGACTTCGAGCATCTGCTCGGCGTAGTCCTCCCAGTCGGTCGCGCAGTGGACCAGGGCGCCCGGCTTGAGGGGGACCGCGGCGAGGCTGAGGAACTCCGGCTGGATCAGGCGCCGCTTGTGGTGGCGCTTCTTCGGCCAGGGGTCGGGGAAGTAGACGCGCAGCCCGTCGAGGGAGGCCGGGCGGAGCATCTCGCGGAGCAGGATGATCGCGTCGCCGTTGGCCACGCGGACGTTCGTCAGGCCGTTGCGCTCGGCGAGGCCGAGGAGGTTGCCCTGGCCCGGGGTGTGGACGTCGACCGCGAGGATGCCGGTGTCGGGGTCGTCGGCGGCCATCTGCGCCGTCGCCTCGCCCATGCCGAAGCCGATCTCCAGGACGACGCGCTCGCGGCCCTCGAACATCTCGTCGAGGTCGAGGACGCGCTGGCCGTCGATGTCGAGACCCCACTTGGGCCACAGCCGCTGCAGGGCGTCGCTCTGGCTGGTGGTGACGCGGCTGCGGCGCGGCTGGAAGCTGCGGATGCGCCGCTCGAAGTGCGACCCGGCCGGGTCCGGCGCGGGCCCGTCGGGGAACCGCGGCTCCCCCTTGGCGCGCGCGGGGACGGCGGCCTCGGGCGTGTGGGCTTCGGGGGTACGGGGTGACTCAGACACAGTGAGGCGATTTTAGACGGTCGGGGTGAGGCGCTTTTCAGACCGCTTTCATACCGCTTTCAGGGCTGTCAGACGGCCGGCCAGGTCGGCCCGCTCAGCGTCCGGCCTCGTCCAGCGCGGCCAGCGCTCGGCGGGCGACCTCGCGGCCGATCGGGAGCGAGGCCGTCGCCGCCGGGGACGGGGCGTTCAGTACGTGCACCGTGCGCGGCGCCTCGCGGATCAGGAAGTCGTCCACGAGGGTCCCGTCCCGCAGGACCGCCTGGGCCCGGACACCCGCCGGCGCCGGCACCAGGTCGTCCGCCGTCACCGCGGGCAGCAGCCGCCGCACCGCCGACGTGAACGCGCTCCGGGACACCGACCGGCGCAGCTCCCCCGCCCCGTACCGCCAGTGCCGTCGTGCGATCCGCCAGGAGCCGGGCCAGGCCAGCGTGGCGCCGAGCTCGCGCGGGCTGACCGTCGACCAGTCGTAGCCCTCGCGGGCGAGCGCGGGCACCGCGTTCGGGCCGACGTGGACGCCCTTGTCGATGCCGCGCGTGAGGTGGACGCCGAGGAACGGGAACGCCGGATCGGGCACCGGGTAGACCAGGCCGCGCACCAGCTCGGGGCGGGCCAGCTCGAAGTACTCGCCCCTGAAGGGCACGATCCGCATCCCGGGGTCGTCGCCCGCGAGCTCGGCGATCCGGTCGCAGTGCAGCCCCGCGCAGTTGACCAGGACGCGCCCTCTGACGATGTCCCCGGAGGCCGTGAGCACGGCGACGCCTCGGTCCGGGCGGCGGTCTATACGGACGACCTCGGAGCCGTACCGGATGTCCGCGCCGGAGGACCGGGCGAGCTGGCGGGCCACGGCCGCGTAGTCGGCGATGCCCGTCGTGCCGACGTGGATCGCGGCGAGCCCGCGCACATATGGCTCGTACTCGCCGATCTGGGCGGGGCCCAGCTCCCGTACCGGAATCCCGTTCTCCCGGCCGCGCTGGACCAGGGCGTGCAGGCGGGGCAGTTCGTCGCGCTCGGTGGCGACGATCAGCTTGCCGGTGACCGCGTGATCTATGCCGTACTCCGCGCAGAACTTGACCATCTCGGCCGCGCCCTCGACCGCGTACCGCGCCTTGAGGGAGCCGGGGCGGTAGTACACGCCGCTGTGGATGACCCCGCTGTTGCGCCCCGTCTGGTGTCCGGCCGGCCGCCACTCCTTCTCCAGGACCGTCACGCGGATGCCCGGCACCGCGCGCGTGAGCGCGTACGCCGTCGCCAGGCCGACGATCCCGCCCCCGATCACCAGCACGTCGCAGTCATATCCCCCATGCCCGCCGTACGCGCCCTGCCCGCTCGTCATCACCGCGCCTCACCTCCCGCCCCCGATACTGCACTGCGCCACTGACAACGCGTTCAAACCAGGGCGGTGGCCGGTCTTCCGCAGGGGTGTTTCACACCGATGCCGTCAGCCAGGGTTGCCGGCCGGTGTTTGCAGCCGGTGCCATCAAGATCAGGCCGGTGCCGTCAGGATCAGGCCGGAGCCATCAGGAGGGGCCGGGCCCGCTCCCGCAGCTCGGCGACCCGGGGCTCGTCCCCGTACGGTTCGAGGCGGTGCAGCAGGTCCTTCACGTACTCGGTGGTCCTGGCCGACGAGATCCGGCCCGCCACCTCCAGCGCGCGCGTGCCCTGCTCGCACGCCGCGTCCAGGTTCCCCGACTCCAGCTCGGCGACCGCCGACACCACGAGCCGTAACCCGTGCGAGCGCACGAACTCCTCCGTCGGCCGCGACAGCGCCTGCTCCGTGAAGCGCCGCACCTGGCGGGGCGCCTTCAGGTCGCGGTAGCACTCGGCGGCGTCGGCGGCGAAGCGGTCGTACGAGTAGAAGCCGAGCCACGACGGGTCGTTGTCGCCGTCGCGCGCCCGCTCCAGCCAGCCCTCCGCCGCCCGCAGCGAGGCACCCGCGGCCTGCGCGTCACCGGCGCGCGCGTGCGCGCGTGCCTCGACGAGCCGGAAGAAGCTCATGGTCCGCGCGGTGGCGAGCCCCCGGTTGCGCTCCAGGGCGGCCTGCGCGAGATCCACGCCCTCGTCCCCGAAGCCGCGGTACGTCGCCTGGAGCGACATGGAGGCCAGAACGTATCCCCCCAGGGGCACGTCGGCCGCCGCGCGCGCGAGGCGCAGCGCCTGGATGTAGTACCGCTGCGCCGCCTCCTGCTGGCCCGTGTCGAACGCCATCCACCCGGCCAGGCGCGTCAGTTCGGCACTCGCCCCGAAGAGGGCGCGCCCCACGTCGTCCGAGTACGCGCCCAGCAGCAGCGGGGCGGCCTCGACGCGCAGGCACTCGGGGACCATCGACGAACGCCAGTCGCCGCCCCCGTACTTGGAGTCCCAGCGCCGCGCGTCCTGGGCGGCCTCGCGCAGCTTCTGTACGTCGCTGTGGCCGACCTTCTGCGGCGCGTTGTCCCCGCCGCCCTCCGGGGTGTGGGCCTCGCGCGCGACCGACGAGTCGGCCGGCGTTATCAGCCAGCGGGAGGCGGGCGTCGCGTACGCGCTCACCGCGAAGGATCCGGCCAGGGACTGCCAGATGCCGCCGCCCGTGCGGCGGCCCGCGAGGTCGAGGCGGTACAGCTCCGTCGCCGATTTCACCGCCGCGCCCACGTCGCGCGGGAAGGCGAGGCCGACTTCGGGCGCGGGGTCGGCGTCCGCCAGGCCGATCTCGTGGAGCGGGACGGGCCGTCCCAGCTTCTGGCCGATGGCGGAGGCGATGAGGTGCGGCGCGGCGCCCTGCGGCACCATGCCCTTGGAGACCCAGCGGGCCACCGAGGTCTTGTCGTAACGAAGCGTCAGGCCGCGCTGCGCCCCCAGGTCGTTGACCCGTCGCGCCAGACCCGCGTTGCTGATTCCCGCGAGGGCGAGAACGGTGCCGAGTTTCTCGTTCGGCCCGCGTTGCTCCCTGGACATGGCCACCCCTCGACGCCGACGCTGCCGCCGTTGGCATAACCGCGCGGCATTCGTACACCCAGCGTAGTTCGCCGAATCCCAAGCGTTAAGAGGCGTCGTATCGGATGGCGGGATTATTGTCCGTACGGGAGTACGTGCCGGGCGGGTGCGCCGTCACGGTGCGCTCCGGCAGTGTGGCCGTGCGCCCGTGCGTGCGCTCTTCTGCGGGTGTGGCGGCGGGGATTGCATGGATGGTGCGTGGGTCGGCCCGCTGTACTGGATCCAGCGGGCTGGGGGACACCGTCGCCTTCATCCCCGCGGGCGGCGGACCGGTCCGGGAGGTGAAGCGCGCCTCCCGGACCGAGCGTTGCCCTGTGTTGCCCAAAGTGGCCGCCGGGGTGTGCTCAGGTCTGGCCAACGGCGGCCGATTTGGCCGAATTTCGACGGTCCGACGAGACGCTGCGCGCGTGCCGGGCGGGCCTTTGGGTGGGAGCGCGGGGGTGCGGGGGCCTCTCAGGGGGCTCTCAGGGAGCTCTCAGGGTGGCCTCCGGGGACGTCCGCGGAGCGCCCCCCGAGTGACCCTTCGGGGACCTCCGCGGGGCGGCCCCCGAGTGACCCTTCCGGGGACCTTCGCGGGGGTGACCCCCGGGGGCGTCCGTGGGGCGCCGCCCCCGAATGACCCTCTGGGGACCTTCGTGGAGCGCCCCCCGAGTGCCCCCGGGGACCTCCCTGGGGCGCCCCCGAGTGACCCTTCCGGGATCGCTCGGGCGCCCCGGGTGATCCCTCGGCGGACCCCCGGAGGGGCCCCCGGGGGTGCAACTGCCGCTCACTCGGGGCGCATTCGGTGGCGCGTGAGCCGCCCCGTCGCGTCTCTCGCGCGCCTCCTTCGTGGCAGCATGGGACCGGTTTCCTCTGACGAGGTTCTGTCCACAGCCTGTGGAGGCGGCGATGCGGTGGTTGGTGGGGTGGAGCAGTACCACCGCCGGGCCGGTGCGGTTCGGGTCCGCGGGTTCGGCCGGGACCGACGGGGAGACCGTCCATCCCGTGGGCTCCCAGCTCCTGTGGGGTGACCCGGACCCCCTGTGGGCGGTCGGCGACTGGCGCCCCGACGAGGTGCGCGTCGTCACCGCCGACGAGCAGACCCGTATCGCCGTACTGGGTACCTGCGGCGCCACGGACGAGCAGTTGCGAGTCGGTCTGTTCGCCGCGCGTGGCGGCGCCCTGCGCCATCTCACCGCCTGGCCCGGCAGTTACACGGCCGTCGTCCAGGTCGGCCGGCGCCTCATGGTCGCCGGTGATCTCGCGGGCGCGCGGCCGGTGTTCTACACGCCGTGGGCCGGCGGCACCGCGTACGCGACCGCCGCCCTGCCCCTCGCCGACCTCATC
Source organism: Streptomyces sp. NPDC046821 (assembly GCF_040645335.1). Classification (NCBI taxonomy): domain Bacteria; kingdom Bacillati; phylum Actinomycetota; class Actinomycetes; order Kitasatosporales; family Streptomycetaceae; genus Streptomyces; species Streptomyces sp. NPDC046821. The sequence goes on along the minus strand of NZ_JBEYYB010000028.1, from coordinate 14,590 downwards.
GAGGCCCACCTCGACATCGGCCATCTCGCCGCGCTGCTCGCCGCCCCCGACGTGCCGGAGGCCCTGCACGACTCGACGCCGTACCAGGGCGTCAGCCGTATCCCGCCCGGTCACGCGCTGATCCTGCGCGCGGGTGCCCGTGAGATCGCGGGCTATGAACCGGTCGCGTCGCTCGCCGTCGCCGCGCCCGCCGCGGACCCCGCCCACGCGGTGGACGCGCTGCGGGACGCGCTCGTCGAGGCCGTACGCACCCGGCTCGCCGCGCCCCGGCACGTCCCCGGGGCCGAGTTCGACCCCGGGCCCGTGCCCGGGATGGGGCCCGCCGAGCGGCGCGCGGCCCGAGGTATGCCTTCCCCCGGCATCGGCGCCGACCTCTCCGGAGGGCCCGCCTCCGGGACCCTCGCGCTGCTCGCGGCCGGACTGCCGGGGCTGCCCGGCACGGTCCTCGGCCATGGCACGGGCGCGGGCGAACGGCTCCTCGCCGTCACCTTCAACGACCTGTCCGCCGGGGCCGACGGACGCGAGTCCGAACTGCAGCGCGCCGGCGCCATCGCGGCGAACCCGAGGCTGCACCACGTCGTCGTCACCGGCGGCGAAGAGACGCTTCCCTACGCGGAGTTGGACGGTCCGCTCACCGACGAACCCGGCCCCTCCCTGGTCACGGCCGCCCGCCACCGCGCGCGCCTGCTGTCCGGCAGCGCCGACCACTTCACCGGCCACGGCGCGCGTCAGGTCCTCGACGCGCATCCGGCCCGCCTCGCCGACCTCCTGATGGACCGGCGCCGGCGGCACATGGTCAAGCCCGTCGCCGCGCTCGCCAAGGCGGACGGGGGGTCGGTGCTGGTGCCCGCGCGCGTGTACGGAGCGGCGCGCAAACTGGCCCGCACGCCGTATCGGACCGGCGTCGAAAGCCTCGCGGACCGGCTGCTGCGGCGGAGTTTCGAGATGCCGGACGGCGACGCCGGGGCCGTCGGAGCGTCGCTCGCGGCGCTGGCGTGGGCGAGACCCGGGCCCGCCGCGCGCTGGCTCACGGGTGAGGCGCTGGCAGAAGTATCGGTTCGCCTTCAGGAAGGCGCCACGCGTCCCGGGCCGGGACCGGGGCAGCGGCCGGGAGCGTTCCGGGCCCGCGCCGCGCTGGCGCGGCACGCCGCTGACCTGCGCGTTCTGGAACAGGCCGCCGAGGTCCGCTTCCAGCGTCTGCACGCGCCGTTCCTCGACAACCAGGTCGTACGGGCCAGCCGCGCGCTCCCCGAGGCACTCCGCGTACGGCCGGGCGCCCGCGCCGACATCCTGCGCGCGGTCCTCGAAGGGGCCGGTGTCAGCGAGCTGCCCGCCGGGTGGGGCGCGCCCTCGCACGCCACGTCGGCGGCCGCCGCCCGCACCGGTATCCGCGTCTCCGCGGACCACCTCATCCAGCTCTTCGACACCCCGCTCCTCGCCCAGGCCGGCCTGATCGAAGGCCGAGTGGTCCGCAAGGCGCTCCGCGCGGCGGCCGACGGTGAACCCTTGCCGCTGGACGGCCTCGCGGACCTGGTCTCCCTCGAACTGTGGCTACGCCGCCTGCTCGCCCGCCGTGGCACGTGCTGGACGGGCACGCCCGCGCGGCAGCGGGCCGTGCCCACGGGGAGCGTGGCGCCGCAGAGGGGAGTGCTGGGGGCGGGGAGGTGACGGGGCGGTCGCCGGTACGGAACGGTGGCCCCCGTATCTCCCCCCTCACCTCTCCCTCTCGCCCCAGCCGGAATCCACGCGACTGAGATCGTCCCGCCCCCGAGAATGGGCTCGTGCGGTATCGGATTCTGGGTGTCAGTGAGGCCTTTGACGAGCAGGGGGTTGCCCTCGGCGTCGGTGGACGGCGGTTGCGGGCGTTGCTCGCGGCCCTCGCCCTGCACGTGGGGCGTACGGCTTCCGCCGACGCGTTGATCGACGACGTATGGGGCGACGATCCGCCGGCCGACGCGGCCGCCGCGCTTCAGGCCCTCGTCGGGCGGCTGCGGCGCGTCCTCGGCAAGGGCGCCGTCACGTCGGAGCCCGGTGGCGGATACCGGCTCGCCGCAGGTCCGGAGGATGTGGACCTGTACGTGTTCGAGCGGCTCGTCCGCGACGGTACGGGTGCCCTCGCCGACGGCGACCCCGCCGCAGCCGCCCGTGTCCTGCGCGACGCGCTCGCCCTGTGGCGCGGCCCCGCACTCGCCGACCTCCCCGACAGCGCCGCCGCGACCCGCGCCGAGGCCCAACGCCTCGAAGCGGTACGCGCACGCGTGGAGGCCGAACTGCGGCTCGGGCGCGCCCCCGTACTCGTACCGGAACTGACCGGACTCACCCGCGACCACCCGTACGACGAACCGCTGCACGCGCTCCTCATCCGGGCCCTGCGGGACGCGGGGCGCGGGGCCGACGCGCTCGCGGCGTACGAGACGGCGCGGCGCACGCTTGCGGAGGGGCTGGGGGCGGACCCCGGTCCCGTACTGGTTGCCCTGCACGCTGAACTCCTCGCCCCTGACCGTCCTGTGTCGCCGGCGCACGCCGAACTGCTCGCGCCCCTGCCCCACCCCGCGCCCACGCCCGGCCACCCCGCGCCCGCCCCACCCCGGCCCCCTGAGCGAGACGGCAACCTCCGGCCGCGCCTCAACTCCTTCGTCGGACGCGAGCCCGAACTCGACGCCATCCGGGCCGACTTGGGCGGATCCCGGCTCGTCACCCTCACCGGACCCGGCGGTTCCGGGAAGACGCGTCTCGCCGAGGAGGCCGCCGCGGGCCATCCGAACGCCTGGATCGTCGAACTCGCCCCGCTGGAGCGCCCCGAGGCCGTGCCCGGTGCCGTCGTGAGTGCCCTCGGCCTGCGCGAGACCTCCCTGATGACCAGCGAACTGTCGTCGGCGCCGCAGGACGACCCGGTCGCGCTGCTCGTCGAGTACGCCTCCGCACGCCGCCTGCTCCTCATTCTCGACAACTGCGAACACGTCGTCGGCGCCGCCGCAGAGCTCGCCGAGACCCTGCTCACGCGCTGTCCCGGCCTCACCGTTCTCGCCACCAGCCGCGAACCCCTAGGGGTGCCCGGCGAGTCCGTACGCCCGGTCGAACCCCTGCCGCCCGACCCGGCGCACCGCCTCTTCGCGGAGCGCGCCCGAGCCGTCCGCCCCGACTTCGACGTCATCGCCGACCCCGGTGCCGTGGCCGAGATCTGCCGCCGCCTGGACGGCCTGCCCCTCGCCATCGAACTGGCCGCGGCCCGCCTCCGGCTCCTCACGCCCCGCCAGATCGCGGACCGTCTCGACGACCGTTTCCGCCTGCTGACCAGCGGAAACCGCACCGCGCTGCCGCGCCAGCAGACTCTGCGCGCGGTCGTCGACTGGTCCTGGGACCTCCTCGACGAGCAGGAACGTACGGTGCTGTGCGAGGCGTCCGTGTTCGCCGGCGGCTGGGACCTGGAGGCCGCCGAGGCCGTCTGCTCCGGCCCTGCGTCGGACCTGATCGGGGCGCTCGTCGACAAGTCCTTGCTGGTGGCCGCGCCCGGCGACGCGGGCACGATGCGGTACCGGATGCTGGAGACGATCCACGAGTACGCGGCCGAACGCGCCGCGCAGGAACCGCAGTTGCTCGCCGAGGCCGAGCGGCGCCACATCGCGTACTTCCGCGCCCTCGTCGAAACGGCCGACCCGCTGCTGCGCTCCGCCGACCAACTCCCGTGGATCGCACGCCTGGAGACCGAACTCGACAACCTGCGCGCCGCGCTCCACCGCGCCACGACAGGTGGCGCCACGGAGGCGGCGGTGGGCCTCGCGCTGCGCACGGGCTGGTTCTGGTGGCTGCGGAACTACCGTAAGGAGGGCGCGGACCGGATCGGCCGGATGCTGGGGCTGAGGCCTACGTTCCGGCCGGTGGGAGGCCCCGCCGAGCTGAGCCGGGCTGAGCGGGACGGCTTCGAATGGGACGGGTCCGAGCGGGACGGCTCCGAGGGGAACCGCTCCGAGGGGATCGGCTCCGAGCGAGACCTCCCCGCCCTCCCCGCCCTCCCCGGCCTGGCCGACCTCCCCGGCCTGGCCGGCCTCGCCCACGTCACCGACGAGTCGCACCCCCTCTACTGGCCCCTCATGGAGCTGCGCCTCCTGCACATCTTTCTCGTCGCCGAGTCGCGCCCCGAGCAGGCCCTCTTCGAGGAGGCCGACCGTGCCTACCTCACCCGCGTGCGGGACGCCTTCGCGCGGCTCGGGCCCGAGGCGGCTCGTTTCCCCGGCATCATCTGGCCGTTCGCCGTGTTCCTCCTGGACGGCACCGCCGACGTGGCCGCCGCCCTCGATCAGGCCCTCGCCAACTGCCGTGCGCACGGCGGGCCTTGGGAGACCGGCGTCGTCCTGATGTTCCGCGCCCACCGGGCGGTCGACCGGCCCGGCAACCTGTCCGGCGTGGACGACGACCTCGCCGAGCTGCGTGCCCTCGGCCGCCGCGTCGGCGACCGGTGGATGCGGGCCCAGGTGTGCGGCGCCGCCGCCGAGGCGGCCATGGCGCGCAGCCGTTTCGACGAGGCGAAGCCCGAGTTCGAGGAGGCCCTGCGCCTCGCCTACGAAGTGGGCTCCCACGCGGAGGTGCCCTTCCTCATCGCCCGGCTCGGCGAGATCGCCTACCGCTCGGGCGAACGCGACAGCGCCCGCGAACTCCTGGCCGAAGCGAACACCGAGGCCGACCGTTACGGCGTTCCGGACTCCCGCGCGTTCGTGCAGCTCCTGAGCGCGCTGATGGCGTTGGAGGACGGTGACCCGGCGCGGGCCCGCGAGCTGTGGCACGCGTCGGGGGCGACTGCGTCACGCGGGACCCCGCCCCCGCAGTTCACGGCGGCGTTCGAAGGCGTCGACGCGCGCATCACGGAGGCCGAGTCGGGCCCGGCCCGCGCGCTCGCCGTCCTGGCCGACGCCCTGCGCCACTCGGTCGAGAACGGCTGCGCGGAGGCGGTGAACGCGGGCCTCGCCGACCGAAGCGCGCTTTTGCTGGCCCGCCTCGGCGACCCGGCGGGAGCCGTAGGGCTGCTGGCGGCGGCCGACGGCTGGCGGCGCGGCGTCCCCCGCCCGATGCCCGACCGCGTAGAGACAGAGGCGGCCGAGCAGCGGGCCGCGACAGAACTGGGCCCCACCGCGTACGCCGCCGCCCGCACCGAGGGCAAGGACCGCACGCCCCTCGAAACGATCACGCTCCTGACGGAACGCGCCGAGACGTTCATCTCGACCGATACGGAGGCCAGTTGAGCCCACACGCAGCCCACCTGCACGAATACGCGGCCCAGCACGGGCCCCGCTGACCCGCGACGCGCCCCCGCCCATATCCAGCCGCCCGCGAAGCGCCCCCGTCAGCTACAGCTGAACCGAGACTCCGCCCAGTCCGCGACCGCCAGCTTGTCGAAGTTCGACTGCGGCTCGGTCACCAGCTGGATCGACTTATGACCCGCGAGATTCACATGCACCGGCACCGCCGGGTCGCCGCCCTTCATGACCGGCGACTGCCACAGGCGCACCCCGTCGGCGTAGACCGAGAAGCGCACCGCGCCGTTGCCGAGGGTCATGTCGTCGACGCCGGCGTAGGCGTCGTACGCGCTGCACTGGCGGTTGAGGTCGATGGTCACGGAGGACGTCGCGTTGACGGTGACTCCGTGGGCGTACTGCTTGCCGGCGACGTTGAGGTTCTGGCGCTGCCAGACGAAGCTGCTCTCGACCGTCCGGATCTCCGGCTTCGTGCCGTCGCCGAGGCCGCTGTACGACAGCTGGCTCAGCTGGTAGACGGTCGGGGCGGGCGCCGGAGGTGTGAGAGACGGGGTGGGGCTGGGCGTCGGTGTCGGCGTCGGCGTCGGGCTCGGGGGAGGCGTCGGCTTCGGCGTGGGCTTGGGGGCCGGCTTGGGCGGAGGCGTCGGCTTCGGGGTGGGCTTGGGCGGCGCGGGCTGCGCGGCGGGCGCGACCGGCTGCGGCTTCGGGGGCGCCGGCTTGGGCGTGGGCTTCGGCGGCTTGACCGGCTGGGAGACCGGCGGCGCCTCCTTGTGGGCCTCCGGCTTCGGCTGCGGGTCGCCGACCAGGGCGATCGCGACCGCCACGGCCACACCCGCCGCGACCACACCGGCCGCGATGCCCGCCTTCACGGGCGCGCCGAGCCCCTCGGACGCCGCCGCGCCACCGCCCGCGGTCCCGCCGGACGACGTACCGCCCGTGGCCGCGGCAGCCGCACCCGCGCCGACGGCACTCGCCGCGCCGCCGCCGATGAGCGCGGCCACCTTCGCGTACCCGGCGGCACCGAACCAGCCGATGACCGCGATCGGTACGACACCCGGGATCCCGCTGGCGACTTCCTTGATCTGACCGGCGGCGAGCCGGCACTTGGCGCACTCCTCCAGGTGCTTGCGCAGCCCGCGCTCGGCCCGCGTGCGCAGGCTGCCGCGGGCGTACGCGCCGAGCCGGTCGGCGTAGCGGGCGCACTCCTCGTCCTGGCTGAGCGTGGCGCTCACATGGGCCTGGAGGTACGCCTCCTTGAGGCCTTCGCGGGCGCGCTTGGCGAGGACGCGCGTGCCGTTGGCGTCGAGTCCGAAGAGCGTGGCGACGGCGCTGGGTGACTCGTCCTCCACCTCGGTGTGCCACAGGACGGCCTGCCAGCGCTCGGGCAGCGAGCGGAAGGCCTGCATGGCCATGGACCGCTCGGCCTCGTGCATCGCGAGGACGTCGGCGCCGAGGTCCAGGGTGTCGTCGTCGGACACCTCGCTGGAGCGGGCGGCCTGCTGGGCGAACATCGCGAAGTCCTCGACGAGATGCTCGCGCTTCGCCGACTTCGTCCAGCCCGCGGCGACGCGCCGCACGGTGGTCAGCAGATAGGCGCGCACCGCGTGCTCGGGCCCGCCGCCGCCGCGCACGGCCTGCAACATGCGGGCGAAGACCTCGGCCGTGAGGTCGTCGGCGGTGTGCCCGTCCCGGCAGCACGTACGGGCGTAACGGTGCACGGCGTCGGAGTGCCGGCGGTACAGCTCCTCGTACGCGCTGTCGTCGCCGGACCGCATACGGGCGATCAGGTCGGCGTCGGCGGGAGGCATGTCGCGCGGGGGCGGCAGCACGGAGGTGCCGGAGTCGCCGCCGGGTTCGCGCTGCTGGGGGACGACGTTCACGTCCGTGAGGTTGTCGGGGGAGTCGGGGTCCGCGCCGGGTACGTCGGAGGAACTGCCGGCCGGAACTGCGCCCCGTGCGCCGCCCTGCGCCGGTACCTGCCGTGCGGGCAGCCCGCTGGTCTCGATGTTGCCCGCGCCACTGCTTTCGAGTGACTCGTCCCGCCCGTCAACGCTCATCGCGGAAAGCCCCCGACCGCACACTCAGACACGAACACGCGGCAAAGAGTGCCACATGGGCGCCCCGCCCCGCCCCCGCGAGGGTCCGGCAACCACTCATCCGGGCAGTCTTTGAACGATGAAGCACTAGCTTTCACTCGAACGGGTAATGCTGAACGGATGTGGCGGATACGGGAGTTGACCGGGGGTGATGCGCCCATGTCACGCACGACTGCCGCACCGGCGCGCCGCCGGCCCACACCTTCCATGGCCGCCGCACCTGCACGCCGCCGACCGGAGCCCGATACGCCCCCGCACACCCAGGCACGGGGTTCCGGCCCGCCCACTCCCAGGCGGACCAGCCCCGCACGCCCTATACGCCCACGACCTACGAAGGCCGCGAGCGCAGCCCCTCAAGGAGGATGTCCAGCAGCCGCGAAGACGCCGCCGCCTGCTGCGCCGGGTCCGGCAGCGACGGAGCCGCCGTGGCGATGACCAGCAGTACGTCCGCCACGGTCACGTCCTCGCGCAGCTCCGACGCCGCGCGGGCGCGGTCCACGAGCTGGCCGACGACCTCCAGCAGAGCGGCGGCACCGGCGTCGTCCGCCGGAGCGGCCTCCGTGGCCGGCGACGTCCGCTGCTCCATGAGCCGCTGCTCGCCCGGCGGGACGACGACGAGCCGCTGCTGCGGAACCCGCGTCTCATCCCGTACGCCACCAGGCGCGCTCTCCTGGCCGACGCCGACACCGGCGCCGATACCGGCCCCAGCAACAGAGCCCGTACCCGCAGCGTCGTCCTGCTCGTCGGGCACACCGACCCGCAGCACATGCGGCGGCAGCAGCCGTCCCGCGCCCGAGGCGACGGAGGTGCGCAGGAAGCGCGACAGCGCCGACCACGGTTCGTCCTCCTGGCCGAGCGCGGACCGTGCCTGGTCGGTGAGCCGGGAGGTCTCCTCCTCGGCGATGCGCCGCACCAGCACGTCCTTGCTCGGGAAGCGCCGGTACACCGTGCCGACACCGACCCGGGCCCGCCGGGCCACGTCCTCCATCGGCGCGCCGTACCCCAGCTCGCCGAAGACCTCGCGTGCGGCGCGCAGCACGTGCTCGAGATTGCGCTGGGCGTCCACGCGCAGTGGCGCCGGGCGCGAACTGTCGCCCGCGAGGCGTCCGTTACCACCGCTCGTGCTGCCCGTCGGTCCGCCGGCCACGGCCGAAGCGGAAGCGGCTGCGGAAGTCCATCGAGAGTCGTGAATCTTCATATATGTGTTCCCCCGGTAATGACGTCTCCCCCCGGAGACTCTCCCCGCCATCGGTCCCCGGAGCGTGAGGAACAAGCCATTTGCACGGATCCGGATCGCGGATCCGTCAGCGCATCCCCCGACACCCCGGCAGCACACGAACATAGTTGAGGTGGAGTCAATTCAGAAGGGGGAGGTTCCGTGCGGACTGCCCCCCGAACGGAGTACGGGGCGATTCCGCCCTGATTGCACCCCCGCTCTTCGCTCACGATATCCGTCCTGACCTGCGAACCTGTCCGGCGCGGCGGCGATTCGCCCGTACGGCGGCCGATCCGGTCCCCGGTCACACAATTTGCCGGGGCTGTGGACAAACTCCGACGGCCGATGCGTCATGGGACGGTGCCGATGCCGAAGACTGGTTCCTCCCGGGGCACGGCCCCGGACGTTCCGCGTAAGCGCGTCCTTGTCGTGGGGGGCGGTTACGTCGGGATGTACACAGCGCTGCGCCTCCAGCGGAAACTCAAACCGGAACTGCGCGGCGGCCGGACGGAGATCGTCGTCGTCACGCCCGACCCGTACATGACCTACCAGCCGTTCCTGCCCGAGGCGGCCGCCGGTTCGATCTCGCCGCGCCATGTCGTCGTGCCGCTGCGCAGCGTCCTCGGCAGGTGCCGGGTCGTCGTCGGGGAGGTCCGGTCGGTCGACCACGCGAAGCGCACCGCCACCTTCACCACGCCGGCCACCGAGGAGCAGGGCACGGGCGGTGCGGAGATCACGTACGACGAACTCGTCCTGGCGCCCGGCTCGGTCTCGCGCACGCTGCCCGTGCCGGGGCTCGCCGATTACGGCATCGGCTTCAAGACCGTCGAAGAGGCGGTCGGGCTGCGCAACCACGTCATCGAGCAGATGGACATCGCCTCCTCGACCCGCGACCCGGCCGTCCGCGACGCGGCCCTGACCTTCGTCTTCGTAGGGGGCGGTTACGCGGGTGTGGAGGCACTCGGCGAACTCCAGGACATGGCCCGCTACGCCTCGCGGTACTACCACAACGTCACCGCCGAGGACATGAAGTGGATCCTCGTCGAGGCCAGCGACCGCATCCTCCCGGAGGTCGGCCAGGAGATGGGCCGCTACACGGTGAGCGAGCTGCGCCGCCGCAACATCGACGTACGCCTGGAGACCCGCCTCGAATCCTGCGAGGACCGGATCGCCGTCCTGGACGACGGCTCGCGTTTTCCCACCCGTACGGTCGTGTGGACCGCCGGCGTCAAACCGCACCCCGTCCTCGCGGCGACCGACCTGCCGCGCGACGGACGCGGACGTCTCAGATGCACGGCCCAGCTGGTCGTCGACGGCGCCCCGCACGCGTGGAGCGCGGGCGACGCGGCCGCCGTCCCCGACCTCACGGCCGACGAGCCCGGCAAGGAATGCGCGCCGAACGCCCAGCACGCCCTGCGCCAGGCCAGGGTCCTCGGCGACAACATCGCGGCCTCCCTGCGCGGCGAGCCCCTCACGGACTACGAACACAAGTACGCCGGTTCCGTCGCCTCGCTGGGCCTGCACCAGGGCGTCGCGTACGTCTACGGGCGCAAGCTGAAGGGCTACCCTGCCTGGTTCATGCACCGCGTCTACCACCTGAGCCGGGTGCCGACCGTGAACCGGAAGGCCCGGGTCCTGAGCGAGTGGATACTGTCCGGGCTCTTCAAGCGCGAAATCGTCTCCCTCGGCTCGCTGGAGCGTCCGCGTGCGGAGTTCGAACTCGCGGCCGGTGGGCCACCCCCGGCGAACCCGCCGACCGACCCACCGCACGACCCGAAGGGGTCGACCTGACCGGACTCAGGAACTCCCGCCGAGGACCCGGCGTCTGACGGATATCGGTCCGGTCGTCCAGACTGGTCCACGACCATGGTCGGCCCACGACCACGGCCGGCCCATCGACCGTGGGCGGACCGACCGCGATGCCGCCCTTCCCCGCGTACCCGGCCCCAGGCCGGGCAGGCGAGACCACAGCTGACTTCACCCGATCTCACCCGACTTCACGAGGCTGTCCCCACAGTGAACTTCACGCGCTGGAGCGCCCGGCTCCCCGGAACGCAGCGCCGCGCCGCGGCGCGGTCCGACCTCGGCGTCTCCCAAGGCCATGGCGTCTCCCCAGGGCATGGCGTCACCCAAGGGCAGCGAGGGGAAGGCGCCGTGCCCGCCGCCCGCCACGAACACGCGTCCGACGACGAGGCACCCGTGCCCGCCGTCGGCATCGACGAACTGCCCGCGCGCGAGGTCCTCGACCGCATCCCCGCCCTCGTCGCCCTCCTGCACGGCCCGGACCACCGGGTGGCGTACGTGAACGACGCGTACGCCACCGCCTTCGGCGACCGGCCCGCCGGCGAACCCGCGCGCGAGGCGCTGCCCGAGCTGGAGGAGCTGGGCCTCCTGCCGCTGCTCGACCAGGTCGTGCGCAGCGCCAGGCCGCGCACGGTCAAGTCCCGCAAGGCGCCGGGCGGCCGTTCGTACACGTTCACCTGCACGCCCGTCACCGTGCCGGGCGCCGACGAGTCGGGCACCCCGGGCGTCCTGGTCTTCGCGGCCGACGTCACCGACCACGCCGAGGCCGCCGAGCGCCTGCGCGCCAGCGAGCGCAGCCAGCGCGAGACCGCCGTCACCCTCCAGCGCTCCCTCCTGCCCCAGGAGCTGGAGCAGCCCGACGACCTGCGCATCGCCGCCACGTACCAACCGGGCGGCACGGAGGCCGCGGTCGGCGGGGACTGGTACGACGTGATCACGCTCGGCGGCGGCCGCACGGCGCTCGTCATCGGGGACGTCATGGGACGCGGGGTGCGGGCCGCGGCCGTCATGGGCCAGCTGCGCACCGCCGTCCGCGCGTACGCCCGCCTGGACCTGCCCCCGCACGAGGTGCTCCAGCTCCTCGACGGTCTCGCCATCGAGATCGACGCGAACCAGATCGCGACGTGCGTCTACGCGGTGCACGACCCGAACGAGGGCCGCCTCGTGTACGCGTCGGCCGGCCACCTCCCGATCCTCGTACGCGACGAGAGCGGCACGATCCACCGCGCGGACGAGCCCACGGGACCCCCGCTCGGCACCGGCGGCTGGCTGCACGCGTCCGGCTCGGTGCCGCTCGGCCCGGGATCCACCGCCGTCATGTACACGGACGGTCTGGTCGAACGCAGGGACGAGGACATCGACGAGGGCGTCGCGGCTCTGGAACGCGCGTTGGGGGGCGCCACCGGCACCCCTCAGGTCGTGTGCGACCGGCTCATCCGCGCGGCCGGCGTCACCGCCGACCACGACGACGACGTGGCGGTCCTCGTCCTCCAGCACCCGGCCCGCACGGGCCCGGACGGAGAGCTGTTCCGTAACGCGTCCCTGGAGCTGCTCGGCGGTGTCGAGGCGGCCCCACGCGCGCGTGCCTTCGCCTCCGGAGTCCTCGCCAGCTGGCGCTTCTCGCCCGAACTGCACGACCTGGGCGTCCTGGCGGCCAGCGAACTCGTCGCCAACTCGCTCCAGCACGGCACCCCGCCCATGCGCCTCAGACTCCGCCGCACGGACCGCCGGCTGATCATCGAGGTGACGGACGGGGACGACCACCTCCCGCGCCGCCGCGCCGCCGAACCTGCGGACGAGGCGGGCCGTGGCATCGCGATCATCGCCACGATCGCGTCGAACTGGGGTGCCCGCCGCACCCCGGGCGGCGGCAAGGCGGTCTGGTGCGAATTCACCCTGCCGCGCACCCCGTAAGGGTTGATGCTCAGGCAGCCGCACCCGCGGGCGCCGGCTCGACCGGAGCCCCACCCTCCGCGACCACCCGGCTCTTCGCGAGCGACGGCTGCTCCTGTACGGGAGTCAGGTGCCGCCCGAGCCGGACCGCGAGAACCGTGATCCCCAGCGAGAACAGCACGAAGGTCACGATGTACGGACCGTGCAGCGTGGCGCCCATGGGCCCGCCGACCGCGGGACCGACGGCCAGCGCGAGCTGCTTGACCAACGCGAACGCCGAGTTGTACTGACCGACCCGGCCGGCCGGCGCCAGATCGGCGACCAGCGGCGCCACGGTCGGCGACAGCATCGCCTCACCGAGACCGAACAGCGCGTACGTCGAGATGAACGCGGCCGTGGCCATCGCCATGCTGCCGTGCCCGATACCGGCGTACCCGGCGGCGAGCCACGCGACCGCCCACACGAGACCGACGGCCGCGATCACGCGGGACCGGCGGCGACGCTCGACGAACTTCAGGACGGCGAACTGCGCGACCACGATCATCGCGGTGTTGGCGGCGAGCCCGATGCCCAGCGTGGACGACGAGATCCCGGCGGCCTCGACGCCGTACGCGCTCAGGCCCGACTCGAACTGCCCGTAGCAGGCGAAGAACAGAACGAACCCGAGGACGCACAGCTGGACCATCGCCCGGTGCCGCAGCAGCGCCCGCAGCCCGCCACGCGAACCGGAGTCCTCCTTCGGCACACTCCCGCCGAGCGTGGGCGCGTACGGCATCCGCACGAAACCGACGATCGCGGCAAGCACCAGGAACATCACGGCCTCGATGGCGAAGAGCATCGTGAAGCTCGCCGGGCGGCTCTCGTCGACGATCTGACCGCCGATGAGACCACCGATACCCAGACCGAGGTTCTGCAGGAAGAACTGCGTGGCGAAGGCCCGCGTACGGGTGTCCGGAGTGGACGTCCACACGATCATCGTGGCGAGCGCCGGCTGGATCACCGCCGTACCCGCGCCGAGCACGGCGGCGGACAGGATCGCCATCGGCTCATTGGTGGAGAAGCCGAGGCCCAGGGCGCCGGTGGCCGCGACCAGGGTGGCGACCACGACGACGGGCACCGGCCCGCGCCGGTCGATGGCCCGCCCGGTGAACGGAAGGACGACCAGAGCGGCCATGGCGAACGCCGCGAGCACGATGCCCGCCGCCCCGGCCCCAAGACCCCGCACCTCTGCGACGTACACATAGAGGAACGGGACCGTGAATCCGACGCCGAACGAACTCAGCGCGCTGCCCACCTGGATCCGACGCATCGCTGCGCCCTTCGCCCTGGTCACTTTCACTTCCTTAGGAGTTAGATCTGAAGACTTCAAAGCTAAAGTTCAGACCTGAACTATACACATCGAAGGACTTCAACGCCAAGTGACCCGTGCCATACTGCGAACCATGGGCGACAACACCGGCGACAGTGAGCCGACTCTCGAAGAGCAGATCGCCGCGTACCAGCGCGAGTTCCAGGACCTCGACCCCCAGGTCGAGCAGATCGTCTCCACGCTGGGCCGCCTCAACAGGCGGATGAACGTCGCCTACGGCCGCCAGACCGCGAACCTCGGCATCACGAACGCCGAGTGGGAGGTCCTCAAGGCCCTCGTCCTCTCCGGCGCCCCGTACCGCATGGGACCGGGCGACCTGGCGAAGCGCCTCGGCCTCACCCCGGCCGCCATGACCCACCGCATCGACCGCCTGGTCACCGAGGGCCTGGCCACCCGCGACCGCGACGAGTCCAACCGGGTACGCGTCATCGTCGAGCTCACGAAGGAAGGCCGCGACAAGTGGCTCGAGGCGATGCGCCTCGCCGCCGTCTTCGAGGAGGACCTGCTCCAGGACCTCTCCTCTGAAGAGAGAGGTGCGCTGGGCGAGGTCCTGACCCGCCTGCTGCGCCGCGTGGAGCACGCCCAGCCGGACGCCGGCGGCCGCCTCAAGGACCTCGACTGACCCTGTCCCGAACCTTGAGAAAAGAACTTGCCAGGAAGGGTTGACACGCCCCTCCCCGATACGTAAAGTTCCTCGGGTTGCCACGGAGCCGTAACGGTTCTGCGGCAGCACTTTCGCCGCTGAAGCGGCACCCAACCACCAGCACTACCTCCCATCCGGGATCGAATTCGGCGTGCCCGAATTAAATTCGATTTCCGGGCGGCGGCCCCGATTAGGAACCGCCGGGAAGTTCCGCTAAAGTTTGGGACGTCGGAACGGCCCAACAGCCGGAAAGACAAACCCAACCGACTGGGAATCAGGCCCGAAAGGATCTGATAGAGTCGGAACCGCCGGAAAGGGAAA
>NZ_JBEYYB010000027.1:0-42755 GCF_040645335.1 Streptomyces sp. NPDC046821 | reverse complement strand
TCCCTCCAGCCCTGCGGGCCTCCGGTCACCAGGTCGCGCTCCCAGCGCCTCCCTCACCACTACAGAATGCAGCCAGACTGACCCCCTGTCAAGCCCAACCACACACCCGACACACCATCACACCCCGCAACCTGACTCAGCATCAGGCTTCAAGGAGAGGTCTACACCACCAAGATACAGAAACCGGATAGATATCGAGCAGCATTCCAGCTCCAGCCCAAATAGACCCAAGCCCAAAAACAAAAGACGCACCAACAAGAAAGGCAGGCCTGAAAAAGGGCCGAGAAGGCGCCAAAAGGGCGCATAGAACAAATCAAACCCGCAAAACTGTGCTCTTCCCGGCCCACCATTCCCAGCTTCTGGCCGTCGTTCAGGCCTGGGTTCCTTCGACGCGGGCGAGGAACGCGGCGAGCGCGCCGGCGGCTTCCGGCTCGGTGGTGGCGAGCCGGGCCACGAACGCCAGCTCGTCAACGTCGGCACCGGGGACCAGGCGGGCGAGTTCGGCGAGCAGCGCGGCGTGCGCGAGGACCGGCGGTGTCAGAAGGCCGGCCGCTTCCTCGCGTGCGGCCAGGTCGCGGTAGTGCCCGAGGTGCCCGGCCAACGCGTGCGCGAGCCAAGCGTCGACGTCGGCCTGGACGTGGCCGCCCGCCCGGCAGGTCAGTTCGTCGCGTACGGCTTCGTCGCCGTCGCGGGGCTCGGTCTGCTCCAGGGTGCCCAGCTCGCGCAGCGCCTGGAGCTCGTCGGCGCGGGCCGCGATCCGCATCGCTTCGCGCAGCTCGGCTTCCCGCGCGGCGGCCGCCGCAGCTTCGGCGGCGAGCTCGACCCGGACGACATCGTCGGTGTCCGGGTCGTAGGCGGTGCCCGCCGTCGCGGCGGCGAGCAGCTGGTCGATCCGTTCCCACTCCGCGAGCTCCGCCGGGCCGCGGACATCGCCGGCCAGGTCCTCGTACCGGGACGCCTGCCGCGCGTCGAACCCTGCTTCCTCGAGGGCCGCCGCGACAGCGGCGGCGTCCATGCCCTTCGCCCGGCGCCGTACGACGCGGCGGCCGATGCGGGCCGGGTCGACCGGCTCACGGGGCGCAGCGACGCGCGGGGCGAGCGGTCGACGGGTACCGCCGCCGGGCGGCCACATCCTGGTCATCTTCGGCCTCGCATTCGTGGTCAGGCGGTCGCCAGAACAGGAGTCACTGTGTCAGCGGTGTTCGGAGCGTCGCCGCCACCGGTTGACGGTGCTCGCGGCGATGCCGATTTGCTGTGCTGCTGTCCGGCTCGGCAGGTGCCGTGTCGCGTCGATCGCTGCTGTCATCGAGTCGAAGCCAGCAGCCCTGGCCTTGGCTTCCAGGGCGTTGCGGCGGGCCTGTTGGGCGGCGGGCAGAGTCCTACGGGCGCCGGCGGCTCGTGCTGTCTGCACGGCAGGCAGGCCGTCGGTGGCGGCTCGGGCGCCGGAAGATCGGCGGGCCAGTTCCTGCTGGGGGAGCGCTGCGGCGCGCATCCGGCCGATGATGTCCGGGTCGTCGGCCATCGCGGAGGTGCGGGCCTGTGACAGAGCACCGCGTACCTCGTCGGCCATGAGTGCGGCGGTGGCTGGGAGGCGGTGTTCGGCCCGGTACTCGGCGGCCGTCATCCGGTGGGCGCGGGCGAGGTGGGGGCCGAGGGAGCGCAAGCGGCGTCCGCAGGACAGGCACGTGACGATGCCGTCGGCGTCGGCACCGGACGGGCGTCGGGACCCGGTACCGCCCTGGCGAGCCGCAGCGCGCAAGGCGTTCAAATCCCACAGCAGGGCTCGCCCCTTCACCCGGCAGGCCACCGGGTCGGGCCAGCGGCCCCGCTGCTGCTGCATGACGGCTCTGAGGCTGCCTGGCGCATACCCGAGAAGGGGCTCCGCCTCCCGCCGGCTGGCCAGGCGGGAGGCCAAATCGCCGGTTGCGGCGGTCATCGGCGGCGGTCGCGGATCTGGTAGATACGTGCGCGCGTCAGCTCCGTCGGAGTCTGTCGCAGGCCGTCATGAATGTGCTCAGGCCGAGTCATGCCTCACCACCCGAGGCGACCCGCTGCCAGGCCCTCAGGTAGACGTGCTCGCCCAGGTTGCCGATGCAGCGGAACGGCCACGGGTGCAAGTGGATCCGCATGTTCTTCTGGTCGACCCACGGCAGTCTCCAGTACCGCCACACCAGGTCGAAGCCGACCTCTTCGACCGGAACGAGTCCAGCCCCCAGGGCCCGCATCCCCAGCAGGATGGCCAGGTCGGCGCGGAGCGCTTCCAACCTTTCGGGATTGAGTCCCCAGTACGGCGCCATGTCGCACTCCACCAGGACGTCGGGGCCGGTCGGCGGGCCGTCGCTCGGTGTGATCCCGTCCGCCAGGGTCGCCACCGGCGCCCTGCGGGCCCGGCGACGCCGGAAGGCGGCACGGGTCAGATCCAGTGTGCCGGTCTCGGTCATGAGCAACGGTCTCCCCTTCGGAACAGTCCCTGACACGTGATCACATCGCGTTCCAGCGAGTTGGTCAGATCGGGCGACATCAGCGCCGTCCGTCTCGGATCTGGTAGAGGCGGGGGATCGAGAGCCGCGCCTCGTCCGCGATGGCCTGCCGCGGCGCCTTCGTGGAAAGGGCGGCGCGGATCGCCTCGCGCAGGCGCTCCTCCCGCGCATCGACGTCGAGCTGCTCCTTCAACGCCGCGATCTGGCGCTCGGCCTCATCAAGGGCGAAGCGGGCCTCCGCGACCTCCTGCAGAGCGAAGGACTGCCGGTCACTCGTCGGCCTCCCCAACTCGTTGGTGTTGAGGGATTCGGCGAGGACTTCCCACATGTGCTCGGCGGGGTTGCCATCCTCGTCGGTGTCGTCCGGGGTGATCCCACTGGACTGCATCAGCGCGGTGACGTCGTCGATGGTGACCGGGCTGAAGCCGTCGCCCCGGTCGATCTCGGTGACGTGGCCCTCGTAGTAGAGGTCTTTGACCTGCTCGGCAGTGACGTTGGGCATCGGATGCTCCTCTTGGGTCGCTGAGAACACCCCAACCGTATAGCACGCTATAGCTATGCGTCTATAGCGCGCTACAAAAGTGGCCCGCACCGTCAAGTGCGGGCCATCTTTCATGGGGTCACGGAAGCCATTCCTCCGCCTGTTGCTGCCGATGTGGGGTTGTTCAGTCGGCGTCGGTCACGGTGACGCTGCTGATGTGGTCGGCTTCGAAGGGAAGGTCTTCGTAATGGCGGGCAGTGGCGTCGTCGCTGACGACGGTCTCGGTGGTCTTGCCGTTGACATCGGTCACGACAACCTTCTTGGGCATGACGGCTCCGTAGCTCAGGAACAGGCGCTCAGGCGGGCAGGTAGTAGACGTGGACGGCGTTGGAGTCGCACGGCTCGGTCATGTCGTGGCCTCCGTGGCGGTCGTGCTGTGGGTTCCGAGGAGCCCGCGCTGTTCGAATTCCAGCAGCAGGACGTACAGCGCGTCCGACTTCTTGGTGTCCCGCGCGATCCGGCTGGCCTCGATCAGGGTGTCGGTCGGCAGGCCGGACACGGCCTGCGTGCACCATGCGCACACCGGCAGGTGGTCGGCGATGAGGGCGGGAGCGGTCGACTCGTGCTCGTACCGGTACGACGCGGCGAGGAGTTCGGCATCCGTCATGCCCAGGGTGGGCCCGGGTGCCGGGGCGGTCTGTTGCTCGGCGGTGCGTTCCTCGGCGTCCGGCTCCTGCCTTCCGCCCTCGTCGTCGAGGTACGCCGACGGTGCAGGCCGGTCACGGAGCTGGGCGGTCTCCTCGATGCGGCGGCGGACGGTGACGAGGTCACTCGGGGGGACGTCGAAGCGGTGGGCGTGGCGGACGAGGACCCGGCCGATCTCGTCGAGGACCCTGCTCTCGTCGGCGCCCTTCGCGTAGGCGGCCACGATGTCGCGGCCGGCCTGCTGTACCTGGGCGAGGAGGGCGACGTTGTGGGAGTCGTCGGTGAGGTGGTGCTCGCGCTGCTCCTTGATCTGCTTCAGTCGCCCCTCAGCCTTGTTGGCGCGCTCGTTGGCGACGTCGTAGGCGGTACGCGCTGCGGTCTCGGAAAGACGGGACACGGTCGCGCGGTCGTGCGCCTCGTCGAAGCGCCCCATCCAATAGCGCACGTCGTCCTTGGCCTTGGCCAGCGCCACCAGGGCGGTGACGAGGTCATCGGCGAGGTCGTCGAACCGGCTGCGTCGGACCAGGCCGAGGGGCGGGCGGGTCGGGATGTCGATGTCGTGCTTGGCGGCGAGGTCGCGAAGTTCCTGCTCGGTCGGCTCGGCGTTGCTGTCACGGACGGGAGTGGTGTCGGTCATGCTGCGGTCTCCGTCTCTGGGGTTCTGGGGTAATGGCCGTGCAGTCGGTTCAGGCGGGGAGAGACTGGCCAGGGCCGGGCTCCGAGGTCAGCGCTCGACGACTACTACGCGCCGCCTACCGCTACGAGCACGGCGTCCCCCGCTCAGTCGGCGGTGGGCCCAACACCAACATTGCCTCACTGTGAGGCAATGTTCAAGAGGCGTGCTCTGCGTTTCCGCTCCGGGCGCCCGCTGTCGACGAGCGTCTGGTCGAGCAGGCGCCAGCCGTTAGGCAGGCCCTGGGAAGCGCGTACATCCCCGTTGCGCATGAGGAAGGGCCAGCCCCCGATCACTCGGGGGCTGGCCCTTCCTCATGCGTCCAGCCGTCAGGCGCCAGCGGCACAGATGCCCGTGCCCGGCAGATGGTCACTCTCATCATCATCGGAGTCGGCTGGTTCAGGCCTCCGTCGGATCTTGGCGAGGTCGCCGGCGGGGAGATCGAAGCGGTGTGCGTGCCGCCTGAGGATCTGGCCGATCTTGTCGAGGGTTACTTCATCCGCGTCGTCGTTCGTGAACACGGCGACCAGGTCCCGCCCGCCCTGCTGCAGGTGTGTGGCGAGCTTCTCCATGTAGCTGAATTCGGAGAGGAGGGGCTCGCGCATCTCCTCGACCACACGCAGCCGGCGCTCCGCGTCGGCGAGCTGTTCCTTGAGTTCGCTGATCCGGTGCTCGGCCCCCGCCGCGGTCTCTTCGGCGGCCGTCGCTCGGTCCTCCGCCTCAACGGCCTGGGCCCCCTTCTCACTTAGCTGCCGGTACAGGTCACCCACGTTCTCGGCCTGCTTGGCGGCCTCGGTTTGGTACACGGCGACGTCCTGCTCGGCCTCGTCGAGGCGGGACCGGCGGACCAGCGGCGACCGGAACCAGCGGCGGCTCGGGGTCTGGGAGTGCAACTCGTCCGCGACGGTCTGCCCCTCGGACGGCTCGACCTCGGTAGGAATGTCGGTCATCGGGGCACCTGCTTCGTGATCGGCTCGGACTGCTCGAGAAGGACGGCAAGCGTGGGACGTCGCGGGGGCGTAGCGGTAGCTCATGCCTCTTTCTCCCGGCGGGAGAGCCCAGCGCGGAGAAACTCGACAGGGTGTCCGCTCTGCTCGGAGTACGTGGCGAGCCTCTTGTCCTCAGCCTGCACAGCGAGCTCGTACGTGGCGACGGACTCGTCGGCCGCGGCTTCGCGATCGGCGTCGGTGAGCAGCAGACGGTTGGCTGGGGGGTGGGATGATGAGCGCACGACGGCGCCCCCCTTCTTGATTGTGGGGGTGTAGTTGAGAGGCCCGTCCTGGGGTACATCCGGGGCGGGCTTCGTGGGTGCTGGCCAGGTCTCCTCACCGCCCGCAGCGTGTCGGGCGGATCGGACAGTGGTCAGGCGGAGATAGCGAGACCAGCGGCCGTCATGACGGTGATCCGGTCGACCAGTTCGGCGGCCGTCACCGTCTCCTCGCCACCCCGAAGCAGCAGCAGGTGCGCGGCGCCGGCATCGTCCGTGGCCTCGTTCCACACGTAGTCAGCGAACTCGCGCGCCTCCCTGATGGCCTTCTCGCGGGCCTCACGGGTGTGCCAGGTACCGGACTTGTTCGCGTACCACGACTCGAACGCGGCGTTGTCCGCGCCGGCCGTGTCGTAGGTGAGCCGAGCGGACAGGGTCAGGACGGTGAGGAGCCGATCCGGCGTGAACATGCGGTCGGGGTCGGAGTTGATGCGGCGGGCGAAGTCGCCGAGCAGCGCATCCATGGAGGTGCTCCTTCGATCGGTTGCTGGTGGAGGGTTCCGGTACCTGGGTGACTGCACGCCGCCCTCGGCATACGGTCATCGCTCCACCGGTGCAGGTTGTTGTGCAGGGTGCGGGGTTAGCTGACGCGGTCGGTCTCGGGCTCGCCGTCAGATGCCGAGCAGGTGGCCGGCCTCGGTCACCAGCTGCTCTTGGGCCGCGAGGGACGCGGCTCGGGCGGCGGCCAGGTCCTCGGTGGTCTCGGCATCGCGCAGTGCGTAGGACGCGCGGGCGGCTGCGTCGGCGGCCGTACGGAGGGCGGGGGCCAGGACCGCGACGCGCACGGCGGGGGCGCTGATCGCGGCGCGGGTGGTCTGGCTCGCGGCGCGGGCCTCGGACCAGTCCTCGCCCTCCAGGCGCAGGGACTCGCGGTGCCACATGGCGGCTCGGTGGGCGGCTACTGCGGCGACCAGGTCGGCCACGGCGTCCACGGCCGCCTGACGCCGTGCCACGGCCTCGGCGCCGGTGAGGGCGGTGCGCGCCTGCCTCCCCTGCAGCAGCGCTGACAGAGCGGCTCCAGCCAGCGTGCCCAGGATGGCGATGATGGTCCCGATCATGGTGGTCCCCCTCAACGGTGTACGCCGGTGCGCACAACCCCAACATTG
The DNA here is from genome assembly GCF_040645335.1 of Streptomyces sp. NPDC046821. Lineage (NCBI taxonomy): Bacteria > Bacillati > Actinomycetota > Actinomycetes > Kitasatosporales > Streptomycetaceae > Streptomyces > Streptomyces sp. NPDC046821. Next base: position 36,043 of record NZ_JBEYYB010000027.1, on the reverse strand, counting down.
CCTCACTGTGAGGCAATGTTCAAGAGGCGCGCATCGCTTTCCGTGGGAACCAGTGATTAACCGGGCGCGCAGGCCCGCCTCGTCACAGCGGCAGGCGGTCGCTGTGACGCGGTGCCAGCAGGCGGCGGAGCGCACTCTCGCTCGGCTGGTCGACGTCGCGCAGGGAGGCGTCGGCGTAGTCCGGGTCGGGCTCGGGCGGCATCACGCACGGACCACGCTTCCGTGAGCCGTCCGGGCCGGGGTGTCCCAGCGTCGAGGCCGGCCAGGTCTTCAAGGTCTGCGCGGGTGACCGCGCCGACGAGGTGTGCCGTTCCTTGGCGAGCAGGTAATCGAATGTCGTCGCTCTCCAGCGGCAGCCGGTTCCCCGTCCAGACGCGGCGTTTTCGACTGCGAGGGGACGGCTTCAGAAGGCGAGCGCCACGTGGTCGCTGAGCACGTAGCGGATGGCGGTGAGGCCGTATCCATGACGCGCGGACGCGTCGTCCCAGTACAGCTCGGGGTCGTGGTTGTACCGAAGGCGGTGCCAGCGGGTGGAGACGGGGTCAGCCCTGTCATCGACGTCATGCCCCAGGTGTTCCAGGTGCACCTCCCACCTCCGGACGACATCGAGGTCGGTCTCCCCAGGACGCCCGTCAACGAGTTCGTCGACGGCTTGCCGGGGCACAGCGGCAGGCACGATGCGCCGCTCTCGAGCCGTGATGTACAGGGCGGTCGCGAGCGCGGAGATCCCGTCCTCCTGCGAGCCGTCGCTGTCGCGTTCGCTGAAGCGGTCGGCACGGGTGCCGATCAGCTCACGGGCGCGGTCCCATGCCTGCGTCCACTCGGCGGGGCCGCCCTCGCCCTGCCACTCCCGCGACTGCTCGGTGATGGTCGTCATGCCGACATCTTCCTTCCCTGGGGTGTCGTAAGGCGAACTGTTCCAAGGCTCAGTGCGTGTTTGAGATCCCAAGAAACGCAGGTCAAAGCCGCACTGTGAAGGGTGGGGCAGAAGTTGCCGTTCCGTGGAAGCGTCACGGTGACGCCAGTCCGCGACGGAACTGAGGTCCGTTTCACGCGGATACGCCGGAAAGGCCGATGATCACGGTGGAACCCGCCTTCTTCCAGGTGGCCCCAGCTACCAGTACAGCCCCCAGGGCCGTGGCCGAGCAAGACCACAGCGAAGACCTGCCGGGGATCTCAAACACTCACTCAGGCGAGTTGGCTTCCTGACCTATCCGTCATCTATAGGAATCGGAACTCTTCCACGACTTCCCACGTGTAGTACCCCGCTGCCGGGTCCTGCCGCTGGTTGACAAGGTGGACACGGTCGATGGTGACGTCGACCCGCTCGGGACGGAGCGAGCGAAGCCCCCGGTTCAGGGGCCGGTCGTCCAAGTCGCCATCCCGCGCGTACGCCAACGTCGAATGGGCCCAGAACTTCGCCGACCCTGGACGTAGTTCGATGCCGGGCACGGCTTCGGCCGCCGCCCGGACCCGCTTATTGAGCTCGGCCACACCAGTCTCCGGGTACATGGCCACGGTCACGCCGGTGACGCCCGGCCAGGTCGGGCCCATCTGCACGGTGAACGGGCGCATCCCCGCGACTTCCCGGCGGGTGGCGTTGATGAGCTGTTCGGTCTGCTCTGCAGTCGTCGGGGTGTAGATCCCCTGAACCGTGCAATGAAGCCATTCCTCGGGCACCACACCCAGGTGCTCATCGAACCCGCTGAAAAGGTCGCGGTGAGCACGTGCGTAGGCGCGGTAGTCGTCGTGGCGGTTCAGAAGAACGAGGAAGTGGAGGAAGGGACCGTTCGCCCAGGTACGCACACGTGCAGAGTCGAAGAAGGTCTCCATGGCGAGTCCCGAATCTCAACACGCTGACTTGACAGGGAACTGAACCGTCCAGTGCAACCACTCGTCTGGGACGACTCCGAGCCGGTCCCCCTGGTCAGCGAACAGCGGCGCGAAACTCCGTGCGTACGCCGTGAACCGTTCCTCGTCGCCGAGCTGCGCCACGAAATGCCTCCGTCGTGATCAAGATGATCCACCCTAAAGGGGGCGGGCCCTCCTGAGGCAGGGGTACTTGGCCATCAGTTTTGGCCCCCTGGGGTCCAGCCCAGCTTGTCGGGCTGACAGGCTCTACCGACGGATCAGGCAGGGGAGGAAGAGAGCATGGAGAGCTTTTTCGCGCGGGTGGGCAAGGTCTGGCCGGCCGGGCGCAGGGACTTGCACTGGCATCTGCTGCCGTCGCCGGAGGAGGCCGAGAAACTGCTGTCGGCCTACCCCGCCGACCGGTTCTCCCGGCCCGGCCTGGTCCGCGTTCCGAGTGAGTGGCTGCACTGCACTCTCGTGCACGCGGTCGGTATGACCGCCGAGCACGTCGATGTCGACGCCTTGATCGCGGGCACACAGGAACTCGCGCGGCAGACAAGGCCGTTCCGGCTCACGTTCGACCGGCCCGCCGTCGGCCCGGTCGCCGTCGAGATCAGCGGCTGGCCCGGGGAGCCGTTCACCTCGCTCGTGGACGGGCTGACTGCGCTTCTGGACGAGCACCACGGCGGCGAGTTCAAGCTCGCGGCCAGCCGGTACCCGCACATGTCGATCGCCTACACCGCAGCCGGCGCCGAGGCCGTGGACGCAGGAGACCTCCGCCAGTCCCTGGCCCATCTTGACGGCCCGCTGTCCCACACTCTGCACGCCACCCGCCTGCACCTGGTCGAGCAATGGCACGACGGATCCACCATCACCTGGCGCACCCTCGCCTCACTGCCACTGGACGGCAACCGCCGGACCACCGACGTCCCCGGTCTGCACGCCGGCGACGTCGCGCAGACCATCATCAACGTCATGGGGTGGCAGACGGCCACCAGCTCGACATGGGTCAGCCCAGAGATGGAACGCATCGAGCACCGTGGCGACCAGCGGTGGATCGGCGTCAGCAGCAGCCTGATGCACACCGGGGTATCCCTGAGCGCCGGCCGGATCCACGACGGCCAATACGCCTCACCCGAGGCACGCTCATCAGGCCGACTCGACGGATCCGACCAGGCCGCACTCGCCCTCGCCGTCCGCCGACTCTGGGAACGCCTCGACGGCCTGGAGCAGACGAACGAGAAGAGCCTGTAACTCCGGGGTACAACCCAAAAAGGGCCCGGCCCGACTCTACGGAGTCGGACCGGGCCCAAGTTGTTCAGAGCAACGACGAGTGCTCCTGCTTAAGACGCTTACCCGTCTTGGTGTCGATGGCTGTTCGGTCCGGGCGGAACTCGATCTCGCGGTGCTGAGCTCGTGTGCCCGCCTTCCAGTGCGGACCACCGACAGCGATCGTGAGCCGAACGGCCTGGTACCGGCTCTTGACCGGCACCTCTACCTCCAGCTCGATCGGCATGGGAATCTCGCCCTTCTGCAGAGGGTGGGTCTCTTCCTTCGCGGTCTGGTCCGCCGAATCTATGCGGACGATCTTGGGGCGATCCTTCCAGTCAACGGACGCGCTCAGGACGACCGAGCGGCCGTCCTTGCTCCATGAGGCAAGTGTTTCTGCCTTGACTCCGTCGATGTTCAGGTTGGTGGCGGACACGCCCTTGTACGAGGCCACCTGTTCAGCCTGTTCAGCCGCCTTCTGGTCGTCGTCAGCCTGCTGCCAGATGACCGCGGTGGTGAGGGCCAGGGCCGCGACCGCCGCGACGTAGGGCCAGGCGCGGCGAGGACCGCGGGGCTGTGGTTGGTCGTCGTCGGTCATGGGCGCCGACATGGGCGCGGGCGTGGGCGGCTCGGGGACCTGGTGAATCGGGGTGGAGGTGTCGTTGTCCGTGTACGTCTCGAACCAGGCGGCGCCTTCGTTGTTCCCCATGCGGGTGACGGTAGCGCGCAGGTGAGCTGCCTGGGTCGGATTTCCGGACAGATCGGCGACCTCGGCGCGGGTGACGAGCCAGGCCGCCGCTTGGGCAGAGTTGAGGCCGTGCGTGCTGATGTCCTGGCGCTCCCCGACTGCGGCCAGGTCGGCGGCCTCGTTGAGACGGCCGGCGCGAGCGGCTTCGAGCACAGCCAGGTGCCGGTCGTCGAGTTGAGGACCGGAGTACACGGTGTCGATCACGGTGGGCGGCAGGGCGAAGGTCAGCGCATCGGCTGGCTGGTCGTCCGCCGCCTCCATCGCTGCGGCCGGTTCCTCGTACTCGAAGTCCGCTTCCAGTCCCCTGGTGGCTTCGTCGTCGTTCTTGTCCAGCGAGACCGGCGCATCGGCTGCAAAGGCAGCCTGTTGGGCTTCGCGGCGGCGTTTTGAGGTGTCGGTGAGCTCCGCTTCGTCCTCGTCGAGGATCGCCGTCTTGATGACGTCGACAAACTGGCCGACCTTCCAGATGGCCTGCCCGGGAGTCAGGCGGGGGATCTTCTTGATGGCCCATTCAGGCAGGCCGAGGATCGCGCCCACGATGGCGGCCTCTTCAGGGCCGAGGCGCCCGACGTAGGCGAGATCGCAGAGGCGGGCGAGGTCCTGCGCACGGCCTTCGCCGAGGTCGGACAGCGTGTGCATGATGACGTCGAGCGACAGGCCCGCTTTTCGGGAGTTCTTGAGCAGCCGCTGGATGAGTTCTGCGGTGCTCGGCGAGAGGAGGATCTGCCATGCCTCCTCGATCACCAGGTGGCGGTGTACGGCCGTCGATTGCTTCAGCCAGACGTGCTCGACCCAGCACGCGACGGCGGCCATCAGGGCGGGGATCGCGGGGCTGTTCCTGTCGAGTCGAGTGAAGTCGAAGGAAATGATCGGCAGGTTGGTTTCGGGAAGGCCGGCGCTCGGCCCGTCGAAGAGTCCTCGGAGGCTGCCCTCGGTGTAGCGGTCGAGGGCGATGGCTGCGCCCTCTCCCCACTCCGCGAGCTTGGCCGCCGGCCAGCGTCCGTCTTCCGGGTGCAGGAGTGCGTCGACCAGGCCACTGAGCCCGCTGGCCTTCGGGCTGGCGAGTGCGTGCTGGAGTGCGTGCGCGGCCTGCGGGGTAAGGGCTGTGGGCTCGACCGCGCCGATCAGAGAGCGGACGAGCTGCTCGCGTACCTCGTCAGGGAATTCGGCCGAGCAGGGGTTCAGCGTGAACGCGCCCGCCTCGATGACCTGCCCGCCGAGGGAGCGCGTCAGCGGCGCCCATTCGCCCTCCTGGGCCTGGGTCTGCGTCGACTGTTCCCCGTAGCTGTCGATGACCACGTACTGGTGACGATGCTTCAGCACCTCGCGGCGGGCGCGGAGCTTGCCGGTCGTGCTCTTGCCCGAGCCGAGTCCGCCCAGGCCGAGGCTGTTGGTGGCGGGCAGGATCTGCGCGTCCACCAGGACCGGGGACAGGGAGAACGGGCGGCCGTCGGTCTCGGAGCGGCCGATCGGGATGCCGGGGAACCGTGTGGTGGAGGCGACCAGGGGCGCCGTGATGGCGGCGTGCGTCGCGGGCAGTCGGATCACAGGATGGCCCCTTTCCGGGTGGACGCCCCGTGCGGGGTGGTCATGATGTGTGCGCGGTGCTGCTGGCCGGTGAGCCACTCGCGCGAGATGCGGAATCGGTCGGCGACCAGGTCGACGTCCCAGCGCGCCTGCATGACCTCGTCGGCGCTGGCGCCCCATACGGTCAGGTAGGCGTCGATGTCGACCAGGGACGCGCCCTGAACGAGCGCCACGCGGGTGGACCCCACGGACAGTTCGTTCTCGTCCTGCTTGATCTTGTCGTTGGTGAACGCGGCGCCTGCCGCGTCCTGCCATTTCGCGGAGCGGCGGGACTGTGCGGCGGGGAGCGGTCGGTAGAGCACGGCCAGCGACCGGTCCGACTCCTGATTGCCCAGCAGCAACCTGGGCATCAGGTCGCCGTCCGTCTCCGCCGGCCACCCGGTGATACGCGCGGTGGACGCGTACCGGCCGTCCTCGAGCGCGACCCAGGAACCGGACCGCTCGACGACGGCCGGTGCGGGCGCGGCGGCGACCTCCTCCAGGTAGCCGAGTTCGGCGAACTCGCCCTCGATGGTGCCCATGGTGCGCTCGGGCTGCGCCACGAGGTTCTTGGGGATGTGCACGGACACCGTCTGTGTGTGCTCGGTGTACTCGTCGACCGCAGCGTGGTGGGCCACGTGCACCTGGATGCCAGCGGTGCGGGCCTGTCCCGACGCGAACGTCAACGCACGGGCGAACGCCTCGTGGAACGCGGCCCGCTGGTAGCTGTCCTGCATGGTGCCGTGGTCCGGGTACAGCGTCCACGTCCTGGTCGTGCCGCTGGTGGCCAGGTCGGGCGTGGTGCGCTCACGCAGGTACCGTGCGCCGACCCCCGCCCATCGGGCGATGGAGCGGGGGCCGGGCGAGGCGTTGATCAGTCCGGCGACCCCGGCGACGAGGCCGAACGCCCACACGGGCGGCTGCTCGACCAGTCCAGATGCCAGGATCGCGGCCCCTGCCCCGGCGTTGATTTTGGTCAGTACGACCTCGGCGGGGCTGAGCCCGCGCTGAATGGCAGGAACACGGTAGCCGGGGGTCAGGGTGTACACGGAGAACCCTCCTTACGGGGTGGCCTGCCCGCCGGCCCCGCCCGAGCGGGACGAGGTCGGCGAACTGGGCGTCGGCGTGGGGCTGGTGGTGGGCGTCCGGCTCGGGCCTCCCAGCTGGGAGGCCCGGGCCTGCCGGCGCGCGGCGGTGAGCTGCTGCGTGCGGGCCGAGTCGGTGTTGATCTGGGAGATGACGGAGTCCGTCGTCAGCCGTCCCGGCCGCGGACGCCGCTTGAGGCCGTACGAGGCAAACAGGACGTCGCTGTCCTTAGCGATGGCACGGCCCGGGGTGGAGACGTGGCGCGGTCCGCGCGGGGCGTTTTCCTGCTCGTGGAAGTCGGGCACTGCCGCCCGGGCCGCCATGTGCAGCATCGGGCTGGGGGTGTGGTTCTCCACCATTCGGCGAGCGCCCCGCGCCATCCGGGGACCGAAGTACGGAATCCCGTGGAAGATCATCCTCAGCATGAGGAAATCCGCGGCGGCCAGGATCACCGCGTCCATGATGAGCGAGCCCTTGAACGCCGCCACAAACGGCGAGGCCATGAGCAGGATGAGCGGCGCGAAGATGATCCCCAACAGCCGTTGTGCCCACGCCTGGACCGCCTGCACGTCGCCCTCGCGGGCAAGGGACGCGAGCACCAGCGGCGAAATGCAGACGAACGCGAGAATCGCCGGGTTGCGCGTCAGGTAGACCAGCATGGCGACCGCGATGGCGACGCAGAGCACCCCCATGATGAGCACGATCGCCAGCGGGTTACCGGAGTCCGCGCCCTTCACCATGTCGCGTTTGATGGTGCCGAACAGGGTGCCTTCGTTCGAGTCGAAAGCGATCTTGAATGCCTGGGAAACTGCCCGGTTCAGTCCGAAGACGAAACCGGGCACGGAGGCCATTCCGATGGTGGCCGCGAGCGTCCACCCGGTCGAGTAGCCCATCTGCCGGAGGCGTGGTGCGCCCTGCCACGCGGACAGAGCGCACACAACGACTACGCAGGTAAAGATGGCGATGGCCAGATGCTGACCGAGCCACAGGAACGGGCTGAAGATCGCGCTGTCGGCGCTTTTCGGTGCCCACGTCTGGTCGGGTGCGACAAGGTGCTCGATCTTCTTGATGAGGTAGTCGGCGAAATCCCTGAGGTTCTCGGAAGGGGACTGTCCGCCTGCGGAGTTGCCGTCCGGACCGGGATTAAAGTCGGGGGGCCCGTTTCCGTTCCCCCTCACACAGTAATCGTGTGCCGGCCCTTTGATGTCGTCGCAGTTTGCCATTACTGCGCCTTGGTCACGGTGGAGAACAGGTCAGGTCCGTACATCGCGAGAACCACAGCGACGAACAGCACGCCGAGTCCCACCGATCCGTTCCGCAGAGCGTGCTTGGGGTTACCCGGGATCTGGATGAGCATACGAAGCGCGACAATTGCGATCACTGCCGCGACGCCCTTCATCACGAGGCCCGTGCCGGTCAGCCCGATCGATCCGAAGAAATCTCCGAACCCCTTGCTGAGGTCGACCGGCGCGGCGAGGACGACGTTCTTGGCGGTGGTGAACACTTTCAGATCTCCTTCGTGCTGCTGTGAACGGGACGCGCGACGCCGAACAAGTCGCGCATGGAATCGAGCGGAGAGAAACGCACCTTGGTGCCGGGGCGTGGCGCGTCGATCATGTAGCCGCCGCCGACGTAAATACCGACGTGGTGAATGTTCGATGCGGTGGAGCCGTAGAACACCAGATCTCCGATCTGCATGTCTTCGGGCTTTACAGGCTCGGATGCCGCATATTGTGCCGCGGCTGTGCGGGGAAGAATGATCCCGACCTTCTCGAAGGCGTAGAGCGTCAGACCGGAGCAGTCGAAGCCCGTGATGTTCTCCCCGGAGAATCCCCGGGGAGAACAGCACGTTCCGGTGCTCGGTCCGGATGTGCTTCCGCCGCCCCACGAGTAGGGCTTTCCCAGCATTACCTGAGCCGCGTTGACGGCTGTGGCTGCTTGTTGGGCGGTGACGGAAGTTCCCGCCTTTCCGCCCTTGTTGGGTTGTCCAGCCAGAGCGGAAATCGACCGGACGTAGTTCTGGGTCTCCCGGTAGGGAGGAACACCGTGGTACTGCTTGACCGCTCCAGCGCCCGCGTTGTACGCGGCGAGAATGTTGTTCTGCTTGTTTCCTGGAACGTCTTTCACCTGGCTCGCGATGTCGCAGAGGTGCTTTCCTGCCGACGGGATCGCGTCCTTCGGATTCCAGATATTGGCCTTGCCGTCGCCGTCGCCGTCGATCCCGGCGCCGTTATTCCATGTGGACGGCATGAACTGAGCGATGCCCTTAGCGCCCACTGGTGATTTGGCTCGCGGATTGAAACCGGATTCCTGGGTGATGAGCGCGGCCAGCAAGTTCGGCGAGATGTCGGAGCAGGTGTGCCCTGCATCCTCAATCAGCTTCTGATACTTGGCCGGGACGCTGACGCTGAGCGCGGCGTTCAGAGCCGGGTTGCTGTCGCTGGCGGACTGGATGTACGCGGCCGCGATGACGACCACGGTCGCTCCCGCGCCGATCGCGGCTGCTGCGGTGCCAGATCGCAAGATCTTCCCCCTCCTACCATTTTCACTGTTTTCCCTGGTCAGGACCGTCACCTGGCACCGACAGGGGACCGACACGGCACCGCCACCCGACCGCCACCCTGCCCGCCGGGTGGCGGTCGGGTGGCGGTGCGTTGACGGTGCTTCGTCGGTGCCGGGTGACGGTCACGAATCGGACATAGCCGCGGCGAGGAGGTCGTCCAGGTGGTAGCCCCGAACGCCCTTCGCACCCCTGCCGGCCGGAACGCCGAGAAGCGCTTTCAGCTTCTTTCCGCGGTCCGTCGGATCCGATTCCATGATTCCGAGCGATGTGGCCATGTCGGGTGTGGTCATGAAGTCCACGCCCTTGTCCTGCATCACGTTGATGGCTTGCCGAAGCGGGGTCTCCTCGGGGAGCGCTTCGAATGCTTCCATTCGCTTGGCGGCTTTTTCGTCCACTACCTTCCAGATGAACTCATCCTCAAAGTTGAATCCTCGGATGAGCACCGAGCGTCCGTTAGCGAAGAGGACGCCTTGACCCTTGATGTCCGGGTCGAGAAGTGCCGCGTTGATCGGTGCCACCGTCTCGAAATAGGTGTCCCCGAGAGCAACCTTGACCGTGCCCGAAGAAGCCACGTAAAGACACAACCGGTAGAGGAACTGATCCCTCACCATGACGGGAATGGCGTTCTGTGAAGGCCTTTGCGTCATGAGTACCGTGGAGATACCTGATTCGAGGGATTTCGAGACCAGCGACCGCGTATCTTCGGCAATCTGCCGGGCCTGGTCCTTCTCTTCGTTCGTGGCGCCGGAAGCGAAAAAGTCAGCCGCTTCATCCACGATGAAAATTACCGGCTTGAACTTCGGAATGGGCTTCCGGCTACGGATTGCTTCCGTGATTTCCGCGTACCGGCTGTCCGCACGGGCGTTCAGTTCCCGGACCATACTCCAAAAAACGGCCGGGTCGTCGGACGACTCATAGCGGGTTGCGATCGGCTCAAACCGGGTCAGCCCACAGAACTTTCCATCGAGCAAGTAGAGCTCGAATTCTCCGTAGGCGATCAACAGGCATGTGATGAGCCCGTTGACCAACGTGGTTTTGCCCATCTGCGTCATGCCAGCCACCAACATGGAGGCCTTATCGAACGTAGGCACTCCGGTAAGTTGGCCCGTGACATCGTGACCGAGCGGAATACCAGCGAACGACTCGATCTCCTGCCGAGTGGGGGCAGAGAACGCGTGCGTGAATGGCGGCTCGTCCAATTTCAGGAGCCTGACTTCACGTTCGGTGTGCCGGGACGTCTCCAGCGCAAGGTGAAGACGCGTGACGTTGAGCATCGACGCGATCGGCCCAAGCCTTTTCGCGACGTCCTCGTGAGTTCGGCCCTCGGGCACCAGGAAGGTGTGCCTCGTGCCGATACCCGGCAGCTTTTCCGTACTGACCTCGTCGGCGCGGACAATCTCGTCCTTGCCGATGGCACCGGTTCGGGTCAGGGCCGCAGTCAGCTCTGGATGCGACACGGCCGCCTGGGCATCGTCCGCCCCATTGGTCGGGGATTCCTGAGCCAGCGCCTTAGAGGGCCCTTCAGACGGCTTCTTGGCCCACAAGCGGATCACGCTGGTCTTAACCCACCAGGCCGCCCACCCGAGTGCGATCAGTACGGCCGCGGCAAGGGCCACGGTCGCCGGCCAGTTGAGGCCGAGCTTGACCTTGATGGCAGTCAGGCCCGCAAAAACGAAACCCAGCCCGCCGATCGCCCCGGCCACATGACCGTAAAGGTCCTCGGCCTGGCCGCCGCTCTGGCCTTTCTTTCGTCCCATACTCCCCCCTGCATTTCTGGATCGAAGAGTTGCCGATGATAACTGCCGCTTGCATATGCGGCTTGAGGTTTTGTCAGGCTTCGCCGGGTCTGCCCTGCGGGTCTGCGACAGATTCGTTTCCGAATTCGCTCGCCGAATGGCTCGCCGGGTCAGCCTGAGCCGACTGCGGTTTCCGGCAGTCGCGACACAGCCCGGCCCCGCGAAGGGTCGGGCTGTCTCGGTGGTGCCGGACCAACGGGCGGGACAACGAGTTGCCCCGCCCACGGTCATGGGGTTCGAAGGTGGTGTCTCACTGCTGTTCGCGCCGGCGGCCCGGCAGGTGCGGATGGCACCACCAGCAGTCAGGGCCGTGATCGTGTTCCGTCCGGCTGTGCGCCAGTGCGAGCGGCGTCGCGATGAACAGGACCAGCCCCCACACCACCAACACCAGACCCACCACGTACTCGAATGTGCTCATCGCGACGTCCCTTCAGCCGGCTCCTCAGCCTCGTCGTCCATCTCTTCGTCCGTCTCGTTGTTCGTCTCGGCGGCGTCAGGACTCGTGACCGACTCCTTGCTCACCACCTCGCGCCACGCGTGACGCACGCGCTCCTCGCTGCCCATGAACCCGGCCTCGCGCATCGCCTTCGCAGTCGCCCGGTACGAACGAGGCGGGTCGTCGCTGTAGCGCAGATACCGCACGACGACGTCGAGCTGGTCGTCGTCCAGGGGCTCTCCGGGCCGGGGCACCGTCACACCCGCGACGGTGGCCAGCTCTTCGAGCGTGACGGGTGTGACGCGAGGCGTGCCGGACTCGGGGCCCATCAGGGCCCTGACCTGCGTGACGGGCGTGACGGGCAGCTCCGGAGCGGCAGGCTCCCACCCCTCCAACTCCGGGAGTTCGATCTGCGAAACCAGCTCCGGGAGTACCTTCTTGCTGATCGTCTGCGCGGTCGTCTGGGCCTGGGTGTGCAGCTCGTCGGTCATCTCCTGCTGTGCCTTGAGCGCCGACAGGCGGTACTCGGTCTCGGCCTTGGTCACCCGCAGGTTCAGGTCCTTGGCGACCCCCAGCAGCTCGATCTTGTGAGCCGCTTCCGCTTCCATCTCCTCAAGCCGGTCGACGACGGTCTGGCGCCGGTCGGCGATGGCCTGACGGGTGCTCGGCGAGACGCTGCGTCCCAGAGACGGGAGGACCAGCCACCAGACGCCCTTGGTCAGTGCGATCGCCACAGGAGTGAGGACCACGGCCAGGTCCAGGCCGGCGCCACGGCTCGTCAGGATCAGGTCGGCCGGGGGTACGGCCGCAAGGACAGCTGTCAGGGCCAGACCAGCCCAGCGGACGCGATTGACGCGCGTCCTGTTATTGCCGGAGAGGATCTCGGTCGCCTGGAGGACGACCCACAGCGCGTCGAGCGCGCCGACGGTCGGCACGGCCCACGGACCGAAGTGCGGTACGAGGATCGAGTAGGTGACCTTCATCGAGAGCGCCGCCACGCCCAGCGTGAAAGCGCCGAGGACGGCGAGCACCCAGGCCCGCGAGGACCACCGGGCAGTGCCGGGTTCGTCCTTGGGTTCGTTCGTGTTCTTGCTCGTCCAGAACTTCATGTTGTTGCTCCTTCAGGCCGCAAGCGCGACCGGGTCGCCGGCGCACCCTGGGCAGCAGCCCAGAGACGTCGGCATCACGTAGTCGTAGGTGACCTGGCAGACGGGGCAGGTGCGGCGGGCGCGCAGCATGGCGTGCACCGCGCGCCACCGGCCCGGCGTCATCGGCCGGACGGGAAGGGCCAGGTCGATGCGGTAGAGGAAGGCGACGCGGACGGGACGGATCCGAGTGCGCGGATCGCGCCGGCCGTACCAGAGGATCTGCGCGGCGACGTCCTGACCTCCTGGCCGAAGGCCGTCGTCACGCAACTGCCGCCGCGTGGCCAGGCCGTCCGGCGCAAGCTTCTTCGGGTAGGTCGGGATGCCGTGTTCCTCGCCGTCCGGGTCGTAGAACCGCGTCACAGCTCGCTGAGGCGGCGCCGGATGTACTCGGCCCCGGCCCGGTCGAGGCGGAGGAACGAGCGCCCGATGCTGCCAGTCTCGGCGTCACGGCTGTACGCGACGAGGACAGCGCCGCGCGCGTCGGTCTGGACGCTGAGCTTGTAGATGGTGCCGATGATCTGGACGTCGGGGATGTCGAAGCGGGGCGCGCCCTCGTCTTCGTCCTCCTGGCGGTGGTTGTTCTCCGCCGGCCCGACCGTGGTCGCGGCCCGGCGCAGCGAGGTGGCCTGGCTGGTCACCGCGTGGTCGGCCGAGAACAGGGAGTCGTCGTTGCCTGCCGCGTCCAGCGGCCGGCGCTTCGCCATCTGTGTCTGAGTCATGAACTGGGCCTCCGGTCGGGCGTTGTGTGGAGGTCGGCCACGTGGTGCCCGGCCTCCCACGCCGCGGCCGCCGCGAGTGAGGCGACCGCGAGGAGCAGGCGTGTGTGGGGGTGGGTGGCGCCGATGCTGGACGCGGCCCGGGCTGCACGGTGCTGCGCTGTCCGGGCCGCATGTATGAGGTGGTGCATCAGCGCCCGAGCGCGAGGCAGGTGCCGCACGTCCAGGCGGTGAGCGTGGCCGGCGGTCCGGGGACGGCGCCGAAGACTCCGCCGCACTGATCGCACTGCTGGCCGCCGCCGGTGACCGGCGCGGGGGCCGGAGTCGATGCCTGGGGAGGGCAGTTGGCCGGGTTGCAGTTCCAGCGGCCGCACAGCACGCACGCATCGTCGGCCATCGTGGGCCGGTGCAGGATGAGCACAGGCTGCCGTTCGTAGCCGGGCGCCATCTCCTGCAGCGTGCGCCGTGCCTTTCGGCCGACGGGGATGCGGGCGTCCGCGTGACGCACCATGTGCGTCACCAGGCGGTGCATCTGCGCGGTGGGGCACGGTCCGGCGTGCCAGTTTCCGCAGGCCGTACACGCGTACTCGGGGTTCGCGGCCTGTACCGCGCTAACGCCCGGACGTGCCATGATCGTTGTGGTCACGAGAACCTCCCTGAAGGTCTCCGTTGACTGGACGACCCCGGGGTTGCGCCCCCGGGGTCGTCGTCGTTTGGCCACCCGTACGAGCAGCCGCGGCCGGCCCCGGCCCGCGATGTACGAGCCGGGGACCGCCGCGGTCGTTCGTGCGTTTAGCGGGCCCACCACGGACGGTCTTCGGGGTGGGTGTGTTCCTTCCATCCGCCCTCGGGGTACCGGGCGGGCTCCGCGCTTATACGGGCAGTGGCTTCGGCAGTGGCGATGGCCGCGAAGGCCTCCGCCACAGCGGCCATGGTCCGGGCCCGCTCAAAGGAGCCCTTCTCAGCAGCCTCGGCCGCGGACTGAGCATGTGACACGGCCTTCGCGTAGGCGACGGGGCCGGTCATAGTGATCAGCGTGGGGGTGGCCATCGGGCGTCCCTTCGGTCGATGTTCGACGGGCGAGTGCTGGAGCACGTCCGGAAGCCTCAGGAAACGGCACCGCCAGCCAGGCTGCCGACCTTCCTGACATGCTCCTCCTGCTCCTTGATCAGGGACTGCGCCCGTCCGGCAAGGGTGCGCTCGTCGTACTCGCCGCGGTAGCTCCGGCCGTAGTAGTCGGAGTGGGTGATGTACCAGTCCTTGCCGTCGGGGTATCCCGCCGCGATCAGCGCCTCGTTGTCGCCGAGCATCTCCTCGTGGAAGTGCCGGTCGTGGGTCTCGGCGATCTCCTGAGCGCGCTCATCGAAGGCGCCAGCGGCCTTCATGTAGGTGCCCTGGGCGTCGACGAGGCGGGAGATGGCGGAGGTCCACTCCGTGGCTGCCGCCGGGTCACGGAGGTACGCGAACGCGGCCTCGCAGGCCCGCTTGGCCAGGTTGTGGGCCTTCCACCGGGCGCCAGTGTCCTGGACGACCGTCTTCAACTCGGCGATGTGTCGGGCGTTCCTCCACTCGATGCGGGCCTCCGTATAGACGTTGTCCAGCAGGAAACGGGCGGCTTCACGCAGGTCATACTCGGCCTCGTCAGCGACTGCGCGGCCGGCCTCCTCGTCCATGTGCTTGAACGCGAGGTTCGGGTCCTCCCAGTAACGTTCCGGCGTCATCGGCTCGGGCTCGCGGCCCGTGAAGGGCAGGAACACGTAGCGGACGGAGTAGGTGTTCGGCTCCACCTTGGACAGGTACTTCGGGAGGTGAGGGCGGAGACGGACGTTGAAAATCTCCGCGACCTGCTCGCCGGACAGGGAGTGCGTACGACCGAAGCTCATGAGATGTCCCTTCGTTGATCCCGGGGGTACACACACCCCGGACCGGACTCGGTGTTCTGTTTTGACGGCCGGAAAGGCCGGAGCGAGCGGGAGCTCCCGGCGCTCTCTGCCGTCCCCGCCCCGGTCGGCGCGGGAGCGACAGGCAATGCCGGGTATCAGCGCTGCTGTTTGGACTGGCGGTCGCGGTAGGCGTCCTGAAGAGTCGCGAACCGCTCGTGGATCAAGGTCCCCTGAGCACACGGCGTCTCGCCCTGGCAGGCCGGGCAGTCAGCGGTGTGCTTGGTGGAGTCCTCGAACGCCCTCATGTAGCGGACGAACAAGTCGTCGGTCTGGCGAGCACTCATCGACCGTTCTTCTCCGATCGCTGGTTCTGCTCTGCGTTCCTGCGGGACAGCTCGGCACGCTGCTCCTCGGTCAGTCCCGTGATCATGCGGCCACCTCCGGCGCCCCCTGGTACGTGCCGTGGAGGCGGTAGTGGCGGTCGGCGGCCGCGTTCGCCGACTTGCAGCTTCCACAGGCGACTTCCTTGCCGCTCTTGTGCGCGTGATAGCCGCGGCGGGTACCGCACTGCGCCGGCCGCTTTGCTCGCGGACCCGAGTGTGCGGCGCGCTCCGAGCGCGGCCCGACCTCGGGGAAAAGCTTCTTGAGGCTCGTGGCGGAGATACCGAGACGCGAGCAGACGACCGAGTACGGCACGAGGTCGAACATGAACGGGGCGGCGTACTGGATTTCGGCGGGAGTGAGCGTCCAGTCGGTCCGCTCACCACGCACTGCGCGTTCGACTGCGACTGTGTCGACCGGGTCGACCGATCCGTTGGGGAAGGCCACCCACACGGTCGTGGCGGTCGTTCGAGGCAGAGGGATGCGGGGGGAAGTCGGCCGCGACACGGTGCGTGTCATGCTGTTCTGCATCAGGTCCTCCAGTCAGGTCCTGGACAGCTCCGGGGGTCTCAAGTCGCCGGGGCTGTCGCCTTTCTGGCTGCGGTACGAGCAGCCACGGCCCCGGCCACCCCGCAAAGGGATGGCCGGGGCCGTGGTCGTTCGTACGGGTGTCAGCTCTGTCCGGCGTCCAGTTCGTCCATGAACTCTTCGTACTCGGCCTGGTCCATCTCCTCGTATGTCGCGTGCATCTCCTTCAAATCGCGCTCACGCTCAGCAGCCCGGGCCAGAATCTCGTCGAGCTTGTCCATTAGGTCCTCCTCAGCGGCTTGTGATCCGGATCAGTGCTCGGGGCGCTTGGGGTGCAGCGTCTTGAGTGGCACCGGCGGCGCTCCCAGCGGCGCGGCACCGGCAGGCAGTTGTGCGCGGCGGGTGTCGGTGTCTCGGACCGCGGGCTCGGTCGCCGCCCACTGTTCCTTGCGCAGCAGCCACAGGGTCCGGTCGTTGCTGCGCTCGTCATCCGCCGGCGTCTGCTTCTTCGCGGCGATCTGGCTGACGGCCAGGGCGACCGCAGCCTTGGGCTTGCGACGCACGGTGGTCCGGCGGCGGTGGACGGTCTCCGAGTTGCCGTCCGTCAAGCTCTCCTCCCACTTCCTGGCCGTGACGTTGATGGTGACCAGGCGGTTGCTGCCCAGGCGGCAGCGGACGGCGGCGTCCTTGCCCGCACGGCCGGTGTCGTGCGGCACGAGCTTGGGCTGCTTGGTCTGGAGGCCGGTGATCGGCACCCACGTCTGGCAGTCGGGGCAGACCAGCGACGCGCAGGCGGGGCGAAGGTCGTACTGGTGGGGCTTGAGGGTGGAGAGGGCCAGCGCCGGGCGGGCGTTGACGGTGCGGGAGCGGGTCCGGCTCCGGCGGGGACGGGCGGTGCGCTCAAGGGTGGAAGCAGTCATCTGGACTCCTCATGGGCGGAGTGGCAGGGAGCGCGTCGCGATGCTCTCTCTGCCCTCCGGGCCGCACGGCACGAGGCCGGCGTCCCGTAGGACAGACAGCGCACAGCGCTGCGACGTGCACACAGTTGTCGCGGCTGTCAGGCCCCGGAGGAGTTCGATGGTGCTCTCGCGTCCTCAGCGAGCTGAGGACTACTCCGGCTGCCCCGAAGGGCGGACGACTACTGCGGTCTTGCGGTGTTTCGGGTGGAAGGGGACCGAGGGTCCGGCTTCCGTGTGACGGGCGGGTGGCGGTTTCTCCGACGCCCTCCTTGTCGACACACTTAACTTAGCTGATACAGTCTGGGGTGTGTCAAGCGGTTCATTGAGGAAGTTGAGGAAGCTAGCTAAGTCGAAGGGGTCGACCTACGATGTCGCTCATGAGCAGCGAGGCAGTACAGCCCTACCAACGCATCATTCAAGATGTTCGCGACAAGATCCGCTCGGGTCAGCTGACCGCGGGTACGAAGTTGCCGAGCACACGGGAACTCGCCGACGAGTACGGCGTCGCGGCCGGCACCGTCCAACGCGCGCTCGCCGAGCTGCGGAGTGCTGGGCTGATCTACTCCCACCAGGGCCGCGGAAGTTTCGTTACCGAGACCGCCAGCGAGACCGCCGAGGACTCGACCGCCCGTGCCCTCAAGACGCTTGAGGAACTGGTCAGAGACCTGTCCACCCGTCTTGAGCGAATTGAGAAGGACCGCGACAGCTGACGTCCTGTTATTGCGCATGTTCGTCCCTCCTCGGCGGGGTCAACTTCGTTAGCAAAGTTGTAAGCCAGGCCCGGGAGCGAGTTCTAGATCGGACGTGTATCCAGTCGCTGGATACACCGAGTGGAGACATGGAGGGAGCACCACGTGGGGCAGCAGGCGAACGTATTGAGGCCGGAGCAGTCGCCCCAGCACCGCTTCGGATACACGCTTCGGGAGCTGCGAAAGGCTCGCCGTCTCTCTCTGCGAGGGCTGGCCGAGAAGGCCTTCATCTCGCACTCCAAGCTGCAGAAATGGGAGAACGGCGACCGGCCACCGAAGGAGCGAGTGGAGGTCGAGCTGGTCGACTCGCTGCTCCGTGCGGGCGGCATCCTGGTCGACCTGTGGGAGCGCATCGTTCCGGCGGTCTCCGCACCTGTCGCTGTATCCGTTTCGGCTCCCCTTGTATCCGAAGCGTCGATTGGGCTGGCCACTGCCGCGTCTCAACAGGCAGCGTCTGACCAGGAGGGGATATTCGTCCCCGCTCGTCTACGGGATGGATCGGTGGTTTTCGTGACGCTCGATCGACGCGCGCTATTGCGCGGCGGGGTGGGGATCGGTGCAGCGGCTGCGCTGGGCGTGGGGACGCCCGCTGTCGCGGAAGCTGTATCGGTGAGGCGGCCGGCAAGGTCTGCCGCCGCGTACAGCGACACGCCTGTCGAACATCTTCAGCGCGCACGGCGGCTGCTGATCGACAACGACAATCTCCTCGGGCCCCGCCATGCCATCAAGGCCGCCCTTGAGCACATCCAGACCATCAAGGATCTGAGGCAGGACAGCCAGGGCGTCGACCGCCGGTCCCTCATGGAACTGCAGACGCAGTACGCCGAGTTCGCCTCCTGGCTGTACCAGGATCTGGGAGATTTCGACAGCGCGCAGTTCTGGCTCGACCGGGCCTTCCAGTGGAGCCACACCGTCGGTGACGGCGACCTGACCTCGTACGTGATGGCCCGCAAGGCACAGTTGGCCGGCGAGAGCCGAGACCTGGTCGACGTCGTCGACCTGGCCGAGGCCGCCCAGCGCATGGCACGCCCCCGGAGCCGACTCGCCGCCGTCGCCCGGACATACGAGTCGTACGGCCATGCACTGCGCGGTGAATCGACCGACAGCGAGCGCGCGATCGACGACGTGCTCAACTCCCTCGACCGCGTATCTGGCGACACGACTCCCTGGGGTGTGTGGCTGAACGAGCAGTACGTCGAAGTACACCGAGCCCACGGCCTGGAGGTACTGGGCAGGCACGCGGAGGCCGCGGAGATCTTCACCAGTGCCATCAACGCGCTGCCCGATGGGTACCACCGCGACCGCGGGGTCTACCTGGCTCGGGCTGCTGTGGCGCACGTTGGCGCAGGGGCGCCCGATGAAGCGGCTGCGGTCGGCCTCCAGGCGCTGACGGTGGCACAGGACACCGGATCCGGCCGGATCATCCGCGAGCTCGTGCGCCTGGACCAGTCGTTAATCCCCTGGCAGCACCAGGCAGAGGTCGCTGAATTCCGCGCCGGCTTCGACGCCGTACTCGCCCACGAATCCTGAACAGAAACGGATCACACCACCAATGACCACACGTCCGTACGTCATCCTCTCCGCTGCCATGTCGGTCGACGGGTTCCTGGATGACACCAGCCCCGAGCGGCTGCTGTTGTCCAACGCCGACGACTTCGACCGCGTGGACGAGGTGCGCGCCTCGGTCGACGCGATCCTCATCGGCGCGACCACGATGCGGAAGGACAACCCGCGCCTGCTGGTCAACTCCGAGGAGCGACGCGCCAAGCGGGTCGCGGAGGGGCGGCCGGCCTACCCGTTGAAGGTGACGGTGACCGCCTCCGGAGACCTGGGCGCCGACCTGAAGTTCTGGCACCACGGAGACCAGAAGATCGTCTTCACCGTGGACGCGGCCCTCGAGCAGGTGAAGGCCACCCTCGATGGACTCGCCGACGTCGTCAGCACCGGAGCCGAACTCGACTGGGGCCTGGTCCTCGATGAACTCGGTCGCCGGGGCATTGACCGACTCATGGTGGAGGGCGGCGGCTCGATCCATACCCAGCTCATGGCCCAGAACCTCGCCGACGAGGTCCACCTCGCGGTCGCCCCACTCCTGGTGGGCCAGGCCGACGCCCCGAAATTCTTGGGTCCCGCTGAGTATCCCGGCGGGTCGACTGCCCGGATGCAGCTGCTGGAAACCCGTGCGATCGGCGACGTCGTACTGCTCCGGTACGCCCCGAAGGAACGCGGCTGACAACTGGGCGTTCGCGCAGGTCACACGACTGTCCGCACGGACAGTCACAGCGCGCGTACGCTGTCCCATCAGCGAGAGACCACAAGAAAAACCGAAACCCCCCGACGGTGCTGGGATCAACGGTGTTAGCGCACCTACTCCAGCGGCCTCCGGGGGGCCCACACTTCGCTGCTGAGTGTAAGGCAGACAAGGGCGGATTTCGATCCGAGCCCTCAATCTGTGCACCCGGTCAGCGGCTACGAGAGGCCGCACATCCATGGCGCCGAAGCAGGCCCCTGCCGACGAAACAACCGGCACATCCACGTTCACCAGAGCCGTTGAACGGCCCGAAGAGGCTGTTCTCCCGCGCCCGGTGGTCGAGACATCAGGGCTGCAGCCTGAGGACATCGGCGCGCTCGCGTACCTGCTGCTCCTCGGGCCCGACGTCCAGCAGACCGGCAAGGAGCTCGCGGCAGACATGCGCGCTCGCGGCTGGAAGATGAGCGACGACCGGTTCGAAAAGGTCGCGCGGCGTCTGACGAGGGCAGGACACCTGCGCCGCGAGTCTGTGTACGACCCTGCGGCGAAGCGCCCGAAATGGTGCTACTCGGTGTACCGCAACCCTGCCAACAACCCGCGATACGTCGCCGAGGGCACAGTGACGTTGTCGCAGGTCAGCGCCGAAAACCGGGAAAACCGGGTCCCGGAAGATGAGAGCCCGTCCGTAACCCGGGAAAACCGGGTTTTGCCTGGTCAGAGCCGGAACCCGGTTTTTCCGGGCTCCGCTCCGGAACCCGGAAAAACCGGCTTTCCCTCTGAGGGTGTTTTCGCAGGTCAGGCCCGGAAACCGGAAAATCCGGGTTCCGGCTTGCTCCCCCCCACACCCCCCCGGGGGGTTGGTAAACCCCCCCACCATCCCCCCCACGAAACGGATCCCGCCCCAGGGGCTCAGGTCGTTACGGGTGGGGAGGACATGCGCACAGCGCACACAGACCACCCCCAGGTGGCCGAAGCCGACGTCTCCGAGGCCAGCGAGTTTCTCGCGAACCTGCCGGGCAAGTGGTCCTGCGGCCTCGAGATCCGAAGGAAGCTGGCCCCGCTGCTGGCCGTCGCTGCGCAGCGAGAGGGCTGGCCTCTCGGCCCGGAGCTGGAAGCCTGGTTGACCAAGGACAGCGTCGGCATCCGTGGCCCGTTCCCTCGGGTGCTCCCCAAGCGCCTGGAGAACCTGCCCCGGTACGGCGCGTACCACCGCACGGCCGGCTCCGCTGCTGCTGCCCCGGCAAAGCCGGTCGACGACGCGTGCCCGAACCACCCGCACCGCAAGGCCGTCGAGTGCCTGCCGTGCCGGTCCGGCGAGAACACCCCGAGCGCGACCGGGGACTCAGCCCTGCCCGCGTCCCCGGAGCAGGTAGCCGCGATCCGCGCCCAGCTCGGCCTCGGCACCGGCGACCGCCGCTCGGTGCAGAAGACTCCGCACGGTGAGGCCCGTGCCCGCCGCAAGTCCGCCGGCGCCCGCCAGGCATCCGCCGCCGTCGAGGAAGACGCCGCCCGGCAGAAGGCGAACGCGCTCCTGGACGCTGCCCACGCCGCCGAGGCCCAAGGCGTCACCCCGGACCGGGGCGTGCCACTCGGCGGCCGCAGCGACGGCCCCGGCTTCTAGACCCCGCACAACGCGGCGGGCCGCCCCATGCCGGGGGCGGCCCGTCGGCACCCCATCCACGCTTCAACCTTCAGGAGTGCCCTGTGACCACAGTAGACGCCCCCGAACTCCACCTCGACGACGAGCACCAGGACCACCGCACTTTCGACCGCCGACCGCCCGTCGACCTCGACGCAGAGCAGTGTGTTCTCGGCGGCGAGCTGCTGTCCAAGGACGCCATCGGTGAAGTCGTCGAGCTCCTGGACGGCCCCGACTTCTACAAACCCATCCACGAGACGATCCACGCCGCGATCCTGCATCTGTGGGGCCAGGGCGAGCCGGTCGACCCGATCACCGTCGCCGACGAACTCACCAAGCGCGGTGACATCGGCCGCATCGGCGGAGCCAGCTACCTGCACACCCTCGTCCAGACCGTGCCCACCGCCGCGAACGCCGCGTACTACGCCGAGATCGTCGCCGACAAAGCCAAGCTGCGCCGCCTCCTCGACGCCGGGACTCAGATCACGGCCATGGCCTATGCCCAGGAAGGCGATACTGAGGACACCCTCGACCGCGCTGGCCAGGTGTTCAACGCGGCCGTTTCCATGCGCGAGCAGTCTGCGGGCTTCAGGCTCGGCGACCGCTCCGCCGCCTTCCTCGACCGGATCGAAGCCCGCTCCCGGGGAGAGATCACCAAGGGCGTGCCCACCGGCCTCACCGACTTCGACAACCTGACGAACGGGCTGCACCCCGGGCAGATGATCGTCGTCGCCGCCCGGCCGGCCATGGGCAAGTCCACACTCGCCGTGGACTTCATCAGGGCCGCCTCGATCAAGCACGGCCGCACATCCGCCCTGTTCACCCTGGAAATGAGCGGCGACGAAGTCCAGGAGCGCATCTACTCCGCCGAGGCCCGCGTGGCCCTGCACCATCTGCGCAACGGCGACCTGACCGAAGACGACTGGGTGCGACTCGGCAACCGCATGACCGCCGTCGAGGCGGCACCCATTCACATCTTCGACGAGCCGAATCAGACCATCCTGCAGATCAAGGCCCAGGCCCGACGCCTCCAGCAGCGCCACGGCCTCGACTTGGTCGTGGTCGACTACCTGCAACTGCTCCAGCACGGCGGGCGCCGCCCGGAGTCCCGGCAGCAAGAAGTGTCCGACATGAGCCGTCAGCTCAAGCTCATGGCGAAGGAGTTGGGCATCCCCGTCGTCGTCGTCGCGCAGCTCAACCGCGGCCCCGAGCAGCGCCAGGACAAGAAGCCCATGGTGTCCGACCTTCGCGAGTCTGGCGCCATCGAGCAGGACGCGGACATGGTCATCCTGATCCACCGCGAGGACGCCTATGAGAAGGAATCCCCCCGCGCCGGCGAGGCCGACGTGATCGTGGGCAAGCACCGCAACGGGCCCACCGCCACGATCACCGTCGCTTTCCAAGGGCACTACTCCCGCTTCGTGGACATGGCGCAGACCTGACCGACCTTGACTGCACGTGTGAAGCGGGCCAGGCGCCC
This sequence comes from Streptomyces sp. NPDC046821, assembly GCF_040645335.1. Classification (NCBI taxonomy): domain Bacteria; kingdom Bacillati; phylum Actinomycetota; class Actinomycetes; order Kitasatosporales; family Streptomycetaceae; genus Streptomyces; species Streptomyces sp. NPDC046821. Next base: position 12,994 of record NZ_JBEYYB010000027.1, on the reverse strand, counting down.
GGAGGGCCGGAAACGCAACAAGGCCCCGCTCCCCCACCACAGTGGGAAGAGCGGGGCCGAGGTAGTGCGGTTCAGGCCTTGCCGTTGGCGCTAGCCATGAACGTCTCCAGGACCTTACGGAGCTGATCCGGGTCTTTGGACTGCCCCTGCTTCAACATCAGCAGGATCAGCTCATAGAAGTGCGGATCCTTCATCATCAGCCCGAAGTGCTTGTTGATATATGGAGGGTTGTCGTACGGAATCGTTGGCGGCGAGGACCGCGGCCTCGGTGCGCCGGGCTCTGAAGGTTCCTGAGCCCGGTCATGGGCCCGTGGGACCGGGGCGCCGTCCGAAGTCGGCGCCTGGCCCTCGGGTGCAGGTGCTGGCGACTGTGTAGCCGGGGGCGCATCGTTAACCGCGGTTACCACCGGAGCCGCCGGGGCGGGCGCTGTCGGCCCCGGGTCTTCGGCCGGAGTGCCGTTAACCGCGGTTACCACCTGGGCGGGAGCGAACGCCTGTCCCCCAGGGGCCGCAGGCGTCGAAGCTGGGGCGTTAACCGCGGTTACCACCTCGCGCTTCAGCCGAGTGGGCTTAGGTTCTTCGCGTCGCTGTAGCTCGGCCCGCCACGCATCGGCCTGTTCCTCCTCTGGACGCCCGGCAATGTCCCGGGCCACCCGGACCGGCATCTCGCCCGCGCTGACAAGTTCCTGGAGCTCAGGAGTGAGCTTCAGGAGCTTGCGCTGCTGGCTCACCCACGCCTTCGTCTTGCCGTAGTAGTCGGCGACCGCCTGCGATCCCCCAAGTTCGTTGACCATCGTGTCGACGGCGATGGCCCGCTCGATGGGGTCGAGGTCCTGGCGGTCGTTGTTCTCCGACTGCACGGCGTCGAGGAAGTCGGCCCTCGACGCGGCGACGTCCTCGCGGTGGACGACCTCGAGATTACGGCCGACCAGGAGAGAGGCCCTGTAGCGACGCTCACCGTTGGCGATGACATACACGGCCTTGCCGACGTTCGTTGCCTCATCCGGCCACAGCTTCAGGTACGCGGCCCGGGAGACGACGACGGCCGGCTGCAGTTGCTTCTTGTCGAGCTTCTGTCCGAACTCGCAGAGCTCCTCATCGGTGCCGAAGTTCCGGCGCGGGTTGAAGCGAGTGCAGTGCAGTTTCTCCAGCGGCAGTGTCAGCAGCAGCGGGTCGCTGCGGCCTGGAACGTCATCGGCCTTGCCCGTAAGCGAGGCGAGACTGGTGCGACGTCCCAGTCCCATCACTTGCCTCCGCCGTAACCGAGCTCGATGGCCAGCCGGTAGAAGTCCTCACGCGCCTTGTAGGCGGGGCGGTTCTCGTCGTACTGCGTGACGACGCGCCCTTCGACCGAGGCCCGTGTGTGGACCTTGTAACGCCTTATTACCGACTCGAGGAGGGGCCAGCCCTGGGCCTGCACGTACTCGCGGGTTTCCTTGAGGTCGGCCTTTCCATCGCGGGGGTCCCAGTTGTTGATGAGGACGTGGTAGGGGAGCCCGGTGGGTTCGATGATCTGCTGGATGGTGCGGGCGGTCGGGTCGAAGGCCAGGCCCTCCGGCGGGAGGGGAACGATGACGTCGTGGGCGTACTTGAGGGCCTCCATAAGGAGGTTCTCGTCCTGGAGGCTGCCGGGGGTGTCGATGAACACGTGCTGAAGCTGGTCTGAGTTCTTCATTGAGTCAGCAACGACGGCCGCGAGGTTGAGAGTGGTCGTGGTCTTGCCGACGCCGCCCTTCTGGTTGGCGATGACGTGGACCTTGGCCCCGGTGTCCTTGAGGATCTTCAGGTTCTCGGGAGTCTCGTGCTCCTGAGAGAAGTCGAAGGGTAGGTCGCTGATCCTGTTCGCCCACCAGACCGTGGAGGCCTGTGGGTCGATGGATACAACGTAGACAGCAGCACTCATTTGATGCTCCGTATGCTTCCCGTGATTTCCGGTACTGCGGGCACGGAGCATCCTGTCAGACGGGCCAGCACCTGGGGGAGTTGCGGCCGCCGCGCCCGAAACGACTGCCGTAACCATTCAGGTCAGAGGCGGATCCCGGAGAGTCGGGAGAGCCGCACCAACTCGGGGTTGGATCGCCGGTGCAGCGATGACAGGACGCGCAGTACCTCCCTGCCCATCGGGTGGATGCGTGCCATCTGCGGTGCGGCGTCGAACGCGAGGCTGAGGTTTTCGAGTGCGCCGTCGCGATCGCCGAGGTCGAGTTGGGCGCGTGCGGCGTTGATCCGTGTCGGTGCGACGCGGGTCGGCGGCAGGCCGGTGAGCGCCTGGTCCAGGTTGTCCGTGAGCGCGAGCGCGGCCTGAGGCTGGCCGAGGTCGACGTTCGTCGCGAGGACGTGCGTCAAGGTGTTCTGCGGGCCGAAGGTGAGACCGTGGGCGTCGATGTCGCCGGCAGGGAATGAACTGGCCGCCCGCTGGGCCGAGTCGATGTGTCGCTGGGCCTCGCGTTTGGCCTCCTTCTTGTCCTGGAGTCGGCCGGCGAGCGTCATCCCGCGCAAGTTCAGGATGCCCATGGCTAGATCACGGTCGGTGGTGCCGAGCGGGGCCGACTGTACGGCGACGATCGCTCGGTCGACGACGACCAGGCCGCGCTCGACCGCCCCGAAATTCAGGTACGTTCCGGCGCGGTCGCGGGCGGCGAACGCCTCGGCGACGGGGTTGGGCTGCTGCTCGACGGCCCACCTCTGCCTGGTGACAGCAAGTTCGGCCATGTCCATCCAGCGGTGCCGCGCGGCGAGCCAGTAGACCGTGCTGTAGACGTCCGCAAGCGTTGACCAGGCCGCGCCCGAGTTGGCGGTGTGCGCGTACGTCGTGGCGTCGCGCAGGAGGCCGGGGAGCAGCGTGATGAGTGCGGCGACGTCCACGGCGTCCCGGTACCCGTCCGCCGTCCGGAGGTCGGCCGCGATGCGGTCCTCGGGCGCGGCCTGGTCCTCGGGCATGTCGTAGTCGCGCATCGCGGCCCGGAGCTCTGCGAGGAGCTGCTCGTCGTTGGCCGCGACCGAGGCGCGGCCGAGAACTTCGGCCATGCTCATACCGAAGGCGCGGCCCAAGCTCGCTGCGACCTCGGGGGTCAGCGCCCGGTTCCCCACCTCGATCTTGCTCAGCAGAGACGTCGAGACGGACGCGCGGTCCGATAGCTGTGTCTGAGTCCATCCGCGTGCTTTCCGGAGCATCGCTACGTGCTCGCCCGGCGCGGGATCGATGGTGGTGCCCATGATGATCAGGTCTCTCTGGGAGGCACGGCCGTACTGCCATGGTCACAGGCCCGACGGGTGCCCGCACACCGTTGTGCAAGATCTGTGCAAGTCGCGGGAGCTGCTGGGGCGTTGACTGAATGAAGGACCCCCGCGGCCGCCGTATACGGCCCGGGGGCGTGGCCATCAACTGGTTGGAGTTGACGACATGACCCACGCTAGCGCCCGCCGATGGAAGCGGGTACTGCGGAGGCTTCTGCCCTCCGCCGCCGGACGCCACAGTGCCTCGGGCGCGCTCCCTGGTGGGCATCGGCCGGCCCCGTCCGCCCCGGTGCCCGCGCTTTGCGGTGAGGCGCTCGGGCTCGTCCGGCCGTACCTCGTCGCCCACGAGAGGCGCCTCCAGGCGCAGCGCCTCGTACGGCGTCGCACGCTCCGCGTGGCCCCGCGCGGCCTGTGGATCGAGGGGCGGCGATGAGTCCCGTGCCCGCAGTACACCCCCGCAGGATCGGACACCCCGGCTACAACGTGACGATGGCCCGCGAGCCGGAGACCGTGGCCGAGGCCCGGCGCCTGGTCCGGGTTTCCCTGGCCACCTGGGGACTGGACGATGCGACCGAGGCCGCCGAGCTGGTCATGTCCGAACTGGTCACCAACGCGGTCCGACACGCTCGCCTTGGCGCCGTTCGGCTCATCATCGACCGCCCCGCCGAGGACCGGGTGTATCTCGCCGTCGTCGACCGCTCGCCAGGCGTTCTACCGCACCTGAAGGTGGCGGGCATCGAGGACGTCACCGGCCGAGGGCTGCTCATGGTGGACGTGCTCACGGAGCAATGGGGGTATGACCTCTTAGGCGTCGGGCCGCGACACTGGGGCAAGCGCGTGTGGGCACGACTGGCAGCAGCGAAGGCGGACTTGGTATGAGTAGCCCAAGCGTCGGTGACGAAGTGACAGACGGCGAGATCCTCGCTGTGGTGACGGACATCCGAGGCGGCGTTCCCTGGCTCCGTGCAGCCGGACGTGAACCCTGGCCGGCCACCGATCCGACGCGCCTCACGGTGACTCGGACACGAGCTGAACGAGTCGCGGCCGGCCTCTAGATGCCGCAGGCCCGTACCCCCGTAGCGGGCCTGCGGTCCCGTGGCCCGTCAGGAGTTGACCTTCCTGACAGTCCACTTGCTGTACGAATCTGAGGTGCTCTTCGAACGGCCACAAGCGGTCAGCCTGGCTGGCCTACTGTCGGTTGCTCTTTCACTTTGCCTCGTAATGAAGCAAGGTGGTGGGGCGGCTGCCCGACGGGGAGCCGCCCCACCTGAAGGGAGACCTGTTCGTGTCCGAGTCTGAGCCGACCACGTGGACGATCGCGGAGGTGGCCGAGTACATCGGAGCCGCGTCCACCGACTCCGCCCGTAGGACGCTGTCGCGGTGGGGCGTACGTGCCGTGGGCCGTGAGCCCGGGCGTGGTGGTGCCTCCATCTATCGCCGAGAGGATGTCCTCGCGGCGCGAGCGTCCCGGCCCGGCCGCGGCGCCCGCACCGACCTGAAGGCGCAGTGAAGTGCCGCGAGTGAGCCTCTTGAACATTGCCTCACTATGAGGCAATGTTGAGTCGTCGTCGGGTTCGCCGGCGACTGGGGTGGAGCAGCAGCGCCCCGGCGACGACTCAGGAGGACTCATGTTCCGCAGGAATCCGGCAGCCCCGGCCCCGAGCGCGGCCGCTCCGGAAGTCATCGCGATCAACCTCGGTGAACTCGCCGCGCTGGAAAAGGCGCTGCTCGAAGCGGACCGGCTGCGTCGCTGCTGGGGGGAGAGCCCCGCGTACTACGGGCCGGAACTGATCACCGTTCGCAACGTCGTCGCGACGCTCTATCAGCGCGCCGGCGCCGCCTCGGTCGTCCAACCCGACCCGCAGCGCGCCCGCCTCCCCCTGTATCTCCACGAGATCGAGTGGCTCGCGGACGCCATCGCGGTGATGGAGCGGCGCTGGGCGAGTGGCGGGTTTCTCTCTGACGCGCGGCAGCTCAACAACAGGTTCAACGCTCTGGTGGGGCAGGCTCGCGCGATCACCCACATGGGCGGAACGGTCGCCTTCACTCCCGAGCCCCCACAGGTCGCCGAAGCGCACGTCATCCCGTCAAGCGGGCACTGAGGCGCTCCTGCACGCACGAGGCCGGACCGCGCTGAACGCGGTCCGGCCTCGAACGCCAGGAGCCTGCCGCGTTCGCCACCAAGTCTCAGCGAACAGAACTCGCATTGTGCATACGGAAACAGTATGAAAGGTGCTAGGTTGTTATCTATGACGCTGAGTACGGAAGACCTGCTGCGGCTGACGGTGTCGGCACTGATGAGCCGGACCGGTGAGCGACAGGAAGATCTCGCGGCAGCGCTCGGGCAGGCTCAGGCGCAGGTATCGCGCAAGCAAGGCGGCAAGCAGCACTGGACCTTGCAGGATGTCGATCTTCTGGCCGCGCACTACGGCTTCGGGGTGCTCGATCTCCTGGCCGGCCCCACCCACGCCGTGACGGCGCTCGCCGATGGCGCCCAGGGCTCTCTTCCGCTCGCTGCACCCCTCACGGCCCCCGCTCCGGCGGTTGTGTCGGTGCCGCGCAGTGAGGCCCTGAGCGGGCCGTGTGTGCTGTGCGGGCAGCCTGCCACGGATGAAGTGGAGGGAATCTGGCAGCACTTGACGAGTGAGGAGTGCGCCGAGGCCCTGGATGAGGCCGAGCCGCTCGTCGACGACGTCGACCAGGACCACGCGCCCGAGGCCGTCCCCGCGCCCGCAGCTCCCGCCCCGGCGGCACCCGAGGACGTCCAACCGGCTCCAGAGGTGCACGAGTCGGTGCCCGTCGACTCCACCGCGGCCTCCGCCGCCGCATCGTCCGAGGAGACTGCCCCCGCCCCGGTATCGACCGCGATGGACCAGGCGCCGGCCACCGCGAGCCGTGCTCCCGGCTACGCCTCCGAGACGCTCGTCGATCAGATCGAGTCCCGGGTGCGGGACGTCCTGGCGTGGTCTCAGGGCGACATGGAGGCGGCACAGGCCGCGCTCATCAAGACCGCGATCCCGGACGTCATGGCGCTGTTCGAGCGCTCCAGGGTTGGTGGACGCTACGCGCACTCGAAATTCCCGCCGACCGTCGATGTTCTGCGTAAGAAGTCACAGAAAGGCGCCGACGAGATTTGGGAGGGGCGTCCGAAGTGGCGGAACCAGCCCGCTTTCGACGCGGCCAAGAAGGGTGAACCCATCGAGGTTACGGCCCTGGACATGAATGCGGCCTATCTGTCCGCGTTCAAGTGCTGGCTCCCGGTCGGAAAGCTAGTGGAAGATACCAGCGGGATGCACGATCCGAAGCGGTCCGGCGTCTACCAGATCACCCCGCCCGCGTGGGACCACGACGGCCTGCCCAACCCGGTCGGCAACCGCAAGGAGCCCGGCCCCGTCTGGGTCCCTGACTCCCTGGTGCGCCTGCTGCTCGACTGCGCGAAGTGGGGCCTGTGCGAGGAGCCCGTCATCCACAAAGCGCTGCTGTCCGGCGGCACGGAAAGCCTTCTCGAAAAGCTGCGTCGCGCTCTCGCGGAATCGCGGAAAACCGCTATCGAGGAAGGTGACGAAATCGCCGTCGAGTACGTGAAGTCCATGTATTCTAAGTTCGTGTCCACGATCGGTGAATCCAGTACCAACACGGAAATTCGCCGCCCGGACTGGATGCACATTATCCGCTCGAAGGCGTTCACGAACCTGTGGCGCAAGGCGTACAAGGCCCACGGCGCTGGATTGACCGTGGTGCAGATGTCGGGCACCGACGAATTGCACGTAGCCGGGGATTGGCGGCCGGTTTTCCCGGAGGGCCGAGACCTGAATCAGGTGAAGGCGAAGAACACCTATACGCTCGGGGGTAAGTAGTAATGGGGTCAGAGGGCCTGTGGGCACGCTGGGGCGTCTGGCAGAAATACAACGCCCGCGGAATGAAGGGCGCCGAAGCTCTGATTCTGGAGCTGAACCGGATCGTCTACAGCTCCGGTATCGCTTCCCCTATCGGCTCGAAGCGCGGGCAGAATGCCCGTCTGCGCTACCTCGACAGCAAGGCCGGCCGCGAGGCCCTGCGCGCGCAGGGCGTCAGTGACCGCGCCATGAAGGCGTGGTTCAAGGGCAAGTCCCGCCCCTCGAAAGCGAACCTGGACCGGCTCGACTCCGCGTACTGGACGCGCCGCCGGGAGAACCTGATCCGTTCCGGCTGGCTCAAGCGCCACTTGGACAACGACGGCCAGGGCCGGCGGATGGAGATCTACCCCGTCGACCAGGCCGCCGTCCCCGAAAGCTTCTCCCGTGCCAACGTCTCGGAGCGCTCGATCGTCGTACGGTACGTGTGGGCCGACCTGGTCGACGCCTGGGCCGCCCAGGACGAGAGCACGCTGGATGAGATCTGGGAGGACATCATCACCGACCTCGACAGCGACTACGCCGCCTACGCGTACGTGTCCTCCGTCGGCATCAGCGCCTGACACCCCACCGATGCCCCCGCCTCCTGGTCACAGGCCAGGAAGCGGGGGCATCGGCGTGCCCTGGTTGGCGCGGCACGGCGGTGTGGTGATGCTGGGGATATGAGCATCAGCAGCCCTCACCCGGTGAGCACAGACCAGGTCTACCGGGCCTTGGTGGCGTTGGGGGCGGAGCCGCTGTTCGACCCGGAGACGCGGCCCGAGGGCCCGCAGGACGAGGACCGCCTGCGGTTGCTCGGGTGCCTCCTGGCCACGGTGGAGTCGGAGACCACCGCGGCGACCCGGTTGGGCTTTGACGAGGACGAGGGCGAAGTGCTGCTCGGCTGGACGGAGGTGGTGAGCCCGGACTCTGGGGTGTCGACCAACGTGCTGGTCAACCGGCTCTACCGCACCGGGGTGCAGCTCCTGGGGCTCGACGAGGACGAAACGCTGCCAGGCCAGTCGGCCGCGTCAGCGGCCATCGTGGCCGCGTCGGACACGTTCGCCGCCAACCTTCGGTTCCGCGAGGGTGACGTGGCCGGCGTCCGTCAGGCCCTTGGCCGTGCCGAGGTCGCCGTGACCGACGTCCAGCGGTACATGCACGATCTGCGCGTGGCCATCGGCGACGCGGAGCCGGAAGAGGAGTAGAGCGGCCGGATCGCCGTACCCCGCTGTCGGCCGTCGCCGTTACCAGAGCGCAAGCCTTGCCGACTCGATCTGCGACACCGCCTGACGACACCACATTTGGTGTCTAGTCTGGTGTCATGTCGATTACCCCGATGACGCTCCGAGTCCCCGACGAGATCGCCCCCTCGATCCGTCAGGCCGCGAAGGCGGCCGGCCTGAGCGTGAACGCCTACATCGTCCGCGCCGCGCGCCGCGCCGCGACCCTCGACGCCGGCCACCAGCTCGCCGCGCTCGGCCTGGGCCAGGACCTGGCCGGCGAGGGCGACGCCCTGTGACGTCAGAGCTCAAGCGCGGCGAGATCTGGACCCTGCCCGCACCCGATGGCCGTGACGTCCTGGTGGTCTCCCTGACCGGCCTGGACGAGGCGTACGGAGCCGTCCTCGCGATCGTGCTGCACCCCCCGGGCCGCTACCCCGATACGGCGATGTCGGTCGTCATCGACACCCCGGTCCCGTCCACCGCCGTCGCCGTCAACCTCCAGCAACTCCGCTCGACGCGCTTCACCGATGCCACCCTCCGAGGCGCGGTAGCCCCTGCCGTAATGACCCGCGTGGACGCAGCACTGCGCGCCGTCCTCGACCTCTGACACCGGAGCCGCACCGTGCCCCTTCTTCCCCCGACCCGCCGCACCCCCGACGTCCAGGCCGCCCGCGAGGCACTGCACCGGGCCCTGAAGCTGCTCGACACCCCCAATGACCCCCTCGCCCTGGAGGACGCCCGCCGAGCCGCGCAGGCCGCCGCGGACGCCGTCCCCTACCGCTGGGAAGCCCGCCACTGCACCGAGTACCGCCGCAACGCCGACGAAGAAACCTGCCGGAAGCCGACCTGCACCCGCTGCGCCGCCTACAAAGCAGGCGACCCGATGCCGCCCACCGGCTGGTGAGACAACAACTCGCAACAGCAGCAGTACTCCGACCAGAGCACGGGCCTATGCCGCGACGTCGGGCAGCCTGGCAGGCACCTTCGCAGCGCTGATCAGGCCCATGCGAGCCTCGACCAGCTCTGGGCCGGAAAGGCTGCTCCAGTAGGCGTGTCCGGTCACGAGCGTGGCGAGGCGCATGACATCCGCCCTGAATCGAGCGACCTCGGCGGCTTCCTGCTCCGTGTAGCCCGTGGTCGACGGCCGCGCGATGTCGTGGGGGCCGTGGCCGGTCGGGGAGATGCCATTCGCGTCAGGCTCCACAGACCAGGGCAGCGTCCGGGACAGTGCCGCGAGGGCGGCGTACGCGGCGTCGAGGTCGCGCCGGGCGGTGAGGAGATCGCTGGGGAAATCTGTGGCCACAGCCCGATATTAGTTCGACCACGCGCCACTTCCCGGTGTCTCCTGTGAGGTCAGGCGCGGCGGGCGCGGAGGCTCTGACCGCGGCCGGATCTGGCCCTTGAGGGCAACGGCTCCTGACGTGCTGTCAGTGGCAGCTGCTTTCCTGGTGGGTCCCGTGCGCGAGGGCGCATCGGGGTCTGGACGGGGGAGCAGCCAGTGGTGCACGTGAAGGAGTACGTACGCGCGGACGGCACGAAGGTCCGGGCGCACTCGCGGTGGGCGGCCGGCGCGCGGCGGGAGATGAGCCTCCTGAGCATCATCGCCCTGGTGGTCGTCGGCTTCGCCGGCACCAGTGGTGCCGGCAGTGCGGAGGGCTCCGGGAAAGAGGCGCCCCGGCCTCGCCCGACCGCCGTGTACCCGGTGAAGTTCCCGGGGTGGCACAACCCGGCGCCTCGGCCGACGCCGAGCGTCTCGTATCCGATCCCGTGGGACCGGGGCCACTGATCCCGCCAGCCACTCAGTCGCCTTGGTGCGCGCGTGCGGCTCGCACCGACTCCTCCAGCGCGGCCATCAAGTCCACCGACGGCCCGGGCTCCGGCGGCGCGGCCAGCTCGCCGCCGGACACCTTCGCCTCGACCAGCTGCTCAAGTGCGTGACGGTATTCGTCCCGGAGCTGGCCGACTTCGACACCCGCGAATTCGCGCATCAGTACCTCGGCGAGTTCCAGCTCCCGGTCGGTGACAGGTGCGGACGGGGCGAGGCGGCTGCTGACCTCGTATGACGGACTTCTTCCCGAAGCACGCCCGGGACCGTCACGTCGTCTCGTCACGCTTCGTATCTCCGGGGCCCGAGGCGCCGTTAGCCGGGCATGAGCGCTCCTCGCCGTGTCTACTCACGTGCGGGTTTCCCTGTTTCCTTCACCGGTGGCCGTGTAGCGGGTGAGGTCGACACCGGCCGAGCGGGCTTCCCTGAGCCGGATGGACACCAGACCGGCGGTCACGGACAGCTCGCGCGCGATCTCGTACCCTTTCAGGCCCTGCCGGTGCAGGTCGACGATCCGGTCCCGACGCTGCCGGGACCGGCCCTCGTACGCGGCGCGTTCCTCGGAGATCATGCGCATCACCGTCCGCGGGGAGACTCCGAACCGGTCCGCAAGCTCACGGGCCGTCGCGGTGCGGCGCTCACGCCTGGGGTGCTGTGTCACGACGTCCCCCTCATGTACTCGAGCATGGCGGTGGTGCGCTCGTCCCGGCGCGTAGCGCGCGTCTTTCCGCTCTTCTTGCCGCGGGCGGACTGGATGGCGACGAAGGTGGCCTCGTAGACGGCAGCGCCGTCCTTCCACATCCTCGACCGGGTCGTGATCCACCGGTGGATGCTGTTGGCGATTGCACGCGCCTCCCCCGTCGGCAGCGGCTCGGTGAACTCGGCGTTGCGGGTGTGTACTTCCGCGTGGATGGCCGTATGCAGGGTGTCGGGGCTGCCGAAGTGGTGGCGGACCTCGCGGTATGCCCAGGTTCGGGCCGTCTCGAAGATCGAGCAGTTGCGTCCCAGACCGGTGATGTTGGTGCGGAAACGCTTAGTCTCCCGCCAGCGCGCCGGCGGCATGTGGCTGCCCAGCGCCTCCTCCAGGCTGCCAAGCGTGTGGAGACCGCCGTGGAGCCACTCGGTGCTCCAGTCGGTGTGCAGAGGATTCTTCGTCATCAGCCCCGAGTACGCCGCGTCCCCCTCCAGTGCTCTGCGCAGCCCCTCGGTGACAGCGGCGGCGTACGCCAGGGGCTTGCGCCGGGCGTACTCGGTCCGTGTCACCGCCTCAGACAGGGCCCACACGGCATGAGCATGCCCGTTTGCCGGGTTCTCCACGACCGCGTTGGGCAGCGGATGCGACCCTACCGACGACACCGCCCGCAGCACTGCGTCCGCGTGGTCTACATCCACGACGAGAAGGTTGCTCACCGCCGACGGGTTGGCCTCCACGTACCGACGCGTCATCGCCACCGGCCGCTGTTCCCGCCGGATCCCCTCCTGCAGTCGATTCGTTGCGTATGGCCGCAACGGCAGCCACAACTCGTCCCACTGCACCACGGGCAACTCCACACTCATGCGCTGATCATCCTGGGCTGACAGCGCCAGCGGGGCCGGACACGCCGAAAGCTTTAAAGTACGTCGCGAACCAAGTCAGATGGTTGGGGCTCCCGGCCCTGTTGCACCAGGAAGTCGCTGTGTTCGGCCTCCACGAAGAGTGCAGATCTTTAAAGTGCGTCACAAACCAAGTCAGATGGTTCTGCACCCTTCGCCGGAAACCCACAGCAGCTCACTCCCGACCGGGCCACGGCACCACACGCGTCTTCGCAGGCGTGGCGGACGTCCTCGCCTGCGGCCCCGGGTGTGCCTCATCGGTCCGCATGGCCAGGACCCGGTAGCGCCCCGCCGGTGCCGCTCGCCGAGACGGTGGCTGTCGTCCTCAATGCCGTCCACCGCGCGGCGGGGTCGGGCACGTAGAGCACCTGCCCGTGCACCGACATGTTCAGCGCCCGCTCGGTGACGTGCTCCCCGTTGGCGTGCAGGGGGATGAACTGGAGCGCGTCGAACACGAACGAGTCGACCGGCGCCAGCTTCTCGGGCACCGGGGAGGGCACGGCCGCATGGCGCCCCTGATGCACGACCCGCCCGCCCCGTACGAGCGTGAGCCAGTCGGGGCCGGCTTCCATCCACGGCTGCTCGACAGGGTCGCTGCCGTACAGCTCCGGCGGACCCGCGTACCAGCCGCCCGCCGAGTCCTCGGCCCCCTCACACCCCAGGGCCCGCAGCACGCGCCCGTGCTCGGCGTCCCAGACCACCTCGTACGCGTCCGTCCACTGCGGCGCTCGCTGGGTGGCCCCCAGCGTGACCGTGAGCCGGTCCCCGGCCCGCGACGGATACCAGGGCGCACCGGTGAGCGCGCCGTGCCCCTCGATCAGGGCGCCGACCTCCGCGCCGATATCCCGTCGGCGCTTGGCGTCCTCAGCCCGGCTGAGCGGTGATTCCCACATGCGTTTTTCTCCCGCCATTCCAAGAGTTCCTGAGCGCGCCGAATACAGAATCAGCAACGCCTTTCCTGTCGATGATTGACCGGCATAAGCAGGCACAATCCGAGGAGATATTCAACTCACTTCCTATGGCAAATACTGAACACCTTCCGCTCGAAGCCACCCCTTCAGGCGCTCACTAGTGGAATAGACCACTCAGCGCAGCCAGCAACCGAGCATACTCACGTTTCGTGACGCTCACTCAACTCCGCCGCGCGGCTTGACAGGGGGTCAGTCTGGCTGCATTCTGTAGTGGTGAGGGAGGCGCTGGGAGCGCGACCTGGTGACCGGAGGCCCGCAGGGCTGGAGGGA
>NZ_JBEYYB010000026.1:0-56655 GCF_040645335.1 Streptomyces sp. NPDC046821 | reverse complement strand
CAGTGGGCGTTGCCGTTGTCGAACGCGATCAGTGGGCGTTGCCGTTGTTGAAGTGGTAGTCGCCGTTGCCACCCTGCTTGCCGTTCGCGCCGGGGTCACCCATGGGACCGGGGGAGATCCCGGGGCGCCCGGCCGGCTAAAGGGGGCCTGGGCCTGGCCGATTCGGTGAGCCCTGCCGACTCGACGGGCCCGGCCGATTCGGCGAGTTCGACCGACTCGGTGAGCCGGTGCGGCGGAAGCAAGGGCGCCGAGCCGCGCGGGGGTACGCCCTCGGCGGCCGTCTCCCCACCGGTCGCGCGCGGCACACGCAGCACGCGCGGCACACGCAGCACACGCAGTGCCCACGGCTCACGCAGCGCGCATACCATGGACTGCCCGCTGGGCCTGGCTCCGCTCCGGTGACGAGCGCGGTCCGGCCCGGCACTCCCTGCATCGTTAAATCCCTGGTTCCTTCTCGAGGCGGCCGGGGATCCACCTTGGTATGGAAAGATCATCTTTGCTATCCGAATCACGCGGGTTACTGTCCTGATCGCGCATCTCGGCGGTGGAGGTTCACATGCCCGCTGAACAGCCTCCCCTCGCAAATCACCAGCGGTTTCACACATCGGACATCTGGGAGGCGCGGGCCGAGGTCGCCCGAGCCTTCTGTCCGCACGAGTTGCGCATCACGCAGCGCTCGGCGAGGCTCGACGCCCGGCTGCACGGCGTGCCCTTTGACCGGACGGGTCTGTATTACCTCGATTACGGAACAGAGGTCCGGATCACGCCGGGTGACCTGGAGAGCTTTTTCCTCGTCCAGATCCCGCTCGCCGGATACGCGGAAATCAAGTGCGGCCGCGAGGAGATCATTTCCTCCCCCGAACTCGCCTCCGTCCCTTCCCCGACCGGAAAGCTGGACATGCGGTGGGGCGAGGGCAATCCGCAACTGATCGTGTGGTTCGACCGATCATCCCTGGAATCGCACTTGGGCAGTCTGCTCGGGCGCACCGTCCGCCGCCCGATCTCCTTCTCGCTCGGTATGGACCTCACCGCACCGGGCTCCCGCTCCTGGCTGAACATCGTCGACCTCATGCGCCGCGAGGCGGAGGGGCCTGACGGCATGACAAGCCGGCCCATCGTGACCCAGCAGCTCGAATCACTGCTCATGACCCAGCTGTTGATGGCCCAGCCCAACAACTACACGCCGGCGCTCCTCGGCGAGCAGCCGCGCGTCGCACCGCCCGCGGTCCGCCGCGCCATGGAGATCATCGAGGGCCACGCCGCCGAGCCGCTCACGGTCGGCGAGATCGCGGAATGCGTCGGCGTCGGCGTACGGGCCCTCCAGGAAGGCTTCCGCCGGCACCTCGACACGACACCGCTCGCGTACCTGCGCGAAGTCCGCCTGGACCGCGTACGCAAGGAACTCCTGTCCTCCGACCCGGGCGCCACGACCGTCACCAACGTCGCCTGCCGCTGGGGCTTCCTGCACCCGGGCCGCTTCTCGCTCGCGTACCGCCAGCAGTTCGGGGAGTCGCCTTCGGAGACGTTGCGGTCCTAGGGGATATCGGTCGGGGCTGGTTGCTTGTTGCGCCGAAATGCGATCAACCCTGGCCAAGGCCGCGTGAATTGCCGCGCAACTGCCGAGTAACTTCCCCAACCTGAATGCCCCCAAGGGCTTGGCGGCGGGGGCTCGCGTCCCTAACGTAGGGCAGAACATGAGCCCTGCTCACTTTTAGGATTCACGCGATGGCCATCGTTCAACCTTTGCGCCGCAGACTCCGATCGTTCACGGTCGTGTCGCTCCTTCTCGCTCTGACCGCTCTGGTGCTCGGCCCGACGCCCAGTTCCGCGGCGCAGTCCCACTGGTGGGACCCGTCCGCGCGGCCCGTGCCCGACTCGCAGATCGGCGTCACGGGCGAGCCCTTCAAGGGCACCGACTCCAAGGGCCGCGTCCGGGGCTTCGTCGACGCCCACGACCACATCATGTCCAACGAGGGCTTCGGCGGCCGGCTGATCTGCGGCAAGCCGTTCTCCGAGCAGGGCGTCGCCGACGCGCTCAAGGACTGCCCCGAGCACTACCCCGACGGCACGTTCGCCATCTTCGACATGATCACCAAGGGGAACGGCAAGCACGACCCCGTCGGCTGGCCGACGTTCAAGGACTGGCCCGCCCACGACTCGCTGACCCACCAGCAGAACTACTACGCCTGGATCGAGCGGGCCTGGCGCGGCGGACAGCGCGTGCTGGTCAACGACCTGGTCACCAACGGCGTGATCTGCTCGATCTACTTCTTCAAGGACCGCACCTGTGACGAGATGACCGCCATCCGTCTCGAGGCGAAGAAGACGTACGAGATGCAGGCCTTCATCGACAAGATGTACGGCGGTCCGGGCAAGGGCTGGTTCCGGATCGTCACGGACAGCGCGCAGGCCCGGAAGGTCATCGAGCAGGGCAAGCTGGCCGTCGTCATGGGCGTCGAGACCTCGGAGCCGTTCGGCTGCAAGCAGATCTTCGACATCGCACAGTGCAGCAAGGCAGACATCGACCGCGGCCTGGACGAGCTCAAGAAGCTCGGCGTCAGCAGCATGTTCCTGTGCCACAAGTTCGACAACGCCCTGTGCGGGGTGCGCTACGACTCGGGCGCGCTCGGTACGGCCATCAACGTGGGCCAGTTCCTGTCGACCGGCACGTACTGGAAGACGGAGCCGTGCCGCGGACCGCAGCACGACAACCCCATCGGCAACGCACCGGCGCCGGAGGCGGAGAAGCGACTGCCGAAGGGCGAGGAAGTCCCCACGTACGCCTCGGGTGCGCGGTGCAACACGCGCGGGCTCACCGACCTGGGCGCGTACGCGGTGCGCGGCATGATGAAGCGTCACATGATGCTGGAGCTCGACCACATGAGCGTCAAGGCCGTGGGCCAGTCGCTCGACATCCTCGAGTCCGAGCGGTACCCGGGCGTCATCTCCTCGCACAGCTGGATGGACCTGGGCTGGACCGAGCGCCTCTACAAGCTCGGCGGGTTCGCCGCCCAGTACATGGGCGGCTCCCAGGGATTCGTCGGCGAGGCCGCACGCACCAAGGAGCTGCGCGAGAAGTACAAGGTCGGCTACGGCTACGGCACCGACATGAACGGTGTCGGAGGCTGGCCGGCCCCGCGCGGCAAGGACGCCCCGAACCCGGTGAAGTACCCCTTCCGCAGCGTGGACGGCGGTTCGGTGATCGACAAGCAGGTCACCGGTCAGCGCACCTGGGACTTCAACACCGACGGCGGCGCGCACTACGGCATGGTCCCGGACTGGATCCAGGACATCCGGAACGTCGGCGGCCAGAGCGTCGTCGACGACCTCTTCACGGGAGCCGAGTCCTACCTCCGCACCTGGGGGAACACCGAGAAGTACGAGCCCGCCAAGAACCTCGCCCTGGGCGCGGGCGCCTGGGCGTCCTCGTCGGAGTGGTGGAACCCGGCCGTCAGCTTCAAGCCGGGCAAGGCGGTGGACGGCGACACCGGCACCCGCTGGGCCAGCGAGTGGAGCAACGACCAGTGGCTGCGCATCGACCTCGGATCCGCGCAGCCGGTCTCGCGCGTCACTCTCGACTGGGAGAAGGCGTACGGGAAGTCGTACCGCGTCGAGTTGTCGACGGACCGCGAGAACTGGAAGACGGTGTGGTCCACGACCACGGGTGACGGCGGCCTGGACACGGCACGGTTCGCCCGGACCGAGGCACGCTACGTACGGATCAAGGGCCTTGAACGCGGCACCAAGTGGGGCTACTCACTCCGCGAGGTCGGTGTCTACGGCCGCTGAGGCATCGGCCGTCCGGCCGATCTCACTGGCCGCCTGGCCGCTCGCACAGGCCGTCCGGCCGCTCGCGCTGACTTCAAGGTCTCGCGAGCGGCCGGATCCGGTCGTTCAGATAACTGTTGAGGACGCGTTTGCACTCGGCGATGAGCTGGGGATCGCCTTGCGGATCCGTGCGGAAGGCCAGCTTCAGCACGCCGTCCGCGCACTCCAGGGCCACCAGCACGGCGATGTCCAGCTCGGCGTCGTCCGGGACGCCGGTCAGGGAGGCGGTCAGCGCGCGCAGGCGTCCGGCGACGGCCGTGTTGTTGTCCAGGGGCGGCTCCAGGATCTGGTCCTGGCCCACCGCACCGAAGTCGACCACGCCGAACCCGGTGATCGTCCGGCGCATGGCGACGAACTCGTCGACGGTCACCTCCACGATGCCCGAGATGCCATCGGGTGCTTCGCGCTCGAGGCGGGCCGTGACCCGCTGGAGAAACGACTCCAGGTTGCGGGCGGCGAGCGCGCCGATCAGCCCCTCCTTGTCGGAGAAGAA
Source organism: Streptomyces sp. NPDC046821 (assembly GCF_040645335.1). NCBI lineage: Bacteria > Bacillati > Actinomycetota > Actinomycetes > Kitasatosporales > Streptomycetaceae > Streptomyces > Streptomyces sp. NPDC046821. The sequence goes on along the minus strand of NZ_JBEYYB010000026.1, from coordinate 52,334 downwards.
CTGGTAGAGGGTGCCGATGGGCACCTCGGCTCGGCGCGCCACCTCCTTGGTGGTCAGCGCGGCATAGCCGGCCTCGTCCAGGAGTTCGGCGCAGGCGTCAAGCAGCCGTTCGAAGCGCTCGACGCTGCGCTTCTGGACCGGCAGCCGGCGAGGCGTCCCTGCGGTGCGGTCTTGATTCACGCTTGCATCATCCCATTCGGGACGACGAACGTGAGCACTGCTCATGTTATTGGCGGCCGCCGCCGTCCCGCAGGTCAGCCGATCTCCCAACGGCTGGGGAAGGGGAAGTAGGCCTCGAGGAAGGTGTGGACTTCCTCGGCGATGCGGTCCTGCCGGTCCGCCGGTGTGTTGACGTCGTTCAGGCAGAAGAAGTCGAAGGCGCGCTCGTCGGTCAGGCCCGCCATCTTCTCCTGGGCGTCGGGAAGGGCCACGTCGACATAGCGGAGCCGGTACTTGCCGGGGACGGCTCGGCCGGTGAGGTAGGCGTGATGGTGGTGCAGTGACGCGGTGGTCGCGATGTCGGTGACGGACCGGAACTTGGAGCGGCTGGTGCGGTCCAGGTCCTCGGGGAAGAGGCGCTCCAGGTCCCGCAGCACGGCCTGGATCTGCGGCTGCGGGGTGTGCATGAACTTGCTTGTGGTGAAGCGGTGGTGGGTGTTCTGAAGGAGGGCGCGGACGTTCTTCCCGGCGGAGTTGGGGGCCGGGTCGTCTGGATGGGGTGCGCCGAGGCCGAGTTGGGCGGGGGAGAAGGGGAGCTTGGCGATGCCGTTGCCGTGGAAGAAGTGGCCGGCGGTGATCGGGCGGCCCAGGAAGAGGTCGTCGTTGAAGTAGAGGTAGCGCTCGGACAGGCCGTCGATGTGGTGCAACTGGGTTTCGATGGCGTGGGAGTTGAAGACCGGGAGTGCGCTGAGGTCGGTGAAGATGTCCTTGTGGTCGACGACCTGGATGCCGGGTGCCGAGGTGTTCAGCCAGGCGGGAGTCTGACCGTCGGTCACGATGTAGATGTTGCGGATGAACGGGGCGTACATCTGCAACGAGCGTAGGGAGTACCGGAGTTCGTCGCGGCTGGTGTAGCGGGACGGGCCGGTCTCGCGGGCGTGGATACGCGGAGCCTCGCCGGTCGGGGGACGGTGGCTGTCGCGGGCGGCGGTGAGTACGGGGTCGTCACCGTCGACCCAGGTGTAGACGGCGTCTACGGGGAAGTCGACCGCGTCGATCCTCGGCTGCCGGAAGGCGTCCCAGGTGGGGTGGGTGCGGCCGGACACGGAGAGTGTCGCGGGCACGAGGGCGTCGGCGGGCAGCACGTCGGAGACCGTGTTGGGGCGGGGCGCGATGAGGGCGTGGGCCAGGACGTCCTCGGGGGCCTGAACGCGTAGGGCGGCGAGGCGTTCGGCGGTCCTGGCGTCGGAGGCCTCGGTCTCGGCAGCGTCGGCGAGAAGGTCCGCGCCGTCACGCCAGAACTCGACGTCGCATCCCTGGGTGAGATCGGCGAGCACCTGGTCGTCGGGGCCGAGCAGGATCTCGCCGAAGCGGATGACCTCCTGGCGCTTGAGCGCGGTGGGCAGGGCGCCGTCCGCGTACAGCGCGGCGTCGGAGGGCCAGCGGTCGCTGCTCGGCTTGAGCGCGTACAGGGCGGTGGTGGCGTAGAGCGCGCGCAGCGCCGTGAGGAACGCTTTGCGGTCGGCGAAACGGACACCGACGACATGACGCAGGGGCGAGCGACCGGGCACGAGGAAGTGGTCGATGCCCGCGTGCTCCAGGGCGTCGGTCACCAGGGTGAGGTTGCGGCCGCGCGCATCGGCGTCCGCGAGGGTACGGACGCGACGCCCAAAGTAGGTCCGCTCGGGGCCGGATATCTCGCGCAGGTCGGGGTCCTGGGCGAGCAGCGCGGTGCGCCTGGCGGCGAGCTTTTCTGCACGCGCCGCGCGGGCCGCGTCCTCTTCGGCCGTCTGCCGAGCGGCCAGACGTTCGGCGGCACGCTCCCGCCGGACGCGGGCGGGCAGGAGGCGTTCACCGAGGGACGAGAGGCGGGACGTCATGCCGAAACGGCCTTTCTGGCACAGGGGAGTTGACGCGTGGGGGGCGCGGATTACTGGGGGAGAGGAGGGGGGGACTGTTGTGGTTACCCGTGGAGATCAGGGGCTGTTCACAGGGGCCGTTCAGACGTGGTCGGCGATCCACTGCATGTCGTGATCTGGCCACATGCGGATGAGCCGAGGACGATGAGGCGCTCCGGGGCGATGTCGAACTCGGCGGTGTTTGCCCTGGTCCCAGTCGATCGTGGAGATGGCGTCCGTGCGCGGAGCGGGCCGGGTAGCGTCGAATTTCAGCCGATAATCGACGGAGGAGGCGGCGTATCCGCGGTCCGCGAAATAGCGGGACCAGGCGGCCCGGCCTGAATCCTGCGGCCGGCTGCCGAACTGATCCCCGTGTCGAGGGTGATCAGCCACATGATCAAGGCCGCGCATACGGTGAAGCGCACTCACGGGCATCTCACGGAATGTTCTCTCGCTCTCCACATTCAGCGCAGGTGTGTGTGCCGTGTTTGCCGGTTTGCACCCGCCCAGCAGCCCTTTTGGGTGCTCGGTGTGCGTGGGGCCTGAACCACCTGCGACTTTGACGTGAACGGACTATGGAGCCGGAAATGATGGCGCGTCAAGTGCGAAGGTGCGAATATGCCTGACTTGCCCGTAATTTTAGTGGAAGGGGGTAATCCATTTTCTTGTGGTGATTGGTGCGGATCGTTTGTCATAAATTGGCCGTGCGCTTGACATGGCGGTCGTCTTGATTCTTATCTTTGCCCCCACTTGATTTCCCGGCTCTTTTGGCGAGTTGCTGAATTCACTGGCGTGACGCCGAGGGTGCTGGGAGCGAAACGACGTGCAAAGGAGTGGGGGACTCATGCGTGGACGCATGGGCGTGGCCGGATTTGCCGTCGCCGCGGGCGTGGTGATGGGTGTATCCGGCGGGTCACGGCCTTCGGGGCAACCCGCCGCCTTCAGTGGCTGAAGCGCGTGACCTCGATCTCGGCCGTCCCCCGTACGCCGGTGGCGCGTAGGGAGTCGACGAAGACTGCGGCAAGCCAGGCCGCGGCATCCGGTGTCCACTCCGGGACGTCGCAGACGAAAGTGGGCCGCGTCGGCGCGCCGCTCTCGGGATTCCGGCTGCCGAGGCCGTTCGGGGCGTGGTCCAGCTTGAGGAGGCCGTGTCCGCGTTCGTGGGCCTGCTCGCACAGGTGCTGCGCCGTGGCTGCCACACCGTTCACGGTGACTAGTACGCGGGTACGGGCGTCGGGTGCGGCCAGCGCGTACCAGGCGGCGTCGCCGACGAGATCGAACCGGGCGTCTGCGGCGAGCCGTAGAGGTGCGCTGACGGACAGGCCCGTGAATTCCAAGGTGCCCACCCGGCGCAGGGCGTCGACCAGGACACGGGTCATCGGCAGGACGGGCAACTGCTGATGGCGCAGCCCGGTCGCGGGATACACGGTCAGCCAGGCGAGTTGCCGCTCTCGCCCGTCTTGCGACCAGTCACCGCCGGCGTCGGCGTGCGCCCACCGTTGTCCGCCGAGCTCGGCGCCGGCGCTGAAGCGGGTTGAGCTGAAGCCGTAGGCCGCTGCCCGCTTCACCGCCAGGCTGAACAGGTCCTCGTCCAGATCGTGGTCCGCGCTGACCTGCCCGATCCACGGGTGCTCGCGCAGCACTCCATGGATCGCGACAGCCATCGTCACGTCGGCCTCGTCCTGAGCGGGGTCCTGGTTCACGCTGTGCCCTTTCTCGGCCTCACCCGATGCCGCAGTGGGATGTCCTGCCCGGGGTCTCCAACTCGTCGGGCGAGCGGGCGACGCCGATGCTCCACTGATGCAACGTCCGCCGGACACGCCCTAGTCGGTCACTATGGACGCCGCGAAGAGGGAGACGGTCAGACAGACGGCAAGGAAGGCGGCCTGCCGGCGAGGTGTTTTGAATCCGCCCTTGGGAGCTACTCCGTTCGTTTCGGCGAACTGCCGGTTGATGGCTCTGACGAGAGGGGTGGCTCCCACAGTGCACCCGATGAGGCCGAACGCATACATGGTGAGCCCGCCGGCCGGCGAGTAGCCGCGCAAGTGGAACTCCAGGGCCATGCCGCCACCGCCGGCGGACGTGAGCAGGGGGAAGAGTATCCGGAGCCGGGCCGGCGCCTGCGGCCAAGCCTTGATCACGGCGAAGGTGCTGATGGCGGTGGCGATGGCTGCCATGAGCCACAGGTATGCGAGGGGGACTGAAGAGAGCATGGGGGAAGCTTCCGGCCCCAACCAGGGCGTTCGGCAATTCCAAAGACCCCAAGGGGTGGCCGGCCGTGCGCGGTCGGCAGGGACGGGTGTCAGGTGGGTGGCGGGCCGGCACGGCTCGATGACCCCGGGGTGGCCAGAACAGTAATATGTGATCACAGATCACACAAGGGTTCCCGTGGGACGTGTCACCGCGTAGAGTTCCGCCCGTCTTCCAGGGACGGGTGTCACCGAGCCACTGGAGACACCGCCATGGAAATGCTGTCCGCGATCAGCGGCTGGATCTGGAATCCGCTGGCCTACGTCGCCCTCGGGATCGGCGTGCTGTTCACGCTGCTCACCAAGGGCGTCCAATTCCGTCGCTTCCCCGACATGCTGCGGCACCTGCGCACGGGCGAGGCGGGGGAGGGAGGACTGACCTCGCTCCAGACCCTCGCGCTGTCCCTGTCCAGCCGGATCGGCGTCGGGTCCATCGCCGGCGTCGCGACCGCCGTCGCCGCCGGCGGCCCCGGCGCCCTGCTCTGGATGGTGATCACCGCACTGCTCGGCTCCACCTGCGCGTACGCCGAGTCCGTCCTCGCGCAGGTCTACAAGCGCCGGGTACAGGACGAGGACCGTGGCGGAATGCCGTACTACATCAAGTACGGGCTCAAGGCCCCCTGGCTCGCCACCGTCGTCGCGGTCGCGACGCTGATCGGCTACGGCTTCGTCTTCCCCGGCATCCAGGCCAACAACATCGCCTCCAGCGCCAAGCTGGCCTTCGGGGTGAACGGTCCCGTGACCGGTGTCGTGGTCGCCGCGGTCCTCGGCCTCGTCATCGTGGGCGGTACGCGCCGGATCGTGAAGGTCGTCGAGGCCGTCGTCCCCTTCGTCGCCCTGCTCTACATCCTGAGCGCACTCGTGATCATCGCCCTGAACGCGACGAAGGTGCCGCACGCGCTGCTGCTCATCGTCTCCAGCGCCATGGGCAAGGACCAGCTGTTCGGCGGCATCGTCGGCTACGCGGTGGCCTGGGGCGTACGCCGGGCCGTGTTCGCCTCCGCCACCGGTCTGGGCGAGGGCACCTTCGCCGCTGCCGCCGCCACCGTCTCGCACCCCGGCAAGCAGGGCATCATCCAGGCCTTCAGCATCTACATCGACATCCTGCTGATCTGCACGGCGAGCGGCCTGCTCCTCGTGGTCACGGGCGCGTACAACGTCACCGACCCGGCCGGCGGCTTCCTCGTCCAGAACGTGCCGGGTGCGGTCGCGGGCCCCAACTACATGCAGGAGGCCATCGACTCCAGCCTGCCGGGCTGGGGTTCGGGGTTCGTCGCGGTGGCCGTGACGATGTTCGCCTTCATCTCGATGGTGTTCTTCTTCTACGTGGCCCAGACGAACCTCGTGTTCCTGCTCGGCGAGCGGCGCAGCAAGGTGTGGGAGGCGCTGGTCAAGGTCGGCACGCTGGGCATCGCCTTCACCGGGACCGCCGTCTCGGCCGACACCATGTGGGCGGCCGGCGACATCGGCTACGGCATCCTCGGCTGGCTCAACATGGGCTGTGTCCTGCTGCTGACTCCCGTGGTCCGCAAGGTCATCAGGGACTACGACCGGCAGCGGCGCGACGGGCTCGACCCGGTCTTCGCACCGGACCGGCTCGGCATCGAAGGGGCCGACTACTGGCTCGCACAGCCGGCCGCACTCAAGGAGCCCGGCCGAGTCTGAAGTCCGGGGCGAGCGCGCACGGGTGCTCGCCCCGGCTACTTCTGCAGCTGACGTTCCTTCAGCTGCGCCTTGATGCGGTCCGTGGCGCTGGCGAGCGATTCGCGCGTCACGGCTGCCGCCGCCTCGGCGTCCCCCGCCTCCACCGCCGTCACCAGGCGCTCCTGGTGCCGCCAGAGCGCGTCGTCGCCGGGCTTGTCGAGGGCGGCGCGCGCGCCGACGGTCTTGTAGGCGCGGCACTGGCCCCACAGCGTGCGCACGGTGTTCACGAGGACCGGGTTGCCGGAGGCTTCGTACAGGACGGCGAGCAGGTCCTCGTCACGGTCGAGGTAGGCCATCACGTCGCCGTCGGTGACGGCCCGCCGCATCTGTTCCAGGCCGTCGCGCATACGGGCGATGTCTTCCGTGGTGATGCGTGCGGCGCCGAGCCGCGTGGCCTCGACCTCGACCAGGAGGCGTACGTCGTAGGCGTGGATCAACTCGCCGAGATCCAGGCCCTTCACGACGGACCCCCGGTGCGGGACGCGCTCGGCGAACCCTGCCTCTTCCAGGCGCCGAATCGCCTCGCGGACCGGCATCTCGCTCGTGCCGACCAGGGCGGCGAGGTCGCGGATACGCAGGCGGTAACCGACCGGGAACTCTCCGCTCATGATCGACTCGTGCAGTACCGCGTACACACGGTCGGCCATCGACAGGGCCGGTTCCAAGCGTTTCGACGTATCCACGTGCGCATCCTAAACAGCCGGGTGTGGGGGTGGCGGGGGTTGTCCGGACTCTCGGCCGGTACCCCGCGACCTATTGTGTGATCTGTGATCACATCCTAGTCTGGCTGTCAGCCCCACACACCTCCGGCGCGTAATGCGTCTTGGCGCCCGGCATCCGGCGTTCGTGTGCGGCTTCCCTTTCACGGGCCCGTCGAGCTCGCGCGGTTCACCGAGGCGACCGGCCCCATCGAGAACAGGAACCAGTCATGAAGGACGTGGTCATCGTCGGCGGCGGTATCGCCGGCCTGTCCGCCGCGTGGCGGCTGCGGCACTTCGACACGATGCTGCTGGAGGCAGGGGACCGTGTCGGCGGCAGGATCCGCTCCGAGCGTCGCGGTCAGTACTTCCTCAACTGGGGCGGTCACGTCTACGCGGGCGGCAACTCCGCCACGAGCTGGCTGATGAACAACACGGGCGTCGAATGGGCCCCGGTGCCGGGCTCCCTGTCCGGCCTGTCGATGAACGGCAGAACCATCATCAAGGGCCGGGTGGAGACGTACCCGTTCCGCATCCCCATGGCGTGGCAGGCCCGCGTCGGCATGATGACCACGGGCGCCAAGGTCGCGCTGCGGGTGGCGCGTTACGCCCGCATAGTGGGGCAGCGCCGCGGCGAGAACGCGGCCGAACGCCAGCAGCGCATCTACGAGTTCATGAACGACCGGTCGTTCAAGGACTTCATCGGCGACGTCCACCCGGACACCCAGGCTCTGTTCGAGCCCACGGTCACGCGCTCGGCCGCCGACATCGACCAGCTCTCGGCCGGGGCCGGCGTCGGCTACTTCAGCCTTGTGTGGAACATCGGCGGCGGACTGACGCAGGTGATCCTCGGCGGCCCCTCGACCCTGACCGAGTCGATCGCCGCCTCGCTCGGCGACGATCTGCACCTCGGCGCACACGTGGACGAGATCGTGCACAAGAAGGACTCCGTGGTGGTCCGCTACCGCGAGAACGACGTCGAGCGGGAGGTGGAGGCACGCACCGTGGTCCTCGCCACCCCGGCGACGGTCTCCCACCGCGTCGCCGTCGACCTCGACCCGGACGTGCGCGAAGCCCTCGGCAAGGTCGTCTACGGGCCGTACGTCAGCGCCGCGTTCCTGTCGGACGAGACCGGGCGGCAGCAGTGGGACGACGCCTACGGCATCGCCACCCCGAAGCGCTCCATGAACGTCGTCCTCAACATGTCCAACATCGTCCGCGGCCACGAGCAGGAGCGGGCACCCGGCTCCAGCCTCATGACCTTCTCGCCCGGCACCCTCGCGCGCCGCCTCCTCGAACAGGACGACGACACCATCCGCCGCACCTATCTCGAGGACCTCGACCAGGTTCTGCCCGGCTTCCCCGACCACGTCGTCGAGGCCGAGGTCCAGCGCTTCCCGACCGGAGCGCCGTACTGCTTCCCCGGCCGCGCCAAGCTGCAGCCCGCGCTCATGCGCCGCAGTGGACGTGTGTTCCTGGCCGGTGACTACCTCGGCACCCTCTACACCGAGACCGCGATCTCCTCCGGCCTGACCGCGGCGCACGAGGCCCGCAGCATCCTGGCCACCGACCGACAGACAGCGCACCGCTCCCTCTCCGTCGTCTGAACACATCAACACCCCTTCTACGTACAGGAGTTACGCCATGACCGAGAAGCTCAGCGGCATCCTCACCGCCCTCGCCACCCCCTTCGCGGCCGACGGTTCCATCGACGACAAGGTGCTGCGCCTCCTCGTCGACCGCAGCATCGACGGCGGCGTGGACGGCGTCGTAGCCTGCGGCTCCACCGGCGAGTTCGCGGCCATGACCGGCGACGAGCGGCGGCACCTCGTCGAGACCGTCGTCGACCAGGCGGCCGGCCGCGTCCCCGTGGTCGCCCAGACCGGCGCCGTCGCCACCCGCGAGGCCGTGGCACTGTCGAAGCACGCCGAGTCCGCCGGCGCGGACGTACTGATGGTCGTGGCCCCGTACTACGAGGCGCTGACCATGGACGAGACGCTCACCTACCTGCGTACCGTCGCCGACTCCGTGTCCGTGCCCGTCATGCTCTACAACCTGCCGGGCGCCACGGGCGTCAACCTCGACCCGGACACGGTCGGCCGACTGGCCCGCTCGTGCGAGAACATCCGCTACATCAAGGACACCAGCGCCGACATGGCGCAGGCCGGGCAGCTCATCCACCACCACCGCGACGTCATCTCGACGTTCGTCGGCTGGGACTCGCTGCTCCTTGCCGCCGTCGCCGAGGGCGCGGCCGGTGTGATGGCGGGCAGCGCCAACATCATGCCCGCCGAACTCGTCGCCGTGCACCGGGCGTTGGCCTCCGGCGACCTCAAGGGCGCCCGCGAGGTGTGGGACCGGATCTACCCGCTGATGGACACCTTGATGACCGCGCCGTTCATCCAGGCCGTGCGGGCCGCCCTTCAGGAGCTCGGCCTGCCGGTGGGCGAGCCGCGCGAGCCGCTGCGTGCCGTGGACGGCGGGACCCGTGCCCGGATCGCCGCCGAGCTCAAGGCGCTCGACCTCCACAAGTGACGGGCACGGCCCCGCGACACGACGTAAGGAACCTTCTCCCATGACCCAGCACGTTCTGCGCAGCGAAGGCACGACGCCGCTCCTCCGCGAAGGCGATCTGCCGCCGTTCCGCCACTTCATCGACGGCCGTTTCCTTGAGGCCCCCGCCGAGCAGTACACCGAGGTCGTCGACCCGTGTACGGAGGCCGTCATCGCCCGTGTTCCGGAAGGCACCGCGGACGACGTGGACCGTGCGGTCGCCGCGGCCGACGCCGCGCGGGAGCGGTGGGGCAGGGTGGTGCCGCGCGAACGGGCCGCGGTGCTGCTGAGGATCGCCGACCGGCTGGCCGCCAATGCGGACGCCCTGGTCAGGCTCGAAGCGGCGAACGCCGGAAAGCCGCTGACGGTGGCCCGGGACGACGTGGAGAGCAGTATCGACACGTTCCGGTTCATGGCCGGCGCCCTGCGCGCGACCACCTCCATGGCGGCCGGCGAGTACGCCGAACACCACCTGTCCGTGATCCTTCGCGAGCCGCTCGGCGTCGTCGGAGTCGTCACGCCGTGGAACTACCCGCTGCTGATGGCCGTTTGGAAGCTGGCGCCCATTCTCGCCGCGGGCAACACCGTGGTGCTCAAGCCCTCCGAGCAGACACCGCTGACCACACTGAAGTTCGCTGAGCTCGTCTCCGACCTGCTGCCGCCGGGCGTCCTGAACGTGGTCACCGGCCGCGGCCCGGTGGTCGGCGCCCGCCTCGCGGAACACGCGGACGTGGCGATGATCGCGCTGACCGGATCGGTGGGCAGCGGGCGCGCGGTCGCCCGTGCGGCTGCCGAATCCCTCAAGCGGGTCCACCTCGAACTCGGCGGCAAGGCCCCGGTCGTCGTCTTCGAGGACGCCGACCTGAAGGCCGCCGCGGCCGCACTGCGGAACGCCGGCTTCTGGAACTCCGGCCAGGAGTGCGGGGCCGCCTGCCGGGTCCTGGTGCACGCCTCCGTCGCCGACCGCTTCGTGGCCGAAATCGTCCGTGAGGTCGAGGAGATCACGGTCGGTGACCCGCGCGCCGGTGAGGAGGTCGAGATGGGCTCACTGGTCTCCAAGGCCCACTACGAACGCGTCCTCGACCACCTCCACCGGGCGGAGCAGAAGGGCATCCGCGCCGCGACCGGCGGGACCGCGCTCGAAGGCCCGGGCTACTTCGTCGCCCCCACGGTCCTCGTCGACGTACCCGAAGGAGCGGACATCGCGCGCGAAGAGGTCTTCGGCCCGGTCGTCACCGTCGAGACCTTCACCGACGAGGACGAGGCGATCCGCCGCGCCAACGACGTCTCCTTCGGCCTCGCGGCCTCCGTCTGGACGGAGAACGCACGCCGCACCCACACGGTCGCCGCCCGCCTCGACTTCGGCACGGTCTGGGTCAACTCCCACCTCGTCCTGGCCAACGAGGTCCCCTGGGGCGGCTTCAAGGGCTCCGGCTACGGCCGTGACCTGTCGCTGTACGCCCTCGACGACTACTCCCGGACGAAGCATGTGATGCACAACTACGAACGCTGAGGTTCGGTCTGAACGGGCAATCGTTCCGCGTACGCTGAACGGTTCCGGGCGGATCAGTACGCGATTCTGCTCCCACCGGTGCGAGCCCATGGGTACGTCAGGGCGCGGTTCGGCAGGACACGGACGGGAACAGAAGCGGGCCCGTGCCAGCGCCCAGCAGGTCCGGTGAGTGGCCGTGTCTGCGCGAGGCTGACGTGCCGAGCCGACCTGCTGCCAAGATTTGAAGAAGCGGCGGGAAAGGACTACTCGGGGACCAAGGCCACCCGCTCCTGCCCGGAGGCTGACCTCCGTGCGCTCGGGCGCTGGAGCGAGTGCTTCCGGGCATCGACGGCAGCCTCCAGAGCCGGATGGGATCTGTTCCAAGTCGCAATGGGGGCGCAACTCAGTTCAGGAGCACCTGGGTTGACCACGAGGGCCACTCGGTGAGCGTCACGCGTTCGACTGCGTCCTCCGCGAAGACGCCCGTACCCGGAACCGATCCGTCGTCAGGACCGGCCCCTGGCTCGGCTCGCCCGCGATGCGGGCCTGGAGCAGGTCGAGCAGCGCCAACGTCGTTTCCTCCGCGTGGAGTTCGACCGCCGAGATGGCCGGCCTGCTGTGCCGGGTGTGTTCGGAGTCGGAGGCCGCGGCGAGCATCGTGCGGTCCGGTACCGCGATGCCGCGTGCCGTGAGGCCCGCCAGTACGCCGGCCGCCTGACGGCCCGTGTGGCACAGGATCGCGTCGGGGATCGCGTCATCCACGATCGCGTGCGCCATGCGCTCGCCGCCCTCCTCGCCCTCGCGCTCGGCCGACATGTAGACGCGCGGTGTGAACCCGGCGCTCTCGCACCATTCGCGGTACGTCGCCTCGCTGTCGATGTTCCACGCGTTGCGATCAGTTCCGCGCAACAGGGCGATCGACCGGGCGCCGCCGGCGGCGAAGTGGTCGTAGATGCGCCGGAAGCTCGCGATGTCGTTCTCGGTCGCCCAGTCGGTGAAGTCCGGGCGGCTCGGGTCGCGCCCCAGCGTCACGTACGGGATGCCGCGCCGTTCGAGGAGGGCGACCACCGGGTCGTCCATATGAGGCATCGTCACGATGTAGCCGTCGAGCGACAGTGCCATGGGTGGTGTCGGACGCTTCGTCAGGTCCGGTACGAGCATCACGCTGAGCCCGCGGTCCATCGCCTGCGCCGAGACCGCGCCGATGTAGCGGGTGAACACGTCGACACCCCGCGGCGTGTACTCGCCCAGCGCGTCCAGTGAGCGCATGACGAGCCCGATCACTCCGACCGATGAACGCCGCAGTCCGCGCGCGAAGGCGTCCGCCTCGTAGTCCAGCTCCTCGGCGACGGCCCGGATGCGCAGCCGGGTGGCCGCGCTGAGCGTCCCGGTGTCGTTGAGCGCCATCGAGACCGCCGCGACAGAGACACCCGCGCGCTGCGCGACGTCGCGAATGGTGACGCCCTTCGGTCGGGCCATGGCGACCTCCTCGGTCCGTACTTTCCGGCGCCTCATGCTGCCCGGCCCCGATGCCGGACCGCCGCCTCATACTGCCCGGCCCGGTGCCGGACCGGCTGCCGGGCCGGCTGTCGGACGGCGCGGTCCGGGGCGTCACAGGGAGCGGAAAACGAGATGAACAAGACCGTTGTATTAAACGTTTTACCCACTTAACGTGTCGCCCACTTCTCACTGTGACTGGCCTCACAAGCAAAGGTCGAAGAGCAACACGATGAAGCTGCACACACTTCGTACGACCACCACCGACCCCCATGAGCGGGGCCGCGAGATCGGCACGCGATACGCGGATCAGGTGCGTGACATCAGCGCCCGCTACCTGGCGCATTTCGCGGTTCTGGGCATCCCGGAGGCGACCGTCCGCGACATCGTCGCCCACAGCCATGACGCCTTGCGCGCCTGGTACCCGGGGCCGGCCGTGGAGTCCGACGCGATCGCCGAGGCATCGGGGCTCGAGCCCTGGCAGGTGGCGGCTGTCGGCGCACGGACCGAGGTGCTCGCCGCCGCACCCGGGAAGGGCGAGTGCACGACCGCCGTGTACGCACCGCCCGCCGGCGGCCCGCCCGAGACGATCCAGACCTGGGACTGGCACGACGCGCTCACCCCGGACGGTCTCCTGCTGTCCCTCGTGACCGGAATAGGGCGCAGGGTGAAGCTCTTCACCGAATTCGGCACGGCCGCGAAGATCGGGGTGAACGACGCCGGTCTCGGCCTGCACTTCAACATCCTTCACCACCGTTCCGACCAGGCCACCGGTGGCGTACCCGTCCACGCCGTGGCGCGTCGCGTCCTGGAGGAGGCGACGACGGTGGGGGAGGCCCGCGACATTGCCGCCTCCGCGACCCTCAGCGCGTCCACCGTCCTGACCGTCGCGACCTACCGGGACGGCCGGGCCGCGGCGGCGTCCATCGAGATGTCGCCGTCCGGAATCGCTGTGGTGGAACCCGACGCCGACGGCTGGGTCGTCCACACGAACCACTTTCTCGACCCCGGCCTCGCCGACGGCGACACCAGCAGCCCGGAATCGGTGTCGGCCGAGCGCTACCTCCACGCACGCGGGGTGCTCGGCGCCATGACCGGCCGCTCCGCTCCGGAGCGCGCGGCCGCCTTCTGCGGCGGCGAGGGTGCCGACGCGGTCGTGTGCGTCCGAGCCGACGCGTCCCGGCCGGGCCACGAGCAGTGGAGCACGTTGCTCACGGCCTCCCTCGACCTCCCCGGCTTCGCCCTCCAGCACCGGGCGGGCAACCCCGACACCGCGGCCCGCGAGGGTCTCGACCAGTTCTGAGGAACCCGATGGACAACGACGTGACCAAGCCCCACCTCTACCGCAACGCCCGCATCTTCACCTCGGACCGGCGCACCTGGGCCGACTCGCTCGTGGTCGTGGGCGACCGGCTCGCCTACGTCGGCGACGACGCCACCGCGGCACGTGTGGCCGGACCGGACGCCCTGGTCCACGACCTCGAAGGCGCGACCGTCCTCCCCGGATTCGTCGACGGCCACGCGCACGTGGTCGGCACCGGCGAAGCGGCCGCCCAGGTCGACCTCTGGGGCGCCGACACCGTGCAGGAGATCCAGCGGCGCATCCGGACATGGGCGCAGGAGAACCCCCACGCGCCCCGCGTCCTCGCCACCGGGTGGAAGCACGGCGATATACCCGGCGGCCAGCCCGACCGAGGAATGCTCGACGCAGTGGTCGCCGACCGGCCCGTCTACGCGCAGGCCTACGACTTCCACTCGATCTGGCTGAACTCGGCGGCCCTCGCCGAAGCGGGCATCGACGACACCACGGCCTCACCGCCCGGCGGAACGGTCCACCGGGACGAGAGCGGCGCGGCCACCGGCCTGGTCGACGAGACCGCGATGCACCACCTCGTGTGGCCGGTGCTCGACGGGTTCACCACCGACGCCGACCGTGACCAGGCCCTCGCGGTCGCCCTCGCGGCGTACGCCGAGTCCGGGGTCGTCGGGTCGACCGAGATGGCGCTGGGCGAGGACGACTACGCGGCGATGCGCCGTGCCGACGCGGCGGGCGCCCTGACGACGCGTATCGGCGCGTTCTGGCGCGTCCAGCCCACCGGCGACCAGAGCGCGAACCTCGCCCAGGTCGAGCGCGCCGTCGAACTCGCCGCCCACCACGCGACCCCGTTCCTGCGCGTCACCGGCATCAAGGTCATGGTCGACGGCACCGTCGACGGGTGCACAGCGTCGCTCGGGAAGCCCTACGTGGACGGCACGAACGCCGACCCGATCTGGAGTCTCGCCGAACTCGCCCCCGTGGTGGCCGCCGCCGACGCCGCCGGCCTCCAGGTCGCCATGCACGCCATCGGCGACGAGGCGATCCGGGTCGCGATCGGCGCCGTCGAGCACGCGGTCAGGCTCAACGGCCCGAAGGAGCGCCGCCACCGCATCGAACACCTCGAAGTCGTCGACCCCGCCGACATCGACCGGCTCGCGGCACTCGGCATCACCGCGAGTATGCAGCCCGTGCACGCCGATCCGGCCATCCAGGAGAACTGGCGACGCGTACTCGGCGACGACGAACGGGTCGAACGCGGCTTCCCCTGGCCCGAGATGACCGACGCCGGGGCGACCCTCGTGCTCGGCACCGACTCGCCCACCTCGCCCCATGCGCCGCTGCCCAACATGTTCATCGCGGCGACCCGGCGCTCCGCACTGGACCCGTCGCTGCCCGCCAACCTCGCGCACTACGCCCTGCCGCTGGCCGACGCGATCGTGCACGCCACGCGTGACGCCGCCTGGGCGAGTCGCTCCGAGCACTTGCACGGCCGTATCGCCGAAGGGCTGTACGCGGACTTCATCGTGCTCGACCGGGACATCTTCGCCAGGCCGCTGGAGGAGTTGCTCGACACGCGCGTGCTGCGGACGGTCGTGGGCGGCCGCGTGGTTCATTCCATGGAACCGGCGGTGAACCGATGAGCGACGTGACCATGTCGGCACCCGTGCCCACCGGGCAGGCCAAGGCGAAGCGGCGGCCCGGCGGGGCGATAGCGCGGTTCGTCGCCGTTCGCATCACAGGCCTTGTGGTGACCCTGTTCATCGCGAGCCTGGTCGTCTTCGGAGCGCTCTACGCGGCGCCGGGCAGCCCGCTCACCTATCTCACGCACGGCCGCACCATGACCCCCGAGGCGATCGCCGCGATCAAGGCCGAGTACCACCTCGACGACTCGATCTGGCAGCAGTATCTGAGGTGGCTGGGCGGTGTGCTGCACGGCGACTTCGGCACCTCGATCATCTACAACCAGCCCGTGTCGTCGCTGGTCGGCAGCCGTGCCTCGGTGACCACGCTGCTCGTCCTCATGGCGGCGGCGATCGTCCTGGTGCTCGGTCTGGCCATCGGCACGCTCGCCGGTCTGAAGCCCGGTTGGCTGTCCCGGTCGGCCATGACCGCCGCGACCGGTGTCATGGCGGTGCCGACCTTCGTCGGAGCGGTCGTCCTGATCGTCGTGTTCGCCGTCCAGTTGGAGTGGTTCCCGGTGTTCGGCTCAGGCGGTTCGGGCCTCGACGCGATCTACCACATGGTCCTTCCGTCGATCGCGCTCGCGCTCGCGTCCGTCGCGTTCGTCGCGCGACTCGCCCAGACCGCCGTCCGCGCGGAGCTGTCCGCCGATCACGTGCAGACGGCGATCAGCCGCGGACTGCCGCGCGGTGCCGTCGTCCGCAGACACGTGATGCGCAACGCCGCGATGCCGGTCCTCACCGTCGCCGGTCTCACGATCGCGGGACTGATCGCGGGAAGCGTCGTCGTGGAACAGGTCTTCCAGCTCGGCGGGCTCGGCCAGTTCCTCGTCGGCTCGGTCCAGCAGAAGGACTTCCCCGTCGTACAGGCCATCTGCCTCATGTACGTCGCCGCCTTCATCGTGCTGAACACCCTCATCGACATCGCCTACACACTGCTCGACCCACGCGTGTCGATCGGGAAGAAGGACTCATGAGCGCAACAGCGGCGGTACGCCGCATCGGTGTCCGGAAGACCGGCCGGCGGACGAAGCGTGGCACGGGAGGCGTCGGCGTCTCCGGCTGGGTGGCGCTCACGCTCATCGGACTCGTTGTCTGCTGTGCGGTCCTCGCGCCGCTCCTCTCACCGCAGGCCCCGAACGCCGTCGACCTCTCCGGCGCGTACCAGGGTTCGAGCGGCGCGCATCTGCTGGGAACCGACGCGAGCGGGCGCGACCTTCTCTCGCGTCTCATCCACGGCTCCCGCACGGCGCTGATCGGCCCGTTCCTCGTCGTGCTGATCTCGACGCTCCTCGGTACGGTCCTCGCGCTCTCGGCCGTGTGGTTCGGCGGCTGGTTCGACCAGCTGGTGGTGCGCGTCGTCGACGCCGTCTTCGCCTTCCCCGGTCTGCTCCTCGCGATCCTCGCGACCGCCCTGTTCGGCTCCGGCCTGACGGCCGCCGTCGTGGCACTGTCCATCGCGTACGTCCCCTACATCGCGCGCATCGTGCGGAGCGCGGCGCTGCGGGAGCGCAACCTGCCGTACATCGCGGCGCTCCAGGTCCAGGGCGTGAACGGGCTGCGGATCGCGCTCGGGCACATCCTGCTCAACGTGGGCGGGCTGATCGTCGCCAACGCCACCCTCGCCTTCGGCTTCGCCCTGATGGACCTCGCCGGCCTCTCCTTCATCGGACTCGGCGTCCAGCCGCCGACCTCGGACTGGGGCGCGATGGTCGGCACCGGTATGGCCGGGGTGCTCCAACAGCACCCGCAGGAAGCCCTGTTCGCCAGCGCGCTCATCGTCATCACCGTCGGCGCCGTCAACATGCTCGGCGACCGGCTCACGGAGCGCTGGGAGGCACGCTCGTGAACGCACTTCTCGAAGTAGAGGACCTGACGGTCCAGTTGCCGGTCGCGGGGGAGCTGCGCACCGTGCTGCGCGACGTCTCGTTCTCGCTCGACCGCGGGAGCACGCTCGGCCTGGTCGGCGAGTCCGGCTCGGGCAAGTCGATGACCGTACGCACTATTGCGCGGCTGCTGCCCGACGGCGCCGACGTCCGAGGCGGTGTCCGCTTCGACGGTGCCGAGGTGTTCGACCTGCGTGCCGACGCCCTGCGCTCCTACCGGGCCAAGGACGTCGCGATGATCTTCCAGGACGCACGGGCGTACACCAACCCCGTCCGTACGATCGGCGACTTCCTCACCGAGGCGATGCGGATCAACGACCGGATGCCGAAGGCCGCCGCCCGCAAGCGCGCGGCCGAGCTGCTCGCCGAGGTCGGCATCGGGGACCCGGAGCGCCGCCTTCGGCAGTACCCGCACGAGCTCTCCGGCGGTCTGCTGCAACGCGTGATGATCGCCGCCGCGGTCGCCGCACGGCCCCGGCTCATCCTCGCGGACGAGCCGACGACCGCGCTCGACGTCACCACCCAGGCCGAGGTGATGGCGATCCTGCGGCGGATGCAGCGCGAGTACGGCATGGCGATGCTCTTCATCACGCACGACCTGGAACTCGCCGGCGCCGTCTGCGACGAGACGATCGTCCTGTACGCCGGCCAGGTCATGGAGCGCCAGGCCTCGGTGCGCTTGCACGAGGACCCGCTCCACCCGTACACCGCCGCGCTGGTGCAGGCACGGCCCGAGATCGGCCGGCGCGTCGACCGGCTGCCCGCGATCAGCGGCCACCCGACCACCGCGTACGAGGCGCCGGACGGGTGCGCGTTCGCGCCGCGCTGTCACTTCGCGCAGGAGGAGTGCCGGGCGGGGGTGCCGCCCCTGCTGCGGATCGGCCCGTCGCAGACCCGGTGTGTCCGAATGCCGGGCCTGCGCGGGCAGTTGGCGCCGCAGGAGCCGGTCGGCTCCGCTTCTGACGAGACCGGCTCTGCCGCGAACTCGATCGGCTCCGCGTCACACGAGATCGGCTCCGCGTCGGCCGAGGTCGGCTCTGCGTCGGCCGAGGTCGGCTCCGCTGCGAACGCGATCGGCTCCGCGTCGCACGAGATCGACTCCGCTCCGAACTCGATCGCCTCCGCGTCGCACGACATCGGCTCCGCTTCGAACGAGGAGGTCCAGCGATGACCGAACCCCTGCTCGTGGTCGAGCACCTGACCAAGACGTTCGGCCGCGGACGTGCCGAGGCGACCGCGGTCGCCGACGTGAGCTTCGCGCTGGCCCCCGGCGGCTCCCTCGGGATCGTCGGCGAATCCGGCTCCGGCAAGACGACCACCGCACGGATGATCATCGGCCTGGAGCGCCCCTCCGGCGGCCGCATCACGTTCCGGGGCGAGGACCGGACGCTTCCGGCGCGCTCCGCACGCAGCCGCCGCCAGCGCGGCCGGGACATCCAGATCGTCTTCCAGGACCCGTACACCTCGCTCGACCGCCGTCAGCGCGTCGGCGACTGCCTTGCCGAGGTCGTCGGCGTCCACTCCCAGCTCGGCCGTGACGAGACCCGGAAGCGTGTGAGCGAACTCGCCGAACTCGTCGGCCTCGACGACCGGCAGCTCGCCGCACTGCCGAGGTCGCTCTCCGGAGGGCAGCGCCAGCGCGTCGCCATCGCCCGCGCGCTCGCCGCCGATCCGGACATCCTCATCCTCGACGAGGCCGTGTCCGCCCTGGACGTCTCGATCCAGGCCCAGATCCTCAATCTCCTCACGGACATCCGGCGCAGGCGTGGCGTGAGCTACCTGTTCATCAGCCACGATCTCGCCGTCATCCGGCAGGTGACCGACGACACGATCGTCATGCGTCACGGCGCCGTCGTCGAGCAAGGCCCCACCGCCGACGTGCTCGACAACCCCCAGGACCCCTACACCCGCCTGCTCCGCGACAGCGTCCCCCGCGGCGGGTGGGACCCCGAAACCGTCACCGCCCGACACTGACCAGGAGTTGCGCCATGTACTCACCCCCCTCTCGCGGACGGGCGTCGGCACTCGCCGTCGCCGCCGCGACCACTCTCCTGCTCGCCGGCTGCTCCGGTTCCGGAGGCGGCGGTACGTCCGGCGGCGGAGCGAACAAGTCCGCCGACGCGCTGACGACCTTCACCCCGACGGGCAAGGGCTCGGTCGACAAGATCACCTGGAACGTCTTCCAGGGCGAGCCGCAGACCGTCGACCCCTTCCAGTCGGCCGACTACACGCCGAACATGATCAACTCGAACATGTGCGAGACGCTGTTCGCCCAGACGCCCGACTACAAGATCAAGCCCAATCTGGCGGCGTCGTACACGAACCCCGACCCGAAGACCTGGGTCTACAAGCTGCGCGGCGGCGTCACCTTCTGGGACGGCTCGCCGATGACCGCCGACGACGTCGCGTGGAGTATGCAGCACAACATGACGGCCAAGTCGAGCTTCTACGGCTACCTCTACGCGAACGTCGCCTCGGTCGCGAAGACGGGCGCCGACGAAGTGACCGTCAAGCTCAAGAAGCCCGACTACCTCTTCAACGACGAGCTGGCGAGCTACGCCGGCGTCGTCGTCCAGAAGAAGTTCTACGAGCAGCACGGCAAGAAGGTCGGTACGCCGGGCGTCGGAGTCATGTGCACCGGC
Organism: Streptomyces sp. NPDC046821; assembly: GCF_040645335.1. Taxonomy (NCBI): domain Bacteria; kingdom Bacillati; phylum Actinomycetota; class Actinomycetes; order Kitasatosporales; family Streptomycetaceae; genus Streptomyces; species Streptomyces sp. NPDC046821. The sequence goes on along the minus strand of NZ_JBEYYB010000026.1, from coordinate 32,559 downwards.
CCCTACAAGTTCGCCAAGTGGACGCGGGGCCAGTCGATCAGCGCGACCCGCTACGACGGCTACTGGAACAAGTCGCTGCCGCTGAAGGTCAAGAACATCGACTTCACCTTCCTGACGGACGACTCCGCGATCACCTCCGGCCTCCTCTCGGGCCAGATCGACGGCACGTACGGTCCGCCGGTGGCCGGCATATCCCAGCTGCGGGCGTCGTCGGCGGGCAAGCTCTACTCGGGCCCCGCCCCGCTGGCCGTCACGCTCGTGGTCGCGAACGAGAAGGGCGCGATGGGCAACGCCGACGTACGCAAGGCGCTCCAGATGGCCATCGACTGGAAGGGCATCGGCAAGCAGGTGTACGCCGGTGAGGGCACCCCCGCCTCGCTCCAGACCGTTCCGGCCGTGTACGGCTTCGCGAAGGGTGACCTGACCAAGTACGGCGACTCGGTCAAGACCGACGGCACCCCGAAGCTCGACGAGGCGAAGAAGCTGCTCGCCGGCGTTCCGGCCGACGTGAAGTCCAAGCAGATCAGCATGGTGGTCCCGCAGCAGGCGGAGACGCAGCAGCTGGGCGTCGGCATCAAGGACGCGGCCGACAAGATCGGCCTGAAGTTCAAGCTCAACGTCGTCCCGGCGACCGGCTACTCGAACTACCTCTACGACCCGGCCACGCGCGGCGGCACCGACCTGCTCTACACGCAGTTCTGGCCGAACATCCCGAACCCGCTCGACTGGCTCGGCCTCACCGCGGTGACCGGCGGCACCTTCAACCAGTCCGGCTACAAGGGCATCGACGCCCTCTACGCCAAGGCGGTCGGCACGAAGGACGAGGCCGCCCGCTCCAAGCTGGTCGTCCAGATGGAGACGAAGCTGCACGACGAGATGAACCCGATGTTCAACGGCATCCAGTTGACGAACGACGTCTGGCTCGGCAGCAAGATCACGGGCGCCCCGGCGGCGTTCGACTACGTCTACTACCCGTGGGCGGCGCACCTGACGGGCACGGGCAAGTAGCTCTCACACCCGCCCGAGGCAGGGAACTCCAGCGGCAACGCCGCCGGGTTCCCTGCCTCGCGCCGTCTACGGGGTAGGCCACCCCCGCGCTACGTAGTAAGCCACCCCCGCCGCAACGCCTGCACCCCCGCCTGGAAGCGCGTCTCCGCGTTCAGGGTCTGGAGGAGGCGGCTGATGCGGCGGCGGGCCGTGTGGACGTGGACGCCGAGGCGGCGGGCTATGGCCTCGTCCTTGAGGCCCGCCGTCAGGAGCGTCAGGAGTTCCCGGTCCTCCTCCGTCAGTTCGTCCGGGCGGTCCGGGGCGACCGGCATCGCCCGTTCCCAGACCGTTTCGAAGAGGGGGATCAGGGCGTTGCGCAGCAGCGCGTCGCCGACGACCAGCGCGGAGGCCGTCGGGTCGCCGACGTCCGTCGGGGGCAGCAGCGTCACGCGCCGGTCCACGGTGATCATCTTGGTGGGTAGCGCCGTGCCGATGCGGACGTCGATCCCGTCCCGTGCCATCTCGTTGAGCGAGCGGATGCGGCCCGGGTAGTCCAGACCCTCACGGTCGACGACCACGCGCACGCTCACGCCCCGGCGCACGAGAGCGGTCAGGTCCAGAGGTTCCGGCTCGTCGTCCGCCGAACGGACCGCGTACGGCGGGCGGTCGAGCAGGGTCAGTTCGTCCGTGGCCGTCAGGACGAGCGAGGCCACGCGCTCGGCGATCGCCCGGCGGCCGGTGACCGTCTCGATGCCGCCCGCGCTCGCCCCCGGGAGCCCGCCCGTCAGCCGGGCCGCGATCCGGTCGGCGCCTGCCGTCATCCGTTCCAGCTCCGCGGAGCGCTGGTGCAGTTCGGCCTGGCGCGTATGCAGCAGCGTGCGCAGCGCGGAGGACGGAGGGACCGGGCTGGGCAACGGGCTGCCCGGCGTGGTGAATCCGTGCGCGGCGAGCCGGTCGAGCGCCGCCGTCACCCGGCGCGGGGTGATCCCCAGGGTGCGGCCGAGCGCGGCCCGCGAGGCCGGCGCACCGCCGCCCAGCAGATGCTCGTACACCCGCAGTTCGTCGGGGCCGAGCCCCAGCGTGCTCCACTCCGCGTCCACTTCCGCCCTGTTCACGGCCCGATCCTCGCTCCCGTGCCCGGGCCACACAAGTGTGCATGTCCACAAGTAGGCACGTGAGACGCATTGTTCCCCACCCGCCGCACGTATTGCATGGCCCCGATCGATCACGCAGCCGCCGCACAACCGCACTTTGCGTACCGCACGCCGCACAGGAGGGGAGCGTCATGCGCAGTTCGTCGCGTATGAGCAGGACCGTAACGACGAGGACAAGAACGAGAAAGAGGGGGAGAGGGAGAACGGGCGGGGGGCCCGGCTCCCGGATATCCCTCGGGTACGGCGTCGCCGCCCTGCTCGCCACCGCCGGACTCCTGCTCACCGGGGTGCCCGCCGCCCAGGCCGCCGGGTCCGCCGCAGGTGACGTCGTGCCGGGCACCGACACCGAAACCCCCGCCCTCGTCACCGGTCTCGACGAAGCCGCCGCCGACACCGGCAGCGCCGCCGACGCGGCCCGCGGGCACCTCGCCGCCAAGAAGGGCCGCTACCACATCGCGGACCCCGGGCGGGACCTGACCACGGTGGACAGCCGGCGCGAGGGCGCCGACGAGACCGTGCGCCTCCAGCAGAAGTACCGGGGCGTGAACGTCCTCGGCGGCCAGTACGTCGTCCGGATGGAGAAGAAGGACGGTCAGCGCACCGTCACCGGCACCTCCGGCCGCTACTTCACCGCGCTCCACCTGAAGACCACGACGCCCGCCGTCTCCGAGAAGACCGCGATCGCCCGCGCCGTCGCCGCGGTGACCGCCTCCTCGACCGGCGGCGCGCGCCTGACCCGCCCGGACGGCAAGCCCGAAAAGGCCACCGCCGAGAAGCCGCAGAGCACGCCGACGCTCGCCGGCGAGGCTCACGGCCTGACCGTGCTGCCGCAGGGCAAGGGCGTGCTGACCCGGCACATCACCGTCACCGGCACCGACGCGGTCACCGGCGAACCGGTCGCCCAGGAGGTGTACGTCGACGCGCACTCCGGGTTCCCGGTGCTGCAGTACAGCAAGCTCAAGACGTTCGGCACCCCGGAGCAGCAGGCCGTCGCCCAAAGCGCGGCGCAGGGCACGGCGCCCGACGCGGCCGCGATCGCCGCGGCCCCGGTCGTCAAGGGCGAGGGCACGCGCTACAACGGCAAGACGGCCGAGCTGAACCTGTACAAGGGCTACGACGGCACGTACCAGATGATCGACTACGCCCGCACGGCCGACACCAGCGGCAACCCGCTGACCACCTACGACGCCCGCGGTCACGACGTCCGTGAGGCGCTGGGCGGCTGGCCGAGCGGCATCGCGGCGTTCTCCTCCGCCACGCCGGAGTTCGGGCAGGACGCCACCGACGCGGGCGCGGTCGACGCGCACTGGGCGGCGGGCCAGGTCTACGACTTCTACCGCAAGCACTTCGGCCGCGACAGCCTCGACGGCCGCGGCGGTTCCATCAGCTCCCTCGTCGGCGTCACTTCGGGCGGTCAGCCGTACGACAACGCCTTCTGGGACGGCTCCAAGATGGTGTACGGCAAGGGCGGCGGGAACTACCGCACCTTCTCCGCCAGCACCGACGTCGTCGGCCACGAGATGACGCACGGCGTCGTCGAGCACACCGCGAACCTCGTCTACGCGGGCCAGTCCGGCGCCATGAACGAGGCGCTCGCCGACTACTTCGGCAACGCCATCGACGTGGAGGCCAACGGCATCTCCATGTCCGACCCGAACGCGTCGCTGCTCGGCGAGGGCCTGTGCGTGAACACCGCTCCGCGCGACTGCGCGCTGCGCGACCTCGACGACGGCCACACCACGTCGAAGGACTTCGTCGGCATCTCCTACCGAGGCGACAACGGCGGCGTCCACCTCAACTCCACGATCTTCTCCGGGTCGCTCTGGGACATCCGCCAGAACCTGAACCCCGAGCTCGCCGACAAGATCGTGTACCGGGCGCTCTCCGCGTACATGACCCCGCTCGACGGCTTCACCCAGGGCCGTGAGGCGGTCATCGCCGCCGCGCAGGAGCTGGGCGTCTCGGGCCCTCAGCTCAACATCGTGAAGCAGGCGTTCACCGCCCACGGCATCGTGCCCGGCTGGGAGCAGGCGCTCGGCGTCGACAGCGACACCCTGATCGACAAGGTCAACATCACCGGCACGGGAGTCGGCGCGGGCGGCGGCAAGTTCGCCGTCTCGCAGTCGAACGACGACGGCAGCGAGCCGTACTCCGTGTGGGCCGGGTCCACCGACCGCAAGGGCGCGCTGCAGCAGATCAGCGGCAACAACGGCAACTACAACGTGTACGCCGACACCGACGGCAAGACCGTCGTGTGGGCCGAGTTCGGCTACGACGCCATCCACCTGAAGTCGCGGCCTCTCGCGGGCGGCCCGGAGAAGGAGTTCTACTCCTCCTGGACCGGCATCTCCTCGCTGGCCGTCGACGGTGACATCGCCGTGTTCACCGAGTCGGACCCGTACGGGAACCAGCACGTCGGCTACCGCAACCTGAAGACGGGCCAGGGCACTTGGGTCGACGGCGGCCGCTACTACATGGCCACCGCGGTGCCGTCCGTCCGTGACGGCGTCATCGCCTACGGCAAGATGTGGCCCGAGACCGACGGGTACAAGCTGGGCGTGGAGACGCTGGACCTCGCCACCGGCAAGCGCGCCCTGATGCCGGGCGACCCGGCGAAGACCGTGAACATCGGCCAGACCGCGGTCACGAACAAGGGCGTGTTCTGGATGCGCGACACCAACCCGGACGACCAGGGCCTCGTCTCGGTGGAGCGCGCGGCGGTCGACGGTACGTCCCCGGTCACGATCAGCCCGGAGTCCGGCGCCGGCGCCCTGTACGGGCAGCTGCTCACCGCCTCCGACGACGCGGTCACCGTCTCCGCGGTGCCGCCGATGACGGCCTGGGACAACGCGATGATGCCCAAGCTGTACCAGCTCGCCCCCGACGGCAAGGGCGGCCCGCAGAGGGTCTCCTGCAACCGCGGCGACCAGATCTTCCCGGCCGCCGACACCGGCAAGCGGGTGCTCTGGCTCGACGGCACCACGGGCTGGACGAGCCTGGTGAAGCGCGACCGCCCTGCGGGCAAGTGCTGAGCTGACTGTCTGAACGGTTTGAACGAACGGCCGGGCCTGGGGGCCCGGCCGTTCTGCGTGGTATCAGGCTTTTGTCAGGGTGACAGGCAGTTCCTGGTGGCCATTGACGATGAACGTCTCCTGCGGCTTCAACTGGTCGACAGGGACGGCGAGTTCGAGGCCTGGGAACGCCTCGAAGAGCCCCCGCGGAGCGACATCGGCCTCCATCTTGGCCAGGGGAGCGCCGAGGCAGTAGTGGACGCCGTATCCGAAGGCCAGGTGGTCCCTGGACGCGCGCGTGGCGTCGAAGATATCGGCGTGGGGCAGGCGGGTACGCGTGCGGGAGCCGGCTCGTCACAGGAGCGAAGCGGGCCGGCCGGACGGTGAGCGTAGGGCGGAAGGGGCTGGTGAGGCACGGCAGTTCTGCGTCAAACTGCTGGTCGGACAGTCGGCCGAGGACTGTCCTGATGGCGGCTTCCGCGCCGTCCCCGGCAGGCCTACGGTGGTCCGGACGAATGAATCCGGACCCCGTACGCCGGTCGCCGTGAGGTCGCTCGACACGATCTCCGCGGTCTCACATCGTGAGCAGTCAGAGCCCGGGACTCTGGTCACAGGTTTACATGCGCGTAACACTTAGCGTGTCCCGTGTGCGGCAATGGCGCCGTAGCACCCACCAGTGGACCGGAACCGAGCGAGCCGCACCCGTAGCGGATCCGGTGAAAGCCGCGCCAGAAAGGCCTTCTGTGACGACTCGATCCGAGACGCAGACCATCCTGAACGATCTCCTCGCGGAGATCGAACACCGCAACCCCGCGCAGCCCGAGTTCCACCAGGCCGCCCACGAGGTCCTCGAGACCCTCGCGCCGGTGCTCGCCGCCCGCCCCGAGTACGGCCAGGCCGGACTCGTGGAGCGCCTTGTCGAGCCCGAGCGCCAGGTCATGTTCCGGGTGCCGTGGCAGGACGACAACGGCCGCGTACACGTCAACCGCGGTTTCCGTGTGGAGTTCAACAGCGCGCTCGGCCCGTACAAGGGCGGCCTGCGCTTCCACCCGTCGGTGAACCTGGGCGTCATCAAGTTCCTGGGCTTCGAGCAGATCTTCAAGAACGCGCTGACCGGCCTCGGCATCGGCGGCGGCAAGGGCGGCAGTGACTTCGACCCGCACGGGCGCAGCGACGCCGAGGTCATGCGGTTCTGCCAGTCCTTCATGACCGAGCTGTACCGGCACATCGGCGAGCACACCGATGTCCCCGCCGGTGACATCGGCGTCGGCGGCCGTGAGATCGGCTACCTCTTCGGCCAGTACCGCCGCATCACCAACCGCTGGGAGGCCGGCGTCCTCACCGGCAAGGGCAACGGCTGGGGCGGCTCGCTCATCCGTCCCGAGGCGACCGGCTACGGCAACGTGCTGTTCGCGGCCGCCATGCTGCGCGAGCGCGGCGAGGACCTGGAGGGCCAGACGGCCGTCGTCTCCGGCTCCGGCAACGTCGCGATCTACACGATCGAGAAGCTGGCCGCCCTCGGCGCCAACGCGATCACCTGCTCCGACTCGTCCGGCTACGTCGTGGACGAGAAGGGCATCGACCTCGACCTGCTCAAGCAGATCAAGGAGGTCGAGCGCGGCCGCGTCGACACGTACGCGGAGCGCCGCGGCTCCTCGGCGCGCTTCGTGCCCGGCGGGCGCGTCTGGGAGGTGCCGGCGGACATCGCGCTGCCGTCCGCGACCCAGAACGAGCTGGACGAGAAGGACGCCGCGGCCCTGATCCGCAACGGCGTGAAGGCCGTCTCCGAGGGCGCCAACATGCCGACGACCCCCGAGGCCGTCCACCTGTTCCAGAAGGCGGGCGTCGCGTTCGGCCCCGGCAAGGCGGCCAACGCGGGCGGCGTCGCGGTCAGCGCGCTCGAGATGGCGCAGAACCACGCCCGGACGTCCTGGACGGCCGAGCGGGTCGAGGGCGAGCTCGCCCGGATCATGAACGACATCCACGCCACCTGCCACGAGACCGCCGAGCGCTACGGCGCCCCCGGCGACTACGTGACGGGCGCGAACATCGCCGGCTTCGAGCGAGTCGCCGACGCGATGCTGGCCCAGGGCGTCATCTGACGCTCGGGTAGCGGCGTGCTGTTTCGGTGCGCCGCGGAGTGCCTAGGTGGGCCCTCCCTCGTGCGGGTTGCGGGGGAGGGCCCACATGCTTCTGCCACCTGCTCCTTTGGGCGCAGGTGGCAGAACCGTAGGTGCGGTGATGCGGAACCGTTCGCCCGCTGACACCACGTCAGGCAGTGCGCCTGGCCGCCTCCTTGACGCCTCCGACGGAGGCGGCCGCCAGCACTCGCCGTACTTCCCTGCACGCCGCCGGGATCGGGCCGATGACCGGTACCGGGAAGCGGCCCTGCAGGGCCTCGGCCGCCTCGCCCAGGGGGCCGCCGCCGATGATCACTGCCTGGGCGCCGTCCTCGGTGACGCAGGCCTCGACCGCTTCGGCCAGGCGCTCGCGCATCACCTCGGGGGTGGCCGCCAACTCGTGCGGGTCGCCGGGAGTCAGCCGTATGCCGGTGTACTGGGACGCGTGGCCGAGCAGTTCGACACGTGCGTCGATGGCTCGGGCGAGACCGGGAGTCGTCGTGGCGATCCCGAAGCGGCGACCGCCTTCAGCCGCCTCCGCCATGGCGGCCTCGGCGATCCCGACGACGGGAACCGGTGCCACGGCCCGCAGTTGCTCGATCCCCGGATCGCCGAACGCGCTGACCACCAGGGCGGCGATCCGCTCCCCGTCGGGACCCGAGAGCAACTGCCGTGCGGCGGCGACCACATGCGGACCCGCGGCCCGCAGCACGTTCTCCTGGACCAGCATCGAGGGCCCCTCGGCGACGGTGACGCCGCGGACCTCGAACCCGTCCTCCGGCCGCAGCGTGCGCCGGGCGATCCCCGCCATCATGTCGGTCGTGGGCCGAGAGGTGTTCGGATTGATCAGTGCTACGACGCTCACTTGCCGCTCTCCGAAGTGTCGTCCGCCGCACCCGCCGGCGCAGCACTGCCCGCGGCGCCGACCGATGCCGTTTCCGGGCCCTCCTCCATGGACTTCCCGAACGTCTCCGGCGGCACCTGTACGGCGATGGCGAGGCCCACGAAGAGGATGCCGAGCAGGGTGAACATTCCGGCCATGCCGTAGGAGTCGAACGCGGCACCGGCGAGGAGGGGCGTCAGACCGCCGGCGAGCGAGCCGAGGGCCAGGATGATCGACGTACCGAACGCCCTTACGCGGGTGGGGAATTGCTCGGGCGCGAAGATCCAGATCGTCGTGTTCAGCGTGATGATGCAGCAGTTGACGGCCGCACCGAGGATCAGGATCAGCGCGACGTTGGTCGCCAGGAAGCCGAAGGCGAACGCAGCGGCGCAGCCCAGCGCGGCGGCCACGGTGAGGACGATCTTGCGCGGTATGTACCGCGCCGCGGTGGACGCGACGAGCGCTCCGACCAGCGAACCGGACTGCATGACCAGCGTGAAGACCAGCGACTTGGTGATGCTGTGGCCCTGGGCCACCAGGATCGTCGGCATCAGGGACAGGATCGAGATCTGCGCGCCGTACGACATGCAGACGGCCACGCCGAGGGAGATGGTGCGCCGCCTCATCACACCGGCGAAGACGTCACGCAGCCGGTTGCGCTCGGGGACGACCTTTTCGCCGCTGTCGACCGCCGTGATGTACCGCTTCGGCTCGCCGAGGTCGCCGCGGAGCTTGCCGGAGGCGAGCCGGTTGAGGACCAGGTTGGCCTCGTCGACCTTGCCTCTCGACAGCAGGTAGCGAGGCGTCTCGGGCACGAACCGGCGGTAGAAGAGCACCAGCAGCGCGGGCACCGCGAGCAGCCCGAACAGCCAGCGCCAGCGGTCCGGTCCGGAGAACATCGTGAAGACCAGGACACCGAATCCGGGCGCGAGCATATTGCCAAGGCCGCCCGCCGTGACGTTGATGATCCCGACGGCGGAGCCGCGGTGCCGGGCCGCGAAGAACTCGCTCATCATCGTCACGGCGATCGCGATCTCACCGCCGAGACCGAAGCCGACGATGAACCGGCCGATCGCCACCACGGAGTAGACAGGCGCGAAAGCGCAGATCAGCGCACCGAGCGAGAACAGCAAGAGGTTCACCGTGAGCATGGCCCGGCGGCCCATCTTGTCGCCGACGATGCCGGTGGTGAGCCGGCCGAGAGCCGCGGCGGTGAAGGTGATGGTGTTCAAAAAGCCGAGCTCGGCGGCCGAGGTGCCCCACGATTCCTGCAGTACGGGTCCCACCAGGCCGACCGCGTTCTGTTCCAGCGCGTCGAAGAACACGCCCATCAGCACCATGGCACCGATCTGCCGGTGCGCGCCCGTGACGCCGATCCGGTCGAGCGTCTCTTCCAACTGACGGTGCCGCGGGCTGGCGTCCGTCTTCGTAACCACCGGTGGAGCTTCCATGCGCGTCCTTCCCGAGCAGAGCAAGATCCCGAATAATGGGATCCCAAGTTTTGACACGCGGAAGTTTCATCTGCTGGCAACGGTGGAGTCAAGGGGTCGTCAAGAACCGTTTTGCCGAGGGCAGTTGGGCGCGAGGTGGTGTGGCCCCGACCGCCAACTGGGCGTGTGGGCAAGCCAAGTGGCGAAAGCGCGGGTGTGGTGTGTCGGTTCGCCCGCGAGGGGTGTCGCGGCGGGCCGCACTCGGGTACGGTGCGCGCTGCGCGAGGGGAGCGGGTTACGGGGAAGGGTGACCGACGTCGATGGGTGACCGACGGCGCACGAAGTCGGTCGGTTACGAAGCCGACCGGTTACGAAGTCGTGATGCCGACTCGACTCGCTCAGCTCAGCTCAGCCGAAGAGCCAGTTGATGGTCCGCTCGCGGGACGCGCGAACGTGATGCCGGGACGCGGTGGCGGCTCGTTCGGGGTCGCCGGCGGCGATCGCCTCGGCCAGCGCCTCGTGCTCGGACTGGATGCGGGGGAAGTCCTCGATCTTGTGGCGGAGCCACTGGACGCGCCCGACGATGGGCTCCAGCATCTTGGTGAGCGTCACGTTCCCCGACAGGGCGGTGATCTCGTCATGCAGGCTGGAGTTGGCGGCGTGCACGGCCGCGGTGTCGCCGGCGCAGGCGGCCTCGCCGGCCCGCTTCATCGTGGCGGCGAGATCGGTCGGTGTACCTTCGGCGACCCGCTCGGCGGCCTGCCGCGAGGCCAGAACCTCCAGCGCCTCACGGATGTCGTACAGCTCGGACACCTGCTGCCGGTCCAGCGTGCGTACGACCATGCCGCGGGTGGGGAGGTGCTCGATGAGGCCCTCGTTGTGGAGGATGCGCAGGGCTTCACGCACGGGCAGCCGGGACACCGAGTACTGCTGCGCGAGCTCCTGCTCGACGAGCCGGGTGCCGGGCTGGAGCGTGCCGTCGTAGATGCCGTTACGAAGGTGCTCGCCGACGATCTCTCGCAGGGGCTTCTTGTTGCGGTACAGCTTGGAGGATGACGACGTCACGGTCCCTGCTCACACTCCTTCCGCGGGCCGGACGGAAGCGCCGGTACGTCCGCCGCGAACATCTTCACCGAACGCGACCGGAGGCCGACGGCCGGAACTTCCGGGGTGCCCTCATGGAGAGGGTAATTGACGGGGATGCCACGCCGAGGGCGACCCCCGTCGCAGCTCGCGCTTGGCCCCGATTCGTTGCGCGAGGTACAGCATGTACAGCAGGGAAGTTGCTCCTGCGCTCGTTCCCTCGTGGTGTGATCTGTTCATGACCGCCGCGACATCTCCGGGCTGGCCGCATTGCGGACACGGAGCCGCCCCCGACTCTGACCCCGTGGGCTGCCGGGGGCGTCGGGTCGATCCGTTCGACGAATGCGTAGCCCATCTCTCTGATGTCGACCGATCCGCTTATCTGGCTGGACTTCGGCCTGGCGACGACATCGACCACCGGGGTGCCGCCTTGAGCCGAGAGCTGTTGGGCGAACTGCTCTCGGCCCTCACGGACCCGACGACTGACCGTCCCCGCTTGGGCCGTGCCTTGTTCTCTGGGGCGGAGTTCGACAGGGCCGACTTCGACGGTGTGCAGTTCGACGGTGACGCCGCATTCGATGAATCAACCTTCAGTGGTCGGGCCGCGTTCAATAGGTGCGTGTTCGGCTGCGATGTCACGTTCGACGGTTCGATATTCCACGGGAACGCCTGGTTCGGCAAGGTGAAGTTTGGAGCTGTATCCCGATTCAGGGGCGTGGCCTTCAAGGGTAATTCGTGGTTCATCAGTACGTCTTTTAGAGGTGACGCTTGGTTCAATGCAACGCAGTTTGATGGCGGCGCTCGATTTGAAGGGGCGGCGTTTGACGCTGACGCCCTGTTCACCTATGCGACATTCCCGCAGGCGCCGCAGGTAGGGCCTCTGACGTGCAGAGGCGTGCTGGACATAGCGTGGGCGACGTTCGGAAGCCCCGTGATCATCGAGGCGGCGGCACCGGCCCTGCGATGCCACCGGACGCGCTGGTCTTCTACGGTGACACTGCGCCTCCGATACGCCGCCGTCGACCTGAGTGACGCCGTCATCGAGTACCCGATGAGTATCGCTTCGTATCATCGAGAATTTACCTTGCCGGAGAATTCTCAGCCGCTCCCTCCGGAGTGCGCTGGCGCGGCCGGCCGCCGACTCGCTGGATGCTCCGTCGGACGCTGGCCGAGGAACACCACTGGCGGGCGCGCCGCAGCGCACGCGCTGACGGCTGGACCTCAGCGCCGGACGGTGCGGAGGTGCTGGAGCCTCTTGCGCTGGCGCCTGTGTACCGCCAGCTACGGAAAGCATTGGAAGACGGAAAACACGAGCCGGGCGCAGCCGACTTCTACTACGGCGAAATGGAGATGCGTCGTCACGCCGATGACATCCCCTGGTCCGAGCGTGCCCTGCTCACCATGTACTGGCTGTTGTCCGGCTACGGTCTCCGTGCAGCCCGCGCGCTGGGCTGGCTCATCGTGGCCATGGCCACCACCATCGTTCTGCTGATGGGCTTCGGTCTCCCCGACGAGACTCCGAAGCAGGAGATCGTGAGGGAGATGGCCGATGGCGAGTGGACGACCGTCATCGACAAGCCCGAGCCGAAGAATCCGACCGGAGACCGCTTCACGAGCAAGCGGTTCGAGAAGGCCCTCAACCTCACCTTCAACTCAGTGGTGTTCCGTTCCAGCGGTCAAGACCTGACGACGGCCGGCGGGTACATCGAGATGGGCTCACGCGTGTTCGAACCCGTGCTCCTGGGCTTCGCAGCCCTTGCCATCCGTGGCAGGGTCAAGCGCGGTAGTTGAAGCCGGTGTTGACGGGCGCTGGATCGTTGGGCTGGATCAGCGCCCGAGTTCGGCGTAGCGCACGACCTGGACGGCCAAGCCGATGACAACGGCCGTCTCGGCCAACGAGACCACGAGCAGGGGCCACCGGACCGGCCCGAGCAGCCAGTAGACGACCAGTGCCGCAAGTGGTGCCCCGCAGAATGTCATCAGATCCACGGCGAGCTGGAATCGCTTACGTGAGCGACGGTGCACGTCGCGACGGTGCGCGGATTCCCATCCGAACGCCGTTGCCTGATTGGACGTCAATTCTGCAAGACGAGGGGACAGTTCGTCTCGTATGTACCGGCCTACGGCCGAGATCTTCTCGTCGTTGACCAGGTAGGTCCACCCCAGGACGACCGACAGCGGGGGAAGTAACAGCAGCATTTCAAGGTGCCCGCCCCGGGCCAGCGTGGAGCCGATGACCGCTGCCATGACGCCCAAGGTGGCGTAGATGAGGTTGTCGCGGAAGCCGATACGGGCTCGCTGCTCCTCCTTGATCTGCTCGTACTCGGCAAGCAGGACCTGGACGATGTCGATCACTTTTATTCATTCTCCAGTCGGGCCAATTGCGCTGCCAGGCCGGTGAGACCAGTCTTCTCCGCGCCGCTGCGGAGCCGGGACAATTCAGGGGTTTTCAGGCGCAGTTGGAGAGACAGGCGAGCGATCAGGTCTTCCGCCTCCTGTGCGGTGATCTGCTGACGCGAGCCCATTCGTTGGTCCAGCCGGTCGAGGAGGGCGAGCTTACGTGGCGTTTCCTCCCGGCACCACACGCGGAAGAAGCGGCTGCCGGCCATGCGGTAACCACCGATGCGGGACCTGGGGATGCCCTCCTCGCCGAACGCGGTCGCGGGCAGCGACACCGACCAGGTGCCGTCCTCGTCCTGCTCCGGTGCCACCGAGTCGAGACCCAGCTCGCGGAGCCACTTCTGGGCGGACCGGAGGAGGCGCTCGTCAGCCTCGGCGTCCATCTCCTCGGTGTCGAGAACGCTTGTCAACTCCGGTGTGCGGGCGCAGAGTTCGCTGAGCTCAGGATCGTGTGCGGTGCCGGCCTCGGCTTGTCCGTATACCAGGAGTCCGTCCCGGCCACGCACCAGGTAGACAGGCAGGAAGACGAGCGTCTCGCTCACACACTCCACAGCGTCCAGGGCGACGGGCAGGTTGAACCGGGCCCTGTCCTTGCGGTCTTTGAGGCGGGCGAGGGCAGAGCGGTCGAAGCCTGATGCCGTGCAGATCGGTGTGAAGCGAGGGTAGTGGCTGCTTCGCACTGCCCGGTCCATCTCTTCGGCGGAAAGAAGCGTCACGACCTTGTCGTCGTAGTGGGCTCGCGTCAGCGGGGTGCAGCTCAGCGCCTCGAAGTACAGCTTGCGACGGTCCTGACGGGTGACCACGTAGCGGATGTCGTCGTCCACGGAGCGCTGCCCCAGCGGCGTCAGACGCAGCCGGCCTCCGGCCCCTTCCTGCAGGTGGCCGATCGCGGTCAGGAAGCGGACGGCCTGTGCGACCAAGGCGCGGTCCAGACCGAAGAACGTGGCGAGCTCGTCCACCGTGTGGAGGGAGCCGTGACGCAGTCCGCGCTCCAGGAACCGGTCGATCAGGTAGAAAGCCTCGCCTTCGGTGACGTCGGCGCGGATCTCCACCTCCCAGACCGGCAACAGCAGGGCGTACAGCCGGGAGGGCACGATGCCCTGGCCGAAGGCGGCGTCCTCCAGAACTCGCTCTTCGGGGAACTTGATCAGGCGTGGAGCGGCCGTCACGGTCGACCTCTTTCCGAAGGTCGGCCGGCGGTTTCGCCGACGTCCGGGACGGTTTCGTCCAAGGCGGTCATGACCTCTTGGTAATCGCGCAGATCACCCCGATCGAGCAGATGCCGATGCAGGTCGCCCATGAGGGTGCGGAAGCCGGGGTCGTCCGCACGCATCAGAGTGCTCAGGTCACCTGTAAGGACCAGTTGGGTCTTGGCGCGGGTGAAGGCGACATTGGCGCGCCGCAGTTCCTTGAGGAAGCCGATACGGCCCTCGGGATTACTGCGCGTGAAGCCATAGAGGACCACGTCGCGCTCTCCACCCTGGTAGGAGTCGACGCTGCCGACCGAGGACTCCGCGAGATCGGAATTACCGATCAGCGGCGTCAGGTGATGGACGACCTCCGCGCGCTGGGCGAGGTAGGGGACGATCACCACCCACTCGGTACCCCGGCGGTGGTAGAAGGCGGCCAGTCTGGCCAGGAGGCGTGCTTCACAGGGGTTGGAGGGGCCTTTGTGGCCGCGGCCTTCGGCGCGACGACTCCCGTGCTCTCGACGGAGGCCGTCAGGCAGCGCGGAGGTGTCCACAAAGGCCATCGGGCTCGTGAACAAGGCATCGGAATGCTGGTGATTCTTCTCCGTGAGCAGTTCGCCCCCATAGAAGGAGGTCGAGATGAAGTCGGCGATCTCGGCCGGCATACGACGCTGACGGGTCAGCTGCACGACATGGGAGGAGGGCAGTCCGGCACGCAGGCGTTCCAAGGCGCTCTGTGACATCAGCCTGACCAGTTCAGGGTCACCGGTGCCCTGGGCCCACTCGTCCACCTCAGTGTCGCGGAACGGCGGCAGTTGTCGGTCGTCACCGACCAGGACGCCACGGCGGACCCGGGTCAGCGGCACCAGCGTGTCCGCGACACCGATCTGCCCGGCCTCGTCGACGATGCCCAAGTCGAAGTCGACTCCTGACAGTTCCGCACGGGATGCGGCTCCGATGCAGGTGGCGCCGACCACCTGGGCGTAACGGACGAGTTCGGGCACCAGGTGGCCCGGGTCCTGGCCCATGGCCGCTTGCCACTGCCGAGCCAGGTCCTGGCGGCGGGAGAGCAGCGGGATCCAGCCGTCGAGCTGCCCGTACAAGGTGCGCAGCGTGGCCGCCGCTTCGGCCGAGTCAGCCACGCGATCAGGCATGAGAGCGCCTGGTACGACTGCGCGGAGCGCGTGGACGGCCATGTCGCCTGCCTCGTAGGCAGACTGGACGCTCTTCGCGAGGCGGCCTTCCGTTGCCTGACGTGTCGCCTGGGCTGCGATCACAATGGCGTCCTCGCGGACCGCACGCTCTGCCTCGGCGCGCGCTGCTTCGGTCTGTCGGAGCACATCGGGTGCCTGGGCCTTGAGCCGCTGTATCTCCGCCGCCACCGTGGCGAGCTCTGCTTCGTGGCGTTCTGCCCGGGAGCGGTGCAGGCGACCGGTGAACAGGGCCTTGGAACGCTGCCGTTCGGACTGGGCCTTCTTCTGCAGCCGCGCGGCACGGTCACTCAGCGACACCAAGGTCGATTCCCGTCCCTGCTCCTCATGGTGCAGTGCTGCCAGCAACTCCTGGGCCGGTGCGGCTGCGGCTCGGATCGCCTCGTGCAGACGCAGGGCCGCGGTGTGCGCTTCCTCGGCCAGACCGTCGACCTCGTGGAGACGAATGGCGAGTTCACCTGCCCATGGTTTTACGGCTGCTGCCTCACCATAGGCCTGGGCGCGCTGGGCCATGGTGTGCCGGATTTCTGCGGAGAGGCTCTCCGCCTGTTCCTCCAGGAGCAGTGGTTTGACGTCCGCGTGAACCTTGCTCTCGTCCCCGACCCGGATCACCACGAGATCTCGTGGCAGTCGAGCCAGCACGTTGTCCACGGCACGGTTGGTGTGGGAGGTGACGAGTACTCGGCCGCGGTCGGCGGCTGTCGTCGTCGCGGCGCTGTGGGCGATCTCCGTGATGGTCCGGGTCTTCCCGGTCCCGGGCGGACCGAGCACCACCAGCAGGTCTTGGGTGGTCAACGCCTTGCGGAACGCTTCGAGCTGCTCGGGGTCGAGTCCCTGGTGCGGCTGCGCGATCGTGTCGGGGATCGTACGCACCTGGTGTTCGACCACAGCCGGGAGGAGACCGGCGTTCTCCGTGTCCTGTCTGCGGAGGCTCGCCACGGCCTGTCGCTGCTTGTTGAAGATCACGCTGTTCGGGATGAGTTCCAGAGCGCCGCGCGCCGGCAGGCGGTCCCACGACACCGGCGTATCGAAGCGGACGGTGACGGAACAGCCCGACGCCCGGCTCACCTTCCCCCGGGTCTCCGTGTCCCCCTGAACGCGGACGAACGCGCCGGCCGGTGGCAGCTTCGGCTCGATGAGCTCGAATTCGTAGACGGGGTACGGAGTGCTGCCGCGCTTACCACCGGTCGCCCTGAGCCGCTGATACGCGAAGGGAGCGGCCTGGCGTTCCTCCCGGGTGGTGATTTCCTCCGTCGCGTCGATCAGCCGGTCCACCGAGTCGAGGAACCCGGACTGGGCTTCGCTGACGGCAGAGATCCCCGGCTGCTGTGACTGCGCCTGTGCCTGACCGAGGTTCCGCCAAGCCTGCTCGAGGACCTGCCACTGGGCGTCCGATCCCTCGGGCACGGCTCTCAGTTCGAACGCCATGTGCCATGCCGGCGGGCGGACGATGAGGTAGGACTTGGCGAGGCGCGCGTGGTCGGCGAGGCGTAGCGGATCTATGCGCTTGACGAGGTAGCCGGTTCCTCGCTTCGTAGCCTCGAGGAGGATCCGGTACGTACTCGTGTGAACGAACAGGGATGGTTTGTACTTGCCGTTGGCCGGGCTGACGCTCACGGCCACGCCACGTTCCAGCTGGTTCAGATCGTGCACGATCTGTGAGACGTCGGGTGGTGGACCCGCACTGGATTCGGCGTTCGCGCGAAGCCGGTCGTCAAGTCCGAACCCGGGGACGAGGACCAAGGGAGCGCGCAAGGTGACGGTGGTGACGGACATCGGCGACGCTCCTCAGCGCTGGGGCGGCGGGACGGACGTCAGCTCACGCGCGGCGGCGAACAGAGCGATGCGGAGCGTACGGGCCTTCGGACGGCCACTCGGGTCTTCTTGCAGTGCGCCGGCGACCGCGTGGACGAGACTCTCGGGTACGGAGGCCGAACCTCGGTAGGCAGGCAGCCCGGGCTCGGGGATGCGGCCGGTCAGTGCGCGGTGCAGTATCGCGCCCAACTGGTAGACGTCGGTGGCGGGCCCGGGGCGGACGCTGGAGCCGTGTCGCTGTTCGGGTGCCTGATAGGGCCCGGCGTTCTCGCCCCGGCGGGGCGGCACGGTGGCCAGACCGAGGTCGCGCAGCACCATGTGCGGTCGCTGCATGACGACTGCGGTGGGCCGGAGCGCGCGGTGGGAGAATCCTCCGTCGCTCAGCCGCTCAAGGAATTGGGCCACGTCGGCGAGGCCCTTCACGATGGTCCACAGACGCAGCGGGTCCGTCGGCGCAGGGGATTCGGGTAGCAGTTCATGCAGTGTTCCCACCGGGCGGCCCGACATCGGGTCATTCGGCCAGGCCAGGGCGAGGGTGGCACTGTTCCCGCATCGGGACAGCTGTACGACGTCAGGGCCGCGGAGGCTTCGGCACAGCTCGGCCTCCTGTTCGAGCAATCGCAGGGGGTCGAAGTGGTTCGGGCCGGGTAGCGGTCGTACCCACTCGACTTGGCGCAGCCAGGCGTAGGTGCCGCGGGTATTCCCGTCAGGCACCAGCCGTGCCACGGACTGACGTCGGAGCACGTCGCCGTCCCGCGACTGGTGGTCGAGGTCTTCGGGGCCTTCGTACAGCAGGTACTCCTGTCCCACGACCTTGACGACGGGCCCGCTGCCCCAGGCGGCCGATTCGGGGGAGCGGTCAGGTCCGGACACCACGACGACGGTGGGCGCGGCAGGTGAGTCTTGGGGCGCCTGCCTTTTGGGGCGCAGGTCGCGCAGGACGCGCAGGGCGAAGGCCGCGGCGTGCCGCGCGGCGGTCTCCTGCGAGCCTGCGGCGTCGCGTGTGGCCTTGTTCTGGTCGGCGAAGTCACTGATGCCGCGGATGGAGAGGGCACGCATCGCGCGGTTCATCCTGACCGCATGGCTGATGCCGTGGCTCTCCATGTCGACGGCCGCGGCGTCGTTGTAGTGCCGGCGGATCCGCCGGAGTGTCTCGGAGTCGCGGTGGCCGAGCAATACGTCGCCTGACGCGATCGGCTGGAAATGAACCCTGGGCCGGGTGGTGCTGCTCTCCGGGGCGAGGAAGGCCCACGGTTCGTTGCGGCGGGCGGAGCGCACCAATTGGTCCATGTCGTACGCCGGCTCCCAGGCGTCAGGGCGGGCGGCGAAACCGTCCGTGCTCTCGCGTCCACCGTGGTAGCCGTAGACCTTGCTGGCGACGACGACGTCACCGAGGTCGATATCGTCCTTGAGCGCACCGGCGACGCCGACGAAGAGCACGGCCTCGGCGTCGAAGTGCTCGATCGTGGACTGCGTGACGAGGGCCGCACGGGTGTTGGTGGGCCCCGTCTCCGCCAGCGCCACATCCCAGTTGAGGCCGGGTATCCGGCCGACGTCGAGGAGGGTGCCCTGCGGCAGCTCGACCTCGTCGACGTCCGCCATGTGTCGGCGCACCGCCTCGTATTCCACTTGCAAAGCAGTGAGTACGACCACGGTTGGCCGCCGCCCTCTTGCTCCCCCCAACGGAAACCCTCACCTTCGCAGGATCTGAGACCGAACCTCACGAGTCCCGACGGTTGTACCGCCCGGCACGTGAAGCGCAAGAGGGATCACTCTAGCCCGGGCTCCGCGAAGGGTGTCTGTCAGTGAGCCGCGCCTGATGCAGGCCGCCTGAGCAACAGGGGCGAACGAGCCATGGGGCGGCTGTGCCGATGGTTGCCCTTATGGGGGCTTTGCGGACATGAACACGGCAACGCCGCGGCCGTGCGGGACCGGTTCCTCAGCCGGTGCCAATGCCCGCCGGTGCGCCACCGTCTCCCAGCACCGCGTACCGCGACGCGCCCTCGCCGGCACCTCAGCCAACCCCCGGCAAGTCCGGCACAGCCGCCCGCCTCTCCTGGCACATCGACGCCATCTCACGCGCTGTGCCCCGATTCGCGACTGCTTCGCGTTGTGACCGAGGGGGTCCCGCCGCGCTGCAGCTAGGTGCATCTGCGCGCGCTGCGCCGCCGCATCCATGACCTGGGCTCCCGGGCGCCGGGGGAGCGGAGCGGGGCGACCCGCTCGTGGGTGATCGTGGTCGCGATGGAGGCGCTCGGTGTCCGCTGGGTCCTCGAACGGCCGGCAATCCCACCCCAGGTGCACGTTCCCGCCGTTTGGATCATGCTGGAGGTATGGCACACACCGCGCCGGTGACCGTGTACCCGCCCCGATCGGACGGCGGGCGACGTGTGACGATTCGCGGCAAGGACGTGGGGACCGCCTACAACCTTCTTGACGTCCTCGAATTCCTGCGTGCCAAGGGTCTCCCCGAAGCGGACACGACCATCGACGACCCGGCACTCATCGACTGGCACGGGGCCGGCCCGGACTACTGGGGGCCGGACGGTCCGGAAGTGGCTCCGTGACACCAGGATGACAAGAGGGTATTGCCCCAGGTCAGGGCTTTGTCAGCCGGTCGACCAGTTCGCGCCAGCCCGCCTCCACCCGCTCCAGCGGCATCCCCCGCTCCACCGTCAGGTGGTGCACCAGGGCCGCGTCCGTCGTGGCGAGCAGTGTGTGGGCGAGGAGATCGATGTCGCCGGTCACGCCCGCCTGGCGCAGCAGGATCATGACGTGGGTGTGGCGCAGGCCGGCCGCAGGCACTGAGTAGTTGCGCAGCGGGTCCGTGCGGGCGGCGAGGATCAGCTCGTGGTGGTCCCGCTCATGGCGCATGAGCGCGGGCCCGAACGCGTACAGGCGCTCCAGGGCGGGCGCGTCCGGGCCCAGGGGGGCAGGGCCCGACAGGAACGCGGCCTGGAGCTGCTGCTCCCGGTGGTCCAGGAGGGCGATGAGCAGCCCGGTACGGTCTCCGAAGCGCCGGAAGACCGTGCCCTTGCCGACGCCGGCGGCCGCGGCCACCGCCTCCATGGTCAGATTGGTGGCCCCGCAGTTGCCCAGCAGGCGGGACGCCGCGTCCAGCAGACGGGTGCGGTTACGGGCGGCGTCGGCCCGGAGAGCAGGGGCTTCGTCGGCGGAGGTCAGGGTGAGGTCGGTCGGTCCGCCCAGGGCGCCGGGCGTCGTGACGAGAGGGGGGATCGGTCCGGTCATGACTTCAGCGTAGCGTCGAAAACAAGAAGTGGACCGCGGTCCGGATAAGTGGTACAACATTGAAACGGACTTCGGTCCGGTTACGCCGAGCATGAGTTCGTACCCACATATCAGGAGTTCGCCATGTCTGTTCGCATCCTCGCCCTCGTCGGCAGCCTCCGCGCCGGTTCGCACAACCGTCAGCTCGCCGAGGCCGCCGCCAAGCACGCCCCGGCCGGCGTCGACATCGAGATTTTCGAGGGCCTCGCCGACGTGCCGTTCTACAACGAGGACATCGACGTCGAGGGCAGCGTCCCCGCCGCCGCCGCGGCCCTGCGTGCCGCCGCCGCGCAGACCGACGCCTTCCTCCTCTTCTCGCCCGAGTACAACGGCACCATGCCGGCCGTCCTGAAGAACGCGATCGACTGGCTGTCCCGCCCCTTCGGCGCCGGCGCCATCTCCGCCAAGCCGGTCGCCGTCGTCGGCACCGCGTTCGGCCAGTACGGCGGCGTGTGGGCGCAGGACGACGCGCGCAAGGTCGCCGGCATCGCCGGTGGCGCGGTCCTCGAGGACGTCAAGCTGTCCATCCCCGGCTCCGTGACCCGCTTCGCCGAGCTGCACCCGGCCGACGACGCCGAGGTCGTGACCGGCCTGTCCGAGGTCCTCTCCGCCCTGAGCGAGAAGGCTGCCGCCTGACCTTCCAGGCGCTCACAGCGGCCGGAGGCCCGGGACGATCACCGTTCCGGACCTCCGGCCGCCGCCGTTTTCCGCCATCCCTCCGGCTGCCGCCGTTTTCCGGCATCCCTCCACACGACGCTGCGGTCGCAGAACCCGACACCTTCGGCCCCCTTGCCGACCCGAGTGGCTGACACGCGGCGCCCCCCGGAGTGCGGGCGACCGCAACTCCCTGCCTACGATGCAGCGGTGACCCCCCGACCCGTACGGCCCCCCCGGCCGCGGCCCACGCCGCGGCTCCTCGGGCTGCTCGTCGGCGCCGTCCTCCTGGGCCTGCTCGGGATGCACGGCCTGGGATCCATCCCCATGGGCACGCGCGGCGAGGGGTATTCGGCCTCCGCGCCCCCGATGCGTATGGGCACGGCGACGGGTCACCACGTCGCCCCGGAAGTCGCACCGCAACACGCGTCCAGGGCTTCGGCCCCTGAGAAGTGTGACCACGAGAACGGCGGCGGCTGCGACGGCTACATGGCCCACGCCGACTCCGTGTGCGCCTCGGCCTCCGTCGCCGGACCGCCGACGCTCGTCGACCCCGCGCTGACGCCCGACGTCAGTGCCTGCCCCGCGCAGCCGCAGGGCCGCGTCTCGTCGGCCGTCGGCGAACCCGACGGCGGCCGTGCCCCGCCCTCACTCTCCGAACTCCAGCTCCTGCGGATCTAGAACGGCCCGCGTGGTGCCGTACGCCCGACGGGCGGCGCCGCGCTCACGCGAGCCCTTTTCCCGGACCAGCACCAGGAGTTCAGGCATGACTTCGATCCGTACGCACCTCCGCCGCGCCACCCTCGCGACCACAGCGGCGGCTGCCGCATTCGTCCTCGCTTCCTGCGGCAGCGACAAGCCCGCCGCCGAGCACGACATGGGGGCGGAGTCCCCGTCCGGTTCGGCGGCCGCTGCCGCCGGGGCGACCGGTCACAACAGCGCCGACATCACCTTCGCCAAGGACATGATCCAGCACCACCGCCAGGCCGTGGAGATGGCCGCACTGGCCACAAGCCGCGCCGGGTCCCAGGACGTCAAGGACCTCGCCTCCAAGATCCAGGGGGCCCAGGACCCGGAGATCGAGGAGATGTCCGGCTGGCTCACGGCGTGGGGCGAGGACGTTCCCGCCGACATGTCCGGCATGGGTCACGACATGTCCGCGCCCATGCCCGGCATGATGAGCGCCGGCGACATGGACACGCTCAAGAAGGCCTCCGGCGCCACCTTCGACAAGAAGTTCCTCGCCATGATGGTCGACCACCACGAGGGCGCCGTCACCATGGGCAAGACCGAGAAGGCCGGCGGCAAGTACGGCCCCGCGACCCGCCTCGCCGCCGACGTCGTGACCGCCCAGACCACCGAGATCGCTCAGATGAACAAGATGCTCGGCAAGACCGCGTAGGCATGTCCACGTAGGCATGTCCACGTAGGTACGTCTACGCAAGACCGGTGAGCCCCAGTGGGCCCCGGTGTGGCCGAGTGACGGCCGCGCCGGGGCTCCACCACAGGTCGTACGGCAGACGGGGGACCCCTCCGCCCTACGACGTATGGAGGCACGCTCGCGTATCCACCGCACGACCGGTGACGCGCGGCGCGATCGGGGGCATTGTGGGGGGCTACTCATTACATCGGCCGCCCGGCAGGTATGCCCGATGGAGGTGCGATGTCCACACAGGGCCACCGTTTGACCATCACCGAACTTGCGAGCTGCGACGGTTGTGCCGTGCTGCGGGTCAGCGGCGAACTCGACCGCAGCGGCGAGGAACTCTTCCTGGGCACGCTCGGTTCCCGCGTCGACGCGGGTCACCCGTACCTCGTCCTCGATGTCACCGCGCTCACCTTCTGCGACTCGCGCGGCCTGTACTGCCTGTTGGCCATGCGCTGGCTCCTCGACCGCCGGGGCGGCAAGCTCCTGCTCGCCGGGGCGGGGCGCAGGCTGACCGAACTGCTCACCCACACCGGCAGTGTTGACCTGCTGCCCGCCCAACAGTCCGTAGGACAGGCTCTGTTGACCCTGCCCGCGTCGCACCGTCCTCGCTGGCCCCCGGCCCCGAGCCCCGACGCTTCGGCCATCGACGGAGGTACCAACGGGAGTACGGACGGAAGACCCGGGTAGCAGCCCGTCCACGACGCGCTCCCTGCCTGGGGCGCCCTGTGCGTTTCCGGGAGAGACGATGGCGGCCACGCCCCGCAGCAATCCTGTCGGCACGGACGCGGGCACGGCCACGTACGCCGAACCGCCCACCGCCGAACCGCCCACCGCCGGTCCGTGCGACCTGGAGTCAGTGCCTTCCGCCCTGGCGGACCTGCCGTCCCTGCCCGACCCCGCGATCGTCGACGCCACCCACGCCAGAGCACTCTCGAAAACCCTGTTCACACGCCTCGACTCCCTGGAGGAAGGCACCCCGGAGTACTCCTACGTACGCAACTCCCTGGTCGAGCTCAACCTCGCCCTCGTCCGGTACGCCGTGGGCCGGATGGGGGTGCGTTCCGAGTCGTACGAGGATGTCGTGCAGGTGGGGACGATCGGGCTCATCAAGGCGATCAACCGGTTCGACCCGGGACGGGGCGTCGAGTTCCCCACCTTCGCCATGCCGACCGTCATCGGTGAGATCAAGCGCTACTTCCGCGACAGCACCTGGGCCGTACGTGTCCCGCGCCGGCTCCAGGAACTCCGTATCGACCTGACGAACGCCTCGGCCCACCTCGAACAGGTCCAGGGGCACGCGCCGACCGTGTCCGAACTCGCCGCGCATCTGGGCCTGTCCGAGGACGAGGTCGTCGAGGGCCTGGTCGCGGCCAACGGCTACTGCGCGACCTCCCTTGAGCACCCGAACGACACCACGGACCCCGAGGAGACCCTCGCCGGCCACATCGCCTTCGCGGACCCGGGCCTCGAGAAGGTCGAGGACCTACAGGCACTCCAGCCGCTCGTGGCGGCGCTCCCGGCCCGCGAACGCCGGATCCTCGCGCTGCGCTACGGCGCCGAGATGACCCAGAGCGCGATCGGAGAGGAGCTGGGGATCTCGCAGATGCACGTGTCCCGCATCTTGTCCCGCACACTCGGCCACCTGCGCGCGGCACTCGTACAGGGGAGGTAACCGGGCCGACCTCAATCAGTTGAGGCACCCCCAGGCGTCCCAGGCGCCCCCGCCCGGAGCCCGTCCATCACCAGGTCGAGCAGTCGTGCCGCGCGTGGGTGCCAGTCGCCGTGCGGGTCGATCTGCCAGATCCCGGCGATGGCGAGCAGGAAGTCGTCCGGGGTCACCCCGGGGCGGATGGTGCCCGCGTCCTCGTTCGCCGTGAGCAGCAGCGTCACGGCCGCCATCAGCGGGCCGTGACTGAGACCCATCAGGCTGCCGTGCGTCGTGGCCTTGCGGAGCGCGTCGGCCAGGCCCGCCTTCGCCATGGCGTACTGGGCGAGCCGGTCCATCCAGGCACGCAGGGCCTCCGCCGGCGGATGCGTCTTCAGCAGCTGGGGCGCGGCGTCCGCGACCTGCTCCACCTCGTGGCGGTAGATCTCCAGGACGAGGGACTCGCGGTTCGGGAAGTTCCGGTAGAACGTGCCCTGGCCGACGCCCGCCTTCTTCGCGATCACGCTGAGCGGGGCGTCCGCGGACAGGGTCAGCTCGGCGAGCGCCACTTCCAGGATGCGGTCGCGATTGCGCTGCGCGTCGTAGCGCAGCGGCGCGCCCTTCCTCTGCTGCACCCCTGCCCCTTCCGGGAATCGCGGACCGGAACGCCATCGTTCGCCCACCGGAACGCCCTCGCTCACCGGAACTCCCTTGCTAAGCGGACAACTGTCCGTTAGGTTTTCCGGTAGCGGACAGCTGTCCGCTTAGGTCCACCATAGCGGCGACCCGGCGCGAGTGAACAGGTGGTGACCGGTGCAAGCGGCTTTCCGGCCGACGACCACGCACCGGACCCGGAATCACGGCACACTTCCCGCTACGCACAGCCCTCGCACCCCATCAGTGAAAGAAGGCTGATCATGGCCCCATCGACGTCCAGCGTCGTCACGCTGAACATCAATGGCGAGAAATACACGCTGCCCGTCGACCACCGCACCACCCTCCTCGACGCCCTGCGCGAGCGCCTCGAACTGCCGGGCACCAAGAAGGGCTGCGACCAGGGCCAGTGCGGCGCCTGCACCGTGCTCATCGACGGCCGCCGCGCCGTCTCCTGTCTGCAGCTCGCCGTCGCCTCCGAGGGGCGGGCGATCACCACGATCGAAGGTGTGGCGGGCGCCGAGGGTCTGCACCCGGTGCAGCAGGCCTTCCTCGACCTCGACGGCTACCAGTGCGGTTACTGCACGCCGGGCCAGATCTGTTCGGCCATCGCCGTGATCGAGGAGCACGCGGCGGGCTGGCCCAGCGCCGCCACCACCGACGTACGGCCCGAGGCGGGAGTCCCCGAGCTGACCGCCGACGAGATCCGGGAGCGGATGAGCGGCAACCTGTGCCGCTGCGGCGCGTACGTGTCGATCGTCCAGGCCGTCGCCCGCGCGGCAGCGGCCAGTACCAAGGGTGCCGGGAGCACCGAGACCACGGAGGCCGTGGCATGAGGGAATTCGGCTACCAGCGGGCACAGGACGTGCCCGGCACGGTCGCGCTGCTCGGGTCCGACCCCGAAGCGCGAGTCCTCGGCGGCGGCACCAACCTCGTCGACCTGATGAAGACCGGCGTCGAACGCCCCGGACTCCTCGTCGACGTACGGGAGTTGCCCCTCGACCGCATCGAGGAGACGGACGACGGCGGACTGCGGATCGGCGCGACCGTCACCAACAGCGACCTCGCGGCCCACCCCGAAGTCCGGCGCCGCTACCCGGCGTTGGCGGCCGCCGTCCTCGCCGGCGCCTCCGGCCAGCTGCGCAACATGGCCACCGTCGGCGGGAACCTCCTCCAGCGCACCCGCTGCGGCTACTTCACCGATGTGGCCAAGCCCTGCAACAAGCGCACCCCCGGCAGCGGTTGCCCCGCGATCGAGGGCGAGCACCACAACGGCGCCATCCTCGGCGCCACCGCACACTGCGTGGCCGTCCACCCCTCCGACATGGGCGTCGCCCTCGCCGCCTTCGACGCCGTCGTCTCGTACGAAACGGCCGACGGCACCGGCGAGTTGGCGCTCGCCGACTTCTATCTGCCCGTGGGCAGCACCCCGCATCTGGAGACCGCGCTGCCGCCCGGCGCGCTCATCACCGCCGTCACACTGCCGCCCGCCCCGGTCGCCGCCCACTCCCGCTACCGCAAGGTGCGCGAGCGCGCGTCCTACGCGTTCGCGATCGGCTCGATCGCCGCCGCCCTCGACGTCCGCGACGGAGTCGTCCACGAGGTGCGCCTCGCGTTCGGCGCCGTGGCGTCCCGGCCGTGGCGCGCCACGGAGGCCGAGCGCGTACTGACTGGAGGCCCGGCGACCGCCGAGGCGTTCGCCGCCGCGGCGGACGCCGAGCTGGCCGCCGCCGAGACACTGCCCCACAACGGCTACAAGGTGACGCTGATGCGCAACCTCGTCGTCGCCGTGCTGACCGAGCTGACCGAGACGAACGAGGGGGCCGCACGATGACCACGACGACCACGAGCGTCCCGGTGACGGGAGCCGTCGGCACCTCGTACACCCGGGTGGAAGGCGTCGACAAGGTCACCGGGGCCGCCCGGTACGCGGGCGACGTCCCCTTCGCCGAACTCGCCCACGGCTGGCTGGTGTTGTCGACCGTCGCGCGCGGCCGCGTCCGCTCCGTCGAGTCCGACGCCGTCCGCGGGATGCCCGGCGTCCTCGCCGTCCTGCACCACGGCAACGCGCCGCGCGTCGACGGGGACTACATCGGGATGCTCGGGAAGCCCGACCCGATCGTCGAGGTCTTCCAGCACGACCGCGTGCCGTTCGTCGGCTGGCCCGTGGCACTCGTCGTCGCCGAGACGTCCGAGCAGGCCAGGGAGGCCGCCGAGGCGCTCGTCGTGCACTACGACGAGGAGCCGCACGACGTCACCTTCTCCTCCGGCCACCCGGACACGTACACACCGGAAGGCAGCGAGGTCGAGAAGGGTGACCTCGCTGCCGAACTCGCCGCGTCCGCCCACGTGGTGGACGAGGAGTACACCACCCCCGAAGAGCACCACAGCTCGATGGAACCGCACGCGGCCATGGCCCGGTGGGACAACGGCCGTCTCGAAATCCTCGACTCCAACCAGGGCAGCGTCTGGGTCGCGCAGGAGCTCGCGAAGCTGTTCTCCCTCGACCCGGCCTCGGTGCATGTGCGGTCCGAGCACGTCGGCGGCGCGTTCGGGTCCAAGGGCGTCCGCGTCCACCAGATCCTCGCCGTGATGGCGGCGACCCTGCTCGACCGCCCGGTCAGGGTCGTCATGACCCGCCGCCAGATGTTCTCCCTCGTCGGCTACCGCAGCCCCACCGCCCAGCGCGTCAGGCTCGGCGCCGACACCGACGGACGGCTGCGCGCCCTCGAACACCAGGCACACTCCCTCACGTCGAAGGTCCACGAGTTCGTCGAGGGCAGCGCCGGTTTCGCGCGCTCGATGTACGCCTCCGACGCCCACCGCAGCGTGAACCGCGTCGTGCGTCTCGACGTACCGACCCCGACCTTCATGCGCGCACCCGGCGAGGCCCCCGGCTCCTTCGCCGTGGAGTCCGCGCTCGACGAACTCGCCGAGCGCTCCGGCGTGGATCCGATCGCCCTGCGCGCCCGCAACGAACCGGACGTCGGCCCCGTCTCCGGGCTGCAGTTCGGCTCCCGCAACCTCCTGGCCTGCTACGAGGAGGGGGCCCGCAGGTTCGGCTGGGCGGACCGCGACCCGCGTCCCGGCGTTCGGCGCGACGGGCGCTGGCTGGTGGGCACCGGCACCGCCTCCGCCACCTTCCCCGTGGTCGTCATGCCGTCCACCGCGGCCGTGACGGCGGAGGCCGACGGCACCTTCACCGTCCGCGTCACCGCCTCCGACGTCGGCACGGGCGCGCGCACCGCGCTGACCCTGCTCGCCGCCGAGACCCTGGGCGTCTCCCGGGACCGCGTCGACGTGCGCATCGGCGACAGCGACTTCGGCCCCGCGGCGATCTCGGGCGGCTCCATGGGCACCCGCTCCTGGGGCTGGGCCGTCACCGCCGCCGCGAAGGACCTGCGCGAACAGCTGGCGCTCGGCGGCGACATCCCGCCGCAGGGCATCACCGTACGGTCCGACACCAGCGCCGCCATCGGCGCACTCGCCCAGCGCGAGCGGTACGCGTACGGGGCGCAGTTCGCCGAGGTCGCCGTGGACGTCACCACCGGCGAGGTGCGCGTCCGCAGGATGCTGGGGATGTTCGCCGCGGGCCGGATCGTCAACCCGCTCACCGCGCGCAACCAGCTCGTCGGCGGCATGGTCTGGGGCCTGTCCATGGCGCTTCACGAAGAGGCGGTCAGGGACCGGGCGACCGGTGGCCACGTCGGCGCCGACTTCGCCGGCTACCACTTCGCCGCGAACGCCGACGTACCGCTGATCGAGGCCGACTGGGTCGACGACACGGACCCGGACGACCCCGTAGGGATCAAGGGCATCGGCGAGATCGGCATCGTGGGCGCCGCGGCGGCCGTCGCCAACGCCGTCTGGCACGCCACCGGCGCCCGCCACCGCCACCTGCCGATCCGGCCCGACCGCGTCCTGTCGGCCGGCGCCCCGGCCGCGGAGGCCCGCGATGCTTGACATCGCCGACGAGCTGCACCGATGGGCCGGGCAGGGCCGGGAGTTCGCCGTCGCCACCGTCACCTCGGTGAGCGGCAGCGCACCCCGCCCGCCCGGCGCGGCCCTCGCCGTCGACAGCGAGGGCACGGTCATCGGCTCGGTCTCCGGCGGCTGCGTCGAGGCCGCGGTCTACGACCTGTGCGCCCAGGCGCTCCAGGACGGCACCACCGTCCTGGAGCGGTTCGGCTACAGCGACGAGGACGCCTTCGCCGTGGGCCTCACCTGCGGCGGAGTCATCGAGGTCCTCGTCACCCCGGTACGCGCGGACACGCCCGGCCGGTCCGTCCTCACGGCGGCGCTCGCCGCCGCCGCGCAGGGCGGAACGGCCGCACTCGCCCGGGTGGCCCGGGGCCCGGCCGAACTCCTCGGCAGACCCCTCCTCGTCCACCCGGACGGCACGTACGAGGGCGACCTCGACGGTCCCGAGGCCCTGGACCGCACCGTGGCCGCCGAGGCGCGAGCGCTGCTGGCCGTCGGCCGGACGGGCACGTTCGACCTCTCGGCGAGCGGCTCCCACTGCGAGGCCGACCTGACGCTCCTCGTCGAGTCGAGCGTGCCGCCGCCCCGGATGATCGTCTTCGGCGCCGTCGACTTCGCCGCGGCGCTGGTGCGGGCAGGCAAGTTCCTCGGCTACC
Source organism: Streptomyces sp. NPDC046821 (assembly GCF_040645335.1). Lineage (NCBI taxonomy): Bacteria > Bacillati > Actinomycetota > Actinomycetes > Kitasatosporales > Streptomycetaceae > Streptomyces > Streptomyces sp. NPDC046821. The sequence goes on along the minus strand of NZ_JBEYYB010000026.1, from coordinate 2,968 downwards.
ACGTCACCGTGTGCGACGCCCGCCCCGTCTTCGCCACGCAGGCCCGCTTCCCGTCGGCGGACGAGATCGTGGTCGAGTGGCCCGACCGGTACCTGCGGCGCACCACCACCGACGAACGCACGGTCCTGTGCGTGCTCACCCACGACGCGAAGTTCGACATTCCGCTGCTCGAGGTCGCGCTGCGGCTGCCCGTCGCGTTCGTCGGCGCCATGGGCTCGCGCCGCACGCACGAGGACCGCGACAAGCGGCTGCGCGAGGTCGGCCTGACCGACGACGAGCTGTCGCGCCTGCGCTCGCCGATCGGCCTCGACCTCGGCGCCCGCACCCCCGAGGAGACGGCCCTGTCCATCGCGGCGGAGATCGTCGCCGTCCGGCAGGGCGGCACGGGCGTGCCGCTGACCGGCTCGACCGCTCCGATCCACCGTGACCCGGCCGGCCCCGCCTGAGCCGGCGGCGCCAGCCGCACGGCCTACTCGTCGCTGGTCGAGGAGGGTGAATATTCCTCACGGGGCCGCCGCCGGATTTCGGTCAATGAGGAGTGACGGTTCGGGTGAAGACGGGATGGCGACGCGCGAAATATTTCTGGATCACTGGGCTCTGAAGCCCGATTCGTGCTAGCCTTGACGAAGTTGCAGTTGTGGTTCCCATAGATACTTCAAGTGCCTTAGGCGACTTCACGTTGCCAGGCACTTTTCTATTTCCGGGATGTATTTTCCGGGCGGGGCAACATTGCAGCGACGCCGAGGTCCGCAAGGTGCGGGCCCAGGGCATTGCCCCGAAGGAGATTTACATATGGCTACCGGCACCGTGAAGTGGTTCAACTCGGAAAAGGGCTTCGGCTTCATCGAGCAGGAGGGTGGCGGCCCGGACGTCTTCGCCCACTACTCGAACATCAACGCCCAGGGCTTCCGTGAGCTCCTCGAGGGCCAGAAGGTCACCTTCGACGTGACGCAGGGCCAGAAGGGCCCGCAGGCCGAGAACATCGTTCCCGCCTGACGCTGAAGCACCCAGCACAGCTGGTACCCGCACCCTCGTGGTGCGGGTACCAGCTCGTTGCTGTTTGAGGGGTCACCCGCCCGGCAGGCAGGTCCGCCGGGCGCCGCGGTGCCCCCGCGGGGCCCACGGACGCCGTGTCTCATTGGTCAGGTCCGTCCGGGTTCCGGCCGTTGCGGTGAATTCCCCGCAATTACTACTTCCGGCAGCGCCACTCTCCGAGTACCGGCGCGCCAGATGATTTTCAGTCTGTTATTCGGCTCGTTCTTGCAATTCGTCCGGCCCAGCTGCGCCGGGAATTCCTCGATACGTGCCATATCGAGGAAGGTTCTCCTTGAACCGTTCAGCTCGCACGAACGACCGTTACTCCAATCCCCGCAGGGGTTCCGCCGGCGGCGACCGCGGCGCCCGTTTTCGCCAGGGTCAGGGCCAGGGCCATGGCCAGGGGCGTCCCGGCCAGGGGTCCCGAGGTCAGGGGCGCAGGCCCGCCGCACCGCAGGGCGAGTTCGCTCTCCCCGTCACCGTCACGCCCGCCCTCCCCGCGGCCGAGACGTTCGCTGAGCTCGACCTGCCCGCCGAGATCCTCAAGACGCTCACGAGGCTCGACGTGACCGTGCCGTTCCCGATCCAGGCGGCCACCCTGCCGAACTCCCTCGCGGGCCGGGACGTCCTCGGTCGCGGCCGTACGGGATCGGGCAAGACCCTCGCGTTCGGTCTCGCGCTCCTCGCGCGCACGGCCGGCAAGCGGGCCGAAGCCAAGCAGCCGCTCGGACTCATCCTCGTCCCCACGCGTGAGCTCGCCCAGCAGGTCACCGAGGCCCTCACCCCGTACGCGCAGGCACTGAAGCTGCGGATGGCCACCGTCGTCGGCGGCATGTCCATCGGCCGCCAGGCGGGAGCGCTGCGCAAGGGCGCCGAGGTCGTCGTCGCGACGCCCGGACGCCTCAAGGACCTCATCGAGCGCAAGGACTGCCGCCTGGACCGGGTCCAGATCACGGTCCTCGACGAAGCCGACCAGATGGCCGACATGGGCTTCATGCCGCAGGTCACCGAGCTGCTCGACCTGGTGAAGCCCGACGGGCAGCGGATGCTGTTCTCGGCCACCCTGGACCGCAACGTCGACCTGCTGGTCCGCCGCTACCTGAACGACCCGGTCGTCCACTCGGTCGACCCGTCGGCCGGCGCGGTCACCACGATGGAGCACCACGAGCTGCACGTGCACGGCGCGGACAAGTTCGCCGCCGCCACGGAGATCGCCGCCCGCGACGGCCGCGTGATCATGTTCCTGGACACCAAGCACGCCGTCGACCAGTTCACCAAGCACCTGCTCGGCAGCGGTGTGCGGGCCGCCGCACTGCACGGCGGGAAGTCCCAGCCGCAGCGCACCCGCACCCTGGCCCAGTTCAAGGCCGGTACGGTCACGGCGCTCGTCGCCACGAACGTCGCCGCGCGCGGCATCCACGTCGACAACCTCGACCTCGTCGTCAACGTCGATCCGCCGAGCGACCACAAGGACTACCTGCACCGGGGCGGCCGCACGGCCCGCGCGGGCGAGTCCGGCAGCGTCGTCACCCTCGTTCTGCCGAACCAGCGCCGCGACATGAGCCGGCTGATGCGTGACGCCGGTATCCGGCCGAAGATCACCCAAGTCCGTTCCGGCGAGGCCGAGTTGAGCCGTATCACCGGTGCGCAGGCGCCGTCCGGCGTCCCGATCACGGGCAGCGCGCCGACCGCGGAGAAGCCCAAGCGCGGCGGTGCCCCGTTCCGTGGCATCGGCTCGCGTCCCGGCCGTGAGGGCGGCGGCTCGCGCCGGTCCGCCGAGGCCCGCCAGCTGGCCGACGCCCGCAAGGCGGCCCGGGTCCGCCGCGCCGGCTGACCCGTACGTACGAAGGCCGGGGCGGCCCCGTCCGCCCCGGTGCCCGCGCTTTGCGGTGAGGCGCTCGGGCTCGTCCGGCCGTACCTCGTCGCCCACGAG
>NZ_JBEYYB010000025.1:0-61903 GCF_040645335.1 Streptomyces sp. NPDC046821 | reverse complement strand
GTGCGGGACGCCGTAGCGTCCCGCACCCCGCCTTCGGTGCCTTGAGTCCTGATCAGGCCACGATCAGGAAGATCCCGTAGCCGACCGCCGCCGCGCACAGGGCGAAGCAGAGGTACGCGCCGGAGACGGCGAGGGCCGCCGAACCGCCGTTCGCGGCCGCCGACTCCTTCTTGCTGAGGCCGACGATGCCGAGGGTGAACAGGCCCACGAGGGCCACCGTGGTCGCGAGGCTGACTCCGAACACGGAGCCGAGTGCTGCCCAGTCGATCTGCATAGCGCTGCTGCTTCCTTAGACCGTGGCCGGTCGCGCGGGCTCCGCCTGCTGGGAGGCAGACGAACTCGTCGAGGCTGTCGAGGCGGAAAGGGTGGTCTTCTGCACGTCCGAGGCCGTGACACCGCCGGCCGGGGGCGGGGCGACGGCCGCCATCGCGGTGGTCACCACACCGGCGGGCTCGGCGGAGGTGTCGTCCGGCGTGACGTTCGTGTGGTCGACGGCGTTGCGGCGCGACAGGGCCCAGATGGTGGCCGCGCCGGCGACGAGGAGGAACGCGGTGACGGCGACGCCCCACGTGCCCTGCTTGGTGAGGAACTCGGCGCCCATGCCGACCAGTCCGGCGGCCGGCAGGGTCAGGCCCCACGCGATGAACATGCGGGTCGCGGTGGACCAGCGGACCACGCCGCCCTTGCGGCCGAGGCCGGCGCCCATCACGGAGCCGGAGCAGACCTGCGTCGTGGAGAGCGAGAAGCCGATGTGCGAGGACGCGAGGATCGCGGTCGCGGCGCTGGTCTGGGCGGCGAAGCCCTGCTGCGGCGCGAGCTCGGTGAGGCCCTTGCCCATGGTGCGGATGATGCGCCAGCCGCCGAGGTAGGTGCCGAGCGCGATGGCCGTACCGGCCGACACGATGACCCACATCGGGGGGTTGGAGCCGGGGCTGATGACGCCGCCCGTGATCAGGGCGAGGGTGATGATGCCCATCGTCTTCTGCGCGTCGTTCGTGCCGTGCGCGAGGGAGACGAGACCGGCGGAGGCGATCTGACCGGCGCGGTAGCCCTTGGCGGTCGCCTTCTGGTCGGTCTTGGAGCCGATGCGGTAGGTGAGCCGGGTGGCCAGCATCGCGGCGATGCCCGCCACGAACGGCGCGGCCACGGCCGGCAGCAGGATCTTGGTGACGACGGTGCCGCCGTCGATCGACGACCAGCCCATCGACATGACGGCGGCGCCGATGAGGCCGCCGAAGAGGGCGTGGGACGAGCTGGAGGGGAGACCCACCAGCCACGTGACGAGATTCCAGAGGATGGCGCCCACCAGCGCGGCGAAGATGACCTCGGTCTTCAGTCCGTCCTCGTTGATGATGCCGCCGGAGATCGTCTTGGCGACCTCCACGGAGAGGAAGGCGCCGACGAGGTTGAGCACGGCGGACATGGCCACCGCCGTCTTGGGCTTGAGTGCGCCGGTCGAGATGGTGGTTGCCATCGCGTTGGCTGTGTCGTGGAAACCGTTCGTGAAGTCGAACACGAGAGCGGTGACGATCACGATCCCGAGGAGAAGCGTGATGTGTTCCATTTACCCAAAATTCTGTTGGACGTCAGTGGCATGAGGACCGTAGGCAACCTGAGTGAACGGAAGATGAACTCAGTCGGGCGGCGCAGTGTCCCGAAGTGGAGGGCCGCCACTCCGTTGGTGACGGGGCGGCGGCGCGGGGGTGTTCGGGAAGCGGAACGGGGGCCTGGTTGAGCGGAAGTGATCCCTCCGTCAGCCCCTGGCGAAGCTCCGCAACTGAGCCTGTGAACCGTTGAAGAGATTCTGGTCACCCGGCAGTCCGCCGCTGTTCCCGTACTGCCAGAACGTCCAGTACGCCCAGCCCGCGGGCAGCATCCCGGCCCGGTCGTCGTAGCGGGCGAGCCACAGCGCATGGTTGCCGGCGAGGGCCCGGCTGTCCCCGGTGCAGACCTTCCACCAGTGGTAGCTCGTGTAGATCACCGGACGGCGGCCCGTCCGGCGGCGCACCTCGTCACTGAACGCCCGCACCCAGGAGACCATCCTCCCCTGGCTCAGGCCGTAGCACTTCTGCTTGCCGTACGGGTTGTACTCGAGGTCGACCGCGGGCGGCAGGGTCCAGCCGTCCGCCCGCCACCCGCCCCCGTTCTTCACGAAGTACGCGGCCTGCGCCTGGCCGGAGGACTTGTTCGGGACCGCGAAGTGGTACGCGCCGCGGATGATGCCCGCGTTCCGGGCGCCGTTGTACTGCGCCCCGAAGAACGGGTTGCGGTAGTTCGTGGACTCGGTCGCCTTCACGTAGACGAACCGGGCGCCCTTGTTCCTGGCCTGCTGCCAGTCGACGGCCCGCTGGTACGAGGAGACGTCGTGCCCCCTCGTGCCGCCGCCCGCCGCCGATGCCGTGGTCTGGGTGAGGGCGGTTCCCCCGAGCGTCAGAGCGGCGAGCGCGGTCGCCGTGGCGACGTACGCGCGGCTACGGGACGGCTGGTGACCATGAGTCATATTTCCCCCACGATTACGACATACGGGATAAAACACACCGGAGGCTATCGGATGATCACTCCAAAATCGTGGATCTCCGGCAGATGGGTGTAAGTCAGGCATCACTGCCCATGTGTGCGCTTCCGGACTCCTCGACTCCGCACGGCTGGCAGGATGCGGCCATGGCGGAGGAACCGGGCGGTGCGGACGGGCTCGCGCAGGCGTGGGACGAACTCGTGGCGACGGCGCGGCGGACCGTCACCGACGGCCTGGTCGTCGGAACCTCGGGGAACGTCTCGGTCCGCGTCGGCGGCACCGTCCTCGTGACACCGAGCGGAGTCCCGTACGACGAGCTGACCCCGGACGACCTCGTCGCCGTCGGCCTCGACGGCTCGTGGCGCGCCGGAACGCTGACGCCGACCAGCGAACTCCCCATGCACCTGGCGGTCTACCGCGCCACACCCGCCCGCGCCGTCGTCCACACCCACGCGGTCCACGCCACGGCCGTCTCCACCCTCGTCCCCGAACTCCCGCTCATCCACTACATGGCGGCAGCGCTCGGCGGCCCGGTCCGCGTAGCCCCCTACGCCACCTACGGCACCGACAAACTGGCCGAAAACGCACTCAAGTCCCTGGAGAACCGAACCGGCTGCCTCCTCCAGAACCACGGCACGCTCACCTACGGCGACACACTCACCCAGGCCTACGACCGCACGGCACAGCTGGAATGGATGTGCCGGGTGTGGCTGACGGCGAGCGCACATCCGCACCTGACGCCCTCGCTGCTCACCGAGGATCAGGTGGCGGAGGTGGGGGAGAAATTGCGGGGGTATGGGCAGCGGGGGTGAGGGGCCCCTTCGGGGGTGGCGGGGGAGTGGGGGCTGTGCGCTGGGGGCTGCAGGATCGGTCCGGGCCCGTAGGTGAGCTCGGGCTCGTGTGCCAACCTCGGGCCGGGTCAGCGGGCTCGGCGCTGGCGGGGGAACTCCGGGGAGTGGACGGAGGAGCAGTTGCGGGACTGGGGGCAGCGGGGGTGAGCTGCGGGACTGTGGGCGCCGCCTCGGTGGCCCCGCGCCCACGCCCCCGACCCTGGGCCACCCGCCCCACCAGCCGGGCCCCGCGTGTCATTCGCGGGCCAGCGCCTCAGTACCCCCGACCCCGCACGTTCGACCCTCGCCCACGCTCCGCCAGGGGCCGGCCGGAACTGCCGCGTCCACCCCTCCCCGCTGGCCGGGGCGCCCCACGAGGCGGACACTGGGACGGTGCGTACCGCCACAGCGACGGCCGCTGCCGTCTCCGCCGTCATCGGTGCCGGCGCGGCCGCGGTCGCGGCCGGTCGGTTCGCCAGTGATGCCGCCCTCAAGGCGCCCGCCGGCAGGCCGCTGCCCACCGAGCCGCGCCTCACCGTCCACGCCGCCGACGAGGCCCGGATCACGCTCACCCGGGACCTCGTGTCGCTGCGCCCGGGGACGTACGGCCTGAGCGGAGACGGCTTCCACGCCGTCGTCGGGGACGTCCTCGACGACGCCCGGTCCAGCGCGGACGCGGTCGTGCGCCGCCTGGAACGCGTCACCCACGGCTCCCTGAAACCCGGCGCCAAGGCCTGGCTCACGCCCCAGGTCCACATCGGCGACCCCAAGTCGGCCCTCGGCCTCGACCACGCCGATGTCGACATCCCCGGCGAGCTCGGCGCCCTCCCGGCCTGGTTCGTGCCCGGTGCCCGCCCGACCTGGATCATCACCGTCCACGGCCTGGGCACCACCCGGGAGCACCCCATGGTCGTCATGGAGTTCCTGCACCATCACCGCTTCCCCGTGCTCGACCTCGCCTACCGGGGCGACCTCGGAGCACCCCGCTCCCCGGACGGCCTCGGCCACCTGGGGGAGACCGAGTGGCGCGACCTGGACGCCGCGATCCGCTACGCCGTGCGGTTCGGCGCCGAGCGCGTGGTCGTGCACGGCTGGTCGACCGGCGCCGCCATGGCCCTGCACGCGGCGGCACATTCCGCTTTGCGGGAACGCATCGCCGGACTCGTCCTCGACTCACCCGTCCTCGCCTGGGACGTCACACTGCGCGCCCTCGCGAAGGCCCGCCGCACCCCCGGCCCGCTCCTGCCGCTCGCGGTCCGCGCGGCGCAGGGCCGCACCGGCCTGCACGGCGACCGCCTCCACGACGCCGCCGACCCGACCGGGCTCAAGGTCCCCACCCTCATCGCGCACGGCCCCGCCGACGAGATCGCGCCCTGGGGCCTGTCCCGCGAACTGGCCGACCGGCGGCCCGACTTGGTCACCCTCCACACGGTCCCCGAAGCCGGCCACGGAGCCATGTGGAACGCCGACCCGCACGCGTACGAGGAAGCCCTCCGCCGCTTCCTGACGCCGCTCATGTAGCCACGTCCCGCAGGCCCGGGCAGACCTCCGGAAGTGCTGGGAACCGTCGCCGGCCGCACGGCACAACGGTGCAGGAAGGCCCGCGTAGACCCCATACCAGACCACCCCTCGGACCCGCCCGGAGACCCGTCCGAAGTGGCACGTAAGGATTCCGTTTGGGTTTTCGGACCGTCAACCGCAAGACTGCCCCCTGTGACGTCCCGTATCCCGCGCGACTCCAGGCTCCGACTCGTCCGCCCTCGCGCCCTCGCCACCGCCCCCGTGCGGTCCGAAAGCGTGACCACCCAGGCGCGCCCGCCCCGCCCGCCGGAGGGCACACCACCCCCGGGGGAGCTGGCCCGCATGGCCCGCCAGGTCCTCGCCGACGCCGTGCGTGTGGCCCGCTGGGCCGACGCCACCCTCAGCCCCGGCAAGGGCCACGGCACCCCCGACGGCAGGGGCGCGCTCTCCGTGTCCACCGCCGAGCGCGCGGCGGCCGACCTGGACCTGCCCCCGCGACAGATCCGTGCCGACTGGGACACCGCGCGCCTCGCGGGCCTCGTCGAGGTGCACGGCGACACCGCCCGCCCCGGCTGGCGCCTGCGCGCCTGGGACCGCGACGACTCCGCCGTGCTGCGCGGCTGGGTCGCGCTGTTCGACGCCTGGTCGCTCGCCCGCCCGGCCGTGGGCACCCTGGAGGCCGCCTCGGTCGCCGAGGTCGTCGAGGCGATGCCCCAGGTGCTCTCCCTCCTCCAGCTCTCCGCCGGCCCCGTCCCGGTCCCGCAGCTGCTCGACCTCCTCGGCCAGCGCGTCGAGGAACTGCGCACCGAGCGCTGCGAGATCCCGTACGGCCCCCAGCCCGAGCCCGCCGACCCCGCGAGCGAACCGCTGCCCGCGCTGCTCGACTGGGCACTGCTCGGCCTCGCCGCCGTCGGAGCCCTCACCTGCGCCGACGGCCAGGCCACCCTCACGCCCCTCGGCAGCTGGGCGGTCTGGGTCAAGCTGGAGCAGATCTGCGTCGCCGCGCAGTCCCCGGCCGGGAACATCGAGCAGGCCGCCGAGGACATGCTCAGGGGCTGCGCTCGCCTGCGGCCCAAGGCGGCCCGCGCCGAGTACCGCGCCTGGCTCGCCGCCCGGCCCGTCGGCAGCGCCGTCACCGAGCTGATCGCGGCCGCCCGCGGCGAGGACGCGCTGCTGCGCGGACTCGCCTTCGAGGCGCTCCGCGTCGTCGGCGCCCCGGCCGAGCCCGTCGTCCGGTCCGTCGCCGAAGAGGCACCCCTGCGGCCGTACGCGCTGCTGTGGCTCGCCGAGTACGAGGGTGCCGACCCCGAGGACGTACATCTGGTGCTGACCCGGGAAGAGACGACGTGGCTTTGGGTGGACACCGCCGCGGCCGTCGCCGACCACGGCGAGGCCCAGCTCCTGGTCCGTCACCTGGAGTCGGCCGTGCAGCCCACCGTGCCCGCGCTCCTCGACGAGGTCAGGAGGGCCGGGCACCCGCGGACCGTCCAAGTCCTCGTCGCACTGGCCGCCGCGCACCCGGACCCGACCCTGGCCAAGGCCGTCCGCCGGGCCGCCTTCCAGGTGCACACCGGCGGCGCGTGACACCGCGCACGACGCGCCCCCGGGATCAGATCTCGGGGGCGTACGTGCCGAAGGACCACACGTTGCCCTCGGCGTCTCTCGCCATGTAGTCGCGGGAGCCGTAGTCCTGGTCCGTCGGGGGCATGAGGATCTCCACGCCGTGCTCGACGGCCCGGCGGTGATGGGCGTCCACGTCGTCGACGACGACATAGACACCGGCCGTGCCGGAGCCCTTCATCGCCTGGTCGAAGGGGCCGCCGCGGCCCTTCGAACCGAGCATCACCGCGCCGTTCCCGAACGTCAGCTCGGCGTGCGCCACCATGCCGCCGTCGCCCTCGTGCACCGCGGCGGCCGTGAAGCCGAAGGCCGAGGTCAGCTGCTCGATCGCGGCCTTCGCGTCGGCGTACAGCAACGTCGGGAAGAGGCTCGGACCCTGCGTGCCCTTCGTACCGCTCACCGTGCTCACTCCTTCATCACCCGCTGGGGAAGTGCTGCCTTCACCAGACTTGCACCCGGCACCGACAATCCGCCCCGCGAGCGACCCCCGGCTCACCGGAACGTGTCGCACCGCACCCTGGCGCGGCCGTCCGCCCCGGCATAAACGCTTGCATCCCACCGTTAAACTGCTCCGTATGACGTTCCTTCTCTGGGTGGTTTAGCGGCGCCGACCGGCCCTCGCCCCGTCAATCCGCCGTTAATCCGTTTCCTGGAGTACCTCCCCGTGATCACCGCATCCGGCATCGAACTGCGCGCCGGCGCCCGCATCCTCATCGAGAACGCCAACTTCCGCATCGCCAAGGGCGACCGCATCGGCCTGGTCGGGCGCAACGGCGCCGGCAAGACCACCCTCACCAAGGTCCTCGCCGGCGAGGGCATCCCGGCCGGCGGCACCATCGCCCGTTCCGGCGAGGTCGGCTACCTCCCGCAGGACCCCCGCACCGGCGACCTCGACGTCCTGGCCCGCGACCGCATCCTGTCCGCGCGCGGCCTCGACACCCTGATCCAGAAGATGCGCGACAACGAGCAGCGCATCGCCAATGGCACGGGCGCCACGCGCGCGAAGGCGCTGAAGCAGTACGAGCGCCAGGAGACGGAGTTCCTCACCAAGGGCGGTTACGCCGCCGAGGCCGAGGCCGCCACCATCGCCGCCGCGCTCAACCTCCCGGACCGCGTGCTCGGCCAGCCCCTGCACACGCTCTCCGGCGGTCAGCGCCGCCGTATCGAGCTGGCCCGCATCCTCTTCTCCGACGCGGACACCCTGCTCCTCGACGAGCCCACGAACCACCTCGACGCCGACTCGATCGTCTGGCTGCGCGACTACCTCAAGACGTACCGCGGCGGCTTCATCGTGATCTCCCACGACGTCGACCTCGTCGAGACGGTCGTCAACAAGGTGTTCTACCTGGACGCGAACCGCTCGCAGATCGACGTCTACAACATGGGCTGGAAGCTCTACCAGCAGCAGCGCGAGGCCGACGAGAAGCGCCGCAAGCGCGAGCGCCAGAACGCCGAGAAGAAGGCCGCGGCCCTCAACTCGCAGGCCGACAAGATGCGCGCCAAGGCCACGAAGACCGTCGCCGCGCAGAACATGGCGAAGCGCGCCGACCGCCTGCTCGCGGGCCTCGAGGCGGTCCGCGTCTCCGACAAGGTCGCCAAGCTGCGCTTCCCCGACCCCTCCCCGTGCGGCAAGACGCCGCTCATGGCCGAGGGCCTGTCGAAGTCGTACGGCTCCCTGGAGATCTTCACCGACGTCGACCTGGCCATCGACAAGGGCTCGCGCGTCGTCATCCTCGGCCTCAACGGTGCCGGCAAGACCACCCTGCTCAAGCTGCTCGGCGGCGCCGAGAAGCCCGACACGGGCGAGGTCATCGAGGGCCACGGCCTCAAGCTCGGCTACTACGCGCAGGAGCACGAGACGCTCGACCCCGAGCGCACCGTCCTGGAGAACATGCGCTCCGCCGCCCCCGACCTGGACCTGGTCGAGGTGCGCAAGACGCTCGGCTCGTTCCTGTTCTCCGGTGACGACGTCGACAAGCCGGCCGGGGTGCTCTCCGGCGGTGAGAAGACCCGTCTCGCGCTCGCCACGCTCGTCGTGTCGTCCGCGAACGTCCTGCTCCTCGACGAGCCCACCAACAACCTCGACCCGGCCAGCCGCGAGGAGATCCTCGGCGCGCTGCGCACCTACAAGGGCGCGGTCGTCCTCGTCACGCACGACGAGGGCGCCGTGGAGGCGCTCCAGCCGGAGCGCATCATCCTGCTGCCCGACGGCGTCGAGGACCTGTGGGGCCCGGACTACGCGGACCTGGTCAGCCTCGCCTGACGCTCCGCGAGACCCCGGCCCATGATCCGGCCGGAGCTCCTTGACGATCACGGTCGGCCGTCAGCGCGTCTTGATCGAAAGAATGATCCACTCGTTATGGATCATTCGGCCGACCCGTGATCCGTCATCTGAGTGAGATCGCCTAGTGCCCCGGTGCGCCTGCGCGGATGTCATCGCCGTGTTGACGTCCGAGGCTCATGTGCCAGAGGCAGGGGTGCTGACCTGGACCTTCGTGGCGGGCCCCGGGACGGGCTCCCGACGCGGAGCGCCCGGAACTTCTCGTTCCGTCCGACCCGTCTCCTCCCCGTGCGTCCAACCTCGTCGTACGGACCTTGCCGAATGGGTGGCCAGGAAGCCCGGGAGGGGTGATCATGAGAAGTCCAGAGGCGCACTTCCCATGAGGAGGCACGGGTGGCCGAGACTCTGAAGAAGGGCAGCCGGGTGACCGGCGCCGCGCGCGACAAGCTCGCGGCAGACCTGAAGAAAAAGTACGACTCCGGTGCGAGCATCCGAGCGCTGGCCGAGGAAACCGGCCGCTCGTATGGCTTCGTCCACCGGATGCTCAGTGAGTCGGGTGTCACGCTGCGAGGTCGCGGCGGGGCCACACGCGGCAAGAAGGCGACCGCGGCCGGCTGACGGGCAGCACGAGCTCCGATGGTGACCACCCGGTCGGTCCGCCGACCGTCCGGTTGGTTACTGTGCAGTAGTTCCCAGGGCGTCGAGGCGCCCTCGGCCGACTGCGCACACCATCGGAGGCACACATGGCTTCGCTCAAGAGCGGATCCGGCTCGCTCGCGCCGGTACTCGACAAGGACGGGGTCCGTCTCACCGTCGACGACTGTGTCGCCACGGTGACGCTGACCAACCCGGACAAGCGAAACGCCCAAAGTCCCGCTCTCTGGCGGGCGTTGGTGGACGCCGGGAAGTCCCTGCCGGGCAGCGTGCGCGTCGTCGTGCTGCGCGCGGAGGGCCTCTCGTTCTCCGCGGGCCTCGACCGTCAGGCGTTCACGCCCGAGGGATTCGACGGCGAACCGTCCTTCATCGACCTGGCACGCGGCTCCGACGCCGTGCTCGACGACACCATCGCCGAGTACCAGGACGCGTTCACCTGGTGGCGGCGCAGCGACATCGTGACCGTCGCCGCGGTGCGGGGCCATGCCATCGGGGCCGGCTTCCAGCTCGCCCTCGCCTGCGATCTGCGGATCGTCGCCGAGGACGTGCAGTTCTCCATGCGTGAGACCAGCCTCGGTCTGGTGCCCGACCTCACCGGCACGCACCCCCTCGTCTCCCTCGTGGGATACGCGCGCGCCCTGGAGATCTGCGTCACCGGCCGCTACGTCCACGCCGACGAGGCCGCCGCCATGGGCCTCGCCAACCTCGTCGTGCCCGCCGACCAGCTCGACGACGCCGCGCGCGACCTCGCCGGGGCACTCGTCGCCGCGCCCCGCGACGCCGTCATCGAGACCAAGGCCCTGCTCCAGGGCGCCGCCACGCGCTCGTACGAGGAGCAGCGCGCCGCCGAGCGTGCCGCGCAGGGGCGCCGGCTGCGCGACCTCGCGGGACTCGGCGACTGACGCACGCCCCGGTTCACGGGCACCCTCAGCGCACGGCGGTCACCAGGACGGCCACCGACGGATGATCCGCCAGGGCCGCCGAGACCGCCGTGCGCACGTCCCGCGTCACATCGAGCACCCGGCGCCCGCCCGACACGGCCACCTCGATCCGCACATGGCGGCGCGGCATGGCGGCCGCGTGCCCCGGCTGCTCCTCGATGTGCACCGCGCGCCCGAGGCCGCCGAGCGCCCCGGTCAGAGCGGCCACTCCGGACACGCCGAGCGCGGCCTGGCCGGCGCGCCGCTCGTCGCTGTCCGCCGCGGCCTCCGTACTCCCGGCCTCCTCGGAAGCGTCCTGCTCAGGGCCTGATTCCGCCGCCTCGGGCGTACCGGTGTCGGTGTCGAGCAGCGCCGTCACCTTCAGATCGACCTCCACCACGTCGAGGCCCAGGCGCTCGGCGGCCGCGTCCGACAGGGCCGTGCGCAGCCGGGCCGCCGCCGCGGGCAGCGGCTCGTCCGGGGCCGCCGCGCACTCGGCGACGATTCTCAGCGGCCCCGGCGGCAGCGCGCTCGGCGGTGCCGGCACCGCCGCCTCGTATCTGCCGTGCGGGTCGGCGAGTTCGAGGCGCAGGATTCCCAGCCGTACTCCCGGCACCGACCGCACCGCGCGGCGCAGGGCCGGGCGCGCCGCCGACTCGGAGAGCCAGGCGCCGTCACGTGGCCCTCCCAGCGGTACCAGCCTGCCCAGGCCGAGCTGGTGTCGTACTGCCTGCGTCCATCGGTCAGCGCTCATTACCCCAGCCTGCCGCACCCCTGGCGCGCGACCGGGCAAGCGCACTTAGTGTGGAACGAAAGAGCAGAAATCCCGGAGAACCACCTGAACCACTTCGAGAGGGACGGCCCGCGATGACCGACACCGTAGAGAAGCAGGGTGAGGCAACCGGGGGGAAGGCAGGCGTGACCAGGCGGGGCGGCGGATCCCCGGGCACGCGAGGGCGCACCACGATCGCCGACGGTGTGGTCGAGAAGATCGCCGGCCTCGCGACCCGCGACGTGATCGGCGTCCACGCGATGGGCAGCGGTCTGTCCCGCACCTTCGGAGCGGTCCGTGACCGGGTGCCCGGCGGATCCACCAAGTCCGTGTCGCGGGGCGTGAAGGCCGAGGTCGGCGAACTGCAGACCGCGCTCGACCTGGAGATCGTCGTGGAGTACGGCGTCTCGATCTCCGACGTGGCCCGTGACGTGCGCGAGAACGTGGTCGCGGCCGTCGAGCGCATGACGGGCCTGGAGGTCGTCGAGGTCAACATCGCGGTGAGCGACGTGAAGCTGCCCGACGAAGAGGAAGAGGAACCGGAGAGCAGGCTCCAGTAAGCATCCGCCCGCGAGCTCGCCCTTGAGGAGGCGCACTCGATGAACCTGGCCGTGGTCGGCATGATCGCCGGCATGGCACTCGCATTCGCCGGATACTTCGGCGGATTCGGGGCCTTCCTCCTGGTGGCGGCGCTCGGTGCCGTCGGATTCGTCGTCGGCCGGTTCTTCGAGGGAGACCTGGAGCCCGGCGACTTCTTCCGCAGTCGCGGCGACCGGCGGCGGTGACCGGTGGCGACGCTGGTCGCGCCCGCCGAGCGCGGCGCGACCCGGATCGCCGACCGGGTCGTGGCCAAGATCGCCGCCCAGGCGGCCCGTGAGGCGCTGCCAGCCGTGCCCGCCGACCGGGCGCGCCCGCACGCCACCGTCGCCGTCCTCTCCCGGTCCATCGACACCGCCCGGCCGGACGGGACCCCCGTCGCCGCCGCCCGCGTCCGGATCAGTCTCGAACTGGACTACCCCGTCGACATCGGCGCGCAGTGTGCCGCCGTGCGTCGCCAAGTCATCGAACGGGTAAGGGAGTTGGCGGGGATGGCGGTGCCCGAGGTGACCGTTCAGGTGGAGCGGCTGCACTCGGAGCACGAGCGCGACGCGGAACGGCGGAGGACCCGATGAGCGAGCCCACACAGCCCCTGCCCGTCGTCGAGCGGGAGGCGGACGGGCCGCCCGGCGGGTTCGACCAGTCGGGCTCAGCGGCCACCTACGAGGGGCAGCCGCCGCACCGCCACCGCGCCGACGGCCGCTTCTGGTCACCGCGGCGCATCCCGGCGGCACTGGTCGCGGCCGTCCTCGTGGGCGGCGCCGGAATCCTGCTGTACGACATCGCCTCCGTGCGCGCCGGGCACCCCGCGATGCAGTGGCGCCGCTCCCTTGCCAACGAACTCGCCCAGCGCCCCCTTAACGACGTATGGGTGCTGACCGGCGCCGGAGTGGCCGCCGCCCTCGGGCTCTGGCTCGTCGTGCTCGCCGTGACGCCCGGACTGCGCGCCGTCCTCACGATGCGCCGCGCCCACACCGACGTACGGGCCGGACTGCACCGGGACGCCGCCGCGATGGTGCTGCGGGACCGGGCCATGGAGGTGTCGGGCGTGCAGTCCGTGCGGGTCCGCGTGAAACGCCGCAAGGCCGAGGTGCGGGCCGTCTCGCACTTCCGCCAACTCGACGACGTACGCGCCGACTTGGACACCGTGATCGGCCGGGCCGTCGACGGGCTCGGGCTCGCCGTGCCGCCCGCGCTCTCGGTGCGGGTGGTGCGGCCCGGGAAGAAGGGGTGAGCCCGTGCTCAGGACCGTGAACCGGATCGTCGTCGGACTGGCCGGCCTGATCCTCCTGATCTTCGGCGGATCCGTCCTCGCCGTCGGGCTCGGCGTGACACCGCCGTCCTGGTGGATCTACGAAGGGCGTCACGACGTGTTGCTGAGCCGGGCGGACCGCCTGCGGTGGCGCGGCGAGGGCTGGTGGTGGCCGGTCGTCATCGCCGTGCTCGCCGTCGTCGTGCTGCTCGCCCTGTGGTGGCTGGTCGCGCAGCTGCGGCGGCGCCGGCTCTCCGAGGTCGTCGTCGACTCCGGGGACGGCGAGGTCGCGCTGCTGCGCGGCCGCGCGCTCGAAGGGGTGCTCGCCGCCGAGGCCGAGTCGTTCGACGGCGTCGCGCGGGCGGGGGCCATGCTGACCGGGCGGCGCACCGCACCCCGGGTCCGCATGGCCATGCTCCTCGAACCGCACGCGGAGCCCGCTGCGGCCCTGCGCCAGCTCAGCGAGGAGGCCCTGGGCCACGCGAAGGGCTCCGCCCACCTCACCGCCCTGCCGGCCGAGGTGCGGCTCCGCGCGGTCAAGCACCGTGCGGAGCGCGTGAGTTAGCGCGGTCCGGTATCAGAAACCGTGCCGGTGGCCGCCGTCCACCGGGAGCATCACACCGGTGAGGTACGACGCGGCGGGCGACAGGAAGAACGCGGCGGCGCGCCCGAACTCCTCCGGCTTGCCGTAGCGGCGCAGCGGGATGCGCGCCTCGTTGGCGGCGCGGGTCGCCTCCGGGTCGGCCGAGAGCCCGTCGAGCTCACGGACCCGGTCCGTGTCGATGCGTGCGGGGAGCAGCCCGACGACGCGGATGCCGCGCGGACCCAGCTCGTCCGCGAGGGACTTCGCGAAGCCGGCGAGCCCGGGGCGCAGACCGTTGGAGATGGTCAGGCCGGGGATCGGCTCGTGCACGGAACCGGACAGGACGAAGCCGATGACGCCGCCCTCGCCCAGCGCGGCCGCCGCCGCGCGCGCGAGCCGCACCGCGCCGAGGAACACCGACTCGAAGGCCGACGCCCACTGTTCGTCGGTGTTGTCCGCGAGGAACCCGGGGGCCGGCCCGCCGACGCTGATCAGTACGCCGTCGAAGCCGCCGAAGTTCTCGCGCGCCGCCGCGATGAGACGGCCCGCGACGTCCGGGTCGGCGTTGTCGGCGGCGACGCCGACGGCGTTCTCGCCGAGCGCGTCCGCGGCCTCGGCCACGCTCTTCTCGTCCCGCCCGGTGATGATCACCTTCGCCCCGTCGGCGACGAGCTCACGCGCGGCGGCGTTGCCGAGGCCCCGGGTGGCTCCGGTGACGACGTAGACACGGTCTTTCAGTCCAAGATCCATGGCCCTATCCTGCCTCGCCCGGCCCTTGTCCTGTCTCGCCGGTACCGAACAAGGTGAGCGCGGTCCCCACCAGGCCGATGTGGCTGAACGCCTGCGGGAAGTTCCCGAGCAGGCGCCCGGACACCGGGTCGTACTCCTCGGCGAGCAGCCCCACGTCGTTACTGGCCGCCACGAGCTGCTCGAACAGCTCCCGGGCCTCCTTTGTGTGCCCGGTCATGTGGAGCGCGTCGGCGAGCCAGAACGAGCAGACGAGGAACGTTCCCTCGCGGCCCGGGAGACCGTCGAGGCCGCTCGCCTCGGCGCTGTAGCGGCGCACGAGGCCGTTCTCCGTGAGTTCGTCGCGGATGGCCTCGACCGTGCCGATCACGCGCGGGTCGTCGGGCGGCAGGAAGCCGACGCGGGGGATGAGCAGCAGCGAGGCGTCGAGCTCGGTCGAGCCGTAGTACTGCGTGAAGGTGTTGCGCCCGGCGTCGAATCCGCGCTCGATCACGTCACGGTGGATGTCGTCGCGCAGCTGCCGCATGGCGTCCAGGTCGCCCGCGAGGGTGTCGTCGTCCTCCATGGCCCGCACGATGCGGTCCGCCGCCACCCACGCCATCACCTTGGAGTGCACGAAGTGCCTGCGCGGCCCGCGCACCTCCCACAGCCCCTGGTCGGGCCGGCGCCAGGCGGTGCGCAGGAACTCGACGAGGGCCAGCTGGAGCCGCCACGCGTGCGGCTCGGACGGCATTCCCGCCAGCCGTGCCAGGGCGAGCGAGTCGATCACCTCCCCGTACACGTCGAGCTGGAGCTGGCGCACGGCGTCGTTGCCCGCGCGCACGGGCGAGGAGCCGGCGTATCCGGCGAGCCACGGCAGTTCGATCTCGGGCAGCCGGCGCTCGCCCGAGAGCCCGTACATGATCTGCAGGTCCGCCGGGTCGCCCGCGACCGCGCGCAACAGCCAGTCCCGCCACGCCTTGGCCTCGTCGAGGTAGCCGGCCGACATGAGCGCGCCGAGCGTGAGCGTCGAGTCGCGCAGCCAGCAGTACCGGTAGTCCCAGTTGCGGACGCCGCCCAGCTCCTCGGGCAGCGACGTCGTGGGCGCGGCGACGATCCCGCCGGTCGGCTCGAACGTCAGGGCCTTCAGGGTGAGCAGGGAGCGCAGGACGGCGTCCCGGTGCGGGCCCTGGTAGCGGCACCGTGCCGACCACTCCTGCCACTCGTCGAGGGAGCGCCGCAGCGAGTCGAGCGGGTGGACCAGTGCCGGGCGCGGCTGGTGGGACGGGTGCCAGGTCAGTACGAAGGAGACCTTCTCGCCCTCCTCGACGGTGAACTCGGCGTGGGTGGTGAGGTCCTTGCCCCAGGTACGGACGGCGGGTTCGCTGCGCAGCCACATCGAGTCGGGCCCCGCGACGGCGACGCGGTGGCCGTCGGCCCGCCGCATCCACGGCACGATCGACCCGTAGTCGAAGCGGAGCCGCAGGGTGCCGCGCATCGTGACGCGGCCGCTCAGGCCCTCGACGACGCGGACGAGGTCGGGGGCCCGGTCGCGCTGAGGCATCAGGTCGGTGACCCGGACGCTGCCCTCGTCGGTGTCCCACTCGGTGTCGAGGATCAGGGAGCCGGGGCGGTAGGAGCGGCGGGTGCAGTCGCCCGCGCCTTTCGGGGCGAGCCGCCAGTGGCCGTTGTTGTCGCTGCCGACGAGTGACGCGAAGCACGCGGGCGAGTCGAAGCGGGGGAGGCAGAGCCAGTCGACGGAGCCGCCGCGGGAGACGAGGGCGGCCGTCTGCTGGTCGCCGATGAGCGCGTAGTCCTCAAGGGGTCGGTGCACGTGAGCCGGGTTCCCGGCGGACCGGTCCGCCAATCCCGCCGGGGGCCGGGCGAGTGAGCGCGAGGCGGGGCGGCCTCACACAGGGTGGATCACACGGGGTGGATCACACCGTGGCCGGCTCGGGCCCCGCCGGCGCTTCCTCTGCCGCAGCCGCCTCCGTGCGGTCCCGGCGCTCGCGGCGGACCAGGACGATCCAGCCGACGGGCACACCGGCGGAGAACAGCCACCACTGCACCGCGTACGCCATGTGCGGGCCGATGTCGCTGTGGTCGGGGGCCGGGATCAGCTGGGGCGTGTCGCCCTTCGGTTCCGGCGCCGTCTGCTCGATGAAGCCGCCGAGCACCTGCTTGCCGAGCGCGTTGGCCTGCTGGCCGCTGCTGATCAGCATGATCTGACGGTCCGGAAGCCCCTGGATGTTCTTGATGCCGCTCGCCGCGGTCGTCTCGTCGGCCATGAGGCGGCCGGTGACGGTGGTCTCGCCGCGCACGGGCGCCGGGATGCTGGGGAACGCGGTCTGCGCGCCGTCCGCCGGGATCCAGCCGCGGTTGACGAGGAGCACCTTGCCGTCGTCGAGGACGAACGGGGTCAGGACGTGGTAGCCGACCTGCTCGTCGACGTTCGTACGGCGCCGCACGACGACCTCGTGCGCGGTGTCGAACGTGCCCTTCGCGAAGACCCGGCGGTGTATCTCGGCCTTGGGAACGGGCTTGCCGGGGGAGGTGAGCTGCTCGGCCGGCAGCGGCTTCGCGGCGAGCGCGTCACCGATCTGCTTGTTCTGCGCGACCCGGTGCTCGTGACGGTGCAGCTGCCAGAAGCCCAGCTCGATCATCGTGGGGATGAGAAGCAGGGTGATGAGGGTGAGGATCACCCACTGCCGGGACAACAGGAAGCGGTACACCCCACGACCGTACAACTCGGTCGTGGGGTGACATCACGGGGGTGGACCCGAGGGGGTCGCGGGCAGCGGGTCAGACCTTGTCGACGATGCCCACCTTCCCCTCCGCGCGGGAGCAGTGCGCCCCGCAGAACCAGCGCCCGTCGACCTCGACTCCCTGGCCGATGACGCGGCACCGGCAGTGCTCGCAGATCGGCGCCATGCGGTGAATGGCGCAGGAGAAGCAGTCGAAGACGTGCACCGCGCCCTGCGCGTGCACCTCGAAGGACATCCCGTAGTCGTTTCCGCAGACCTCACAACGTGCCATGCGCCACAGACTGGGTGCCAAGGGCGTGCGGGGCGAGCGGCGGGCGGGCGAGTCGCCGCGCAATTCACCCGTCTGACGCGGGGGCGACGTCTCGCAGGAGCTGCCCGAAGGCCGCCTCGTCGATCACCGGGGTCCCGTACTGCTTCGCCTTGACGGCCTTCGACGTGTACGAGTCGGGGTCGTTCGTGACGAGGAGGCTGGTGAGCCGGGACAGGCTCGTCGCGATGTGGAGCCCGGCCTCGAAGGCGCGGTCCTCGAGCAGCTCGCGGTCCACGGAGGTGTCCCCGGAGAACGCCACCCTCATGCCCTGCTTGAGCGGTTTGCCCGGTTCGTACCGTCCGGGGTTCGGGTGCGGACACGCCGGCCGCTTGCGTGAGGGGCGCCAGCCGCCGCTGCCTCCGCCGTATGGCCCGGACGACGAGGGCGCCGACGCCTGACGGCCGATGCGGGCCGCGCCGTCCGTCCACTCCGTGAGCGGCCGGCACTCCAGGAGCGGCAGCCGTACGCCACTGCTCGCGGCCGCCCGCAGGCTCGGCTGGAACGCCTCGGCGAGCACGCGCGCGTCGTCGAGCGCGTGGTGCGCCTGGCGCTGCACGACGCCGAAGTGCGCGGCGAGGGACTCCAGCTTGTGGTTGGGCAGGGGGAGCGCGAGTTCCTTGGACAGCGCGATGGTGCACAGGCGCTGGCGGACCGGGGCGGTGCGCTCCGCGCGCGCGTACTCACGGGCGATCATCGACCAGTCGAAGACCGCGTTGTGCGCGACGAGCACGCGGCCGTCGAGCTTGGCCGCGAACTCCTCGGCGATGTCCTTGAAGAGGGGCGCGTCTTCGAGCACGTCGTTCGTCAGGCCGTGGATCCAGACGGGGCCCGGGTCGCGCTCGGGGTTGACCAGCGTGTACCAGTGGTCCTCGACCTCGCCCCGGGCGTCGAGCCGGTAGACGGCCGCGGAGATGATCCGGTCGTCCCGGGAGAGGCCGGTGGTCTCCACGTCGACGACCGCGTATCCCTGCGGATACGCGGCCGGCCACGGATCGGCGGACGCGGCGGTCGTCTGGTCTTCGAGCATGGTCCCTGAGGATACGGGCCACGGCTGACAGTTCTGACGCCCGGTCCGCCCGGCACCCCACGCCCCATTGGGTGTTATGTCCCCTACGTCCGCAACAGCCCTGCCACGAGTGCCCTGACGGACGCGTCGAACACCTTGTCCGGGTCGGCCGGGCGGCTGAGCGCGCGGGCGAGAGCCGCATCGCCCTGCGCCGTCCCGGTGTCCCAAAGCTCCTCCTCGCCGGGCCGCTGCGCGGGCGACCGCTCACGCTGGCGCTCCACCAAGACATGGCCGACGACATGGAACTGCACGGCCCGTACGACACCTGCCGCGCGGCTGCCGCGGAGCCCGGCGGCGTGCACCTCGCGTACGAGGGCCTGCTGGGCGGGGAGGAACATCCGCTCGGTCAGGCCGCGTTCGTGGACCATCGCGACCAGATGCGGATGATCCCGCAGCTGACGGCGCAGGGCGCGCGCGACGGAGGCCACGCGCTGCTCGGGGGTGGCGCCGCGCGGGCGGATCTCCCCGAGGTCGGCGACGGTGCGCTCGACGAGGGCTTCGAGCAGCGACTCGCGGTTGCCGACGTGCCAGTAGATCGAGGTGACGGCGGTACCCAGCTCGGCGGCGAGCTTGCGCATCGTCAGTGACTGAGGGCCCTGCTGCTTCACCAGCTTCGCGGCGACGTCGAGGACCTGTTCCCGGTCGAGTCGGGTGCGCGTGTCTTTACCCTTCACGAGGTCTGTTGTAACTGTGTTACAGAGCAGCCCGCAAGTGCACGTCCGTCCACACAAGTCCGCGCGACTGAGCGCCGACGAAGGGTGATACGACATGGCACGCATTCGATACGGAGCGCGCACAGAGGCGGAGATCGCCGCCTCGCGCACCGCCAGCTCGAAGCTTCCCGACATCTGGTCCACCGGTGTGGTGGCCGTCTGGGAGAGCGACCCGGACGCCGTCGCGGCCGTCCTCCCGCCGCCCCTCAAACCCACCGCCCGCCCGCTGGTTCGGGCCAACATCAGCCAGGTCGACCTGCCCGGCTACCCGCTCGGCGCGGGTTCGGTCGCCGTCGCCGCGGAGCACGGCGGCGTGGAGGGCTGGTATCCGCTCGTCATGCCGATGACCCACGAACGGGCCCTGATCGGCGGCCGTGAGGTGTTCGGCGAGCCCAAGAAACTCGGCGAGGTGACCGTCGAGCGCAACGGCCTCATGGTGCACGCCGCGCTCGCCCGGCACGGCATCGCCTTCGTCGAGGTGCGCGGCGCCGTGAGCGGCCCGCTGCCCCTGCCCGAGCCCGCCCGCAAGACCGACTTCTACTTCAAGTTCCTTCCCGCGGTGGACGGTTCGGGCTTCGACGTGGAGCCGGTCCTCGTGCACTGCGTACGCAACGAGAAGGTCCGCAAGCTGGAGCAGCTCACCGGAGACGTGGTCCTGCGCGAGTCCATGTACGACCCGGTGGCCGACCTTCCGGTGCGCACCCTCGTAGAGCTGACCATCGGCGAGAAGACCACCGACCAGACCGGCAAGGTCGTCGAACGGGTCAGCGCCGAGGCTCTGTTGCCGTACATCCACCAGCGTTACGACGACCCGGCGCAGATCCTCGACGGGCCGCCCGAGGGGAGCGTCTGATGCGGCTCGAAGCGGGACAGGTGGCCGTCGTCACGGGAGCCGCGAGCGGGATCGGGCTCGCCATGGCGCGCCGGTTCGCGGCGGACGGCCTCAAGGTGGTCCTCGCCGACGTCGAGGAGTCCGCTCTGGAGAAGGCCGCCGCCGGCCTGCGCGAGGACGGCGCGACCGTGCACGCGCGCGTGGTCGACGTCGGCGAACGGGACCAGGTCATGGCCCTCGCCGACGACGCGTACGACCGCTTCGGCGCCGTCCATGTGCTCTGCAACAACGCGGGTGTCGGCTCCGGCGCCGAAGGACGCATGTGGGAGCACGAACCCAACGACTGGAAGTGGGCGTTCTCCGTCAACGTGTGGGGCGTCTTCCACGGCATCCAGGCCTTCGTCCCACGCATGATCGAGGGCGGCGAGCCCGGCCACATCGTCAACACGTCCTCCGGCGACGGCGGCATCGCCCCACTGCCCACCGCCTCCGTGTACGCGGTCACCAAGGCGGCCGTCGTCACCATGACGGAGTCCCTGTACGCGCATCTGCGGGCGGAGCACGCGCGCGTGGGCGCCTCCGTCCTCTTCCCGGGCCCGCACATGCTCCGTACCGGCCTGTGGGAGTCGCACCGCAACCGGCCCGACCGGTACGCCAAGGAGCGGCCGCGCAAAACCCCGTACCGCAGCCTCGACAAGTGGGAGGCGGCGATGAAGGAGGCGGGGCACGAGGTCGAGTTCACGCCCGTCGAGCAGGTCGCGGACCTCGTGGCCGAGGGCATCGCGGCGGACCGCTTCTGGCTGCTGCCCGAGAGCGAGCACAGCGACCGGCAGATCAAGGCCAGGTCGCGGTCGATGCTGGACCGGGCGAACCCGGCGTATCTGGAGAGCTTCATTCTCGACTGAGGGACGTGTGATGACCGACCAGGAATCCGTGCACGACCCGTACCTGATCATCTCCTCCGACTGCCACGCCGGGCTGCCCACCGAGGAGTACCGGCCCTATCTGGACAGCCGCTTCCACCGGGCCTTCGACGACTTCCTCGGGGAGCGCGACGCCCGCCGCGCGGAGGCGACGCGGCTCGGCATCCGCAACGACGCGTTCGCCGCCAAGTGGTTCCAGGACAACGAGGAAGGGCTGCGCGGCGGTTGGGACACCGCGCAGCGCCTCAAGGAGCTGGACGGCGACGGGGTGGCCGCCGAGGTCGTCTTCCCCGACGCGGACGCCGTGGACAGCCGGACGGCCGCGCCCTTCGGGGTGGGCCTCGGGCTCTCCGGGGACCAGGACCCCGACCTCGGCATGGCGGGCGCGCAGGCGCACAACCGGTGGCTCGCCGACTTCGTGTCCGAGAACCCCGAACGGCACTGCGGGGTCGCCCTGCTGCCCATCACGGCCGACCCGGACAAGGTCGTTGCCGAGGTGCACCGGGCCAAGGAGTCCGGCCTCGGCGCCCTGATGATCCCGTCCATGTGGGTCGACCACGACCCGTACCACGCGAGCCGCTACGACCCCGTGTGGGCGGCGGCGGCCGAGTGCCAGATGCCGGTCGTGACGCACTCGGGGGCGGCGCCGCGCCACGAGTACGGCGACCACCTGGGCATCTACGTCAGCGAGGTGACCTGGTGGCCGGCCCGGCCGCTGTGGTTCCTGCTCTGGTCGGGGGTGTTCGAGCGCCACCCCGGGCTGAAGTTCGGGGTCGCCGAGTCGGGCTGCTGGTGGCTGCCGAACCTGCTCTGGTTCATGGACCGGCTCTATCTGGGCGCCCACGGCGGCAAGAAGCTCTCCCCGTTCGCGGAGTTGAAGCGTCCGCCGCACGAGTACCTGGACCGCCAGGTGTTCATCTGCGCCACCAACACCAAGCGCCGCGAGCTCGCCCAGCGCTACGAGATCGGCGTCGACAACATCCTCTGGGGCAGCGACTTCCCGCACCCCGAGGGCACCTGGCCCGACACGCGCACGTGGCTGCGGAAGACGTTCCACGACATCCCGGTGGCCGAGACGCGCCGGATGCTGGGGCTCGCCGCCGCCGAGGTGTTCGGCTTCGACACCGGGAAGCTGGCGCCGCTCGCCCGCCGGATCGGGCCGACCCCGGCCGACCTCGGGCAGGACGCCGACCAGAGCGCCGTCGAGGCCTCCTGGGCACGCTCGCGCGACGTGGGCCGCCACTGGCTGACCGACCACGACTTCCCGACGCTCGGGGTGACGCCATGACCGGACCGGACGCCAGCACCACACCGGACGGCACGACCGCACCGGACAACCGCTACACCGTCATCTCCGCCGACTGCCACGCCGGTGCCGATCTCCTCGACTACCGGCCCTACTTGGCGTCCCGTCACCACGACGCTTTCGACGCGTGGGCGGCCACGTACGTCAATCCGTACGCGGATCTGCTCGCGGACACCGCCGACCGGAACTGGAACTCGGACCGCCGGCTCGCCGAACTCGAAGCGGACGGAATCGTCGCGGAGGTCGTCTTCCCGAACACGATCCCGCCGTTCTTCCCCTCCGCCGCGCTGATGGCCCCGGCGCCGACGCGCGAGGAGTTCGAGCAGCGCTGGGCGGGCCTGCGCGCGCACAACCGCTGGCTCGCCGACTTCTGCGCCGCCGCCCCCGGGCGCCGGGCGGGCGTCTTCCAGATCCTCCTCAACGACGTCGACGAAGCCGTCAAGGAGATCAGATGGGCCGCGGCCGCAGGGCTCAAGGGCGGCCTCCTGCTCCCCGGCACGCCACCGGGCTCGGGCCTGCCCGAACTCCACTCGGCGGCGTACGACCCGATCTGGGCCGCCTGCGCCGAACTCGGGGTGCCGGTCAACCACCACGCTGGATCGGCGTCCCCGCCGCTGGGGGAGGAACCGGCCGCGCGCGCCGTCTTCATGGTGGAGACGACGTGGTTCTCGCACCGCGCCCTGTGGCACCTGGTCTTCGGCGGCGCGTTCCGCCGTCACCCGGACCTGAAGCTCGTCCTCACCGAACAGGGCTCGGGCTGGATCCCCGGCGTCCTCGACATGCTGGACTACTACCACGGGCGTCTCGTGGCCGCGTCGACGCGGGCGGCCACGGCGGAGGCCAAGTTCGGCGTGGGCCTCGCCGACTCGATGGGCGACAGGCCGTCCGAGGTGTGGCGGGACAACTGCTACGTGGGGGCCAGCTTCATGCGCCCGCACGAGGTGCCCCTGCGCGACCGGATCGGCCTCGACAAGATCATGTGGGGCAGCGACTACCCGCACGACGAGGGCACGTACCCGTACACGCGCGAGGGGCTGCGGTTCGCGTACGCGGGGGTGCCGCGCGACGAGATCGAGGCCATGGTGGGCGGCAACGCGGCCCGCGTCTACGGCTTCGACCTCGCCCTGCTCGACCCGATCGCCGCCCGCGTCGGACCGACCGTCAAGGAACTGGACGAACCCCTCAAGGAGCCGCCCAAGGACGCGACCAGCCCGGTGTTCGCCATTGGAGGGTCGGTTCGGATCTGGTGACACGCGGGGTGCGATGCTCGTCCGGTGACTGACGACGCGAACGACGCAGCGCACGACGAGGCCCACGGCGGCGCGCTCGGGGCGCGGCTCAACTGGCTGCGCGCCGCCGTGCTCGGCGCCAACGACGGGGTGGTGTCCACCGCCGGACTCGTCGTCGGCGTGGCCGGCGTCACCGAGAACCGGAGCGCACTCCTGACTGCGGGCCTCGCCGGACTCCTCGCCGGCTCCATGTCGATGGCCGCGGGGGAGTACGTCTCCGTGTCCACCCAGCGCGACTCCGAGAAGGCGGCGCTCGCCCAGGAGAAGCAGGAGCTGCGCGAGGAACCGGAGGCCGAACTCGCCGAGCTGACCGGCCTGTTGGAGGACCGCGGCCTCAGCTCCGAGGTCGCGCGGGAGGCCGCCGAGCAGCTCACGAAACGGGACGCGCTGCGGGCGCACGCGCGCGTGGAGCTCGGTATCGACCCCGACGCGCTCACCAACCCCTGGCACGCCGCCTGGGCGAGCTTCTTCGCCTTCACGGTCGGCGCGCTGCTCCCGCTGCTCGCGATCGTGCTGCCGCCGAGCGCCTGGCGGCTGCCCGTCACGGTGGTCTCCGTGCTCGCCGCGCTCGCCCTCACCGGGTGGAGCAGTGCCCGGATGGGCTCGGCGGCGGTGCGGCCCGCGGTGCTGCGCAACATGGCCGGCGGGGCGCTCGCGATGGCCGTGACGTACGGGGCGGGGTCGCTGCTGGGGGCGGCCGGGGTGTGACGGGACTCCTGAAGTGCGGCCGTCTCGGAGATCGGCCTGCTCCTGGAAGCACGGAGGGCGCGTAGATCAATGGCGGAAGGCGCCAATAACGCGAGCATTACCTTCGGTAATACTTGTCGGTAACACCCCCTAGCCCTCGCCGACCCGTGGCTCTACGGTGCAGACATGTCGCCGAACCTGCCCGATGTCGTCCTCTGGTCGATCCCGGCCTTCGTACTGCTCACCGTCCTGGAGATCGTGAGCGTACGAGTCCATCCCGATGACGACGCCGCAGGTTACGAGACCAAGGACGCCGCGACGAGCATCGGGATGGGGCTCGGCAGCCTCGTCTTCGACCTGCTGTGGAAGATCCCGATCGTCGCGATCTACACGGCGGTCTACGAGCTGACGCCGCTGCGCGTGCCCGTCCTGTGGTGGACGATCCCGCTGATGCTGCTCGCGCAGGACTTCTTCTACTACTGGTCGCACCGCGAGCACCACGTCATCCGCCTCCTGTGGGCCTGCCACGTCGTGCACCACTCCAGCCGCAAGTTCAACCTCTCGACCGCGCTGCGCCAGCCGTGGACGACGCTCACGGTGTGGCCGTTCTACCTGCCGCTCGTCGCGTGCGGCGTGCACCCGGCGGCGGTCGCGTTCCTGTCGTCGGTGAGCCTCGTGTACCAGTTCTGGATCCACACCGAGCGCATCGGCAAGCTGCCCCGGCCCTTCGAGTTCGTCCTCAACACGCCGTCCCACCACCGCGTCCACCACGCCTCCCAGGGCGGCTACCTGGACCGCAACTACGGCGGCATCCTGATCATCTGGGACCGGATCTTCGGAACGTTCGTGCCCGAGACGGAGCGCCCGGTGTACGGCCTGACCAAGAACATCAACACGTACAACCCGCTGAGGGTCGCGACCCACGAGTACGTCGCCATCGCCCGCGACCTCAAGGCGGCCACCAGCTGGCGCGAGCGCGGCGGCCGGGTGTTCGGCGGGCCGGGGTGGCAGCCGAAGCCGGCCCTGGCGGCGGAGGGTGGGACGGGTCCGGTCGGGGCGCCGGAGACGGCCACCGAGGGCGCGGCGTGACGGCGGCCTCGGCCTCGGTGGCGGGGCCGCGAGTGGAGTCACCCGCCCGTCACCGCGCCGCCCGCCTCCTCCTGGCCGCCTTCGCCCTGGTCACCGCCGTCGACCTGGTCGCCCTCCTCGCAGGCACCGGCACCCCGCACCTAGTGGCGAAGCCGCTGCTCATGCCGTTGCTCGCCGCGTACGTCGTCGTGCGTGGTGGTCCACGGCTGCTGACCGCCGCCCTGCTGTTCGGCTGGGGCGGCGACGTGCTGCTGCTCCTCCACGCCGACATCGCGTTCCTCGCCGGGATGGGGTCCTTCGCCGCCGGGCACGTCTGCTACCTCGTGCTCTTCAAGCGCGCGGGCACGCCACGCGCGCGTGGCGTGCTGCTCGCCGCCGCGTACGCCGTCGCGCTCGTCACGACCGTGACGCTCCTGTGGCCCGACCTGCCGGCCGACATGCGCGGGCCCGTCGCCGGATACAGCCTGCTCCTGACCGCGATGGCCTACGGCTCGTCGCGCCTGGGCCGTACGGCCGGGCTGGGCGGTGCGCTGTTCCTGCTGTCCGACACCCTCATCGCGACCGGCGTCGCCCACTGGCCGCAGCTCCCGCGCCCCGACTTCTGGGTGATGCTCACCTACATCGCCGCCCAGTACCTCCTGGCGCGCGGCTCCCTGGAGGCCGTGAGCGCGCCGACCGGCGAGGCGGCGGCGTACCGTGAAAGGCGCCCGACGCCGACCTGAGGTGCCCCGTACGCGATGCACGCGATCCGCCGGTGGCGCCCGTGACCCGCACGAAGGACCCCCGCTGATGCGCGCCACCACCATCCACGCCCCGTTCGACGTGCGCGTGGAGGATGTGCCGGAGCCCGTCGTCCAGCTCCCCACGGACGCGGTCGTCAGGGTCCTGCGCGCGTGCATCTGCGGCAGCGACCTGTGGGCCTACCGGGGCGGATCGGCCCGCAAACCCGGCCAGCGCATCGGGCACGAGTTCCTCGGCATCGTCGAGGAGACGGGCTCCGAGGTGGAGACCGTCCGGCGCGGCGACCTGGTCGTGGCCCCCTTCATGTGGTCGGACAGCGTCTGCGACTACTGCACCGAAGGGCTCACCACGTCCTGCGAGCACGGCGGATTCTGGGGCGCGGTCGGCTACGACGGCGGCCAGGGGGAAGCGGTCCGCGTCCCGTTCGCCGACGGCACCCTCGTCGAACTGCCCGCCGACGCCGCCTCCGACGACCGCCTCCTGTCCGCCCTGCTCACGCTCTCCGACGTCCTGGGCACCGGCCACCACGCCGCGCTCGGCGCGGGCGTGCGCGAGGGCTCCACGGTCGCCGTCGTCGGTGACGGAGCCGTCGGCCTGTGCGCGGTGCTCGCGGCGAGGCGGCTCGGCGCCGAACGGATCGTCACCCTCGGCCGCCACGAGGCACGCACCGACCTCGCGCGCCGCTTCGGCGCGACCGACGTCGTCGCGGAGCGCGGAGCCGAAGCCGTAGAGGCCGTCCGAGACCTGACCCACGGCCAGGGCGTCCGAGCCGTGATCGAGGCCGTAGGCACCGAGCAGTCCATGCGTACGGCCGTGAACATCGCCCGGGACGGCGGCGCCATCGGCTTCGTCGGCGTACCGCACGGCAGCGCCACCGGACTCGACCTCACGGTCCTGTTCGACCGGAACATCGCCCTGCGCGGCGGCGTCGCGCCCGTGCGGACGTACATCCCCGAGCTGCTGCCGGACATCCTCGACGGGACGCTCGACCCGTCCCCGGTCTTCGATCTGACGGTCGGTATCGAAGGCGTCCCCGCCGGCTACAAGGCGATGGACCAGCGCACCGCGCTCAAGGTCCTCATCGCCAACTGACCTGTAAGGAAAAGGCGGTTGGGGGCGAAGACCTGCCTTCGCCCCCAACCGCGTACCACGACTACTTCGTCACCGCGTCCAGCGCGTCGGCGATGCCGTGCCCGTAGAAGCCGTTGTTGCCCTTGCCGCCCACGCACACCGCGTCGATCTTGCCGTCGCCGTTGATGTCGTACGGGTCGGTGCACGGCGTCGCGTCGGCCTGCCCGTACAGGAGGTCCTTCACGTCCGCCGCGGAGGCGTTCGGGTGGGTCGACTTGATCAGCGCGGCGACGCCGGCGACGTGCGGGGACGCCATCGACGTACCGGCCATGTAGCTCCACTTGCCGCCCGGCACCGGGCCGAGGATCAGGCCGGAGACGGCGGGCGCGTCCGGCGTCTGGTACTTCGTCGAGTCGCCGCCGGGAGCCGCGATGTCGATGACGCCCTGACCGTAGTTGGAGAACGACGACTTGAGACCCTTGGCGCCCGTCGCCGCGACCGTGACGACGCCCGGGAGCTGGGTCGGGATGTCGAGGCAGTTGTGCGGGTCGATCACGCGGTCGCCCGGCGTCGAGTCGTTCGGGCTCACCGGGTCGGTGAGCTCGTGCGACGCGAGGTCGTTGTTCTCGTTGCCGGCCGCCGCGACGTTCACGGCGCCCTTCTTCTCCGCGTAGAGCGAGGCCCGCGAGACGGCCTTGATCAGGGCCTTCTGGTCGGGGTCGTCGTTGCAGTTGAAGTTCCAGGGGTCGGTGTAATAGCTGTTGTTGGTCACGTCCACGCCGTGCTCGGCCGCGAACATGAAGCCGCAGACCACGGCCTCCGTGTAGAAGAAGCCGTCCGGGTTGCCCACCTTGATGCCGGAGACCTTCACGCCGGGGGCGACACCCGTGATGCCGACGCCGTTCTTGGCGCCCGCGATCTCACCGGCGACGTGCGTGCCGTGCGGGCTCTCGGCGGCGGTCGGACGCCAGGAGCCGTCCGACGTGTCCGGCTTGCCCGACACACAGCTCGCGGACGCCGCGCGGTCGAAGTTCGGCGCGATGTCCGGGTGGGTGTCGTCGACGCCCGTGTCGAGCACGGCGACGGTGACGTCCCTGCTGCCGAGGGTCTTCTCGTGGGCCTTGTCGGCCTTGATGGCCGGCAGGTCCCACTGCAACGGCTCCAGCGGGTCCTGGCCGGGCGCGGCCTGCTCGCCGGCGGCCGCGACCTCCGCAGCCGTCAGCGTCTTCGGCGTGCCGACGTCACCGGTCGACTGGGCGGGCAGCGGCGCGGTGCGCGTGGCGCCCGCCGAGTCGACCCCGTGGACCTTGCGGATCGTCTGCGCGAAGTCCGGGTTCGAGGAGTGCGCGACGATGACGCCGATCTTGTCGTACGCGATGACGACGGTGCCGCCGGCCTTGGTGATCTCACGCTGGACGGCCGCCGAACTGCCCTCGTCGGAGGCCACGTTGACGACATAGCTGAGAGCGGGGCCGTCCGTCGCGGCAGGGGTCGCCTGCGTGGCGTGGTCGGCAGCCGACGCGGTCACGTTCGGCAGGAACGCGAGGGCCGTGGCGAGAGCCATCCCGGCCGGGACGGCTATGGAACGGCGGAGGGTGCGGGAGCGCGCGAGAGGCGCCGTCATGGTGTCTCCAGGGAATCGTTCGGGTCCAGGGGTGGGGGCGGCAGATCGATGCCGCCCCCGTGCCTTCCAACTGCCTTGCGTGCGGGGCTACTTCACTTCGTCACGGCGTCCAGCGCGTCCACGATGCCGAAGCCGTAGAAGCTGTTGACGCGGCTGCCGCCCACGCACGTGGCGTCGACGACGCCGTCGCCGTCACCGTCGTAGGGCTCGCTCGGGCAGCCCGGGTTGTCGGCCTGCGCCTTGAGGAGGGCCTGGAGCTGGGCCGGAGTGGCGTTCGGGTGCGCCGACTTGAGCAGCGCGGCGACACCGGCGGCGTGCGGCGACGCCATCGACGTGCCCTGGAGGTAGCCGTACTGGCCGCCCGGCATCGTCGACAGGATGCGGCCGTTCTTCGACGGGGTGTCGGCGATCTTGTACTTGTCGCCACCGGGTGCGGCGATGTCGATGACGTTCTTGCCGTAGCTGGAGTAGTACGACTTGGCGTTCGACGGACCCGTCGCGCTGACCGTGACGACACCGGGGAGCTGCGTCGGGATGTCGAAGCACTTGTGCGGGTCGATCGTGCGGTTGACCGGCGTCGCGTCGTCGGGGCTGGAGTCGTCGACGATCGCGTTCGAGTCCAGGTCGTCGTTGGAGTTGCCGGCCGACGCCAGGCTGAGGGTGCCCTTCTTCTGGGCGTAGAGCTGGGCCCGGTTCACCGCGTCGACGATGGCCTTCTGGTCCGGGTCGTCCATGCAGTTGTAGAGCCAGGGGTCCACGTAATAGCTGTTGTTCGTGATCTCGATGCCGTGGTCGGCGGCGAACACGAAGGCGCAGACCACGTTCTCCGGGTAAAACAGGCCGTCGTTCGGGTCACTCACCTTGATGCCCGCGACCTTGACGCCGGGTGCCACCCCGGCGACGCCTATCCCGTTACGGGCCGCGGCTATCTCACCGGCGACGTGCGTGCCGTGGTAGTCGGTGGTCGGGTTGTACGGGCGCCAGGCGCCGGGCGAGGTGTCCGCCTTGCCGCCGACACAGTTCGCGGACTGCGACGCCGAGAAGTTCGGGGCGAGGTCCGGGTGCGTGTCGTCCACGCCGGTGTCGATGACGCCGACCGTCACGTTGCGGCTGCCCGGGTTGATCTTCGCGGCCTTGTCCGCGCCGATCGCCCGCAGGTCCCACTGGTCGGCCTCGAGCGGTTCCTCACCCGAAGTGGCCTGCGTGGCAAGGGCCTTGGCCTGCGCCTTCGACAGGGCCTTGGGCGCGCCCTCGTCGGTCGTGCCTGCGGCGACCAGCGGCGACGTACGCGTCGCACCCGCCGAACTCACACCCTTGACCGCGCGGATCGTCTTCCCGAAGTCCGGGTTCGAGGAGTGCGCGACGATGACACCGATCTTGTCGTACGAGACGACGACGGTGCCGCCGGCTGCGCCGATCGCCTTCTTCACGGAGGCGAGCGTCCGCTCGTCCGTCCCGGTGTTCACGGCGTACGCGAGCGCCGGACCGTCGGCCGAGACCGAACTGGCCGCCTGGGCGGGGGAGTCGGCGGGGGCCGCCGACGCCGCACCCGGCAGGAAGCCGAGGGAGGCCGTGAGGGCGAGGCCGAGCGGCAGGGTGAGAGCGGCGCGGCGTCTGGAGCGCAGATGAGCCATGGGATCTCCACATCATCCGTCGTATATGGAAAAGCCCGAACACAGTGGTGCCCGGGCAGATGCGTGACGCGTGGTGCAGGGGTGAACGTATCCCGGGTCCTCGCAGGCCAGCAATGAATTCCCCAAGAAATCGCATGACCCGGTAAGGGAGTTGAACCGGCGCGCCCGTGTCCCCGTGCCGTTGATCAGGGGGCACGACCACGACCGACGCCCCCTGTCGGATCACGTCGGGCGGCCCTACCATCGCCACCCGGCCCGCGTGATCCACGTCACTGTGAGGTCCCAGAACCACCATGTCCGCTGAACCCGCCGCACCCGTACCGCGAGGAGACTCCGTGGCCACCGATGCCCCGCCACCGTCG
The DNA here is from genome assembly GCF_040645335.1 of Streptomyces sp. NPDC046821. Classification (NCBI taxonomy): domain Bacteria; kingdom Bacillati; phylum Actinomycetota; class Actinomycetes; order Kitasatosporales; family Streptomycetaceae; genus Streptomyces; species Streptomyces sp. NPDC046821. The sequence continues at coordinate 31,220 of NZ_JBEYYB010000025.1, read as the reverse complement.
AAAGGCGGCCCCGGCACCCGCCCCGCACCGCCCTCCACGGCGCAATTCGTCGCGGAGCAGGAGAGCCCGGAATTCGCCGAACTGCGCCGCGCGCACCGCTCGTTCGCGTTCCCGCTGACCGTCGCCTTCATCGCCTGGTACCTGCTGTACGTCCTGCTGTCGAACTACGCGGGCGGCTTCATGGGCACCAAGGTCTTCGGCAACATCAACGTCGCGCTCGTGCTGGGCCTCGCCCAGTTCCTGACCACGTTCCTCATCGCCTGGTGGTACTCCCGCCACGCCGCCACCAAGCTCGACCCGAGGGCCGAGGCGATCAAGTCCCGGATGGAGGACGGCGCATGAGCCGCGCAGTCACGCAGGTACTCGCCGCCGGTGAGGCGACGCAGCACCGGCCGCTGATCATCGCGCTGTTCGCGGTGTTCGTCCTCGCCACCCTGGTGATCACCGTCTGGGCGGGCCGCCAGACCCGCAGCGCCGCCGACTTCTACGCGGGCGGCCGCCAGTTCACCGGCTTCCAGAACGGCCTCGCCGTCTCCGGCGACTACATGTCCGCCGCCTCGTTCCTCGGCATCGCCGGCGCCATCGCCCTCTTCGGCTACGACGGCTTCCTCTACTCCATCGGCTTCCTCGTCGCCTGGCTCGTCGCCCTGCTCCTGGTCGCCGAACCCCTGCGCAACTCCGGCCGCTACACGATGGGCGACGTCCTCGCGTACCGGATGCGCCAGCGCCCCGTCCGCACCGCCGCCGGCACCTCCACGATCGTCGTCTCGATCTTCTACCTGCTCGCGCAGATGGCGGGCGCGGGCGTCCTCGTCTCGCTGCTGCTCGGCATCACGTCCGACGCGGGCAAGGTCGGCATCGTCGCCCTCGTCGGCGTCCTGATGATCGTGTACGTCACGATCGGCGGCATGAAGGGCACCACCTGGGTCCAGATGGTCAAGGCCGTGCTCCTCATCGCGGGCACGATCCTGCTCACCTTCCTGGTCCTGCTGAAGTTCAACTTCAACGTCTCCGACCTGCTCGGCAAGGCCGCCTCCAACAGCGGCAAGGGCGCCGCGTTCCTGGAGCCCGGCCTCAAGTACGGCGCCACCCCGACGTCGAAGATCGACTTCATCTCGCTCGGCATCGCGCTCGTCCTCGGCACCGCAGGCCTGCCGCACATCCTGATCCGCTTCTACACGGTCCCCACGGCGAAGGCCGCCCGTAAGTCCGTGAACTGGGCGATCGGCATCATCGGCGCCTTCTACCTGATGACCATCGCCCTCGGCTTCGGCGCCGCCGCCCTCATCAAGCCCGACGAGATCATCGCCTCCAACCCGGCGGGCAACACCGCGGCGCCGCTCCTCGCGCTGCACCTCGGCGGCGTCGACTCGTCGTGGGGCGCGATCCTCCTCGCGTCGATCTCGGCGGTCGCGTTCGCCACGATCCTCGCGGTCGTCGCGGGCCTCACCCTCGCCTCGTCCTCCTCGTTCGCGCACGACATCTACGCGAACGTCATCAAGAAGGGCAACGCCTCGGAGAAGGAGGAGATGAAGGCGGCCCGCTGGGCGACCGTCTTCATCGGCATCGTCTCCATCGGCCTCGGCGCCCTCGCCCGCGACCTGAACGTGGCGGGCCTGGTCGCCCTCGCCTTCGCGGTCGCCGCCTCCGCCAACCTGCCGACGATCCTCTACAGCCTCTTCTGGAAGCGCTTCACCACCCGGGGCGCGCTCTGGTCGATCTACGGAGGCCTCTTCACGGCCGTCTTCCTGGTGCTGTTCTCGCCCGTCGTGTCCGGCAACCCGAAGACGTCCATGTTCAAGGGCGTCGACTTCCACTGGTTCCCGCTGGAGAACCCCGGCATCATCTCGATCCCCGTCGGGTTCCTGCTCGGCTGGCTCGGCACCCTCCTGTCCAAGGAGAAGGCCGACCCCGCCAAGTACGCCGAGCTGGAGGTCCGCTCCCTCACCGGTACGGGAGCGCACTGACCTGGGGATCCGGACGGCCGCGCCGCCCTGTGTCGTAGGGACCTACGACGCGGCCGTCCCGCTCCCGTGGGATCGGGCGGGACGTGATGTCGGAGCCATCACGTAGTCTCGAAGGGTATTGATCCGCGAAAGAGAGGGGGCCCTCGTGCTCATCGACACCTACGGCCGAGTGGCCACCGATCTCCGCGTCTCACTGACCGACCGGTGCAATCTGAGGTGCACGTACTGTATGCCCGAAGAGGGCCTGCAGTGGCTGGCCAAGCCCGACCTGCTCACGGACGACGAGATCGTCCGGCTCGTCCGGATAGCCGTCACCCGGCTCGGGATCACGGACGTCCGGTTCACCGGCGGCGAGCCCCTGCTCCGCCCCGGCCTCGTCGGCATCGTGGAGCGCGTGGCCCAGCTGGAGCCCCGCCCCAAGATGTCCCTGACGACGAACGGCATCGGACTCAAGCGCACCGCCGCCGCCCTCAAGGCCGCCGGCCTCGACCGGGTCAACGTCTCGCTCGACACCCTGCGCCCCGACGTCTTCAAGACCCTCACCCGGCGCGACCGCCACAAGGACGTCATCGAGGGCCTCGAAGCCGCCCGCGAAGCCGGCCTGACCCCCGTCAAGGTCAACACCGTCCTGATGCCGGGGCTCAACGACGACGAGGCCCCCGACCTGCTGGCCTGGGCCGTCGAGCACGACTACGAGCTGCGCTTCATCGAGCAGATGCCCCTCGACGCCCAGCACGGCTGGAAGCGTGACGGCATGATCACCGCCGGAGACATCCTGGCGTCCCTGCGGACCCGCTTCGACCTCACGGCCGAGGGCTCCGAGGAGCGGGGCTCCGCCCCGGCCGAGCGCTGGGTGGTCGACGGCGGACCGCACCGCGTCGGCGTCATCGCCTCCGTCACCCGTCCGTTCTGCTCGGCCTGCGACCGCACCCGGCTCACCGCCGACGGACAGGTCCGCACGTGCCTCTTCGCCACCGAGGAGACCGACCTGCGCGCGGCCCTGCGCTCGGACAGCGGGGACGAAGAGATCGCCCGCATCTGGAAGCTCGCGATGTGGGGCAAGAAGGCCGGTTCCGGTCTGGACGACCCGACGTTCCTCCAGCCCGAGCGCCCGATGTCCGCGATCGGCGGCTGAGTCCGCGATCTGCGGCTTACGGGGACGGGCCGGCCGGGGGAGGGACGGGTCAGCCGTCCCAGTCCTTGAGGGCCACCACGTCCTTGAGGAATCCGCGAATCCCCAGGAACTGGGAGAGATGCTCGCGGTGCTCCTCGCATGCGAGCCACGTCTTGCGCCGGTCCGGCGTGTGCAGCTTCGGGTTGTTCCACGCGAGCACCCAGACGGCGTCTGCACGACAGCCCTTGGCGGAACAGATCGGGGTTTCGTCACTCACGGGTAAGGCCACCAACTACGTCTGACAAGGCCCCGAACAAGGCGACGCCGAGCAGCCACGGGGGGAGCTGCCCGGCGTCGGTCTGTCGCTCCGACGGGGGATGCGGAGCGCGTACGAAGTATGTCATGGGGGACCGTCCGCCCGGCACCTGAAGTTCATGATTCATCTGAGCTTTTCTTGAGCTTCGCCGATAGTCGGTGGTCAGGTGCGGTCGGGGGTGTGGTCGTGCCGCTCCTCGTGGTGTGTCCCGGCCGCGTCGCCGTCGCCGGGTTCCTTCGCGCCGGTCTCGTCGGGCGGCGTGAGCATCGGCCGCGTCGGCGTGCGCACGAACGTCGACGGGAGCGAAGAGGCGTTCTCCCGGCCCGCGTTGGCGATCACGACGGCGATGTAAGGGAGCGTCAGACCGAGCACCAGGGCCACGATCGCGACCACCCGCTCGACGTTCCACAGCGAGGCGCCGAGGATCACCGCCACCGTGCGGATCGACATCGAGATGACATAGCGACGCTGCCGGCCCCGGACGTCGTCCGCGAGGCCCTGCCTCGCACCGGTGATCCGGAAGACCTCGCCGCTGCTCTGCTTCCGCATCACAATCCACCACCTGCCAGCCTGTGGCGGGACTCTCCCCGGTCCGCCTCTTTCCACCGTACGCCCGGCCCCGCCCACGTCAGAGACCGGGTCCGGCCCACATGGACGCACCCTTTACGGCCGTCCGTCGTACGGATGCGTACGACATGCGGCATATGGCGGACCGGCCGAGACTGAGCCCAGATGCGCACGGCGCGCCGCAGAGGAGGCAGGGACGACATGGGCTGGTTATGGGCGATCATCGTGGGTCTCGTGCTCGGCCTGATCGCGAAGGCGATCATTCCCGGCAAGCAGCAGATCCCTCTGTGGCTGACCGTGATCTTCGGCATCCTCGGCAGCGTGGTGGGCAACACGGTGGCGACCTGGATCGGCGTCAACGACACCAGGGGCATCGACTGGACCCGGCACGTGCTCCAGCTCGCCGGAGCCGTGCTCATCGTGTGGGTCGGCGACATGGCCTGGGTGGCGATGAGGGGCGGCAAGCAGCGCGCATGAGACAGACGCGAAAAAGGGCGGCCCCGCACCACCAGGCGCGGGACCGCCCTTTTCGCGTGTCTGGCCCTTTGCGGGGCCCTTCTCAGCTGTGCGCTCAGGCGCCGGCGACCTCGATCGCCGCCAGGTTCTTCTTGCCACGGCGCAGCACGAGCCAGCGCCCGTGCAGCAGGTCCTCGCGGGCCGGCACGGCGTCCTCGGCGGCGACCTTCACGTTGTTCACGTACGCGCCGCCCTCCTTCACCGTGCGCCGCGCCGCCGACTTGCTCGCCACGAGACCGACCTCGGCGAGCAGGTCGACGACCGTGCCGAGCTCGTCGACCTTCGCGGACGGCAGCTCGGACAGCGCCGCCGCGAGCGTCGCCTCGTCCAGCTCACCGAGCTCGCCCTGGCCGAACAGCGCCTTGGACGCGGCGATCACGGCCGCGCACTGGTCGGCGCCGTGCACCAGCGTCGTCAGCTCCTCGGCGAGCGCCCGCTGCGCGGCCCGCGCCTGCGGCCGCTCCTCGGTCACCTTCTCCAGCTCCTCAAGCTCCGCACGGGACTTGAAGGACAGGATCCGCATGTACGTCGAGATGTCCCGGTCGTCCACGTTCAGCCAGAACTGGTAGAACGCGTACGGCGTCGTCATCTCCGGGTCGAGCCAGACGGCGCCGCTCTCGGACTTGCCGAACTTGGTGCCGTCCGCCTTGACCATCAGCGGCGTCGCCATCGCGTGCACGGCGGCGTCCGGCTCCAGGCGGTGGATCAGGTCGAGACCGGCCGTGAGGTTGCCCCACTGGTCGGACCCGCCCTGCTGGAGCGTGCAGCCGTAGCGCCGGTACAGCTCCAGGAAGTCCATGCCCTGGAGGAGCTGGTAGCTGAACTCCGTGTAGCTGATGCCCTGGTCGGACTCCAGGCGCTTGGCGACCGAGTCCTTCGTGAGCATCTTGTTCACGCGGAAGTGCTTGCCGATGTCGCGCAGGAACTCGATGGCCGACATGCCGGCCGTCCAGTCCAGGTTGTTCACCATGACCGCGGCGTTCTCGCCCTCGAAGGACAGGTACGGCTCGATCTGCGAGCGCAGCCGGTTCACCCAGTTCGCGACCGTCTCCGGGTCGTTCAGGGTGCGCTCGGCCGTCGGCCGGGGGTCACCGATCTGGCCCGTGGCCCCGCCGACGAGCGCCAGCGGACGGTGCCCCGCCTGCTGGAGCCGGCGGACGGTGAGCACCTGGACCAGGTGGCCGACGTGCAGGGAGGCCGCGGTCGGGTCGAAGCCGCAATAGAACGTGACGGGACCGTCCGCGAGCGCCTTGCGCAGTGCATCTTCGTCGGTGGACAGGGAGAACAGGCCCCGCCACTTCAGCTCGTCGACGATGTCCGTCACGGTCGTGTGTCTCCTCGAGAAGTGCTGATGGGTACGCGCCAGTCTACGGCCGTGCCCGGGACGTCAGACGCCCTGGCTGACCGAGCTCATGTTGAAGTCCGGCACCCGCAGAGCCGGCATCGCCGCTCTAGTGAACCAGTCGCTCCACTCGCGGGGCAGCGTCTTTTCCGTCCGCCCGGCCTCCACCGCGCGCCCCAGCAGGTCGACGGGCGACTCGTTGAACCGGAAGTTGTTCACCTCGCCGACCACCTCGCCGTCCTCCACCAGGTACACGCCGTCGCGGGTCAGCCCGGTCAGCAGCAGCGTCGCCGGATCGACCTCGCGGATGTACCAGAGGCACGTGAGCAGGAGCCCGCGCCCGGTCGCCGCCACCATCTCGTCGAGGGAGCGGTCCTCGCCGCCGTCCAGGATCAGGTTGTCGATCGCGGGGGCCACCGGGAGACCGGTCAGGCCCGCGCTGTGCCGGGTCGTCGTCAGATGCGCCAGCTCGCCCTCGCGCACCCAGTCCGTCGGCGCGAGCGGCAGCCCGTTGTCGAAGACGGAGGCGCTGTCCCCGGAGGCGTGCGCCAGGACGAACGGCGCCGATTCGAGGCCCGGCTCGTTCGGATCGCTGCGCAGCGTCAGCGGCAGCTCCGTCAGCCGCTCGCCGACGCGCGTCCCGCCGCCGGGCCGGCTGAAGACCGTACGGCCCTCGGCTGCGTCCCGGGCCGCAGCTGACCACAGCTGGTAGATCAGCAGGTCGGCGACGGCGGTCGGCGGCAGCAGCGTCTCGTAGCGGCCCGCGGGCAGCTCGATGCGGCGGCGCGCCCAGTCGAGGCGCCGCGCCAGCTCCGCGTCGAGGGTGCCGGGGTCGACGTCCTTGAAGTCACGCGTGGAGCGGCCTGCCCACGCCGAGCGCGTCCGGTCCGGGGACTTGGCGTTGACTTCCAGCGTCCCGTTCGGCTGGTCGTGGCGCAGCCGCAGGCCCGTCGACGTACCGAGATAGCTGGACACGAGCTCGTGGTTGGCGAAGCCGTACAGCTCGCGGCCGCCTGCCCGGGCGCGGGCGAAGGACTCGCCGAGGGCGGGCGCGAAGTCCGCGAAGACCGCCGACGACGTCTCGGCCGGCGCGTCCGTGAAGTCGGGGGAGTGCGGCACCCCGGTGACCAGCGGACCGGCGTCCTCCGCGGGGGCGGCGCCCCGGGCCGCGGCCTCGGCCGCCCGCACCAGAGGTTCGAGGTCGGCCGCCGTCACGGCCGAACGGGAGACGACACCGGAGGCCGTGCCCTCCTTGCCGTCGACGGTCGCGATGACGGTCAGGGTGCGCCCGCGCGTCACGCCGTTCGTCGTGAGCGCGTTGCCCGCCCAGCGCAGATTGGCGGTCGAGTGCTCGTCGGCGATGACCACACAGCCGTCCGCCGTGGACAGGTCGAGGGCCCGCTCGACGATCTCGTGCGGCTTGTTCGTACGAGAGCTCATCATCGCCCGGCCTCCTGCGTGGTGTTGAGAATGTTCACGCCCTTGAAGAGGGCGGACGGGCAGCCGTGCGACACCGCCGCCACCTGGCCCGGCTGGGCCTTCCCACAGTTGAACGCGCCGCCCAGGACGTACGTCTGCGGCCCGCCGACCGCTGCCATCGAACCCCAGAAGTCGGTGGTCGTGGCCTGGTACGCGACATCGCGCAGCTGACCGGTCAGGCGGCCGTTCTCGATGCGGTAGAAGCGCTGACCCGTGAACTGGAAGTTGTACCGCTGCATGTCGATCGACCAGGACCGGTCGCCCACGACGTAGATCCCGCGGTCGACGCCCCCGATCAGGTCCTCCGTCGACAGGCCGCCCGGGTCCGGCTGGAGCGACACGTTCGCCATGCGCTGCACGGGCACATGGCCGGGGGAGTCCGCGTAGGCGCAGCCGTTCGACCGGTCGAAGCCCGTCAGCTTCGCGATCCGCCGGTCCAGCTGGTAGCCGACGAGCGTGCCGTCCTTGACCAGGTCCCAGGACTGCCCGGCCACGCCCTCGTCGTCGTAGCCGATGGTCGCGAGACCGTGCTCGGCGGTGCGGTCACCCGTCACGTTCATGATCTCGGAGCCGTACCGCAACTTCCCGAGCTGGTCGAACGTGGCGAACGACGTGCCCGCGTACGCCGCCTCGTAGCCGAGCGCCCGGTCCAGCTCGGTCGCGTGGCCGATCGACTCGTGGATCGTCAGCCACAGGTTCGACGGGTCGACGACCAGGTCGTACAGGCCCGCCTCCACGCTGGGCGCCCGCATCTTCTCGGCGAGCAGCTCGGGGATCACGGCCAGCTCACGCTCCCAGTCCCAGCCGGTCCCGGTGAGGTACTCCCAGCCCCGGCCCACCGGCGGCGCGAGCGTCCGCATCGAGTCGAACTCACCGCTCGACCCGTCCACCGCGACCGCCGTCAGCTCCGGGTGCAGCCGCACGCGCTGCTGCGTCGTGACCGTCCCCGCCGTGTCCGCGTAGAACTTGTTCTCGTGCACCGTCAGCAGCGACGCGTCCACATGGTCGACCCCGGAGGCCCCGAGCAGCCGAGCGCTCCAGTCGGCGAGCAGCCCGGCCTTCTCCTCGTCCGGCACCGAGAACGGATCGATGTCGTACGCGGACACCCACGTCTTCTCCGCGTGCACCGGCTCCGCGGCCAGCTCGACCCGCTCGTCAGACCCGGCCGCCTTGATGACCTGCGCCGACAGCTTCGCCATCGCCACCGCCTGCGAGGCCACCTTCGCCGCCGCGTCCATCGTCAGGTCCACGCCCGACGCGAAGCCCCACGTCCCGCCGTGCACGACCCGTACCGCGTACCCCAGGTCCGTCGTGTCCGACGAGCCCGCGGGCCGCGCGTCCCGCAGCCGCCAGGCCGCGCTGCGCACCCGCTCCAGGCGGAAGTCCGCGTGCTCGGCGCCGAGGGCCCGCGCGCGGGCCAGCGCGGCATCGGCGAGGGCCCGCAGCGGCAGTGCCGTGAAGGCTTCATCGATCGTATGGGGCACGGATGTCTCCCTTGTGTGGAGCGCTGTCAGGAGCCTCGGACACCGGACGCCCCCGGGACGCGGGCACCCGTCAGCTCCGATCATGTCGCGTCGGCGGCCCCGGGGGCCACATTTTTCTGTAGGGACCCGACAGCGACTGTCCGGCGCCACTGTCGGTGGCCGATTCTCCGGATGCCTGGTGGTACCGATAGGTTTTCGACGTACCAGACCCGCTATGGAAAGGGTGATCCGTTGAGCCGCTCGGTTCTCGTCACCGGAGGAAACCGGGGCATCGGCCTCGCCATCGCCCGTGCCTTCGCCGACGCCGGCGACAAGGTCGCGATCACGTACCGCTCGGGCGACGCCGCCGAGCTGGAGAAGGCCGGCTTCCTCGCCGTCAAGTGCGACATCACCGACAGCGAGCAGGTGGAGCAGGCCTACAAGGAGATCGAGGAGAAGCACGGTCCCGTCGAGGTCCTCGTGGCCAACGCCGGCGTGACCAAGGACCAGCTCCTCATGCGCATGTCCGAGGAGGACTTCACGTCCGTCCTCGACACCAACCTCACCGGCACCTTCCGCGTCGTGAAGCGGGCCAACCGCGGAATGCTGCGCGCCAAGAAGGGCCGCGTCGTGCTGATCTCCTCCGTGGTCGGCCTGCTCGGCTCCGCCGGTCAGGCGAACTACGCCGCGTCGAAGGCGGGTCTGGTCGGTTTCGCGCGCTCCCTCGCCCGTGAGCTCGGGTCGCGCAACCTCACCTTCAACGTCGTCGCGCCCGGTTTCGTCGACACCGACATGACCAAGGCGCTCACCGACGAGCAGCGCGAGGGCATCGTCAAGCAGGTGCCGCTGGGCCGCTACGCGCAGCCGGAGGAGATCGCCGCGACGGTGCGGTTCCTCGCCTCGGACGAGGCCTCGTACATCACTGGAGCCGTCATTCCCGTTGACGGCGGACTGGGAATGGGTCACTGATCACCATGGCTGGAATCCTCGAGGGCAAGAAGATCCTCATCACCGGTGTGCTGATGGAGTCCTCCATCGCCTTCCACGCCGCGAAGCTGGCCCAGGAGCAGGGCGCGGAGATCATCCTCACCGCCTGGCCCCGGCCGACGCTGACCGAGCGCATCGCCAAGAAGCTGCCCCAGCCCGACAAGGTCAAGGTCCTGGAGCTCGACGTCTCGAACGACGAGCACCTCGCCCGCCTGGAGGGCCAGGTCCGTGAGCACCTGGGCGACAAGCTCGACGGCATCGTGCACTCCATCGGCTTCGCGCCGCAGGACGCGCTCGGCGGCAACTTCCTGAACACGCCGTTCGAGTCCGTGGCCACCGCCATGAACGTCTCGGCCTTCTCCCTGAAGTCGCTGACCATGGCGCTGCTGCCGCTGATGACCGAGGGCGGGTCCATCGTCGGCCTCACCTTCGACGCGCAGTTCGCCTGGCCGCAGTACGACTGGATGGGCCCGACCAAGGCCGCCCTGGAGGCCACCAGCCGCTACATGGCGCGTGACCTGGGCAAGCAGAACATCCGCTGCAACCTGGTCTCGGCCGGTCCGCTCGGCTCGATGGCCGCGAAGTCGATCCCCGGCTTCAGCGAGCTCGCCGCCGTCTGGGACAGCCGCTCCCCGCTGGAGTGGAAGCTGGAGGACCCGGAGCCGGCCGGCCGCGGCATCGTCGCCCTGCTGAGCGACTGGTTCCCGAAGACCACCGGCGAGATCATCCACGTCGACGGCGGCCTGCACGCGATCGGCGCCTGATCGGCTTTATCGCCTTTACGTGGCTGACGCCCCGTTCCCCGCGCTGAGCGGGGGGCGGGGCGTCCTGCGTTCCGGTTTTTACCTGTCGTATCGCGTACGGGTCACTGGCCCGCGGGCTTCGGGCCGCACAGGAACGGGTACTGGGCCGCCTCCGCCGCGGCCACCTCGGCGTCGCCCGACCGGATCGCGTCGAGCAGAACCGTGTGGTCCATGTGGTTCTCGGGCGACAGGCGCTCGCCCACGTCATCTCGCAGGGCCTCCCGCAGGACCTCGCCCAGGTCCGCGTACATCGCCGTCATCACGTCGTTGTGCGACGCGGCGACGACCGCCAGGTGGAAGGTCGAGTCGGCCGTCACGAACGCCTCCGCGTCACCCGACTCCCACGCCTCCTCACGGCGCACCATCAGCGCGTCGAGCTGCTTGAGGTCGCGTTCGGTACGGCGCTGCGCGGCGAGGCTCGCGGCGCTGGACTCCAGGGTCGACCGCAGCTCGGCGATGTGCCGGGGGTCCGCGTCCGCGAAACGGCGCTGCATCACGCCCGCCAGCTCGCTGGTCGCGACGACATAGGTGCCCGACCCCTGCCGGATGTCGAGCAGACCGTTGTGCGCGAGCGCGCGCACGGCCTCACGCACCGTGTTACGGGCGACGCCGAGCTGTTCGACCAGCTCGGGCTCGGTCGGGATGCGTGAGCCGACCGGCCACTCGCCCGAGGAGATCTGGGCGCGCAGTTCGTTGATGACCTGTTCGGAGAGAGCCGAGCGCCTGGGGGAGGTCAGCGACATGACGGTCCTTGGTAGGTATGTGTCGGTATCGGATGAATAGCGGGCGAGTGCGCACGTTGTGATGTGACCAGTGTGACGCGCTCTCGAGTGGACACCCAATCATCCCATGAATCTATGATGGACTCATGGCCAGTGAGGAAACCACGACGATGACGAAGACGCCCCTACGACCCGCAGCCGCACCCGAAGCGAAAACCGCCTCCAGGACCACGTGGACCGTGCGTCTGATGATGGTGGGCATCGTCCTCGCGGCTCTGAACCTGCGCCCCGCCGTCACCAGCCTCGGCGCCCTCCTCGAAGAGGTGCGTTCCGGGCTCGGTATGAGCGGCAGCGTCGCGGGTGTCCTCACTTCCGTACCGCCGCTCTGTTTCGCGATCTTCGGCGTGACGGCGCCCCGGCTCGCCAAGCGCTTCGGCCCCGCCGCCGTCGTCTGCTTCGGCATGGCGGCCATCGCCGTCGGCCTGGTCATCCGCCCCTTCACGGGCAACACGGTCGGCTTCCTGGCCGCCACCGCGCTCGCCCTGATGGGTATCGCGCTGGCCAACATCCTCATGCCGGTCGTCGTCAAGCGCTGGTTCCCCGACCGCGTCGGCTCCATGACCGGTCTCTACTCGATGGCCCTGGCCGCGGGCACCTCGACGGCCGCCGCCATCACCGTCCCGGTGACCAACGCCCTCGGCGGCAGCTGGAAGATCGGCCTCGCGGTGTGGGCCCTGCTCGGCGCCGCCGCCGTGGTGCCGTGGCTCCCGCTGGTCCGGAACAAGAAGGGCACGCAGGAGGCCCAGGCCGCACCGGTCGAGGCCGCGCCCGCCGAAGGCGCCGAGGCCGGCGGCCTCCGCATGGCCCGCAGCCGCACCGCCTGGGCACTCGCCTTCTTCTTCGGCCTCCAGGCCACCGCCGCGTACATCACCATGGGCTGGATGGCGCAGATCTTCCGTGACGCCGGGGTCTCCGCCTCGACCGCCGGTGTGCTGCTCGCCGTCTGCATGGTCATGGGTGTCCCGCTCGGCTTCGTCATCCCCCGTGTCGCCGCCCGGCTCCCCAGCCAGGCCCCGATGGTGGTCTTCCTCGGCGTCTGCGGTCTGGCCGGCTACGCGGGCCTGTACTTCGCCCCGGCCTCCGGCGCCTGGCTCTGGGCGGTCCTGCTCGGCATCGCCAACTGCTCCTTCCCGCTGGCCCTCACCATGATCGGTATGCGGGCCCGCACCGGCGCCGGCGTCGTCAAGCTCTCCGGCTTCGCCCAGTCCACCGGTTACCTGATCTCGATCCCCGGCCCGCTGCTCGTCGGCGTCCTCTACCAGCACAGCGGCGGCTGGGGCCTGCCGATCGCGATGATGGCCGCGCTCATGGTGCCGCAGATCATCGTCGGCGTCTTCGCCGGCCGGAACCGTACGGTCGAGGACGAGCTGGTTCCCGCCACCGCGGGCTGACCGTCGCGGGCGGGGCGGCCGGCGGGGTGGCCGATGGGGCCACCCCGCCGCCGGAAGCCGGGGCAAAGGGTGCGAGACTGGCCGCATGTCGCCTGTGCTCGAGCCGAACCCCCAGAACGGCCAGAAGAAACTCCTCATGGTGCTCGGCGCGATGCTGGCCATCACCGTCGTCATCGCGGTCATCGCCACGATCGCCTCACCGTGATCACGGTGGCCGCCGCCCGGGCCACCACTGCGTGACCCTTGTCCCCGGCCCCTCGTGGCCGGGGATTTCTGGTGCTGGCCCCACCATCCCCTAGGGGGCAAGTCTCAGGGTCAACTGGGTGGATCACCGGATGGGTTGAGGGCTCCGGCTTCCGTACCTTCGAGATGTGACCGCGAACACCGCGATCACGGCACCGACCAGCTCGAAGACCCGGAGGCGTCATGTCGACCGCTACGCACACCCGGCCTCACCCGGCGCGACCGGGCAGCGTCGACATCAGGCTCCCGTGGTGGGCGATCGCCCTGCCGACGATCACGTTCGCCGCCCTTCTGCTCCTGATACTCAACCCGGCCGACGCCCACGCCGCCGGCGGCGCGGGAGTGGGCCAGATCCTCGCCCGCATCCAGCAGGCGGTGCTCCACACGGCTCCGTGAGCGGCTTCGCTGGATGTTCACCCGGGCAGGGTTGAGCACGTCAACTCCCTGCGCCTCGTGGCCGGTTTCGTGCGAAGCTGGGACCCATGAGCGCCGCAGAACCCCGCAGGATTGTCCTTTTCCGACATGCGAAAGCGGACTGGCCCCAGGTCTCCGACCATGAGAGGCCGCTCGCGGAGAGGGGACGCAAGGACGCCCCCGTCGCAGGCCGCAAGCTCGCAGACTCCGGTATCGACCTCGACCTCGCCCTGTGCTCCACCGCCGCCAGGACCCGCGAGACCTGGAAGCTCGCCGTCCACGAGCTGCCCCACCGGCCCAGGACCGTGTACGAGGAAAGGATCTACGAGGCCTCGCCCGGCGAGCTCATCGCCGTACTGAACGAGACCCCTGACGACGTGCGGAACGCGGTGCTCGTCGGCCACAACCCCGGCATCCAGGGGCTCGCCGAAGTTCTCGCGGGGCAGGTGGAGGGTGACGCGGGGGAGCGGATGACCCGCCGCGGCTTCCCGACCTCCGCGTTCGCGGTCCTGACCTTCAGCGGTACGTGGAAGTCCGTCGAACCGGGCTCGGCCACGCTCGTCGAGTACTGGGCACCGTCCAAGTAGTCCGCAGGGCTGCGCAGGCCCGCCCATAGATGCGCCGACGGGCCCCCGTATCGCAGGGATACCGGGGCCCGTCGCATCGCATCGGTGACGGTGCGCGTGTGGCGGTGAGGGTGCGCGTGTGGCGGTGACGGGGTGCGCGGCGAACGGGCTCAGGGGTTGCGCGGGCTCAGCCCTCGTGGGCGGCGCCCGGCGCAGTTCGGCCCACGTGGGCGTCGACCGGGCGTAGCCCCAGCGCCGGCTCAGTCCTCCTCGTGCGCGTCCGCCGCCTCGACCTCTTCGCGGGTGATGCCGAGCAGGTACAGCACGGTGTCGAGGAACGGCACGTTCACCGCGGTGTGCGCGGCCTCGCGGACCACGGGCTTCGCGTTGAAGGCGACACCGAGCCCCGCCGCGTTCAGCATGTCCAGGTCGTTGGCACCGTCACCGATCGCCACGGTCTGGGCGAGCGGCACCCCGGCCTCGGCGGCGAAGCGGCGCAGCAGACGCGCCTTGCCCGCACGGTCCACGACCTCGCCGGTGACCCGGCCGGTCAGCTTCCCGTGCACTATCTCCAGCGTGTTGGCCTGGGCGAAGTCGAGCCCGAGCCGCTCCTGCAGGTCGTCCGTGACCTGCGTGAACCCGCCGGAGACGACGCCCACTTGGTAGCCGAGGCGCTTCAGCGTACGGATCAGGGTGCGGGCGCCCGGGGTGAGCCGGACCTCGCTGCGGACCTTTTCGACCACCGAGGCGTCGAGTTCGGCGAGCAGGGCCACGCGCGCGTGCAGGGACTGCTCGAAGTCGAGCTCGCCCCGCATCGCCGCGGCGGTGACCTCGGCAACCTTGTCCTCACACCCGGCGTGGGCGGCGAAGAGCTCGATGACCTCGTCCTGGATGAGCGTCGAGTCGACATCCATCACGACGAGGCGCTGCGCGCGCCGGTGCAGTCCGGCCGCGACGACGGCGACGTCGACGCCGAGCGCCGCCGACTCCGTGGCCAGGGCGGTCCGCAGCGGCTCGGTCTCGGTGCCGGACACCGCGAACTCGACGGCGGTCACTGGGTACTTCGCGAGCCGGAAGATACGGTCGATGTTGCCGCCGGTGGCGGTGATCTTTGCGGCGATGGCGGCCGTCGTCTCCGCGGTGAGCGGGTGACCGAGCACGGTGACGAGGGAGCGGCCGAGCCCGCGCCGGCGGTTGTCGCCGATGCCCGAGATGATCTCGGCCTGCATCCGCATGGAGTCCGCCCAGCTGTGGACCGTGGCCCGCAGGTCGCCTTCGAGGCCGGAGGGCGGGGCCGTGACCAGGGCGCACAGCACGATGCGGCCACGGGTGACGACCTGCTCGATGTCGACGACATCGACGGAGTAGGCGGCGAGGGTGTCGAAGAGCCCGGCGGTGATACCGGGGCGGTCCTTGCCGAATATCTTGACGAGGAGCGTCGGGACGTTCTCCGGAACTTCGACCGGGACGTCGGCGGTGTGAGGGGGCTGCGAGGCACTCATGGTGCTTCCCACGTTAACCGGCCCGCGTCCATCGGCGCGGTGGAGGTCCGTGTGGCGGACACGTCCCGCACCCCTTCCGACCGGCCGGTTCGTCGCGCGCGGTGCGTTATGAGACCCGTTCTCCCGACGGCGAACCCATCGGTGAACGTGTCGGTGCACCGCCGTAAACCCTCAGGTAACCCACCGGTCGCCTCACCCCCACTGCCAATCGTGATGAGGTCGTGATCCGCCCCGGCGTGCCCTCCCGGCACCGCCGGAAGCGGGGCGAAGACGGCGGGATATCGCTGCCGACGCATGTTTGCGCGCAGTCCGGTCCGAAAAGTGAGACGCCTCCGGACGGGGTCGCGCGCCCGTGCACCCCTATTACGGCAATGGTGTCCGCCGTCGAGCGAGCGGACGAACAGAATCCGCCCCCGGCGGCCGAAGCCCCTGGCGCCGCCGTGAGCTGGACGTTCGCCGGGACGGTGCCGGGATGGTGGTGGGCGTGCCGGCCGGCCTGATATGCCAGATGTCCCATTTCCGCACGATCAATAGGTACTTGATGGTGCTTAATACTCTCCGGCGCAATTTCCCCCAGCCAACTAAGCGGGAGCGCAAGCACATACGCCGTCTTCACAAGCCCCGTCCAGGGCCCGACTTTCGGTCAGGGGGTTCCTCCTGAAATAGTTCCCCACGATGTTCGACATCCCTAGACTCCCCAAGACGGGGGCTAGCTCGGGGGACAACTCAGTTGGGGCTGGAGTGCCGGAACTCGTACTGGAATTGAATGGAAGGACCTGGACGCTCGATCCGTCCAGGCCGTACACCCTCGGACGTGATCCGCAGGGGGACGTGGTGATCGACGACGCCAGGGTTTCCTGGCGGCACGCCACGATCAGCTGGGGCGGGCGCAGTTGGGTCATCGAGGACCACGGCTCCACCAACGGCACCTTCGTACAGGGCCAGCGGATCCATCAGATGGAGATCGGCCCGGGGTCCGCGCTGAACCTCGGCAACGCGACGGACGGCCCGCGGGTCAACCTGTCCGGCAGCGCCCCGGTGGCCGCCGCCCAGCAGGCGCCGCAGGCCCACGCGCAGCAGGCCCAGCAGCCGTACGCCGCGCCGCAGGGCGCCGACGCGGGCTGGGCCCAGGGCGCACCGCAGCAGCAGGCGCCCGCCCAGCAGGGCTGGCAGCAGCCGCAGCAGGCCCAGAACATCCCGCCCCAGCAGGGGGCCGGCGGCGCCGCGGGGGCTCCGTCGGGCCACGGCGGCGACCGCAGCCCCACGACGTTCCACCAGCTGGCCCTCGGCCGCGTGATGCGGATCGGCCGTGCGCTCGAGAACGAGCTGGTCGTCTCCGACCTCCAGGTCTCGCGCAACCACGCCGAGTTCCACGCGACGCCCGACGGCCGCTTCGAGATCCGCGACCTCGGCTCGCACAACGGCACGTACGTCAACGGCCAGCCGATCGCCAAGGGCGGCTCGCAGCTCCTCGGCCCGAACGACATCGTCGGCGTCGGCCACTCGACGTTCCGCCTCGTCGGCGACCGCCTCGAGGAGTTCGTCGACACCGGTGACGTCTCCTTCTCGGCCCGCCACCTGACGGTGACGGTCGACGGCGGCAAGCAGATCCTCAAGGACGTCACCTTCGGCGTCCCGGAGAAGTCGCTGATCGGCGTCATCGGCCCGTCCGGCTCCGGAAAGTCGACCCTGCTCAAGGCGCTGACCGGCTACCGGCCCGCCGACCAGGGCGACGTCCTCTACGACAACCGCAACCTGTACAAGCAGTTCGCGGAGCTCCGCCAGCGCATCGGCCTGGTCCCGCAGGACGACATCCTGCACAAGGAGCTGAAGGTCAGCACGGCCCTCAAGTACGCGGCCAAGCTCCGCTTCCCCGGCGACACCGCCGAGTCCGAGCGCGCCGCCCGCATCGACGAGGTGCTGCGCGAGCTCAAGCTCGACATCCACAAGGACAAGAAGATCACCGCGCTCTCGGGTGGTCAGCGCAAGCGCGTCTCCGTCGCCCTGGAGCTGCTCACCAAGCCGTCCCTGATCTTCCTGGACGAGCCGACCTCCGGCCTCGACCCGGGCATGGACCGCGACGTCATGCAGCTGCTGCGCGGCCTCGCCGACGACGGCCGCACGGTCCTCGTCGTCACGCACTCGGTCGCCGAGCTGGCGATCTGCGACAAGCTCCTCGTGATGGCGCCCGGCGGTTCCGTGGCCTACTTCGGCCCGCCCGAGGAGGCCCTGAACTTCTTCGGCTACAGCACCTGGGCCGACGTCTTCTCCGCCTTCGAGAGCTACCGCGACTACGACTGGGCGGGCCGCTGGAAGGGCTCGCAGCACTACCAGATGTACGCCGCGGACATCGACGCCGTCGCCCCGCAGCCCGTGCACAACCCGGCGCCGCAGGCGCTGAAGCCCCCCAAGCCGCAGGCCTGGGGCTCGCAGCTGTGGACCCTGATCCGCCGTTACACGTCGGTGATCGCGTCCGACAAGGGCTTCATGGGCCTGATGGTGATCCTGCCGGCGGTCCTCGGCTTCGTCAGTACGGTGATCCCCGCCGACTTCGGCCTCGCCCCGCCGACACCGCCGGCCCGGTTCAACAGCACCGCGGGCACGATCATGCTGATCCTCGCGGTCGGCATGTGCTTCTCCGGCGCCGCCAACTCCGTACGTGAGCTGATCAAGGAACGCGTGATCTACGAACGGGAACGGGCCACCGGCCTGTCCCGCTCGGCGTACCTGATGTCCAAGGTGATCGTGCTCGGCGTCGTCACGGCCATCCAGGGCGTGATCATCTGCGCCATCGGCTTCTTCCCGCGTGACCTGCCCGCCGAGGGCCTGATCATGCCGCCGGCCGTCGAGCTCTGCATCGTGATCATCGGGCTCGGCTTCACGTCGATGATGATCGGCCTGGTCATCTCCTCGCTGGTGAAGACCGCCGAGAAGACGATGCCGCTCCTGGTCATGTTCGCGATCGTCCAGGTCGTCTTCACCGGCGTCCTGTTCCAGGTCTTCGGCTCGCCCGGCCTCGAGCAGGTCGGCTGGCTGATGCCGTCCCGCTGGGCCATCGCCGGCGCCGGCGCGACGCTCGACCTGTCGCACCTCATGCCGCCGTGGGACCGCGAGGACCCGACCAACCTGGACCCGCTGTGGGAGCACTCGGCCGGACAGTGGGGCTTCAACCTCACCGTCCTGATCCTCCTCGGCGTCGTCTGCGGCTTCGCGGTCGCGCGCCTGCTGCGCCGCCACGAGCCCGAGGTCATGCGCAAGTAACACGGCCCGCGTACGCGTGAAGGGCGGCACCCCGCACGGGGTGCCGCCCTTCGGCGTTCACGAAGACCCTGAGGCCCCGGAGGAGTCTCAGTAAGCGCTGTTCACGTTGTCCATCGAGCCGTACTTGTCCGCGGCGTAGTTGGCGGCGGCGGTGATGTTGGCGACCGGGTCGTAGATGTTCCAGGACGTACCGGCCACGTGGTACGCGGCGAAGGTCGGCGGGATGACCTGCAGCAGGCCCTTCGACGGGATGCCGTTGATCGCGTTGATGTCCCAGTTGTTGATGGCGTTCGGGTTGCCCGAGGACTCACGGATGATGTTGCGGTGCAGGCCGTTGTAGGAGCCCGGGATGCCCTTGGACTTCATGATGTCCAGGGACTCCTTGATCCAGCCGTCGAGGTTGTTCGCGTAGACCGGCTTGCGGGCGGCGGCGCGGCTGGCCGCCTCCTTGACCTGGCGGTCCTGCTCGGCCTTCGCGGCGGCGTCGGCCTTGGCCTTGGCGGCGGCCACGTCGGCGGCCTTCTTCGCGGCGGCGTCCTGCGCGGCCTTCACCTTGGCGGCCGCGTCCTGGGCCTGCTGGTCGGCCTTGGCGAGCTGGCTGGTGACGCTGGCGTGCACGTCCTTGATCTGGGGGGCGCCGGCGTTGGCCTGGAAGGCGACCGGAGCGGTGTGGACCGTCTCCGCCTGGGCGTGGGTGTTGCCGCCCGGCACCAGCGTGAACGCGAGGGCAGCGGCGCCGAGCGTGGCGACACCGGCGATCGAGTACTTGTGGGTCTTCGTCAGCTGACTGGGACCGAGAATGCTGGGCTTGCGCATGGCGGAGGGACCTCTTTGTTCGGGGAAGTCGCTCGCCGGCCCAGGGGGGAACCGTTCATGTTTCGGTCATGAACTCCGTGGGTAAGTGCAGGCCCACGCTGTCGAGCAACGAGGGCAATTCTTAGCGGCCGCAAAATTCTGTGGCAAAGGTGTGACGTACGAAGCCGGATAGTGGATCAGGTCCCACGCCGGGGCTCCACACCCCCCTCCCGCCCCGGTGCCGCTGCCCGCGGCTCATCCACTATCGGCCTTCGTACGTGACGTGCGTCCTATGCGCGGCCTCACACAGCGCTGACGGCAATCTCACAATCGGTTGCCATTGCAATGCGCTCCGTGTCCGGAATTTTCAGGAAGTATCAGATGGACGTCCCCGAACTCATGCCACAGGTAGAGATGTCGCAATGCTTCCGCATATGTGCAGGTCATGGCGTTGTGTCCGGCGATAGCCTCCAACATCAGCAGATGTGATGCTTCGGGCTCGTGCAGCCCGGTGAGGAGTCCGTCCACCACCCGCACCCCCCGCTCCGGCGTCACCACGAGGTCCGTCCAGCCCGCGGCGGCCCGCACCACCCCGTCCCGCCCCGCCGCCGACTCCACGGCCCGCACCGCCGTCGTCCCCACCGCCACGACGCGCCCGCCGCCCGCCCGCGCCGCGTTGACGAGCCGCGCCGACGCCTCCGGCACCTCGAACCGCTCCGGATACGGCGGCTCGTGCGACTCGACCGACGCCACCCCCGTATGCAGCGTGACCGGCGCGAACTGCACCCCACGGCTCACCAGCTCCGCCACGAGCCGCGCCGTGAAGGGCCGGGAAGCACTCGGCATCTCCGCGCTCCCCACCCCGTCCGCGTACGGCAGCGCGAACACCGTCTGATAGACGGAGAGCGGCTGATCGCGCTCTGTATAGGAGTAACGGATCGCCCTGCCGTGCCTCCGCATCAGCGCGGGCACGTCCCCTGAGACCCGCACCCACCACAGCCGCGCCCCGCCGACCGTCAGCGGCTCCTCCCACACCAGGCGCACGCCACCGGGGAGCACGGCCACCGTCCCCTCAGGGCCGCCCGCGCGTGGACGCGTCGTCCCCCGCCCGTCCGGGTCCCGCAGCTCCACCGCCCAGCGCCCGTCATCACCCCGCGTCGAGAAATGCACCACTACGCGCGCGTGCCCGATCCGCCCGTCGACCGCGGCGGCCAGCGTCGGGGAGGTGTTGACCACGAGCAGGTCCCCGGCCCGCAGCTCACCCGGCAGCTCGGTGAACGTCCGGTGCGTGACCTCCGTACCGCGCGACACGAGCAGCCGCACCGAGTCCCTGCCCAGGCCGGGCCCGCGCTGCTCGGCGGGCACGCGGGCCGACAGCTCCTCCGGGACCCGCACGGCGAGCGTCACAGCGCCTCCATAAGAGAGGAGGCCGCGAACCGCCCGCTGTCCGGCCGCTCGTCGAGCAGCCGCAGGAACGCCGGCACCACCGACTCCGGCAGCGGCCGGTCCGAGTCGTCGTCCAGCGGCACCGCCGACCTGTAGAGATCCGTCCGCATGTCCCCCGGATCCACCGCCCACACCCGCAGCCCCGGCTCCTCCACCGCCAGCACCGCGGACAAATGGTCGAGCGCCGCCTTGGAGGCCCCGTAACCGCCCCAGGTCTCGTACGCCTCCACCGACGCGTCCGAACTCAGCGCGACGACCGCCCCCGCCGCCGCCTCCCGGAGCAGCGGCAGCGCCTCCTGCGCGAGCCCGAGCGCCGCCACGACATTCACCTCCAAGGCCCGCCGCAGCCCCTCCAGAGGAAGAGCGTCAAGCCGCACCAGCGGCTCGGCCCCCAGCGCGCTCGCGTTGTTCACCAGCAGATCCAGACCCCCGAACCCGCGCGCCGCCCGCACCAGATCCGCCCGGTGCCCCGCGTCCGCGACATCCCCGGGCAGCGCCGCCACCCGCGTCCCGTACTTCTCCAGCTCCTCCGCCGCGTCCCGCAACCCCGGCCCCGACCTGGCATCCAGCACCAGATCCCAGCCCCGCCTCGCGAGAGCCACGGCGAGCGCGCGGCCCAGCCCCTTCGATGCCCCCGTGATGATCGCCACCGGCATGACATCCGTCCCCTCGGGCCCGTTCGGGCCACCCTTGAGCCGTACGTGCTTCGATGCCTCCAACGTAGGAACGCCCCTGCCCCCGGCGCCTCGTACGACGGCCGCAGCTCACGGGGGCCCTTCGGCCTAGGCCCACCGTCCTAGGCGGCGGCCGCCACGCGCCCGATACGCACTGTCACCCCCCGCCGGTACCGTGAACACATGAGTCACGGCCCACGATCCGGCCTGTACGCGGTGAGCTCCGCGCTGCTGGCCATGAGCAGACACCTCGAGGTGCGCGACGTCCTCAAGACGATCGTCGCGTCGGCCCGAGAGCTGCTCGACGCCGAGTACGCGGCCCTCGGGGTGCCCGACGACCACGGAGGCTTCGCCCAGTTCGTCGTCGACGGAGTCAGCGACGCCCAGTGGAAGGCCATCGGCCCGCTCCCGCGCCAGCACGGCATCCTCGCCGCGATGCTCCGCGACGCGAAGACCGAGCGCCTGGCCGACGTGCGCCAGGACCCGCGCTTCGAGGGCTGGCCCGACGCGCACCCCGACATGTCCGACTTCCTCGGCCTGCCCATCCGCGACGGCGACGAGGTCATCGGCGCCCTCTTCCTCGCCAACAAGAAGTGCCCGAAGCCGCAAGGGAGTTGCGGCTTCACCGAGGACGACGAGGAACTCCTCACGATCCTCGCCCAGCACGCGGCCATCGCCCTGACCAACGCCCGCCTGTACGAGCGCAGCCGCGAACTCACCATCGCCGAGGAGCGCTCGCGCCTCGCCCACGAACTGCACGACGCCGTCAGCCAGAAGCTCTTCTCGCTGCGCCTCACCGCCCAGGCCGCCACCGCCCTCGTCGACCGCGACCCCTCCCGCGCCAAGGGCGAACTGCACCACGTGGCCGAGCTGGCAGCCGAGGCCGCCGACGAACTCCGCGCCGCAGTGGTCGAGTTGCGCCCCGCCGCACTCGACGAGGACGGCCTCATCGCCACCCTGCGCACGCAGAGCCAGGTCCTCGACCGCGCCCACTCGGCACACGTCACCTTCGACTGCGACGGCATACGCGCCCTGCCCGCCGCCCAGGAAGAGGCCATCCTCCGCGTGGCCCAGGAGGCCCTGCACAACGCCCTGCGCCACTCGGGCGCCGAGCACGTCCACGTGACACTGGGCAAGCGCGGCCCCGGAGCCGTCCTGCGCGTCACCGACGACGGCCGCGGCTTCGACCCGGAAGGCGTACGGCACGCGGGCCGCCACCTCGGCCTCGTCTCGATGCGTGACCGGTCCAGTGGCGTGGGCGGCGCTCTGACGGTGGAATCGGAGCCCGGCAAGGGCACCACGATCGAGATGGAGGTCCCCGGTGGGTGACAACAGGATCCGGGTGCTCCTGGTCGACGACCACCAGGTCGTCCGGCGGGGGCTGCGCACGTTCCTCGAGGTCCAGGACGACATCGAGGTCGTGGGGGAGGCGTCGGACGGCGCCGAGGGCGTCGCCCGTACCGAGGAGCTGAAGCCGGACGTCGTCCTGATGGACGTCAAGATGCCCGGGATGGACGGCGTCGAGGCCCTGCGCCGCCTCCGCGAGCTGGCCAACCCCGCGCGCGTACTCATCGTCACGAGCTTCACCGAACAGCGCACCGTCGTCCCTGCCCTGCGCGCGGGCGCCGCCGGATACGTCTACAAGGACATCGACCCGGACGCCCTCGCCGGTGCCATCCGTTCCGTGCACGCGGGCCACGTGCTGCTCCAGCCCGAGGTGGCCGGCGCGCTGCTCTCCCAGGAGGAGACCAACGGCGGTCAGGGGAGAGGCAATTCGCTCACCGAGCGGGAGCGCGAGGTGCTAGGCCTGATCGCGGACGGCCGTTCGAACCGGGAGATCGCCCGTGCGCTCGTCCTCTCCGAGAAGACGGTCAAGACCCACGTGTCGAACATCCTGATGAAGCTCGACCTGTCGGACCGCACGCAGGCGGCGCTTTGGGCGGTACGGCATGGGGCGGCCGGCTGACCGAGGGCGTCCCGGACTCCTGGTGACAGGGGTTCCGGAATGAAAATACGGAAGGTTCCGCTCCAGGCTGAGATTCATACCGTCGGGTGTATGTCCCCCGGATGGCGCAACCTGCCGGAGGCTCCGGCGTTCTCCAGTGCGTGCTGCGGCGGTCTCGTCGCGGTGATCGCCTAGGAGGGTCAAGAAGTGAAGAAGCTGAACAGGATCGCGGCCGTGTCCATGGTTGCCGGTGGTCTGGTGGCCGCCGGTGCCGGTATGGCCTCCGCCACGGACGCGCACGCGGGCGGCCAGGCCGTGCACTCGCCCGGCGTCGTCTCGGGCAACGTGATCCAGGCGCCGGTCCACATCCCGGTCAACGTCAGCGGCAACACCGTGAACGTCATCGGCCTGCTGAACCCGGCCTTCGGCAACCTCGCCGTCAACCACTGACGTAGACCCAGCGTCCGTCAGCGACCTCCGGCCCCCGGTATCCACCGGGGGCCGGTTGGTTTTCCCTCCGTTTCCCCCGGGGTCGGCAGTCGAGTTGATCATCCGATCGGGCGCATCCCCGTCTCCGCCCGTGTCATCCGTCCCACCTGCACGTTTCACAGCGAGCGTCCCCCTGGCCGGGGTACGCATCGTCATAGCTGGAGGAATACTTCTCATGAACATCGCCAAGAAGGCCGCCCTGGCCGTCGCCGTCGCCGGTATCGCCGCGGGCGCTTCCGCCGGAGCCGCTTTCGCCGACTCGGACGCGGCCGGCGCGGCCGTCAAGTCCCCGGGTGTCGGCTCGGGCAACCAGGCCCAGGTCCCGGTCCACGTCCCGGTCAACGTCTCGGGCAACACCGGCACCCTGATCGGCGGCCTCAACCCGGCCTTCGGCAACCAGGCCGCCAACAACTGAGCCCCCCTCAGAAAGGGCCCCACGGACACGAGTCCGCGGGGCCCTTTCGGCGCCTCGCCCAGCCACACAGCCCGGCACGGAGCGCTCCCTCGCTGGGGTACTCGGCGCCGCCGCCATGCGAGCCCCGAGCGCACCCCCGCACCCCCGCACCCCCGCCGCGCCCATCACCGCCCGCCGCGCTCCCTCTCCTCCACAAAAGAGTTGTACGCAGCAACCTGCGCCCGCCGCGCAGTCCGCTCCACCGGCCGCAGCGCCTCCGCCCGAGCCGCCATCTCCGACGCGCTCACCGCCCCGCCGTGCCCGCTCTCGTACGCCACCGAGATCAGCAGCCCGACCCGCTGCGCCAGCTCCAACACCCGTACCGCACGCGGCGGATAGCCCGGCGCGAGCACCTCGCGCCCCCGCTCCGCCCGCGCCCGGTACGCGTCCACCGCCGCCTCGGCCACCGGCCCCGAACCGGCCACGTCGAGCCGCGACAGCACGGCCGTCGCGTCCCGCAGCGCCTCCGCCAGCTCCCGCTCGGCCTCCCCGAGGGACGGCACATCGGCCGGCGGAGCCTCCCGTACGGGCAGGCAGTGCCAGACGACCTCGACATGGACGTCGCCGTCGGGCCCGGCCTCGTACACCTCGGGCACGAGCCCCAGCGCGGCGCCATGACACACGACGGCCTCCTCGGCCTCGAGGGCGCGCGCGTTGAACTCGGGCGGACCGCTCAGCCCCAGCGGATGCCCCGGCGCGGGCAGCGCCACCCGTAGCCCGGTCGCCCCCAGCGCGCGCAGCCGCCCGAGGGCGAGCGTCAGCCCCACGGGCCCCGACTCGCCCGGCAACCCCTCCACCCGGTGCACCGCGTCCTCGCCCACTATGGCGAGCGCCGCGTCATCGGGAGCGACAAACCCGGCAAGCATGGCATTTCCCCATGCGGCCAGCCGACCTGAGCGTGGTTCCGAAAGCATGGGCCCCACCCTAAATACCGGCCGATGGAGAGGACCGGTCGGCCGGTGGCGTAGGTTTTCCCCTGGGGAATGCGTCCACAGACGCACGCGACAGCCGAGACTGCAATGGGAGACAACGCGCTCATGAGCGATGTACTGGAGCTGGAGGACGTATCCGTGGTCCGCGAGGGCCGGGCTCTGGTGGACCAGGTCTCCTGGTCGGTCAAGGAAGGAGAGCGCTGGGTCATCCTCGGCCCGAACGGCGCGGGCAAGACGACCCTCCTGAACGTCGCGTCCAGCTACCTCTACCCCAGCCAGGGCACCGCCACCGTCCTCGGCGAGACCCTCGGCAAGCCCGGCACCGACGTCTTCGAGCTGCGCCCGCGCATCGGCGTCGCGGGCATCGCGCTCGCGGAGAAGCTCCCCAAGCGCCAGACCGTCCTGCAGACCGTCCTCACCGCCGCCTACGGCATGACCGCCGGCTGGCACGAGGACTACGAGGACATCGACGAGCAGCGCGCCCGCGCCTTCCTCGACCGCCTCGGCATGAGCGACTACCTCGAGCGCAAGTTCGGCACGCTCTCCGAGGGCGAGCGCAAGCGCACCCTCATCGCCCGCGCCCTGATGACCGACCCCGAGCTCCTCCTCCTCGACGAGCCCGCCGCCGGCCTCGACCTCGGCGGCCGCGAGGACCTGGTGCGCCGCCTCGGCCGCCTCGCCCGCGACCCGATCGCCCCCTCGATGATTATGGTCACGCACCACGTCGAGGAGATCGCCCCCGGCTTCACCCACGTCCTCATGATCCGCCAGGGCAAGGTGCTCGCCGCCGGCCCCCTGGAGCTTGAGCTGACGTCCCGTAACCTCTCGCTCTGCTTCGGCCTCCCGCTCGTCGTCGAGCAGCGCGGCGAACGCTGGAGCGCGCAGGGCCTCCCGCTCGGCTGACGCCCCGTCCGCCCGTCCCACGGCCCTCTGTCCCGCGAAGGGCCGTGGTCCTACCATGACCATGTGGCAGACATCAACGCATGGGTGTGGTGGCTGGTCGGCGCGGCCGCGCTCGGAATCCCGCTGGTCATCACCGCGATGCCGGAGTTCGGCATGTTGTCGGCCGGAGCCGTCGCGGGCGCCGTGACGGCCGCCCTCGGCGGCGGCCTCGTCCCGCAGGTCCTCGTCTTCGTAGCCGTCTCGGTCGCGCTCATCGCCGTCGTACGGCCCGTCGCCAACCGCCACAGGACCCAACGACCGGAGCTCGCCACCGGAATCGACGCGCTGAAGGGCAAACAGGCCGTCGTCGTCGAACGGGTCGACGGCAACGGCGGCCGCATCAAGCTGGCCGGAGAGATCTGGTCCGCCCGCGCCCTCGACGGGGCCGAGAGCTACGAGCCGGGCCGGCAGGTCGACGTCGTCGACATCGAGGGAGCCACGGTCATCATCGTGTGATCATGGTGAGGCGTTCGGGGAGGTGGCTTGAACTCCCCACGCCGCAGAGCCCGTTCTGACAGACTCGACCAGCAAGATCCTCTAGATCTTCCGGCGGGACCCGCCGGGAATTACGACGGCCGAAGGGTACGGGAGACGCGATGTCAGCGATCATCATCGTCCTGATCATTCTGGTGGTGCTGGTCTTCATCGCCCTGATCAAGACCATTCAAGTCATCCCGCAGGCGAGCGCGGCGATCGTCGAACGCTTCGGCCGCTACACACGAACACTGAACGCCGGACTCAACATCGTGGTCCCGTTCATAGACTCGATCCGCAACCGCATCGACCTGCGCGAACAGGTCGTCCCCTTCCCGCCCCAGCCGGTGATCACCCAGGACAACCTGGTCGTGAACATCGACACCGTCATCTACTACCAGGTGACCGACGCCCGCGCCGCGACCTACGAAGTCGCCAGCTACATCCAGGCCATCGAGCAGCTGACGGTCACCACGCTGCGCAACATCATCGGCGGCATGGACCTGGAGCGCACCCTCACCTCCCGCGAGGAGATCAACGCGGCCCTGCGCGGCGTCCTCGACGAGGCCACCGGCAAGTGGGGCATCCGCGTCAACCGCGTCGAGCTCAAGGCGATCGAGCCGCCCACCTCCATCCAGGACTCGATGGAGAAGCAGATGCGCGCCGACCGCGACAAGCGCGCCGCGATCCTCACCGCCGAAGGCATCCGCCAGTCGCAGATCCTCACCGCCGAAGGTGAGAAGCAGTCCGCCATCCTGCGCGCCGAAGGTGAGGCCAAGGCCGCCGCCCTGCGCGCAGAGGGCGAGGCCCAGGCCGTCCGTACGGTCTTCGAGGCCATCCACGCCGGTGACCCCGACCAGAAGCTGCTCTCCTACCAGTACCTCCAGATGCTCCCGAAGATCGCCGAGGGCGACGCCAACAAGCTCTGGATCGTTCCCAGCGAGATCGGCGACGCCCTCAAGGGCCTGTCCGGCGCCATGGGCAACTTCGGCTCGCTGGGCGGAGGTTCGGCCCCCGTCGCCGCCCCGCGCCGCGAACAGCCCCCCATCGACTGACGCTTCCCCCTACGAAGAAGCCCGCCCCGGCAACCCCGGAGGCGGGCTCTTCCGCTTTCCGTACGCTGCCCGCTAGGCAGCAGCCGCCGTACGAGACAGCCAGGCAGGCAGCGCGTCCCGCTCCGACTTGCCGAGCGTCAGCAGCATCGCGTCCGCCGGCGTCGGCTCGAACGGCTCCCGCAGCAGCGGCATCCCCGCCTGCTCCGGCGTCCGGTCCGCCTTGCGGTGGTTGTCCTCCGCGCACGAGGCGACCGTATTCAGCCAGGAGTCAGCGCCACCCCGCGACCGCGGCACCACGTGGTCCACAGTCGTCGCCCGCTTCCCGCA
Organism: Streptomyces sp. NPDC046821; assembly: GCF_040645335.1. Classification (NCBI taxonomy): domain Bacteria; kingdom Bacillati; phylum Actinomycetota; class Actinomycetes; order Kitasatosporales; family Streptomycetaceae; genus Streptomyces; species Streptomyces sp. NPDC046821. Next base: position 2,974 of record NZ_JBEYYB010000025.1, on the reverse strand, counting down.
GTACGCGCACCGGTGCTGGTCACGCACCAGGACACCCCGCCTCGACCACGGAGCGCGTCTTCGGAACGGCACTCGTACATACCGGCACAACCGGATCACCTGCGGCACCGGTATGTCCACGGCGGCCGCGCGCACACGGAGTCCGGGGTGGGCCTGCTCGACGACGGCCTTGTCCTGCAGTACCAGCACGACGGCCCGGTTCAACGTCACCGTCGACAACGGCTCGAAGCTGGCGTTCAGTACCAGCGTGTCCCGCATCTCGCCCACCTCCCGTACGTCCCCGGCCCACCCAGCGGCGGGCTGGGACCAACTCTGGCCGCGCACGCCGCGATGGACAACGCAATAAAAAATGCCCGTCCCCGGTCACCAAATGACCGGGGACGGGCTAACAGCCGATGAACGCTAACTTGCCGGAGCCGCGTACTCCGCGATCACCTGCGCACGCGCCAGTGTGTGGAAGCGCAGATTGAACCCGACGACCGCCGGCGAGGCATCCGAATCGGGACCCAGCTTCTCCTGATCCACCGCGTACACCGTGAACACATAACGGTGCGCCGGGTCACCGGGCGGCGGCGCGGCACCCCCGAAATCCTTCGACCCGTAGTCGTTGCGCACCTGCACCGCACCCGACGGGAGCCCCTTGAACGCGCCGCTGCCCGCACCGGCCGGCAGCTCGGTCACCGAGGCCGGGATGTCGAACACGGTCCAGTGCCAGAAGCCACTGCCCGTCGGCGCGTCAGGGTCGAAGCACGTCACCGCGAAGCTCTTGGCCTCCGCGGGGAAGCCCTCCCACCGCAGCTGCGGCGAGGTGTTCCCCGCCGCGTAGACCTGAGCGTCCTTGAGCACCGCCCCCGGCTGGACGTCCTCGCTCGCCACCGTGAACGACGGCACCTGCGGATGGAAGTCATGGGGAAGCGGCGGCCTCTTGAGGTCGGTCACGTCGGCACCTCCTGATCGGCGAAAACTCTGGGAGCCGAGCCTATGCCTCAGCCCGGCCGGCGACGGCCCCACACCGCCACCGGCCACCACACACCCCTCGGCTCAGAACCAGTTCCGCTTGCTGCCGACCTCGGAAAGCCACTGGTGCAGATACGCCGACCAGTCCGTCCCCTGGAAGTCGTGATGCCCCACGACGAACGACCGGAACGTGTCGCTGCCCTCGCTGAACAGCCCCGGCTTCTTGTCCATCTCCAGGACGACGTCCATCTCGCGGTCGTCCGCCACGAAGCTCAGCTCCACCTGGTTCAGCCCGCGGTACTGCTGCGGTGGGTAGAACTCGATCTCCTGGTAGAACGGCAGCCTCTGCCGCGTCCCCCGGATGTGCCCACGCTCCATGTCCGCACTCTTGAAGCGGAAACCGAGCCCGATGAAGGCGTCGAGGATCGCCTGCTGCGACGGCAGCGGGTGCACGTTGATCGGGTCGAGGTCACCGGAGTCCACGGCGCGCGCGATCTGCAGCTCCGTCGTCACACCGATGTTCATGCCGCGCAGCTGCTGTCCGTCGATCGTCGTGACCGGCGTCTCCCACGGGATCTCGAGCCCGAACGGCACTGCGTGCACCGCGCCCGCCTGCAGCTGGAACGCCCCACCGAGACGCACCTTGTTGAACTCGATGTCCTGCTTGGTCTCGTGGTCACCACCCTCGACCTCGACCCGCGCCTGCAGCCCGACCGAGAGCCCCTCGATGTCCTGGTCCACGGATCCGCCCTGGATCCGCACCTCACCCTGGACAACGCCACCCGGCACCACGTTGACCTCGGTCAGCACCGTCTCGACCGACGCCCCGCCCGCGCCCAGACTCGCCAGCAGCCGCTTGAACCCCATGTACGCCACTCCTCCCCGTGCCACACCCTGTGGCCCGTCTCTTCCTGCGGTGACCCTTGATCTCTACCAACGCGACAGACAGCCCGCCGGTTCCGCGCGACCCACCCGCATCTCCGTTGCACTACCCTCGTCCGGCATGATCGCGGCCACTGACCGTACGCCCCTCACACGGGACTTCTTCGACCGACCTGTACTGGAGGTCGCCCCCGATCTCCTGGGGCGCGTCCTCGTACGCAACACCCCCGAAGGCCCGATCGAACTGCGCCTCACAGAAGTAGAGGCGTACGCCGGCCCGGACGACCCCGGCTCCCACGCCTACCGCTCCCGCACCGCCCGCAACGGCGTCATGTTCGGCCCGCCCGGACACGCGTACGTCTACTTCACCTACGGCATGTGGCACTGCCTGAACCTGGTGTGCGGCCCCGAGGACACCGCGAGCGGAGTCCTGCTCCGCGCCGGAGAGATCACCAAGGGCGCCGACCTCGCGCGCAAACGCCGACAATCAGCCAGAAACGACAAAGAATTGGCCAAGGGCCCGGCCCGCCTGGCCACCGCCCTCGACGTGGACCGGGTACTGAACGGGACGGACGTCTGCGCCTCCCCGGACGCCCCGCTCGCGATCCTCACCGGCACCCCCACACCGCGCGACCAGGTGAGGAACGGCCCCCGCACGGGAGTCTCCGGCGAGGGCGGCGTCCACCCCTGGCGCTTCTGGGCCGTCAACGACCCGACCGTGAGCCCATATCGACCCCACACGCCACGCCGTCGCTCAACTTGACGCACCTATGTGGAGGTCCGTAATGTGGCCCGAGCCGCTCAACCCGGTTACGACAATCTGTCGGACCCGTGAACGGCCAAACCACTACCTACGACTTCCCCTTGGCGGGGGCTTATTCAGCATGTCCGCATGTCTGAATTTGAATCCGCAGGCCTCGATTATGCGAGTCCCGGGAAATCGGTTAACGTAGTGAACACGCCGAAAGGCAAAGGCCCCCAACGGCCACCGGAAATGAATTCCGAACCGGGAACGGAACGGAAAACAGTCTGGTAGAGTTGGAAACGCAAGACCGAAGGGAAACTGCCCGGAGGAAAGCCCGAACAAGGTTCGGGTGAGTACAAAGGAAGCGTCCGTTCCTTGAGAACTCAACAG
>NZ_JBEYYB010000024.1:0-68846 GCF_040645335.1 Streptomyces sp. NPDC046821 | reverse complement strand
ATCTTTCCGATCCGATTTCCTCGGTGCCTTTCAGGTTTCCGCTCCGGCCTTTCGGCTTTCGCGTTTCCCTTTCCGGCGGTTCCGACTTTATCAGAAGTTCTCAGCCGGATTGACCGGCGTTCGTTTTCCGATTTATCGGGGGTGCGCTTCTGGAGAAGAATTCTCGGAAGCGAGCTAGATGCTAGTGGTTGCGGTGGATCCTGTCGAATCCCAGGCAACTGTTCGAATCTACCTCCACACGCCAGCCGTGTCAACAGCTCTTGTGGGGCGTCGAGGAGACTAGCAGGTCAGCCGTGCCGAGCGCACATCAGGCGGCGGTGGGTACCGACGCGCTGCGCTCGGTCTTGTCCAGGTCACCCGTCTCGCCGGCTCGGGCCGCTCTGCCGCCGAGCACATAGACGTAGACCAGGAATGCCAGTTCGGCTGTGATGCCGATGGTGATGCGGGTCCAGGTCGGGAGGCCGGATGGGGTGACGAAGCCTTCTATGGCGCCCGAGACGAAGAGGACCAGGGCCAGGCCGATCGCCATTCCCAGGGCGGCGCGGCCTTCCTCTGCGAGGGCTGTGCCGCGTGTTCGAGGGCCTGGGTCGATGACGGTCCAGCCGAGGCGGAGGCCCGTACCGGCGGCTACGAAGACGGCCGTCAGTTCCAGGAGGCCATGTGGGAGGACTAGGCCCAGGAACGTGTCGAGGCGGCCGGCCGAGGACATCAGGCCGATGCCGACGCCCAGGTTGAGCATGTTCTGGAACAGGATCCAGAGGACGGGGAGCCCGAGGAAGACGCCGAGGACCAGGCACATGGCGGCTGCCTGGGCGTTGTTCGTCCATACCTGGGCGGCGAAGGACGCGGCGGGGTGGCTCGAGTAGTACGTCTCGTACTGGCCGCCGGGGCGGGTGAGGTCGCGGAGTTCGGCGGGGGCCGCGATGGCTGCCTGTACTTCGGGGTGGGTGCCGATCCACCAGCCGAGGAGTGCGGCGATCGCGGTGGAGAGGAGTGCGGTCGGGATCCACCAGTGGCGCGAGCGGTAGACCGCCGCGGGGAAGCCTCGGGTGAGGAATGTGGTGACGTCGGTCCAGGAGGCGCGGCGGGTGCCTGTCACGGCACTACGCGCGCGTGCCACCAGTTGTGTGAGGCGGCCGGAGATCTGGGGGTCGGGGGCGCTGGACTGGATCAGGGAGAGGTGGGTCGCGGCGCGCTGGTAGAGGGTGACGAGTTCGTCGGCTTCGGCGCCGGTCAGGCGGCGTCGGCGGCGCAGCAGGGCGTCCAGGCGGTCCCACTCGGCTCGGTGGGCTGACACGAAGACGTCGAGGTCCATCGGGTCGGCTGCTCCTCGGCTGCTGTTGTGGCGGCTGGCGTTGCGGCGCGATGTGGCCTCAGCTTGGCAGACTGGCGGTTCCGAGGGCAGGGCGGGGAAAGGCGGCCGGCGTGAGTGAGCTTGTGACGGGCGAGGCGGTGGCTCTTGAGCTGCGTCCCGCGAAGCTGCCGAGTCGGGCGTTGGCGGTGATGATCGATCTCGTCGTGGCGTTCACCCTGTACATCCTGGTGACGGTCGCCGTGGTGGCGTCGACGTCGTCGCTGGACCAGGCGGCGTGGGCGGCGGTCACGGTGGCGACGTTTGTGCTGGTGCTGGTCGGGGTGCCGATCGCGGTGGAGACGCTGAGTCATGGGCGTTCGCTGGGCAAGCTGGCGTGCGGGCTTCGGGTGGTGCGGGACGACGGGGGGCCGATCCGGTTCCGGCACGCGCTGGTGCGGGGGGCTGTCGGGGTCGTGGAGATCATCGCGACGTTCGGGGTGGTGGCGTGTATCGCGTCGCTGGTGTCCGTGCGGGGGCGGCGGCTCGGGGATGTGTTCGCGGGGACGCTCGTCGTGCGGGAGCGGGTGCCGGTGGGGGCTGTGCGGTTCGTGCCGCCTCCGCCGCCGTGGCTGGTGGGGCGGTTCGCCGGGCTGGATCTGTCGTCGGTGCCGGACGGGTTGTGGCTGGCGGTGCGGCAGTACCTGACGCGGATGGGGCAGCTGGATCCGCAGGTGAGCTGGTCGATGGCGGAGCGGTTGGCCGGTGATCTGGCGGCTTGTACGGGGGCGCCGGCTCCGCGGGATGTGCCGCCGGCCGAGTTTCTGGCGGCGGTGGTGCATGAGCGGCAGTCGCGGGATGCGCGGCGGGCGTTCGGTGGGGGTGAGGCTTCTGGGGTGGGTCCCGGTATGGGGCCGGCCGGTGCGGCGCCGACGTTCACGGATTCGTCCGGCGCGGCGACGAGCCGTACGTCACCGGCCGCTGAGCCGCCGTACGTAGAGACGCCCTGGTCTCGTGAGGGTGAGGGGCCTGCGTCTTCTCAGGGGACGGGGTTCGTGCCGCCTGCCTGACGTGGCGTCCGTGCCAGTGGTCACGTGAACGTCGACGGTGGTGTGTCGAGGTGTTCGAGCTCGATGCCGGGGGCGGCCAGCACTACGTCGCCGACGATGTGTACGGCGTGCTGTTCGCCCGTGTTCAGGTCGGTGACCTGGTATTCGTCCACGTTCAAAGGCCCGTTGTCAGTGGCGTGTGTTTCTGTTTTCAGCAGGGCCCAGGACTGGTCGAGGGTGAGGGGGGCCAGGACCGGGTCGGTGAAGCGGACGAGGCGGACGCGGGTCGCGGGGGAATCGGGGGTGAGGCGCAGCAGGCGTGCGGTGGCGACGAGGAAGGCCGGCGAGGTGCCGGTGAAGGCGTGGGCGGGGGCGTTGCCTTCGGTTGCTTGTTCGCCGGCGGGGTCGGTGCGTACCCAGGTGACGCCGTCGATGGCTGCTCCTCGTACCTGCCAGCCGCCGGCGTGGAGTTCGAGGCGGATGGGGCGGCCGAGTTCGTCGATGGCCAGGTCGACGGAGCCTGCGGGGTCGCCGGTGGGGGTGGTGGTCTGGGAGACGTAGCGCCAGCCGGAGGGGCCGGGGGCGCAGTGGAAGTGTTCTTCGCCGAGGGGGGTGTGGTCGTGGGTGTCGTGGAGCGAGTAGCGGCCGCGTGGCATGGGGGCGGTGGTCGTCCTTTCGGGTCGTGCGGGGGCGGGTCGGGCCGGTACGGGGCAGGCCCCCCGCACCGGAGTGCGAGGGGCCTGCCCGGAACCGCTGGGTCCGCCGGGACCGTTGTCCGGTCGGTGGCGTCAGTAGCGGTAGTGGTCCGGCTTGTACGGGCCTTCGACCTCTACGCCGATGTACGAGGCCTGCTCGGGGCGGAGCGTCGTGAGCTTCACGCCGAGGGAGTCGAGGTGGAGGCGGGCGACCTTCTCGTCGAGGTGCTTGGGGAGCACGTAGACGTCGGTCGGGTACTCCTCGGGCTTCGTGAACAGCTCGATCTGGGCCAGGGTCTGGTCCGCGAACGAGTTGGACATGACGAAGGAGGGGTGGCCGGTCGCGTTGCCCAGGTTCAGGAGGCGGCCCTCGGAGAGGACGATGAGGACCTTGCCGTCGGGGTAGGTCCAGGTGTGGACCTGCGGCTTGACCTCGTCCTTGACGATGCCGGGGGTCTTCGCGAGGCCGGCCATGTCGATCTCGTTGTCGAAGTGGCCGATGTTCCCGACGATGGCCTGGTGCTTCATCTTGGCCATGTCGGCGGCCATGATGATGTCCTTGTTACCGGTCGTGGTGACGAAGATGTCGGCCTTGTCGACGACGTCGTCGAGCGTGGCGACCTGGTAGCCGTCCATCGCCGCCTGCAGGGCGCAGATCGGGTCGATCTCGGTGATGATCACGCGGGCGCCCTGGCCGCGCAGCGACTCGGCGCAGCCCTTGCCGACGTCGCCGTAGCCGCAGACGACGGCGGTCTTGCCGCCGATGAGGACGTCGGTGGCGCGGTTGATGCCGTCGATGAGGGAGTGGCGGCAGCCGTACTTGTTGTCGAACTTCGACTTGGTGACGGCGTCGTTCACGTTGATCGCCGGGAACAGCAGGGTGCCGTCGCGGTGCATCTCGTAGAGGCGGTGGACGCCGGTCGTGGTCTCCTCGGTCACGCCGCGGATCTCCGAGGCGAGCTGGGTCCACTTCTGCGAGCCGTCGGTGATGGTGCGGTTGAGGAGCTCGAGGATGACGCGGTGCTCGTCCGACTCGGCGGTGTCGGCCGAGGGGACCTTGCCGTCCTTCTCGTACTCGACGCCCTTGTGGACGAGGAGGGTGGCGTCACCGCCGTCGTCGAGGATCATGTTCGGGCCGCCGGTGGGGGTGTTCGGCCAGGTCAGCGCCTGCTCCGTGCACCACCAGTACTCCTCGAGGGTCTCGCCCTTCCAGGCGAAGACCGGGATGCCCTGGGGGTTGTCCGGGGTGCCGTCGGGGCCGACGGCGATGGCGGCGGCGGCGTGGTCCTGCGTCGAGAAGATGTTGCAGGAGGCCCAGCGGACCTCGGCGCCGAGGGCGACGAGGGTCTCGATGAGGACGGCGGTCTGCACCGTCATGTGCAGGGAGCCGGTGACGCGGGCGCCGGCGAGCGGCTGCGAGGCGGCGTACTCCTTGCGGATGGACATCAGGCCGGGCATCTCGTGCTCGGCGAGGGTGATCTCCTTGCGTCCGAAGACGGCGAGGGAGAGATCGGCGACCTTGAAGTCCTGGGTCTGTCGGGTGTCGACAGTGGTCATAGGGAGCTGGCTCCTCGTGGTGGTAGGTCGAGGTGGGCATGGCTGGTCTGCGGCGGCGGGCATGGGGATGTCCGGGCGCTCGCAGCGCAGTCCGTCGGAGGCCCTCTCTCCCTCGGCCGGCCCGTCGTGCGGGCCGCCCGACCGCCATCAGCAGCGACGTCTGGCTCGGTGACGAATCTACACCGATCGCCCCTGCCGGACCCAGCCCGCCTCCGGGTCGGAGGTGGTGGCCCTGCTGGGCCGCCGTGGGCGGAGCGCTGGGCTCCGCCCCGTGCGAAGCGTCAGTGGGCTGCCGGGCCGGGTCCGCCGGGGGTGGCGGCCGGGTCGGCCCCTGCGGCGGCCGCGGCCTCGCTGTAGATGTCGGGCTCGAGGTAGATGACGCGGGCGATGGGGACGGCCTCGCGGATGCGGGCTTCGGCGGCGTCGATGGCGGTGGCGACCTCGGCGGCGGTGTCGTCGTGCTGGACGGCGATCTTGGCGGCGACGAGGAGTTCCTCGGGGCCGAGGTGGAGGGTGCGCATGTGGATGACGCCGGTGACGGTGTCGCCGTCGACGAGCGCGGCCTCGATCTTCTTGACCTCGTCGATGCCGGCGGACTCGCCGAGCAGCAGGGACTTGGTCTCGGCGGCGAGGACGAGCGCGATGGCGATGAGGAGGATGCCGATGCAGAGGGTGCCGATGCCGTCCCAGATGCCGTCGCCGGTGGCGAGTGCGACGCCGGTGCCGAAGAGGGCGAGGGCGAGACCGATCAGGGCGCCGAAGTCCTCGAGGAGGACGACGGGCAGCTCGGGTGCCTTGGCGCGGCGGATGAACTGGGACCAGGAGAGCTGGCCGCGCAGGCCGTTGGACTCCTTGATGGCCGTGCGGAAGGAGAAGCCCTCGGCGATGATCGCGAAGAGGAGGACGCCGATCGGCCAGTACCAGTTCTCGAGCGCGTGGGGGTGCTTGATCTTCTCGTAGCCCTCGTAGACGGCGAACATGCCGCCGACGGAGAAGAGGACGATCGAGACGAGGAAGGCGTAGATGTAGCGCTCGCGGCCGTAGCCGAAGGGGTGTTGGGGGGTGGCTTCGCGCTGGGCCTTCTTGCCGCCGAGGAGGAGGAGGCCCTGGTTGCCGGAGTCGGCGAGCGAGTGGACGCTTTCGGCGAGCATCGAGGAGGAGCCGCTGAAGAGGAACGCCACGAATTTCGCCGCCGCGATCGCGAGGTTGGCGGAGAGTGCCGCCACGATCGCTCTGGTGCCGCCTGAAGCGCTCATGTGTTCCCGAAGTCCCTTCGTACGCCGTCCCGGTCCCGGCGCGTACGGATGATCCGGGTAGTACGGATCTGTCCGCTTACGCCGTCCCGGGCTTTGCCCGCCCTTTGCGGTGGGTCATTGTTGCAGCACGGGACGGCGGGGTCGCGTCAGGCCACCACGGTCGCGCGGAAGAGGGTGCCCGTACCGGATACTTCGACCTTTTCGCCTGCGGGGACGAAGGCCGACTGCCCTGCGGTGAGGGCGAGTTCGCCGGCGCGGACGGTGCCCGCGGTGCACAGGAGGATCTGGGGCGTGGGTGCCGTGAGGTCGTGCGGGGCGGTGCCTTCGGGCAGGACGTAGCGGGAGAGGCGGAACTCGTCGATGGGGGTCTCGTAGACCTCTTCGCCGGATGGGGAGGCCTCGGGGCGCAGGATGCCTGGGTCGGTGGCTTCGAAGCGGACGATGCGCAGGAGTTCGGGGACGTCGACGTGCTTGGGGGTGAGGCCGCAGCGCAGGACGTTGTCGGAGTTGGCCATGATCTCGACGCCGAGGCCGTCGATGTAGGCGTGCGGGACTCCGGCGCCGAGGTACAGGGCTTCGCCGGGGTTGAGGCGTACGTGGTTGAGCAGCATGGCGGCGATGACGCCGGGGTCGCCGGGGTGGTGGTGGGCGAGGGCGGCGTAGGGCGCGTAGTCGCCGCCGAGGTGTGCGGCGGCGGCCGCGGCTTCGGCGACGGTGGCGGCCATGTCGTCGTGGCCCGCGCACAGTACGGCGGTCAGGACCTCGCGGAGCGCGGCTTCCTCGGGGTGGGCGCGCAGCAGGTCGGCGTAGGGCTTGAGGGAGTCGACGCCGAGGCCTTCGATGAGGCGGGCGGCCTCTTCGGGGTCGCGGAATCCGCACAGGCCCTCGAACGGCGTGAGGGCGCAGAGCAGTTCGGGCTTGTGGTTGGCGTCCTTGTAGTTGCGGTTCGGTGCGTCGACGGGGATGCCGGCGCGCTCCTCGGCCTCGTAACCCTGTTTGGCCTGGGTCAGGTCGGGGTGGACCTGGAGGGAGAGCGGGGCGCCGGCGGCGAGGATTTTGAGGAGGAAGGGCAGGTGGGGGCCGAATTTGGCGGTGGCCGCGGGGCCGAGTTCGCGTTCGGGGGCCTCGTCGATCAGCTCGTTGAGCGGGCCGCGTCCGGTCCGGGACGGCGCTCCGGGGTGGGCGCCCATCCACAGCTCCGCCTGCGGTTCCCCGGTCGGCTCGACGCCGAGGAGGTGCGGGAGGGCGGTGGTGGAGCCCCATGCGTAGGGCCGGACGGTGTTCGTGAGGCGGTCCATCGGGTGGGTTTCCTCCGTACGCGAATCAGGGGCCGCCCGGTGGTCGGGTCGGCCGGGTCCACGTCATGCCCCCGAGGTAAGTGCGAGGTAAACGGCGGCGAAATCCGTGACGGCGATCAGTTCGGCGAGTGTTTCGAGTTCGTCGCCCTCTTCGGGTTCGAGCTCGCTGATCGGGGTGTCGTGGCCGAGCGCGAGCTCGCGGGCGGCGGGGGCGGCGGTGAGGCCGCCGGGGCGGTCGCGGAGCAGGACGACGCGGGCGTGCATGGGCTGCGCTTCGTCGACGCGGTCGCGGAAGAAGTCCTCGGGGTCGGCGCCGGCGGCGAGGTCGCCGAGGAGCAGCCTGCCGTGTGCGGGCAGCACCTCGGGCAGGTCGCCGGCGAGGGCGGGGCGGCCCGCCAGCTCGGCGAGCGCGGCGGCGAAGCGGCGTCCGGCCGGGCCTGCGGCGTGCCCTTCGGTCCAGATCAGGGGCAGCGCGTCGGCGAGCTCGGAGGCGAGGGCCTTGGCGGGGTTGCTGTACGTCTCGATGGCGGGGCCGCAGCGTTCGGCGGTGCGGTCGAGGCGGTCGGCGACCTTCTCCAGGGCGTCGGCGGGCGCGTCGATCAGGCCGGTGCGGTCGAGGAGGGAGAGCAGCGGGGTGAGCAGGGCCCACAGGGCGCCGGGGGCGGAGGCGGCGGCGGGTTCGTCCTCCTCGTACGGGGCGGTCGCCATGGGTACGAAGAGGCCGTGCGCGACGGCGACGGACTCGCTGAGCGGGGCGCCGGACGGGGCCACTGCGACGACGGTGCAGCCGCGCCGGTAGGCCTGGTCGACGAGGAGGCCGAGGCCGGGTTCGGTGCCGTCGGTGGTGGCGACGAGGAGCAGGTCGACGGGGCCGGCCCAGCCGGGCAGCTCCCAGCGCATGGCTCCTGCGGCGGGGGCTACGCCGGTGGGGCGCAGCCGTGTGACGGGGCAGGCGGCGCCGGCGAGCCGGCCGAGCAGGTCGGCGACGCAGGCGGCGGCGAGGCCGGGGCCCGCGAAGAGGACGGCGCGCGGGCGGCCGTCCGGGGAGAGCGCGGTGATCCCGGCCTCCGCGGAGTGCCGGACCGCGGTGCGGACGCGGGCGCCGGCCTCGGCGGCGCCGCGCAGCAGGCCGCGGCGGTCTGCCCTGGCGAGGGCGTCGGGGGCGTCGAGCAGCGATTCGTCGAGCATGGTGTCACCCTCCGGGACGGCCGGTGCGGGGCCTGTGTGGGACCTATGCGGGGCGGCGGGCCTCGTCCACGAGAAGTACGGGGATACCGTCGCGGACCGGGTAGGCGAGGCCGCAGTCCGATCCGGTGCAGAGCAGCTCGGCGTCCGCCTCCTTGAGCGGGGCGTGGCAGGCCGGGCAGGCGAGGATCTCCAGGAGGCCGGCTTCGAGCGGCATTGTGGTGTCCCTTCGGGGGGTCGGATGGTGCTTTTCGGGGTTCGAAAAGGTGCGGTGTGCGGCCTGGTCAGGGTACCGCTGGGCGGGCGCGGAGGCCGCTCGGACGGGGGGATCGTGGGGCGCGGGACCCCACGGGTGGGGGCGGGGTCATGGGTGGGCCGGGCCCGTGGGTGACTGCGGGGACGGTGGGCCCGCCGGTCCGACGGCCGGAGGCCCCCAAGAGGCCCCACGGCCGGCAAGGCCTCACAACCGGACGCCCCACGCCCGGCGAGGCCTCAGACCAGGAGCCCCCACGATCGGAGGAGCCACGACTGGAGCCCCCACGCCCGGACCGCCCGGACCGCCCGCGCCGCCGGCGAGGCCCCACCCCGAGGTGGGGCGAGAAACCCCCCGCCCCACCCGCTCCCTCACGCCCGGATGATCGCCAGCACCTCGTCGCGGACCTTGGCCATCGTCGCCTCGTCCCGCGCCTCCGCGTTCAGGCGGAGCAGCGGCTCGGTGTTGGACGGGCGGACGTTGAACCACCAGTCGGCCGAGGTGATCGTCAGGCCGTCGAGTTCGTCGTGGGTGATGCCTTCGCGGCCGGCGTACTCCGCCTTGATCGCGGCGAGGCGGGCCTGCTGGTCGGCGACCGTGGAGTTGATCTCGCCGGAGCCGGCGTAGCGGTCGTACTCCTCGACCAGGGCCGACAGCGCGCCGTCCTGGCCGCCGAGGGCGGCGAGGACGTGCAGCGCGGCGAGCATTCCAGTGTCCGCGTTCCAGAAGTCGCGGAAGTAGTAGTGCGCCGAGTGCTCGCCGCCGAAGATCGCGCCCGAGGTGGCCATCTCCTGCTTGATGAACGAGTGGCCCACGCGCGTGCGCACCGGGGTGCCGCCCTGCTCCTTGACCACCTCGGGGACGGACCAGGAGGTGATCAGGTTGTGGATGACGGTGCCCGTGCCGCCGTTCCTCGCGAGCTCGCGGGAGGCGACGAGCGCGGTGACGGCGGACGGGGACACGGGGTCGCCGTGCTCGTCGACGACGAAGCAGCGGTCCGCGTCACCGTCGAACGCGAGGCCGAGGTCGGCGCCCTCCTCGCGGACCCGCTGCTGGAGGTCGACGATGTTCGCCGGGTCGAGCGGGTTGGCCTCGTGGTTGGGGAACGTGCCGTCGAGCTCGAAGTACATCGGTACGAGGTCGAGAGGGAGCCCGGCGAACACGGTCGGGACGGTGTGCCCGCCCATGCCGTTGCCCGCGTCGACGACGACCTTGAGCGGGCGGATCGACGTGAGGTCGACGAGGGTGCGCAGGTAGGCCGCGTAGTCGTCGAGGGTGTCCCGCTGCGCGATGGTGCCTGCCTGGGCCGCGGGCTCGGGGGCGCCCGACTCCAGCCACTGCTCGGCCAGTTCGCGGATCTCGGCGAGGCCCGTGTCCTGGCCGACGGGGGCGGCGCCGGCGCGGCACATCTTGATGCCGTTGTACTGGGCCGGGTTGTGCGAGGCCGTGAACATGGCGCCGGGCAGGTCGAACGCGCCGGAGGCGTAGTAGAGCTGGTCGGTGGAGCACAGGCCGATCTCGGTCACGTCGGCGCCGAGGGCGGATGCGCCGCGCGCGAAGGCGCGGGACAGGCCGGGCGAGGAGGGGCGCATGTCGTGTCCGACGACGATCGCCGTGGCGCCGGTGACGCGCACGAAGGCCGCGCCGAACAGCTCGGCGAGGGGCTCGTCCCACTGGTCCGGGACCACTCCGCGTACGTCGTACGCCTTCACAATCTGGGACAGATCAGCAGCCACGGTCACCCAACTCTCCTGAAGTCCGCTTCGGTGACCACAAACTACCCGCACGACCTGACCGCCGACTGCGCGCGTCCCCCGAGATTCCCCTGAGGTTGCCCCCGACATTCCCCGACGTCAGGCGGTTTCACGGACACATCCGGTCCTGGCTCTCACACCAGACTCACAACGTTCATGAACGCGGACGAGAGCCAGAAAGGCAGTCACGGTGAACCACCCCTGAGACCGCCCCGCCCGGCAGGGCCCCGTCAGTCCTCCGGCGACCGCAGCACCCGCAGGTGCCCGCGACGCGCGACTTCCATGGGATCGGCGGTGCGGGGACCGGAACCGCCCGCCTCGGCCGCGCGCTCCTGCGGGCGGGCCGCCTCACGGACGGCGTTCGCGAGGGCTTCGAGGTCGTCGCCGCTGGGGCGCGAGGGGTTCGAGGCGTCGGCGAGCCGGACGACCTCCCACCCGCGCGGGGCGGTCAGGCGCTCGGAGTGCTCGGCGCACAGGTCGTAGCAGTGGGGTTCGGCATACGTGGCGAGGGGGCCGAGGACCGCGGTCGAGTCGGCGTAGACGTACGTCAGCGTCGCGACGGCGGGACGGCCGCAAGCGGTGCGCGAACAGCGACGTACAGGGCTCACGACGTTGGACGGTACCGCACTCTTGAGCGGGCCGCGACGACTCCCCGGGAGGTCACCCCACCGTGTCGTGGCACGAAACGGCGCACAAGGGCATCCGGGAGCGCATCGCTGACCTGCGCGGACCGCTGGTGGTGCGCCCCTTCGCCGTACTGGACGCGGTCACCACTCGGGGCGAAAACGGGCAGGAGCCGAAGGGCCCGCGGTCCGGGAGAGATGCCGAATCGTGCCCAAGTCCGGCTCGATCGGTCAGGAAGCGACACGTCGGTTCCGTGCGAGGCCCGGGTGCCGGATGACGGGCGGCGGTGCGCACCGGAGGATTACGCTGCGTCAGTGATGGAGAACCCCGTACCGCCGCCCGCCGCCGAGCCGAAGCCTCCCCGCCGCCGAGACCGGCACGGCAGGGGTATGCGCGGGCCCGTCGCCCCGCCGCAGGTTCCGCTCTCCGCGAGCCGGGCCGAGGGGTTCGCCGATCTGGTGCAGGACTCCGTGGAACGGCTCGAGCGGCGCTTCCCGCAGCTCGCCGACATCGATTTCCTGATCCTCGAAGTGCCCTCGGTCGGGGAACCCGGTGCGGGCTGGAGCGACGAGTCGGTGCCCCTGGGCGGCACCATCGCCGCGCGCGAGGGCCGCCCCGCGCGCGTGGTCATCTACCGGCGCCCGGTCGAGATCCGTACGAAGGGCCGCGACGAGCGCGCGGCCTTGGTGCACGACGTCGTCGTCGAGCAGGTCGCCGAACTCCTCGGCCTCTCACCGGAGGCGATCGATCCGCGCTACGGGGACGAAGAGGACTGACGACGGCGGACGGCGGGGCGCACCGTCAAGCGCCCCGCACCATGCGCCCCGCGCCTGGTCAAAACCCCGCCCGGCCCCGTCCCGCCCCGCCCAGACTCACTTCTGCAGCACAGAAAGATCCTGGTCAGCCCTCGGCACCGACACCATCCCCCGGTCGTCCGGCAGCGTCTGCACCGTGAACATCGGCAGTCCCGGATTCCCCGGGTCCGGCACGTCCAGCATCCGCGACCCGTAGACCTCGCCGCCCGACACCTGCTCGACCGTCAGCGCGTACGTGCCCTTGAGCCCGGTCGGGGCCGGGGGCTGTACGGACACGGTCGTGCCGGCCTTCACGGTGTACGTCTTCGTGGCCGGGGTGCCGCCCTCGGTGCCCGCGGACGCCGTCACCTTCACGGTGCCGGTCTCGCCGGGGGCGGTCAGGGACAGCGTCGAGCCCTTCGCGCGGTTGTCGGCGACGGTCGCGCGCTCGCCGACGGAGCGGGTCGCCGGGATGAACGCCGTCTCCTGGTTGGAGCCCGTGCCGCGTACGACGCGCAGGGCGGCCACGACGGGAACGGCGTCCCCCGTGGGGCTCAGGACGAGGGATCCGGCCTCGCCGCGCGTCACGTCACCGAGGTCGACGGTGGTCGTCATCCCCGACTTGACGTGCAGGCTCTCGTGTCCGGCCGGGGTGATGCGGCCGTTCGCGGAGGCCAGCTGGAGCTTCAGGTCGGCGTCGTTGTCGCCGGGCGCGAAGACGACGAGGCGCACGCTCGTGGCGTCCTTGGGGATGCCGGGCAGGACGACGGTGCCCGCGGGGTCGGCGGAGGGGGACAGCCAGTCGCCGCCGAGCTTGTCGTCGGCGGCGAGGACGGCGGCCGCGACCCGGCCGCTGCGGGCGGTCACATGGAGGGTGAGGTTGGTCTGGGGCTTGTCGGTGAGGGTGGACAGCAGGACCGGCACGCTGGAGTGCGGTCCGACCTGGATGCCCTCGCCCACGTCGGACTTGATGGCGCCGTCGGGCCCGTAGAGCTGGACGTCGACGACGGCGGCCGAATCGTCGGGGTTGGTGAGGTGGATGTAGTCGCTGCGCTCCTTGGCGGTGCTGGCGCCCGGGAACCAGAAGTCGGTGTCGGGCGCCGAGCAGTTCACCCCGAGGAGGCCGCGGCCGGTGCCCGCGCTCACGGACGTCGTCTGCTGAACGGTCCAGCCGGGCGCGAGGTTCCCCTCGGCGGTCCCGACGAGGGCGGGCGAGTCGGCGCCGGACGCGTCCCCGGCGACCGGCTGCCCCGGCTTGCCCGGGGACAGCACGGGCTTCGCGGCCTTGCCCTTGCCGGTGCCGCCCGCGCTGCCGTCCGCCAGCTCGCGCGTGGCGGGCGACAGATCGGCCTTGCCGGAACTTCCCGACCCCGTCGTCACGGGTGTGTACGACGTGTACGAGGTCTCGGCGAGGTCGGACGCGCTGGGCGCGGGGCACAGCAGGCTGGAGCGCTCGACGGGCAGCCGGGCGGCGGCCTTCGCGGTGTCGTCCCCGCCGGTGCCGGGCGCGGTGGCCGCCGCGAATCCGGTGACGGCGGCGAGGGTCGTGGCCGCGGCGATCAGGGACAGGGTGGTGCGGTTCACTGCTGGCTCCCGTCGGGGCGCTCACTGTCGGTGCCGTGCGGCGGCTGCGGCTGCTGCGACGGGTCGTACGCGGTGTCAGCCGGGTCGTACGGGGTGCCGTACGTCTGCTGCTGCCCGTTCCCGTACTGCTGCCCGCCGTCGTACGTGCCGCCGTAGGCGTACGGGTCGTACTGGCCGGCCTGGTACGGGTCCGCCTGGTAGGGGTCCGCCTGCCCGGCCGGGTCGTACGTGGCCTGCGGGTAGGCCGCGCCCTGGTACGGCTGTTGCTGCTCGCCCGCGGCGTACTGGCCGTGGTCGGCGGCGGCGTACGAGGGGGTGTCCCATTCGCCGTAGGACTGCTGCTGCGGGACGCTCGCCCCGGCTTCCTCGGCGGGCGCGGCCTGTTCGGCTTCCGCTTCCGCCTGGGCGCGCAGGCGGCGGGCCCTGCGGCCCTCGCCCTCGACGGCCTGCGCGGGGACGACGGGCTCCTCCGGAAGGTCGTCGTCCACGTCCCGGCGGCGGCCCGGCAGGGCGAGCACCACGAGGACGAGGGCGAGCGCTCCCTGGGCCCACAGCCAGGCCGTGTGCGAGGCGGGTGCGTCGAAGGTGACGTCGAGACGGCCGCCGTTCGCGGGCAGTTGGAAGCCCTGGGCCCAGCCGTCGACGGTCGTCTTGGTCAGGGGCGTTCCGTCGAGGGTCGCCGTCCAGCCCGCGTCGGCCGTGTCGGCGATGCGCAGGACGCGGCCGGGCTTGCCCGCCGGGATCTTCGTGTGGAGTTCGACGGGTCCGGCGGCGACGGCCTGCGGTTCGTCGGAACCGGAAACGATCGACGCACGGGAGACCTGCCGGTCGACGCGCCACAGGGCGGTGCCGTCCTGCTGGCTGAGCCGGGACAGGCCGGGGGTGGCGTCGAGGACGCGGCTCATCTGGCGGGGCGCGCCGTCGCGTACGAGGACGTAGCGCACGGCGAATCCGCCGAGCTGGTCGGCCTGGTCGGCGCCGGAACCGGCGACGAGGTTGGCGACGACCTTGTCGAGCCGGGCGTTGCTGCCGCCCGCCTCGGTCAGTTCGGCGTCCCCGAGCCGGGCGCCGGCGCCGCGCACCAGGGTGTACGTCACCTTGGCCGTGGAGTCGCCGCCCATGACGAGGGTGCGGGCCTGGTCCTGGGTGTCGCTCTCCTCGGCGACGAAGGCGGGCACCTGGACCGGGTCGCGCCGCTCCAGGGGGCCGTCGGCGCCGCGGATCATCCAGCCGCCCGCGGCGAGCAGCGGTCCCGCCGCCGCGGCGAACGCGATGAGCGCGGCGACCGGCTGCTTCCAGCCGAAGCTCTGCTCGGCCACACGCGAGCGGGCCCCTTCGGCGCCGAGCACGGCGGCGCCGAGAAGGGCGATGCCGTAGACGAGGGTCGCGGGTCCGGCCCAGGCCGAGGCGTTCGACAGGGCCGCGAAGACCAGGGCCACGAGGGCGATGGCCCAGGCGGTGAGGATCGCGGGCCGGCGCTCGTCGCGCAGGAGCGCGGCGAGTCCGGCGAGGACGATGCCGATGAGGAGCAGGGAGCCGAGGGTGCCGGAGCCGCCGGGCGAGGCGCCGAGCAGGCCGAGCGCGGACGCCGACCCCTTGCCGTACGGGAGACCGGCCTCGTGGAAGAAGCCGAACGGGAGCAGCGTCAGCGACCAGGGCGCGAGCATCAGGAGCGGGGTCCCGAGCGCGGCCAGGAAGCGGAGGACGTACGCCGTGATGTCGCCGCGTCGGACGGCGAGGAGGGCGATGCCGAGGACGACGGCGATGGGCCACACGATCGGCGTGAAGGCCGTGGTGATCGTGAGCAGCAGGGCGTACGCCCAGGTGGCGCGCCAGCTGCCGCGCGCCCCCTCGTTCATCAGGCCGCCGGCGGAGAGCCCGGCGCGCGCGATGAGCGGCAGCAGGATCGCGAGGACCGCCGTGCCGATGCGGCCGCCGGCGAGGGCGCCGGTGGCGGCGGGCAGGAACGCGTACGCGACCGAGGCCCACGCGCGCAGGAGGCGCGAGGTGACCAGGGGGCGTGAGGCGAAGTAGGCGGTGAAGCCCGCGAGCGGTACCGAGCAGACGAGGAGCACGGTGACGGCGAGTCCGGTGGAGCCGAACAGGAGGGTGGCGAAGGCCGCGACGATCGCGAGGTACGGCGGCGCCGATTGGGTGCCGCCGGTGCCGGTCGGGTGCCAGCCGTCGAGATAGCGCGACCACAGGTCGGACGCGCCGCCGGGCGCGGGCAGGAGTGCGCCGCCCGCGAGCGCCCCGCCGCCGAGCAGTGCGCGGCAGGCGATGAGGGAGACGAAGAGGAGGACGACGAAGAGCATCGGTCCGGGCTTGCGGGCGATGCGCTTGAGCCGGGCGAACTGCTCGACCTGGAGGAAGTCCGCGTCGTCTCCGCCGGGTCCGGACTCGACGGCTCCGCCGTGTCGTCCGGCGGCGTTGATCTCGGGGTCGGAGGCGCCGAACATGTCGCCGGCGACCTGCTCGACCGTCAGTCGGACGGTGGCTCCGGGCGGCGGGAAGAGGGGCTTGAGTTCCTTGGGATCGACGACGCCCTTGCCGCGCCGCCTGCGGGCGGCGAGGATCCTCTCGGGCCGCAGGAGGACGCCGAGCAGGCCGGTGATCTCGTCGAACGCCTGGCCGGGCACCTTGCCGACGAGGTAGGCGACGGTCCGCAGGAGTGTGCCGAGGACGAGCCGGATCAGCACCCACGGCAGCACGGCCCCGCGGGTGTTGACGAGCAGCGTGTAGACGGCGCCGGCCTTGTCGACCTTGTGCGGGGACGTCGCGGTGCGGCCGACGCAGTCGACGGTGCGGCGCTCGCGCGAGGCGGCCTCGGCGTGCCGGACGACGGCGTCGGGCGCGATGACGACGCGGTGTCCGGCGGCGTGCGCGCGCCAGCACAGGTCGACGTCGTCTCGCATCAGGGGCAGCCTGCGGTCGAACCCGCCGAGCTGCTCGAAGACATCACGCCGGATCAGCATTCCGGCGGTGGACACGGAGAGGACGGGCTGGACCTGGTCGTGCTGGCCCTGGTCCTGTTCGCGGCGGTCGAGGCCGGTCCAGCGGCGCCCGGAGTGGGCGATGGAGACGCCGACCTCCAGGAGCTGCCTGCGGTCGTACCAGCCGCGCAGCTTGGGGCCGACGACGGCGACCTCGTTGCCCAGCTCGCGTTCGTTCTCGACGACGCGCAGGAGTTCGGCGAGGGCGTCGGGGTCGGGCGCGCAGTCGTCGTGCAGGAGCCACAGCCACTGCTCGGGCTCGCCGTACGGCAGGTCGGGGAGGTCGTACGCGTCGTCGCGCCAGGTGCGGCTGACGGGGTCCCAGCCGCTGGGGCGCTTGAGGTACGGGAGCTCCTCGGGCGTCAGGACGCCCGCGGAGCGCTCGGCCTCGTCGACGGCCTGGCCGAAGCCGGTGCGGCGGGCGAGGTGGAGGACGCGCTCGTCACCGATCGCGGCGGCGATCAGCGCGGCGGAGTCGTCGGCGCTGCCGGTGTCGGCGGCGACGGCGTTCTGTACGGGGCGTTCCTGGCCGAGCAGTCCTGACAGGACGTCGGGCAGCCAGCGCGCTCCGTCGTGGGAGACGAGCACGGCGGTGACGACATGCCGGGGGAACTCGGGTGGCGTGGCCGGGTCTTGCGCTGCGGCGTGCCCCGGATTGAACGCGGCTGCGGCAGTGTCGGATCGGCCTGCCGGATGGCTGTGCACGGACATCGAGGTACGGGCCCCGGTTCGTTGGACTGCGGTGGACGCCTGTGCCCCACGGGGGCGCCGGGGCGTCTCGGACGGGGCCCCACACTAACGGCTGGCAACAATCGCGGCCCGCCCCCTGTGGACAACTCAGGGCGACGGGCCGGAGGTCAAGCGGAATTGAGGCTTCGGACA
The DNA here is from genome assembly GCF_040645335.1 of Streptomyces sp. NPDC046821. Taxonomy (NCBI): domain Bacteria; kingdom Bacillati; phylum Actinomycetota; class Actinomycetes; order Kitasatosporales; family Streptomycetaceae; genus Streptomyces; species Streptomyces sp. NPDC046821. The sequence goes on along the minus strand of NZ_JBEYYB010000024.1, from coordinate 51,631 downwards.
GCGTTTCCTGACGCGTCCCTGATGTCGCGAATGCCGGTATGCCGCGAACACCGGTCGGACCGGTCAGACGGCTGCCTTCTTCAGGCGCCGGCGCTCCCGCTCGGAGAGCCCTCCCCAGATACCGAACCGCTCGTCGTTCGCGAGCGCGTATTCGAGGCACTCGGACCGGACCTCGCAGGCGAGGCAGACCTTCTTGGCCTCGCGGGTCGAGCCGCCCTTCTCCGGGAAGAAGGACTCGGGGTCGGTCTGGGCGCAGAGCGCGCGCTCCTGCCAGCCGAGTTCCTCTTCCGCGTCCTCGACCAGCAGATCCTGAAACGACTCGGTCATAGTGCGCCCCTCGTCCGTCTGTGCGTCCCCGTGATGCTGTCGTCACCGTTTTCGGCTGAACGACACGAGTGAAATTACAAGTGTGCCGATCCGGGCCAGTCAAGCCGAGATCTGCTATTGGGCCCCTTATTCACTCTGCGGAACCAAGGGTATACGGAAAGTGTTCAAATCGGCATAAACCTTGACACTTGCCAGTGGCCCATCCCGGGCCGTCACTCCCTGTCAGGCACCCCGCGAACCTTGCGCGGACCTGTACGAAGAAGGACGCCTCGGGTATTGACCCCGTTCCGGGAGCGCCGCCGGAGCGTTCCGGATCACAGTGCGGATCACGGGAGTGCGACGGCGTTTACGCGCCCGGTTGAAGCGCCATGTGTCCTGGCCCGAGAGTGAACAAACCTTTCGCCTGGCAGGACAACCGGATGAGGTGAAACATATCCCACAATCCGGACAACAAGTTGACACAGAAGGAATGAACCGGTGTCCTGTTGGGCATGTTCGCGAACTTGGCGCTTTCGATGACCCGCCCCGGGTCCCTCGGTGCTGCCCACGCGAGCTGTCGCTGTTGCTGTACCAGCTGTTGAGCCTTCCGCGCTCCGGCTGAATCTCCCCACGCTCCACACCGCCCGTCGGCCGTCTGCCGACGCGCGCGACGTCCGGCGTCACCCCAGCATCCGCACACCCCCACTCCGCCGAGGAACCACCACACCCATGAACAGCGACAGCGACCTCCAGATCGCCGGCGACCTGCTCGAAGTGACCCACCTCCTCCAGCCCCCGCGCGAGCACCCGGCCACCGTGGCCGAGTTCGCCGGCCTCGCCCGCTCCATCGCCGCCGACCGCTCCCAGTGGGAACACCTCGTCGAGTACGACGCGACCACCCGCTGGTACCACCGCCTGCGCACCGGCCCCGGCTACGAGGTGTGGCTGCTCTCGTGGGTGCCCGGTCAGGGCAGCGGGGCGCACGACCACGGCCCGTCCTCCGGGATACTGACCGTCCTCCAGGGCGAGTTGACGGAGCGTACGGAGCGCGCCGACCGCACCCTCACCGAGGGCGCCCAGCGCGTCTTCGCACCCGGTTACGTCCACGAGGTGGTCAACGACGCGCTGGAGCCGGCCGTCAGCCTGCACGTGTACTACCCCGGTCTGACCGAGATGCCGATGCACGCGCCGCGCTGCGTCAGCGGCGAGGCCCGGGACGCGCGGGATGCCGTGACCGCCTGACGCACCGTCGTACCCGCCTGCGATGCTGGGCACATGCGCATTGTGGTTCTTGCAGGCGGCATCGGTGGTGCCCGGTTCCTTCGCGGTCTCAAGCAGGCCGCCCCCGACGCGGACATCACCGTCATCGGCAACACCGGTGACGACATCCACCTCTTCGGTCTCAAGGTCTGTCCCGACCTCGACACGGTGATGTACACGCTCGGCGGCGGCATCAACGAGGAGCAGGGCTGGGGGCGTACGGACGAGACGTTCGCGGTCAAGGACGAGCTCGCGGCGTACGGGGTGGGGCCCGGGTGGTTCGGGCTCGGCGACCGTGACTTCGCGACCCACATCGTCCGTACGCAGATGCTGGGCGCCGGTTATCCGCTCAGCGCGGTGACCGAGGCGCTGTGCGAGCGCTGGCAGCCCGGCGTACGCCTCATCCCGATGTCCGACGACCGCGTCGAGACGCACGTCGCGGTGACCGTCGACGGGGAGCGCAAGGCCGTTCACTTCCAGGAGTACTGGGTGAAGATGCGGGCCTCCGTGGACGCCCACGCCGTGGTGCCCGTCGGTGCCGACCAGGCCAAGCCCGCGCCGGGTGTCCTCGAAGCGATCGCCGCGGCGGACGTCGTTCTCTTCCCGCCGTCCAACCCCGTCGTCAGTGTCGGCACGATCCTCGCCGTGCCCGGCATCCGTGAGGCCATCGCCGAGGCCGGTGTGCCGGTCGTCGGCCTCTCCCCCATCGTCGGCGACGCGCCCGTGCGCGGGATGGCGGACAAGGTGCTGGCCGCCGTGGGCGTCGAGTCGACGGCGGCCGCGGTCGCCGAGCACTACGGATCGGGGCTGCTCGACGGGTGGCTCGTCGACACCGTGGACGCGGGCACCGTGGAGCGGGTCGAGGCGGCGGGCATCCGCTGCCGGGCCGTGCCGCTGATGATGTCCGACCTCGACGCCACCGCGCAGATGGCGCGTGAGGCGCTCGCGCTCGCGGAGGAGGTCCGCGCGTGAGCGACGCCCCGTCCTTCCGCGCCTGGGCGCTCCCCGGGATCCCCGAGATCCGTGAGGGCGACGACCTGGCCAAGCTGATCGCCGCCGCCGAGCCGGGGCTCGCCGACGGGGACGTCCTGCTCGTCACGTCGAAGATCGTCAGCAAGGCCGAGGGCCGGATCGTCGAGGCCACCGACCGTGAGGCCGCGATCGACGCGGAGACGGTGCGCGTCGTGGCCCGGCGCGGGCCGCTGCGCATCGTCGAGAACAAGCTGGGCCTGGTCATGGCCGCCGCCGGCGTCGACGCGTCGAACACGCCGGCGGGCACGGTGCTGCTGCTGCCCGAGGACCCGGACGCGTCCGCCGCGGCGATCCGGGACGGGCTGCGGGACGCGCTCGGCGTGGACGTCGGCGTCGTCGTCACCGACACGTTCGGCCGCCCCTGGCGCAACGGCCTGACCGACGTCGCCATCGGCGCGGCGGGCGTACGCGTCCTGGACGACCTGCGCGGCGGCACGGACGCGTACGGGAATCCGCTCAGCGCGACCGTCGTCGCCACGGCGGACGAGCTGGCCGCCGCCGGTGACCTGGTCAAGGGCAAGGCGGACGGGCTGCCGGTCGCCGTCGTGCGCGGCCTGCCGCACGTGGTGGGCGAGAGCGCGGGGGCGCGGGAGCTTGTGCGCGTCGCGCGGGACGACATGTTCCGGCTCGGCACGTCGGAGGCGGTCCGGGAGGCGGTGACGCAGCGGCGTACGGTGCGGGCCTTCACGGACGAGCCCGTGGACCCGGGAGCGGTACGGCGTGCGGTCGCCGCGGCCGTGACGGCGCCCGCGCCGCACCACACGACACCGTGGCGCTTCGTGCTCCTGGAATCGCCGGAGTCGCGCACACGGCTCCTGGACGCGATGCGGGACGCGTGGATCGAGGACCTGCGGCGCGACGGCAAGAGCGAGGAGTCCATCGCCAAGCGGATCCGCCGCGGCGACGTGCTCCGCCAGGCGCCCTACCTGGTCGTGCCCTGCATGGTCATGGACGGCTCCCACACGTACGGCCACGCCCGCCGCGACGCCGCCGAACGCGAGATGTTCGTGGTCGCGGCCGGCGCGGGCGTCCAGAATTTCCTGGTAGCCCTCGCCGGCGAACGCCTCGGCTCGGCGTGGGTGTCGTCGACGATGTTCTGCCGCGACGTCGTACGCGACGTGCTGGACCTGCCGGAGAACTGGGACCCGATGGGCGCTGTGGCGGTGGGCCACGCGGCGACGGAGCCTGCGGCGCGGCCGGTGCGGGAGGCGGGGGAGTTCTTGGTGGTGCGGTAGTCGCGGGGCTGCCGCTTGGCGATGTGGGCGCGGGAGCGCTTGGGCTTTCGGCGGGGTGGGGCCCGACGCGGACCCTGACCGCGGGAGCGCTGGCTTCCAGCGCGGTGAAGCCCGGCGCGGGCTCTGACCGCCAGCCGCGCGGCGGTTCCCGCTGGTGTGGCTCGCCGGGCTGACGGCGGTGTGGGGGCCGTGGCCGTGGGGCACGCGGCAGCGGTCGCCCCCGTCACAACCGGCACTACCACTCCGCGATGTTCGTGCGGCGCATCTTTGGTTGTCTGCGTGGGGGTGTGTGGCCGGTCAGGAGGATGAGGCGGGCCGCTCGGTGGCGTTGGCCCTGGTCCTCGTACGGGGCCAGGAGGCGGAGCATCTCGGTGTCGTCCGCGTCGCGGTTGCCCGTGAGGGCGTAGCCGACGATGCCGGGCAGGTGGAGGTCGCCGGTCGTCACCGCGTCGGGGGCGCCGTTGCTGCGCTGGACCGTCTCGGCGGAGGTCCAGGGGCCGATGCCGGGGACGAGTTCCAGGCGGGCCCTCGCCTCGGACGGTTCCATGGCCGCGGCCTCTTCCAGGCGCCGGGCCACCTTCACCGCTCGCAGGATCGTCGACGCGCGCTTGTTGTCGACGCCCGCGCGGTGCCACTCCCAGGACGGGATGAGGGACCAGGTGCGGGGGTCCGGCATGACGTGCAGGCGCAGCGGACCCGTCGGGCCGGGGGCCGGGGTGCCGTACTTGTGGATCAGGAGGCGCCAGGCGCGGTACGCCTCGTCCGTCGTGACCTTCTGCTCCAGGATCGACGGGATCAGCGACTCCAGGACCAGCCCCGTACGCAGCAGGCGCAGCCCCGGCCGGTAGTGGTGGGCGTGGGCGAGGATCCGGTGGCGGGGTTCGAACGCGGACGGGTCGTCCAACTCACCCAGGAGCGCGGGGAGTTGGGCCAGGAGCCAGTCGGCGCCGGGCCCCCACGCGGCCGCCTCGACCTCGCCGCCGCGCAGGGCCATCCGGAGCGTTCCGGGGCCCTCGGGGGTGCGGGTGGCCCGCCACACCGAGCCGTCACGCAATACACGGAACGTGGGGTCGGCGGGCCCCCGCCTCAGCGGCCCGATGGTCAGGCCCAGGTCGAACGGACCCTTGGGCGTCCAGCGACGCGTACGTGCGGCGGTCGCCGGACCCGGGACGACGGCCCCGGGCGCACCGGCCTCGCCACCGCGCACCGTGGTGCGCGTGGGTCGGGGTGCGAATCGGCCGGCCACAGGTTCCTCGTCGGTTGGAGTGCTCCTCGCAGCGTAGAGGGTCGGGCTCCGCGAGCCCTACTGCTCGGAGGCGAAGCCCGTAACGGGGAGAAGCACGCAATGGCCGGGCCGGCAGAGACCGCCACCGACCATGGTCGGAGGCAAAGCCGGTGGTGGCCGGGCCGACCGAGACCGCGTCCACCAGCCCGGGTCGGGGGCGAAGCCCGTAACGGCCGGCCGAGGGCCCGTAACGGCCGGCCGGCCGAGACCCCCCGACCGGCCGCCCCAGAACCACAACCCCCTACTGATCCGAAGAGAACCGGATCGCCCCCGCCGGGATCCGCGCGTCGCACCACACCCGTACGCCCGACTGGAGCTCGTTGTCCGGGCCCACGTGTGCGCCGTCGCCGATCACCGCTCCCGTGAGGATCGTGCGGGCGCCGACGTGGGCGCCGTGGCCGACGAAGGAGTCGGTGACGATCGCGCCCGGCTCGATGGTCGCGCCGGAGAGGATCGTGCTGCCCGAGATGCGCGCGCCCTCGCCCACCGTCGCGTTCTCGCAGACGACCGTGCCGCCGGTGAGCTTCGCGCCGGACGCGACGGAGGCGGTCGGCAGCGTGAGGCTGTCGCCGCGGCGCCCGGGGACGGCCGGGGACGGGGCGCGGCCGAGGACGAGGTCGGCGGATCCGCGGACGAAGGCCTGCGGGGTGCCGAGGTCCAGCCAGTACGTGGAGTCGACCATCCCGTGGAGGTGGGCGCCGGCCGCGAGCAGTTCGGGGAACGTCTCGCGTTCCACGGAGACCGGCCGCCCGGTGGGGATCCTGTCGATGACCGAGCGCCGGAACACGTACGCGCCCGCGTTGATCTGGTCGGTGACGATCTCCTCGGGCGTCTGGGGCTTCTCCAGGAACGCCTGCACGCGGCCCGTGCCGTCCGTGGGGACGAGCCCGAACGCCCGCGGGTCCTCGACCCGGGAGAGGTGCAGGGAGACGTCCGCGCCGCTGCTCTCGTGCTCGCTCACGAGCGCGCGGATGTCGAGGCCGGTGAGGATATCGCCGTTGAAGATCAGGACCGGGTCGTCGGGCGCCGAGTGGAGCCGGGACGCGACGTTGCGGATCGCGCCGCCGGTGCCGAGCGGTTCCTCCTCGGTGACGTACTCGATGTGCAGTCCGAGGCGTGAACCGTCGCCGAAGTACGGCTCGAAGACCTCGGCGAGATACGACGTGGCGAGCACGATGTGCTCGACGCCGGCGGCTCTCGCCCGGGCCAGCTGGTGCGTGAGAAACGGGACGCCTGCCGCCGGGACCATCGGCTTGGGGGTGTTCACGGTGAGCGGTCGCAGTCGGGTGCCCTTGCCGCCGACCAGGAGGATCGCTTCTTTCACCTGTCGTCTCTGCTTCCTGCTGGGGCCGGTCGAACTGCCTTTCGGCCGGCCAGTTTATGCAGACTGGGGGGTCCGGCCGGGTCAGCGGCCCTGGAGGCGGGCCGATGTGGTCCGGGCGGTGCCGAGCTTGTCGTACAGGAGGCGTCCGGGGCATTCGGTCGCGAAGCCGTCCCGGTGGCCTGAGATCACGTTCAGTCGTACGTTCGTTCCCTTGCGGTACAGATTGCCACCGGCCGACGTGAGATATGTCTTACCGCTCGGATTCACGCCGTAGAGGCCGAGCTTCCAGGCCGTCAGATCGGCGATGCCCTTCACGGCGGCGGCCGGTGGGGCGGTGGAGGCGAACGTGCCGAGGACCGCGATTCCCATGCTGTTCGTGTTGAACCCGAGCGTGTGGGCGCCCATGACCGGCTTCGCGACTCCGCCCGCGCGGCCCTCGTAGATCGTGCCGCACTTGTCGACGAGGAAGTTGTAGCCGATGTCGCGCCAACCCATGCTCTTCACGTGGTAGCGGTAGATACCGCGAATGACCGAAGGGGCCTGCGCGCACGTGTAGTTGTTGCCGGTCGCGCTGTGGTGCACGAAGGCCGCCTTGACCTTCGACGTGTAGACGAAGTCGCGCTCGCGGATGCTCTCGTCGGCGCCCCAGCCCTTGCGGGTGACGATGCCCGGGCGCGCGCCGATGTACGGGCGGACCTTGGCGTCGGCCTCGCCGCCGCGGGCCACGAGGAGTTCGGCCTCGGTCTCCTTCTTGCTGAGGGCGGGGATGGTGGTGGCGCCCTGCGGGGCGAGGTCCGCGTTGACGGCGGAGGCGGCCGCGGACTCGGCGGCCTTCGCGGCGGCACCGCGTGAGGCGTCGGCCTGTGCGCCACCGGGCGGGGGCTCGACTCCGGGGTCTACGAGTTCCAGGCGCATCCCCTTGGGCAGCGGGGCCTGCGCCGACGCCTCTGAATTGCCGGCGCGCCGTACTCCCGTCGACTCCGGCCGCACCCGCACCTCGACCCCGTCGGACGCGCCGACCCACAGCGGAGCCGTCGCCCCGCGCAGCCGGCCCGAGTCGTGCTCGGCCGTGCCGAGGTCGGGCGCGTGTTCGTCGTTGTGGGTCTCGACGTCCTGCCAGTCGGACCAGCCGGCGCCGCGCGTAGCCCGCGTACGTACCTGGACCCTGCCCTCCAGCGCGGCCGACGGGTCGTCCCAGACGACGCCCACGAGCGAGAAGGGGCGGACCTCACGCCGCGTCAGACCCTGCTCGCCCGGGGCGCGCAGGGCACGGTCGTGCGGCAGGGCGGACAGGCGGAGCGACTGGGTGCTGCCGGGGACGGCCTCGGCGGCCCCCAGGCCTGGGACGGCCGCGGCGGCACGGGTTCCGGGGGCCGGGGACGCGGTGGCCGCGCCCGCTCCGGTGGGCAGGGCGAGCGGAAGGGCGAGGGCGGCCGCGCAGGTGACGCCGACCGAGGAAGCAAGAAGTCCACGCATGACCACGATCTTGGACATAGCCGTACATATATGTCCATCGGGAAGTGCCATTGGTGGGCACGGGAACTGACGGCCCGTCGGACGTTTACGGCGCCCACCTCACCCACCCGGCCGCACGCCACCCCCACCCGGCCGCACCCCGCTCACGCACGCCTCACCCACCCTCAACCGCACCCCGCCCACACCCGCCTCACCCCCACAGGCCGCACCCCACCCACACGCCCCTCCCCCGCCCAGCCGCGCCGCCGCACGCGCCCCGCGTACCCTTGCGCCCGTGAACGCCACCGACCGCACCCCCGCCGACCTGCTGCGATCCGCGCTCGCCGCCGATCCAGGACGCCCACTGGTGACTTTCTACGACGACGCCACCGGCGAACGCGTGGAACTGTCCGTGGCCACCTTCGCCAACTGGGTGGCCAAGACCGCCAACCTCCTCCAGGGCGACCTCGCCGCCCAGCCCGGTGACCGGCTCGCCCTGCTGCTGCCCGCTCACTGGCAGACCGCCGTCTGGCTGCTCGCGTGCTCGTCCGTCGGCGTGGTCGCCGACGTCGGCGGCGACCCGGCGGCGGCCGACCTCGTCGTCAGCGGCCCCGACTCGCTGGACGCGGCGCGCGCCTGCTCCGGCGAGCGGCTGGCGCTCGCGCTGCGCCCGCTCGGCGGCCGCTTCCCGCAGACCCCGGACGGCTTCGCCGACTACGCGGTCGAGGTGCCGGGCCAGGGCGACCGCTTCGCCCCGTTCGCGCCCGTGGACCCGGACGAGCCGGCGCTCGTCGTCGCGGGTGCCGAGTTCACCGGCGCCGAGGTCGTCGAGAAGGCGCGCGCGGACGCCTCCGACCTGGGCATCACGGGCCCCGGCTCGCGCCTGCTGTCCGGACTGCCGTACGACACGTGGCGCGGCCTGAGCGCGGGTCTGTACGCACCGCTGGCGACCGGCGGGTCCGTCGTCCTGTGCCGCCATCTGGCCGATCTCGGCGAGGAATCCCTGGCCAGGCGGGTGGAGGACGAGCGGGTCTCGGCGACCGCACGCTGAGACACCCGGGGGCCCTGTCCCCCGTATGGCCCAATCCACCCCCGTTCCCGCAGGCCAGGGGCCGCGTGGGGGTTCATGGTCGAAGGAGCGCAGCAGCGCACCGTCGTCACATGAGGGGTGGACGCGTACGTGAGCGATACCGCTGGCACGCCTGGGAACCCGCGGCGCCCGGACGAGGAGGACGCGCGGGAGCAGGTCACGTACGGACCGGCGGCGGGTTCGTCGCCCACCGGCGCGTGGCGGGCCAGGCGGCGCAGGCGCTGGCTGCGGTACACGGCGCTCGGCGCGGCCGTCGTCATACTCGGCGCGGCCGGCGCCGGCTTCGCCCTGTACGAGAAGCTTCAGGGCAACATCACCGCGGACACGGCGGCGGCCCGGGAGCTCGCCCGTTACGAGAAGGAGCGCCCGACCGCGCTCGTGCGGGGCGCGCAGAACATCCTGCTGATCGGCTCGGACTCACGCGCGGGCGCCGGCAACAGCGAGTACGGCCGTGACTCGGGCACCCAGCGCTCCGACACGACGATCCTGCTGCACATATCCGCCGACCACAGAAGCGCGACCGCCGTCTCGCTGCCCCGCGACCTGATGGTCGCCGTGCCCGGCTGCCGCAGGCCCGACGGCACCCGCACCGACCCGGCGTTCGCGATGTTCAACTCCGCCTTCGAGAGGGGCGGTTCGGCCTGCACGATAAGGACCGTCGAGAAGCTGACCGGCATAAGGGTCAGCCACCACATGGTCGTCGACTTCAGCGGGTTCAAGGAGATGGTCGACGCCGTCGACGGCGTACAGGTCTGCCTGAAGAAGCCCGTGGACGACCCCGACGCGCACCTGAAGCTGCCCGCGGGCAAGAAGACGCTCGACGGCGAGCAGGCCCTCGGCTTCGTACGCGCCCGCAAGAGCATCGGTGACGGCAGCGACACCGAGCGGATGGACCGCCAGCAGCGGTTCCTCGGCGCCCTCGTGCACAAGGTGCAGAGCAACCAGGTGCTGCTCAACCCGACGAAGCTGTACCCCGTGCTCGACGCGGCGACCTCGTCCCTGACCACGGACCCCGGCCTCGCCAGCCTGCGCGGCCTCTACAACCTGGTGCGCGGTGTACGCGACATTCCGACGGACCGCGTCCAGTTCCTGACGGTTCCGCGCCGCCCGTACGTGTACGACCCGAACCGCGACCAGCTCGTGCAGCCGGCGGCCGGTCAGCTCTTCGACCGGCTGCGGACGGACGGCCCCCTGGTGGTCGCCCGTCAGATGCCGGTGGGCACCACTCCGCAGAACATGCCGACCCCGGCCGTGGGCTCCGACGACTCGGCGTACGAGCACGACGGGTACGACGACGGCGCCGGAAACTCGGGGGACAACGGAAAACCCGGCGGACACGCGGCGTCCGAGGGCTCTCCCGAGCCGAGTCCGACCCCCACGTTCCGCGGCAACACGGCGGCTCAGGATGCCTGTGGGTAAAGCGATGCCCAAGGGGCGGGCGCTGCTTTCCAAGATATGAGGCGGATTGCCCGGTTGTAGGAACGTGGAATTTGTCACCGTCGTCGCCTGCCGCTGAACTGGGCGGATAGTGTGAGCGATCCGGTGCCCCCGGCCGACGCCGGCCGCGCACCGCTTACCGACTTATTGGGCGCCTTCTTGAGGGGGAAAGGCGCCGCGTGGCCCCGACGGAGGATGCAGACAACCGTGGACGCGCAAGGCCGTGGGCGGGCGGACGACATCGACCCCGCAGACCAGTGGGTACTCAACCCGCACACCGGGGATTACGAACTGCGACTGGGCCCTTCCGCTGCGCAGTCGCCCGTACCCGGCCCGCGAAGGACCGACCGGCGTGCTTCGGGCCGACGGGGACAGCCGGTACAGGACGGGCCGAGGAGCAGGTCCCGCGAATCCCGCGAGGAGCAGGACAGCCGTGAGGTCCCCGGGCAGCGCAGGCGCCGGGCCCCGCAGCCCGAGCCGCCCGGCAGGCGCCGTTCCCGCAGCGCCAAGCCCAAGAAGTCCAAGGCCAAGAAGGCGCTCCTGTGGACGGGCGGCGTCATGGCCTTCGTCCTGGTCGCCGGTGTCGGTGGCGCGTATCTGTATCTGCAGCACCTCGACAACAACATCAACAAGGACGACGTCGTCGGCGCGAAGAACGGCTTCAGCAAGGACGAGGCGTTCAACATCCTGCTGATCGGCACGGACAAGCGCACCGGCAAGGGCAACTCGGGGTACGGCGACAAGGGCAGCATCGGCCACGCGGACACCAACATCCTGCTGCACGTGGCCAAGGACCGGTCGAACGCGACGGCGCTGAGCATCCCGCGCGACCTCATCACCAACATCCCGGACTGCCAGGTGCGGGTGAACGGTGAGCTGAAGACGATCTCCGGAACGCCGAACACCCGCTTCAACACGAGCCTCGGCCAGGCGGACCGCGACGCGGGCTGCACGATGGCGACGGTCAAGGAGATCACGGGCATCCAGCCCGACCACTTCATGATGGCCGACTTCAACGCCATCAAGACGCTGACGACGGCGGTCGGCGGTGTGGAGATCTGTCTCGCCAAGGATGTCGACGACCCCGACTCGCATCTCAAGCTCTCCAAGGGCAAGCACAACGTGGAGGGCGAGCAGGCCCTCGCGTTCGTGCGCACCCGGCACAGCTTCGGCAACGAGGGCGACCTCGACCGCATCAAGCAGCAGCAGCAGTTCCTCGCCTCGCTGATGCGCAAGATGAGCTCCAGCGACACGCTGACCAGCCCGAGCAAGCTGACGGACCTGGCCGACGCGGCGACCAAGGCGCTGACCGTGGACACCGGCCTCGGGCACATCTCCACGCTCAAGGACGTGGCCATGGAGCTGAAGAAGGTGCCGCCGAAGAACATCACGTTCACGACGCTGCCGGTGGTCGACAACCCTGCCGAGAAGGTCCACGCGACAGTCGTCGTCAACCCGGCCCAGGCGGACCCGCTGTTCGCGATGATGCGCGACGACGTGTCCCTGACCGAGGTGGCGAAGGACAAGAAGGCGGCGAAGTCGAAGGAGGCGGCGAAGCAGGCGGCGCTGCTCAAGGGCACCCGCGCCGACGCGTCCCAGGTCCGGGTCGACATCTACAACGGCAGCCAGACCGTGGGCGCCGCGCAGACGACGCTGACGTGGCTGCAGAACACCGAGGGCGTCCTCAAGTCGAGCCAGCTGGGCAACGCGCCGAAGACGCAGGCGAAGACGACGCTCGAGTACGCGCCGGACCAGGCCGACCAGGCCCGCAAGCTCGCCGACATCATGGGGCTGCCCGCGTCCGCGATGAAGCCCGGCCACAGCGAGAAGAACGACCAGGGTCTGCCGGCGATGATCCTGACGCTCGGCGGCGACTTCAAGGCGGCGGGCACGCCCATCGCCGCGCCGGCGAAGGCGCCGGAGAACATCCAGAAGGCGACCGCCGACAAATCCGTGTGCGCCAAGTGACAACCCCGGCCGCCTCATGACTGTCTGACAGGCAGGACCGGGGCGGCCGCGGCGTATGCCGGGGCGGGAGGGTGGGGCATGAGGCAGGGCGATGTGCGTGACGGTCGGCGCACGGCCGGTGGGCCGGGGTCGATACCGGGCCAGCGGCAGGACGACGGTGACGGTGACGGCGGTTCACCGCGCGCGAGGAGGCGTGCCGGTAAGCCACCGCGCCGTCGGAGACACCGGATACTGCGCTGGTTCGCGATCCTCCTCGCCGTGGCGCTGATCGGCACCGCGGCGGCGGGCTATCTCTGGTACCAGCACCTGAACCACAACATCAGGACCGACAAGCTCAACATCGGCGAGCACCACGCGGCGCGGCCGACGCCGAACGCGGCGGGCCAGACACCGCTGAACATCCTGCTGATCGGCTCGGACGCGCGGGACAGCAAGGAGAACCAGGCACTCGGTGGCGCCAAGGACACCTTCGGCGGCACGCCTCTCGCGGATGTGCAGATGCTGGTCCACGTGTCGGCGGACCGCAGCAACATGTCGGTGGTGAGTATGCCGCGCGACACCCTCCTCAAGCTCCCCGCGTGCACCGACCCCAAGACGGGCAAGACGTATCCGGCCACGGTGGGGCGGCAGATGGCGAACCAGTCGCTGGGACGCGGCGGTCCCGGCTGCACGGTGGCCACGTGGGAGATGCTCACCGGCATCCACATCGACCACTTCATGATGGTCGACTTCTCGGGCGTCGTCTCCATGGCGGACGCCATCGGCGGTGTGCCGGTGTGCGTGGACGCCAACATCTACTCCAAGGACCGCCTGGGCCACGGTTCGGGCCTGAAGCTGGCGAGGGGCACGCACTCGGTCAAGGGCGAGCAGGCCCTGCAATGGCTGCGTACGCGCTACGGCTTCGAGGACGGCAGCGACATCGCCCGCACCAAGGCCCAGCACATGTACATGAACTCGATGGTGCGTCAGATGCGGGAGAACGCCACCATCACCAACCCGGGCAAGCTGCGGGCGCTCGCCGAGGAGGCCACGAAGGCGCTGAAGGTCGACGAGGGCCTCGACACCGTCAAGAAGCTCTACGACCTGAGCAACGAGCTGAAGAAGCCGGCTCCCGACCGCATCACGATGACGACGATGCCGTACGTGTACGAGGGCCCGCGCGTGGCCCCGAAGCCGGAGGACGCCGACAAGCTGTTCCGGCTCGTGCGCGAGGACATCGCCCTGGACGGCAAGGACAAGAAGAAGAAGCCGTCGGCCGATGAGTCCGTCGCCCCGGCCGCGCCCGACGCCGAGATCGCGGTGCAGGTCCAGAACGGCACGCGGACGGCGGAGCTGCCGGCGGTGCCGGGCCGGGCGAGCGCGGTGACGGCGGTCCTGACCGGCAAGGGCTTCACGAAGGCGGTGGCCGACCAGGGTCAGGCGCCGAGCCAGGAGAGGACGGCCGTCCTCTTCCCCAGTGTCGACCTGGCGGGCGACGCGCAGCGGATCGCCAAGTCCCTTGATATTCCGCTGAGTTCGGTCAAGAAGTCGACCGACGTGTCGGCGGTGACGCTCGTCGTGGGCGCCGACTGGCGGCAGGGCGACACGTACACCGCGCCCGCGAAGGCGGCGGACGAGAACACCACCCCGGACACGGCGAACGCGCTCAACGGCGCGGACGACAAGGCCTGCATGAAGGTGAACAAGGGCTTCACCTGGTGACGTGAAAGCGCGCGCCGGAGCAGTGCTCCAGCGCGCGCTGACGTTCCCTCAGGCCTCGAACCAGACCTCGGTTCAGGCCTCGGTTCAGGCCTCGACCGAGGTATCCGTCAGGACCGCCGGCCGACGCGACGCGATGACCTTCTTCGCGAGCGCGCGCGGGCTCGTCAGGAAGCCCCAGCCCCACGACATGTGCATCGTGGCGAGCGCGACGGGGATCTGCACGCGCGCCTTCAGCGGCAGCCCCTTGCCGGCCGGTACCGAACCAGCCGCGATCGCCGCCACGTACCCGCCCGGGATCACGAAGGCCCACGGCGTCACGAACGCGCCGACGACCAGACCCGCGGCTATCGCGCACACTGCGGTCGGCGGGGCGAGGTAGCGCAGGTTGATCGAGCCGGAGTGGTAGCGCGCGACGACGTGGCGCCAGCGTCCGTAGTCCTTGTACTGCTTGGCGAGCGCCTTCACGCTCGGCCGCGGCCGGTACGAGACCTTCAGCTCGGGCGAGAACCAGATGAGGCCGCCGGCCTCACGGATGCGGAAGTTCAGCTCCCAGTCCTGGGCGCGGATGAACTCCACGTTGTAGCCGCCCTGTTGCTCCAGCGCCTCGCGCCGGAACACGCCCAGGTAGACCGTCTCGGCCTGCTGCGCCTCGCCGCCGGTGTGGAACGCCGCGTTGCCCACGCCGATCTTCGACGTCATCGCGGCGGCGACGGCCTGCTCCCAGGCGTTGGTGCCCTGGGCGTGCATGATGCCGCCCACGTTCATCGCGCCGGTCTCCTCCAGGAGGCGGACGGCGGTGGTGATGTAGCCCGGGGAGAGCGCGGCGTGGCCGTCGACGCGGACCACGACGGGGTGCCGGGACGCCTTGATGGCCGCGTTCAGCGCGGCGGGCGTGCGGCCCGTCGGGTTGGGGACGGTGACCACGCGGGGGTGTTCGGCGACGAGCTGCGCGGCGATCTCGTCCGTACGGTCGGTGGACGGGCCGAGCGCGACCACGACCTCCATCTCGCCGTCGTACTCCTGCGCAAGGATCGCCTCGACAGCTTCCCGCAGATGCCGCTCCTCGTTGAGGACGGGCATGATCACGGATACGGGCGGAAGCTGCTTGTCGGAATTCGCGTTCATCGGGCGCCACGTTACCGCTAACGGGGGACACGGGCGCGCGCCGCCGGGGTCGCTACCGCGGTCAGCAGATCGTATGGGCCTACGTTGCTCGCGATCCCACGCCCACCTTCTCGGAGGTGTCCCCCGGTGCCCACACCGCCGACTCATCCCCGCTCCCCCGTACGCCCGCCCCGCCCCCCACGGCCCGATCGCGGACGTCCCGCCGCACCGGCCGTACGGAGGAAAAAACCACGCTGGGCCATGCGGGCCGCGACGACGTTCTCGGTGACGGTCCTCGCGGCCGCCGGCATCGGGCACGCGGTCGTGTCCGGCATCGACACGGAGATCAATCGCGTCGACGCCTTCAAGGACATGAAGAACCGTCCCTCCGCCGGTCACGGCATGAACGTGCTGCTCGTCGGCACCGACGGCCGCGACAAGATCACTCCGGAGGAGAAGGAGAAGTACCGGCTCGGCGGGGCGCCCTGTCACTGCACGGACACCGTCATGATCGTGCACATCTCGGCGGACCAGCGCCGCGCCAGCATCGTCAGCCTGCCGCGCGACAGCTACGCGGAGATCCCCCCGCACATCGACCAGACGACCGGCAAGCAGCACCACCAGCACCCGGTGAAGCTCAACGCGGCGTACGCGGAGGGTGGCCCCAACCTGACCGTCAGTACCGTCGAGCACATGACCGGCGTGAAGATCGACCACTATCTGGAGGTCGACTTCACCAGCTTCATGAAGACGGTGGACGTGCTCGGCGGCGTCGACATCTGTACGGCGAAGCCGCTCAAGGACTCGTACACCGGGCTCGACCTGGCGGTCGGCAACCACAGGCTGAACGGCGGGCAGGCGCTCCAGTACGTGCGCTCCCGGCACACCGACGGGGCGAGTGACCTGGGCCGGATGCAGCGTCAGCAGCGCTTCCTCGCGGCGCTCATCGAGAAGGCCACGTCGTCCGGGGTGCTGCTGAACCCGGTGAAGTTCCGTGACGTGGCGCAGACGCTGCTCAGCGCGGTCCGCGCGGACAAGGGGTTCGGGCCGGACCAGATGGTCGGGCTCGCGCAGGCGATGAAGGGGTTCTCGCCGTCGTCGTCGGAGTTCACGACGGTGCCGATCGGCGACATGGGCTTCCCGGTCAAGGGGATCGGGTCGACGGTGAAGTGGGACCCGGTGAAGTCGAAGCAGCTGTTCGACGCTCTGCGCGACGACAAGCCGCTCGCGGTGCACCACGCGCAGAAGCAGACGCAGACGCAGACGCAGAAGGCGACGGTCGTCGGCGTCGCCCCGGACCAGATCAGCGTCCAGGTGGAGAACGGCACGATGACCCCGGGCCTGGGCAAGAAGCTGGACGCGGCGCTACGGGGTACGGGGTTCCGCACGAGCGGGGCACCGGCGAACGCGGTCCAGCGCACCGCGACGCACACGCTCGTCCAGTACGACCCCCGCTGGGACCGCTCGGCAAAGGCCCTGGCGGCAGCCCTGCCGGGCGCCCAACTCCAACCGACGCCGGGCCGGGGCCCGGTGATGAAGGTAGTAGCGGGCCCGGACTTCAAGGAGGTCCAGCCGGTACGAGCGGAAGACGCCCACCAGGGCCAATTCGGAGCGGTAACAGGCGACCAGGTGGTGTGTGGCTGAGGTCACGGGGCTCCGCCCCGGACCCCGGTCCTCAAACGCCGGACGGGCTTAAAGCAGCCCGTCCGCAGCCCTACGCTCCCGCAACTCCCGAATCGCCCGCCGCCGCGCCAGCCGATGCTGGCGCCGGATCTGAGCCTCCTGATACCGCCGCTCATCCCGCTCGGTCTCAGGAACCACCGGAGGCACCACCCGAGGCTTCCCGTCCGCATCAACAGCGGCAAAAACCAAATAGGCGGAGCCAACCTGCTGCGCCGGAGTCGACTCGTTCCACCGCTCGGCGAGCACCCGCACACCGACCTCCATAGAGGTCCGCCCAGTCCAATTCACCTGAGCCTTCACATGAACTAGGTCACCGACCCGCACCGGCTCCAGGAACACCATCTCGTCCATGGACGCGGTCACGGCGGGCCCGCCGGAGTGCCGCCCGGCCACGGCACCGGCCGCGTCGTCGACCAGTTTCATGATCACGCCACCGTGCACGGTCCCCAGAAGGTTCGTGTCGTTGTGGGTCATGATGTGCGACAACGTCGTGCGGGAAGCGGAGGTCGGCTTACCCGGAATGCCGGATTCCATGCCGCGAGCCTGGTCTGTCATGGCCTCCACCTTATGCCGGACGCGGTTTGTGTCCGTTCTGCAACAGCCCTGGTGCGATTCCCCACCCACCCTTGTCGGGCACACAGGGGCCCCCTGCACACTGGGGCACATGAACGATTGGCCTGAGGGTTGGGACGAGAGACAGGGCGGCGGCGACCGCGGATACGGTCGCGGCAGTGCCGGCGCACGTCCCGAGGGCGCCCGCGCGATGCCGCACGTACAGCGCCGCCAGGGTGGCCCGGGCCGGTCGGCGCCGCCCAGGCCGGGCGTGCCGCCGCAGCCGTCGTACGGCGGTGACGGTTACGACGACGGCCGCGGGGACCAGTACGACAGCGGCTACAACACCGGACAGGTCTACGGCGGTGGCGGCGGACGCCGCGGCGGCGGCGGTCACATACCGAACGACGACGACTACGCACCGATGCGACAGCGCCCGAACTGGGGCCGCCGCATCAAGCGCATCACGCTCACGCTCGTCGTCCTCTTCGTGGCCGTGAGTGTCGGCACGTACTTCTGGGCCGACTCCAAGCTCCACCGTGACGTGGATCTCGCCAAGGTCATCGACCGCCCCGCGGCGGGCCAGGGCACGAACTACCTGATCGTCGGCACGGACAGCCGCCAGGGCATGACGGCCGCCGACAAGCAGAGGCTCCACACCGGGTCCGCCGAGGGCAAGCGCACGGACACGATGATGATCCTGCACACGGGCAGCAACGGCAGCACGATGATCTCGCTGCCGCGTGACTCGAACGTCACGATCCCGTCGTACAAGGGCTCGACCTCCGGCAAGCTCTACCCGAACCAGGGCCGCCAGACGAAGCTCAACGCCGCGTACGCCGAGGACGGCCCCGAACTCCTCGTCCGCACGGTCGAGTTCAACACCGGACTGCACATCGACCACTACGCGGAGATCGGCTTCGGCGGCTTCGCCAAGATCGTGGACGCGGTCGGCGGCGTGGACATGGACCTGAAGCAGGGCTTCAAGGACAAGTGGTCCGGCGCCGACTTCAAGGCCGGCAAGCAGACGCTGAACGGCCAGCAGGCCCTCGCCTTCGTCCGTACGCGCCACGCGTTCGCGGCGAGCGACCTCCAGCGCACCAAGAACCAGCAGGCGTTCCTGTCGGCCCTGGCCCACCAGGTGGCCACCCCGTCGACGGTCCTGAACCCCTTCAAGCTCTACCCGACGATGGGCGCGGGCCTCGACTCCCTCGTCGTCGACAAGGACATGAGCATCTGGGACCTGGGCTCGATGTTCTGGGCCATGAAGGGCGTCACGAGCGGCGACGGCAAGTCGATGAACATGCCGATCTCCGGCTCTGTCGGCGGCAACCTCCTCTGGGACAAGGCCAAGGTCAAGACCCTGGTCGACGAACTGAAGAACGACCAGAAGGTGACGGTGTCGGGCAACTAGCCACGACGCACCCCACCGCGCACGCGAGAAGGGCCCGGACGGAATCGGATTCCGTCCGGGCCCTTCTCACATCCCGCAGTACTTACGAGTGCTTACGAGTACTTACGGCAGGTTGCGCGCCATCACGATCCGCTGAACTTGGTTCGTGCCCTCATAAATCTGGGTGATCTTCGCGTCGCGCATCATGCGCTCGACCGGGTAGTCACGGGTGTAGCCGTAGCCGCCGAGGAGCTGGACGGCGTCCGTGGTGACCTCCATGGCGACGTCCGAGGCGAAGCACTTCGCTGCGGCGCCCTGGAAGGTGAGGTTCGCGTCGCCGCGCTCGGAGGCGGCCGCGGCCTGGTAGGTCAGGGCGCGGGCGGCCTCGATCTTCATGGCCATGTCGGCGAGCATGAACTGGATGCCCTGGAAGTCGGCGATCGGCTTGCCGAACTGCTTGCGCTCCTTGACGTAGCCCTTGGCGTAGTCGAGGGCGCCCTGGGCGATGCCGAGGGCCTGGGCCGCGATGGTGATGCGGGTGTGGTCCAGGGTCTTCATCGCCGTGGCGAAGCCCGTGCCCTCCTCGCCGATCATGCGGTCGGCCGGGATGCGGACGTTGTCGAGGTAGACCTCGCGCGTCGGGGAGCCCTTGATGCCGAGCTTCTTCTCGGGGGCGCCGAAGGAGACGCCCTCGTCCGACTTCTCGACGACGAACGCCGAGATGCCCTTCGAGCGCTTCTCCGGGTCGGTCACGGCCATCACCGTGTAGTACTCGGAGACGCCCGCGTTGGTGATCCAGCGCTTCACGCCGTTGAGCACCCAGAAGTCGCCGTCGCGGACCGCGCGGGTCTTCATGCCCGCCGCGTCCGAACCGGCGTCCGGCTCGGAGAGGCAGTACGAGAACATGCCCTCCCCCTTGGCCAGGGGCGTCATGTACTTCTTCTTCAGCTCCTCGGAGCCGGAGAGTATGACGGGCAGCGAGCCCAGCTTGTTCACCGCCGGGATGAGGGAGGAGCTGGCGCAGACGCGGGCCACCTCCTCGATCACGATGACGGTCGCGAGGGCGTCGGCCCCGGCGCCGCCGTAGCTCTCGGGGACGTGCACGGCCTGGAGGTCGTTGGCGACGAGCGCGTCGAGGGCCTCCTGCGGGAACCGCGCCTCCTCGTCGACCGCCGCGGCGAACGGCGCGATCTTGGCCTCGCACAGAGCCCGGACGGACTCGCGGAGCATGTCGTGCTCTTCAGCCGGCCGGTACAGGTCGAATTCGGGCGATCCTGCCAAGGTGTCTCACGCTCCAAGGACGCTAATTACCGTTAAGTAACCAGAATTTTAGGCGCCTGCTCACGAGACGGATACGTGAGCTACACGACAAGTGGAAACCTGCCCTGTGAGGGGCCCCTCCACGCCCGCGTATGCTCAGGCACCGCACTGCCGCCGTACACCTCTGGAGACCTCCCCATGGCCCTGAAGATCACCGTGATCGGCACCGGCTACCTCGGCGCCACGCACGCCGCCGCCATGGCCGAACTCGGCTTCGAGGTCCTCGGGCTCGACGTCGTCCCCGAGAAGATCGAGATGCTCACGCGGGGCGAGGTCCCCATGTACGAGCCCGGTCTCTCGGACCTGCTGCGCAAGCACGTCGCCGGGATCGAGGGCTCCACGGGGCGGCTCCGCTTCACGATGGACTGGGCCGAGATCGCCGAGTTCGGCGACGTCCACTTCGTCTGCGTGAACACCCCGCAGAAGCACGGCGAGTACGCGTGCGACATGAGTTACGTCGACGCCGCCGTCGAGTCCCTCGCCAAGCACCTGACCAAGCCCGCGCTCGTCGTCGGCAAGTCGACCGTGCCCGTCGGCAGCGCGGAGCGCCTCGCGGCCCGCATCGTCGAGCTGGCCCCCGCCGGCGGCGAGGTCGAGCTGGCCTGGAACCCCGAGTTCCTGCGTGAGGGCTTCGCCGTGCAGGACACGCTGCACCCGGACCGGATCGTGGTCGGCGTGCGCAGCGAGCGCGCCGAGAAGATCCTGCGGGACGTGTACGCGACGCCGGTCGGCCAGGGCTCGCCGTTCGTGGTGACCGACTTCCCGACGGCCGAGCTGGTCAAGACGGCCGCCAACTCCTTCCTCGCGACGAAGATCTCCTTCATCAACGCGATGGCCGAGGTGTGCGAGGCCGCGGGCGGCGACGTCGCGAAGCTCGCGGAGGCGATCGGTTACGACGAGCGGATCGGTTCCAAGTTCCTGCGGGCCGGCATCGGCTTCGGCGGTGGCTGCCTGCCCAAGGACATCCGGGCGTTCATGGCCCGCGCCGGTGAGCTGGGCGCGGACCAGGCGCTGACGTTCCTGCGCGAGATCGACTCGATCAACATGCGCCGTCGCGGCGCGATGGTCGAGATGACGCGTGAGGCGCTGGGCGGCGGCTCGTTCCTGGGCAAGCGGGTCGCGGTGCTCGGCGCCACGTTCAAGCCCGACTCGGACGACGTGCGCGACTCTCCGGCGATGAACGTGGCGGGTCAGATCCACCTCCAGGGCGGTCAGGTCACGGTCTACGACCCCAAGGGCAACGACAACGCGCGCCGCCTCTTCCCGACGCTGGGCTTCGCCGACTCGGTCCTGGACGCGGTGCGGGGTGCGGACGTGGTCCTGCACCTGACGGAGTGGCAGGAGTTCCGCGAGCTCGACGCCGCACAGCTCGGCGAGGTCGTGGCGTCCCGGGTGATCCTGGACGGCCGCAACGCGCTGAACCCCGTGGTGTGGCGCGAGGCCGGCTGGACGTACCGCGCGATGGGCCGTCCGACGGCCTGAGCCCGAACTCCGCGGGGTAAGCGCGCTCGGCCGGGGTAGCCCCCACAGGTAACCCACCCGAGCCTCGCCCTCAAGGAGAAGTCATGGCTCTCGCCACGTTCGGCGTCGTCGTCCTGGACTGTCCCGACCCGCGCGCCCTCGCCGAGTTCTACGCGGAGGTGCTCGGCGGGACCGTGACGGGCGACGAGGGGCGGTGGGTCGACCTGGAGGTGCCGGGCGGTCACGCCCTCGCGTTCCAGGAGGCGCCCGACTTCGTGGCACCGGCCTGGCCCTCGGCCGACCGGCCCCAGCAGTTCCATCTGGACCTGAACGTCGAGGACCTGGACGCGGCCGAGAAGGAAGTGCTGGCGCTCGGCGCGACGGTCCTCGACGCGGAGGACCGCTCGCGCACGTGGCGGGTCTACGCGGACCCGGCAGGGCACCCGTTCTGCCTGTGCGCGAGCTGACTCCGCCGGCCCGCCGCCCGCGTCAGGCGTCCAACGGCTCGATACGGGCCGTGGACGGCGGGCGGCGCAGGGACGCGGCCCGCGCCGCGAACTCCGTCCCCTGCAGTACCCGCTGCACGTTCCCCCACGTGAGCAGCCCCAACTCCCGTTCCGTCCAGCCGCGTTGGATGAGTTCGGCGATCAGGTACGGGTAGCGGGACACGTCGGCGAGCCCGTCGGGGTGGACCCCACCCGTGTCGTACGTGCCCGCGAGGCCGACCGCCCCCGGGCCCGCCACCTTCCGCACATGCTCCAGATGGTCGGCAACATCGCCGATGTCAGGACCCGTGCGCTCCGCCGAGCACGGCACGAGGCACACACCCTTGGCGGCGCCCACCTCCGCGAGCAGGTCGTCGGTGACGTTGTCCGGGTGGTCGTTGAGCGCGTGCGCGCCCGAGTGCGTGAGGATCACCGGCGCCTTGGTGATGGCGAGGACCCTGCGCGCGGTGCGGGCGGAGGCGCCGGTGAGGTCGGCGAGCACGCCGAGCCGGTTCATCTCCCGTACGACCTCCTCGCCGAACCGCGTGAGTCCCGCCTCACCGGCCCATGAGGCGCCGGAGAGGGTGAGCACGCGCAGGCCGAGCGCGAAGAGGGCGCGCAGGGTGGCGAGGGAGTTCCCGGCGGCGGAGGCGGGCGCGGGGCCCATGAAGACGGCGACCCGACCGTAGGCGCGGGCGTCGCACGCCTCGGAGGCGCTGCGGGCGAGCCGTAGTCCCTCGGGGTACGCGGCGACGACGTGCCTGGCGAGGTCGAGCTGTTCGAGGACGGCGGTCACCGGGTGTTCGGGCGGGGCCGAGCCGGGCTGGCGCAGGGTCCACAGGAGGGCTCCGACGCCTCCGTCCCGCAGCCGGGGTATGTCCGTGTCGACCGACGTGTCGCCGAGTTCGAGGTCGTACCAGGGCAGGGTGCGCAGCGTCGCGGGCAGTCCGCAGTAGCCGTCGGCGACGGGGTGGGTGCTGAGGAGGGCTCGGGCGCGGGTGAGCGCGTCGTCCTCGGGTGGCTCGTGGGCCTCCTCGTTGGGTGAGGAGAGCTCGTCGAGCTCGCCTGTCTCGGCGGCGGTGATCAGTTCTTGCTGCAGTTCTGCCATGGCAAAGCTCCGGGCATCGATGGTGTCGGCAGTTCGTTCACCGTCACACGCCTGGCCGACGCCCACCTGGCGGGTGCGGCGTTCGGGCGACACCGGCCCGCTCAAACCTCCGGAGCTCAATGGAAAACCTCCGGAGCGCGGGCGCTCCGGAGGTCATCAGAGGGAAAACCGGCTGTCAGCCGTCCAGCTGTTCCAGCGTCACATTCGACGGCCCACGCCGGGTCTGCTGATCCCGCGCCACATCCTCAGCCGCGCCCAGCACTCGCACCGCGTTCCGCCACGTCAGCTTCGCGAGATCGGCGTCGGACCAGCCGCGCTCGATCAGCTCGGCGATGAGGTTCGGGTAGCCCGACACGTCGTCCAGGCCCTGCGGCACGAACGCCGTTCCGTCGTAGTCGCCGCCGATGCCGATGTGGTCGACGCCCGCGACCTCGCGCATGTGGTCGAGGTGGTCGGCGACCGTGGCCGCCGTGGCGACCGGCCGCGGGTGCGCCTCCTCGAAGGCGCGGTGCAGCTTCATCGCCTCGGGGGACGTGTCCAGGTGGTGCAGCCCGTGCGCGCGCAGGTTCTCGTCCGCGGCGGCCGTCCAGTCGACGGCGGCCTGGAGGACGAACTTCGGCACGAACGTGGCCATCGCGACGCCGCCGTTCGCGGGCAGCCGCTCCAGGACGTCGTCCGGGATGTTGCGCGGGTGGTCGCACACGGCCCGCGAGGACGAGTGGGAGAAGATCACCGGCGCGACCGACGTGTCGAGCGCGGCCCGCATCGTGGTCGCCGCCACGTGCGACAGGTCGACCAGCATCCCGGTCCGGTTCATCTCCCGTACGACCTCGTGGCCGAAGGGCGAGAGGCCGCCGACGCCCGGCTCGTCCGTCGCCGAGTCCGCCCACGCGATGTTGTCGTTGTGCGTGAGCGTCATGTAGCGCACCCCGAGCGCGTGCAGCGCCCGCAGTGTGGCCAGGGAGTTGTTGATGGAGTGGCCGCCCTCGGCGCCCATGAGCGACGCGATACGGCCCTCGGCGCGCGCCGCCTCCATGTCCGCGGCCGTCAGCGCGCGGCGCAGGTCGGCCGGGTAGCGCTCGACGAGCTGCGCGACGCAGTCGATCTGTTCCAGGGTCGCGGTGACGGCCACGTCGCCGGCCATGTCCGAGCGGACGTACACGGACCAGAACTGCGCGCCGACCCCGCCGGCCCGCAGCCGGGCCAGGTCGGTGTGCAGATGGGCGCTCTGGTCGGCGGCGATGTCCCGCGCGCCGAGGTCGTACGCGACCTGCTCACGCAGCGCCCACGGCAGGTCGTTGTGCCCGTCGGCGACGGGGAACTCGTCGAGGAGTGCGCGGGCCCGCTCCAGGGCGGACAGGGACGACGGCGTGGCCATCCGCGTCACTTCCCGAAGCCGAAGCCGTTGCTGCCCTCGACCTTGGCGCGCAGGCGCTTGCCCTTCTCGGTGGCCTGGTCGTTCAGCTCCTGCTGGAACTCCCGCATCCGGCCGAGCAGTTCCTCGTCGTGGGCGGCGAGGATGCGGGCGGCCAGCAGACCGGCGTTGCGCGCGCCGCCGACCGAGACGGTGGCGACGGGGACTCCGGCCGGCATCTGCACGATGGAGAGCAGGCTGTCCATGCCGTCGAGGTACTTCAGCGGGACAGGGACGCCGATGACGGGCAGCGGGGTCACGGAGGCGAGCATTCCCGGCAGGTGGGCCGCGCCCCCGGCGCCCGCGATGATCGCCTTGAGTCCGCGCTCGGCGGCCTGCTCGCCGTACGAGATCATCTCGTGCGGCATCCGGTGCGCGGAGACGACGTCGACCTCGTAGGGGATCTCGAACTCGTCGAGTGCCTGGGCGGCGGCTTCCATGACGGGCCAGTCGGAGTCGGATCCCATGACGATGCCGACGACGGGGGACGTGCTCATTCGGTGATCGTTCCTCTGAGGTAGCCGGCTGCGTGACGGGCGCGCTCCAGCACGTCGTCCAGGTCGTCGCCGTAGGTGTTGACGTGGCCCACCTTGCGGCCGGGCTTCACGTCCTTGCCGTACATGTGGATCTTGAGCTTGGGGTCCCGGGCCATGCAGTGCAGGTACGCGGAGTACATGTCGGGGAAGTCGCCGCCGAGGACGTTGCACATGACCGTCCAGGTGGCGCGCGGGCGCGGGTCGCCGAGCGGGAGGTCGAGCACGGCGCGCACGTGGTTCGCGAACTGCGAGGTCACGGCGCCGTCCTGGCTCCAGTGCCCGGAGTTGTGCGGGCGCATGGCCAGTTCATTGACGAGGATGCGGCCGTCGCGGGTCTCGAAGAGTTCGACCGCGAGGTGCCCGACGACACCGAGCTCCTTCGCGATCCGCAGGGCGAGCTGCTCGGCGCTGAGCGCGAGGGCCTCGTCGAGGTTCGGGGCGGGCGCGATGACCGTGTCGCACACGCCGTCGACCTGCTGGGACTCGACAACGGGGTAGGCCACGGCCTGGCCGTGCGGGGAGCGCACGACGTTCGCCGCGAGCTCGCGCACGAAGTCGACCTTCTCCTCGGCGAGGACGGGGACACCGGCCTTGAAGGGCTCTTCGGCGTCGTCGAGGGAGCGTACGAACCACACCCCCTTCCCGTCGTAGCCGCCGCGCACCGTCTTGAGGATGACGGGGAAGCCGTCGCCCTCCTCGGCGAAGGCCGCGACATCGGCGGGGTCCTTCACGAGGCGGTGGCGCGGGCAGGGAGCGCCGATCTCCGTGAGCTTCGCGCGCATCACGCCCTTGTCCTGGGCGTGCACGAGCGCCGCCGGGCCGGGGCGTACGGGGATGCCGTCCGCCTCCAGGGCCTTCAGGTGCTCGGTGGGGACGTGCTCGTGATCGAAGGTGATCACGTCACAGCCCCGCGCGAATTCACGCAGCGTGTCCAGGTCGCGGTAGTCGCCTATGACGACGTCGCTGACCACCTGGGCCGCAGAATCCTGAGGAGTGTCACTGAGGAGCTTGAACTTGATGCCGAGCGGGATGCCTGCCTCGTGTGTCATACGAGCGAGCTGTCCGCCGCCGACCATGCCAACTACCGGGAACGTCACACCCCCAGGGTATCGGCCGTCCCGGGATGCCCGGTTTACCGGCGTCCCGGACGCCGCACGGGCGGCCTCGTTAGCATGGCCGGGACCGCAGGACGAGAACGACGGGGGCTGGGACCAACACGATGAACGGACAGCGATGAACGGGCCGGGACCATGGCGGGCGCGCCTCGACCGGCTGGCCCGCGAGGTCGCCAAGTTCGGTGCCGTGGGCGCGATCGGCACGCTCGTGAACTTCGCCGTCTCGAACCTGCTGTGGCACACGACGAGCCTGGAGGCGGTGCGGGCGAACGTCATCGCGACGGTCGTCGCCATCGCCTTCAACTACGTCGGGTTCCGCTACTTCACCTACCGTGACCGCGACAAGAGCGGCCGCACGAAGGAGCTGGCGCTGTTCCTGGCGTTCAGCGCGGTCGGCCTGGTGATCGAGAACGGCGCCCTGTTCGTCACGATCAACGGCTTCGGCTGGGACAGCTCGCTCCAGCGGAACGTCGTCAAGTTCCTCGGCATGGGCATCGCGACCCTGTTCCGCTTCTGGTCGTACCGCACGTGGGTCTTCAAGGCGCTGCCGGCGCGGGAGACGGTCGCGAGCGCGGAATCGTTCCTCGAAGAAGCCGGCCAAGCCGAGCAAGCGGAAGAAGCCCCCGAGCGCCCCCAGCCGGCAAAAGCTCAGCGCACGCGCTAACGCACCGTCTCCGGCCCGTCCCCCGGCAGCGGCTTCCTGGGTGTCGTACGCGACAGGAACAGGCCGAAGACGGGCGGGTTGGTCTGGAGCATTTCGAGGCGGCCGCCGTCCGCTTCCGCGAGGTCACGCGCGACGGCGAGGCCGATGCCGGTGGAGTTCCGGCCGCTGATGGTCCGCTCGAAGATCCGCGCGCCCAGGTCCCCCGGCACGCCCGGCCCCTCGTCGGTGACCTCGATGACGGCCTGGTTGCCGGTGACGCGGGTGCGCAGGGCGACGGTGCCGCCGCCGTGCATGAGGGAGTTCTCGATCAGCGCGGCGAGGACCTGGGCGACGGCGCCGGGCGTGCCGACGGCCGACAGGTGCCGCTTGCCGGAGGAGACGATGGCGCGGCCCGCGCTGCGGTAGGCGGGGCGCCACTCCTCCAGCTGCTGCTTGATGACCTCGTCGAGGTCGAAGGCGACGGCGGACCCGGTGCGCGGGTCGCGCGAGTTCGTGAGCAGCCGCTCGACGACGTCCGTGAGCCGCTCGACCTGCGCGAGCGCGATGGTCGCCTCTTCCTTCACCGTGTCCAGGTCCTCGGTGACGGTGATCTCCTCCAGGCGCATGGAGAGCGCCGTGAGGGGCGTACGGAGCTGATGGGACGCGTCGGCCGCGAGGCGCCGCTCGGCGGTGAGCATCCGGGCGATGCGCTCGGCGCTGGAGTCGAGGACGTCGGCGACCCGGTCCAGCTCGGGCACCCCGTACCGCCGGTGCCGCGGGCGCGGGTCGCCGGACCCGAGGCGTTCGGCGGTGGAGGCGAGGTCGGTGAGCGGGGACGTGAGCCGGTTGGCCTGGCGTACGGCGAGCAGGACCGCCGCGATGACGGCGAGGAGCGCGACGCCCGCGATGATCAGCAGCGTGCGGCCGACCTCGCGGGTGACGGAGGAGCGGGGCTCCTCGACGGTGACGGTCTCGCCCTTCTCGCCCTTGGCGGTGGCGCGGATGACGTCACCCTTGGGCTGCGCGCCGATCTCGATGGGCGCCCGCCCCGGCAGCTCGATCCTGGCGTGCCGGTCGGGCCCGACCTGGTCGTTCAGGATGGCGCCGCTGACCTTCTCGTCCCCGAGGAGCCGGCTGTCGACGATGCTGACGAGCCGGACCGCCTCGGAGTCCACGCGCTCCTGGGCGCTGTTGGTGATCGTGCGGGTCTCGACCAGAACGAGCGAGACCCCGAAAACAGCGATCACGACGAGCACGACGGCGAGCGTGGAATTGATCAGACGGCGACGCATGTCACCCAGTGTCCCGGATCAGGCGCCCCGTAAGGAGCGCCCCGTAAGGGGCGCGGGGAACTGCGCGACCAGCCACAACAAACCCGCACCCGAAAACGAAAGCCTCAGCTCTTCTCGAACCGGAACCCAACCCCACGCACCGTGGCGATATACCGAGGATTAGCCGCATCATCCCCAAGCTTCTTCCGCAGCCAAGAGATATGCATGTCCAGAGTCTTGGTGGACGACCACCAGGTCGTGTCCCACACCTCACGCATGAGCTGGTCCCGGGTCACAACGCGGCCGGCGTCCCGCACAAGAACCCGCAGCAGATCGAATTCCTTCGCGGTGAGCTGAAGCTCCTCGTCCCCCATCCACGCCCGATGCGACTCGACGTCGATACGCACGCCGTGCGTGGCAGGCGGCTGTGCCGGCTCCGCGGCACCACGCCGCAACAGCGCCCGCACACGTGCGAGCAGTTCGGCGAGCCGGAACGGCTTGGTGACATAGTCGTCGGCGCCCGCGTCGAGACCGACGACGGTGTCCACCTCGTCGGCGCGCGCGGTCAGGATGAGGATGGGCACCGTGTGCCCCTCGGCGCGCATCCGCCGGGCCACTTCCAGGCCGTCCATGCCGGGCAGTCCGAGGTCGAGTACGACGAGGTCGATGCTGCCCTGGAGTCCCGCGTCGAGCGCGGTCGGGCCGTCCTCACGCACTTCGACCTCGTAACCCTCCCTGCGCAGTGCGCGGGCCAGCGGCTCCGAGATGGACGCGTCGTCCTCGGCGAGCAGTACACGGGTCATGAGGTGATGGTAGTCCGCGTGGCCGCGCGCCCGAAGGGTGATCCACCAGGGCCGTACCCTTACGTGGGCCGCCTGCGGCTGTGGGATGGGATACCGGAAGATGCCTTCGAATGTTGGTGAATGGTTCCTTCAGACCATGTGATCCATGTCTCAAGTCCTTCCATATGCACCAGTGTCCTGCCGTATGGTGAATGAACGCCTGATGCACTAAAGAGCAACCTTTGGACCGCACTGCGCGAGCGCGCTGCGCGACAAAGGTTCTTTTTATGTGAGAGCTGGTTACAGCCAGCGTTGAAGGACCGATTCCCCACACTGGCCGCGAGGTCCATCCCGACCCGCGTCCCGTACCCAGCAAGGAACCTCCATGGCGAACAGCCTGACGAAGGAATCCACCGGGGCACCCTCCGGCGGCAAGACCTTCTTCGGCCACCCTCGTGGTCTGGCCACTCTGTTCATGACCGAGATGTGGGAGCGCTTCTCCTACTACGGAATGCGCGCCCTGCTCCCGCTGTACCTCGTGGCCCCCGGCGGCCTCGGGCTCGACGCGGGCACGGCCATCGCAATCTACTCCGTCTACGTCTCGACGGTGTACCTGCTCGCCATGCCCGGCGGCTGGTTCGGCGACCGAGTGTGGGGCCCCCGCAAGACGACGGCCATAGCCGGCGCGATCATCATGGTCGGCCACCTGCTGCTGGCCGTCCCGCTCAGCGGCATCTTCTACGTCGGCCTGCTCTTCGTGGCTGTCGGTTCGGGTCTGCTGAAGTCCAACATCTCGACGATGGTCGGCCACCTCTACAACGGCCCGGACGACCCGCGCCGTGACGGCGGCTTCACCGTGTTCTACATGGGCATCAACCTCGGTGCCTTCGCCGCCCCGCTGATCATCGGCACGGTCGGCCAGAACGTGAACTGGCACTTCGGCTTCGGCCTCGCCGCCGTCGGCATGGCGATCGGCCTGGCCCAGTTCCTGCTCGGCACGCGCCACCTGTCGGAGAAGTCCTCGGTCGTCCCGAAGCCCCTGGACACCGCCGAGCGCACCGCCATGCTGAAGAAGTCGATGATCTGGCTGCTCGTCGCGGTCGTCTTCTACGCCATCGTGGTCGGCACCGGCACCTACACCCTGAACTGGGTGATGGTCCCGCTCATGCTGATCGGCCTGGTCGTCCCGATCATGGTCCTCGCCCGCATCAAGCGCGACAAGGACCTGACGTCCACCGAGCAGTCGAAGGTCTCCGGCTACATCTGGTTCTTCGTCGCCGCCGCCGTCTTCTGGATGATCTACGACCAGGGCGGATCGACGATGTCGATCTTCGCCGACAAGCACGCCAACACGAGCGTCTTCGGCTGGAACTTCCCGGTCTCCTGGTTCCAGTCGGTGAACCCGGTCCTCATCATGGCGCTGGCCCCGATCGCCGCCATGGTCTGGCTGGCCCTGGCCCGCAAGGGCAAGGAGCCGAGCACGGTCACCAAGTTCTCGCTCGGTCTCGCGCTCGTCGGTATCTCCTTCTTCGTCTTCCTGCTGCCGCTGACGGCCGCGGGCGGCGGCAAGGTCAGCCCCTGGTGGCTCGTCCTGATCTACTTCGTCCAGACGGTCGGCGAGCTGACCCTCTCCCCGGTCGGCCTCTCGGTCACGACCAAGATGGCCCCGGCGAAGTACGGCTCCCAGATGATGGGTGTCTGGTTCCTCGCGGTGACGGCGGGCGACGCGGTGACGGGTCTGCTCTCCACCGCCGGCCTCGACCTGAACGGTACGGGCATGGTGGGCCTGGAGGCCGTGCTCGCGGTGATCGCGGGTGCCGCGGTCTTCATGTACCGCAAGAAGGTCAAGGAACTGATGGGCGACGTCCACTGACGCGCTCCGCTCGGTCCGCATGACATACGTGGGGCCCCGCACCGGATTCGGTGCGGGGCCCCACGGCTTTTCGTCTACGGGCTTCAGCCCAGGCCGAGCGAACCGCTGCGAACGGCGCCGACGAACGCGTTCCACGCGGGCGCGGCGAAGGCGACGGCGGGCCCGGTGGGGTTTTTGCTGTCGCGGACGGGGAGGTGGGCGGGGCAGGAGGAGTCGTTGACCTCCAGGCATTCGCCGCTCTCGCCACCGCTGTACGACGACTTGCGCCAGGCCGTCAGCACGGACGCGTCCGGGATGGTGTGCTCAGTGCGCTTCATGCTCGTAATCCTCTGCGACGGACCTGATCAGAGCCAGGGACTTACGGTGCGACAGCGCGTCGCCCAACGCGTGATCGTAGGCCACCTGACATTCGCGCACTACTGACGGCAACTCCCAGACCCGCCCCGTTTTGAAGCCTTCTACATAGGCGACGGGCGGGAGTTCCTGGAACCACATGAGCGAGACAACGCCCTCCAACAACGCGTGCACACCCACTGTGTACGGGAGAACGTGGACGCGGATCCGGCGGCTCTCGCCCAACGCGACAATGTGCCGAAGTTGTTCGCACATCACGGCGGGGCCTCCGATGGGCCTCCGCAGCACGGCTTCGTCGAGCATCGTCCACACCACTGGCGAGTGGAAGTTGTTCAGAATGCGGGCGCGGTCGAGGCGTGTGGCAAGGAGCTTGTCACGTTGCTCGTCGGTCTTGGGCGGGTGCCCTGAACCCAGTACCGCCCGTGCGTACGCCTCCGTCTGAAGCAAGCCCGGAACAAGCTTCGGGCCGTACACCCGGATCGCCGTCGCCTGCCCTTCGAACTCCAGCGCCTCCTCGAAGTGCTCAGCTACGACCCTCCCGTCCAACGCTGGAAGGAAGCGCTCAAAGAACCCGCCCGCGTTCAGCGCCTTGTCGAGGCGGCGCGCGTCGTCGACGTCCGGCCGCCGCCTCCCCGCCTCGATGTGGGCGATCTGGGAGCGGGAGATGATCGACAGCTCGCTCAGTTCTTCCTGGGTGAGTCCCAGGGTCTCGCGCCTGCGGCGCAACTCCTCGCCGTACTTGGCGCGGGAAACAGGGTTGTCCTCGATGGCCATCGCCAACTCCCTTTTGTGCGTTCCGTGTTGTCACACGCAAACCCCTACCGAAGATACACAGCGTGACCTGACGCTTACGGCATGAACAGCGAAATGACTTCGGAAGAGCACGCGCCGGGCACGTTCGTCGCCCACTCGACGACGGATGTGTACGGGCCCGGCAAAGTCCTCAGCGCGGTGGGCGAGTTGAGGCGGGTGAGGTTCGTGCACTTCGTGGCGACGGTTCGGGCGCGGGACCTGCGGGAGGCGTCGGAACGGGAGGCGGAGGAGATCCGCACGTGGCTGAAGGCGAAGGCGGCGCGGTACGGCGGGGTGTGGTGACGGCGGGTGACCAACAATCCGAACACATGAAGTAACGCTTTGTAACGACAGTTGCTGTACGGTGAGCACAAAGCGGCCCTCGCCACCGGTTGCACCCGGCAAACGAGGGCCTACACCTCGAGTGTCACTAGGAGACACCCGATATGCAGCGTCATGCTATCTCGCCTGCCCATTTCTACTCGCAGGTGCCGAACGAGATCCTCCGCCACCCCCGCCTGTCATCCGAGGCCGTACGCCTCCTGATCTGGCAGCTCTCGCTCCCGGCGGACGACGAAGAATCCCTCTCCGCGACGGCGCGCCGGGCCGGTATCGGCAAGTGCGCATTCCTGCGCGCGAAAAGGGAGTTGAAGGACGAGGGCTACGTCCACGAATGGCGGGAGCAGGCGGCGAGGGGGCGCTGGGCGACCCATCAGCTGGTCTCAAATGTGCCACTCACGCCGGAGGAAGCGGCGGCGGTCCGGGGAAAGTCGCCGGTGGGACCGCCTCCCCCTCCTCCCCCGCCTCCGACGGACGGGACACCGACAGCCGGTGACCCGAAGCCCCGGTCCGTCGGCGCTCTTCCAGAAACACCCCCTGCGGGAAACACCCTCCAACCTTCCCCGGAGGCCCGCAGGGTGGTCGAGGCCCTGGCGGATCTGGACCCGCGCCTGGCGCGGATCCCGCGCCCGATACTGCCGGAGCTGACGGACCTGGCAGAGGCCTGGCTGACGGCAGGACACCCGCCTACGGCGCTACTCGCCGAGGTCCACCGCAACCTCCCCGCCCCCGACGTACGGGTACACCGCCCGGGAGGCCTGATCCGCTACTTGTGGCGAGAGATCCCACCCGTAGCCGCCCCCACGCCGCCTGCCCCGACGCCCACGCCTCCCCGCGTATCCGAGATGCGCGAATGCGAAAGCCGAACCCACACCCAGCCGCGCCTGTTCCGCCCGGTCGCGGACGAGGAGTACTGCGGAGCCTGCCGCCAAGCCCGAGCGGGAGCACCGGACCCGACCCAGACCTGGGCAACGGCGGCGCAGCGAGGAGCGGCCGCAGCGCGGGCGGCAATGCGAGGCCTGACGGAAGTGACACCGTGAGCGAGGCGCTGCCCTGGTCGGTCTTCCTGCCGGAGGAGGACATCGAGACCATGCTCACCGAGCTCGCGGACACCGCCCGTGGAGCCGCCGCCCTGAAGAATCTCGCTCCGGTCGCGCTACTGCTCACGCAATGGCGGCACAGCGCCGAGGTCTACGCCGACCCGGCCCTCCACGCCCAGCTCACCCGCGAACCCGAAGGCGACCTCGGCCCCGTCCCCTCCCCGGAGGCCGCCGAGTGAGTCCCTGACAGCGCGAGGCCTACCCTTCCTGATCCGCCGCCTCGCCCCGGCCCACCGTCATCGACCAGTGCACCGTCGACGGGGCGGTGACGGAGGCCGTGCCCGGCTTCTCCGTTCCGGTGACGGCGAACTGGTTGTAGGTCGTGCTGACGCCGCCTTCCACGCAGGGCATCGCGAAAGAGGCCCGCACGGGCTTCAGGGAGACCTTGATGTTCCCCTTGCCCTCACAGCTCACGGCCACGATCAGGGCCTCCGCCTTGTTGCCCTGGGCGTAGGCGAACGTGCCGTCTCCGTGGGTCTCCGCCTGGCGGCCGGCGAGCGTCTCGGTCTCGTCCAGATCCGGCGCGGGGACCGGCATCCGGGCGTGCGTGACGTACTGGGCCGGGGGCTGACTGGGCGTCGGCTTCGCGGGCGCAGCCGACTGCGCACCGGAATTGCACGCGGTGGCAAGCGGCAGCACGACCGCCGCCGACACAAGACCGAAGCCCACGAGGCGCCGTCGGAACATCGCTGGTCCTCCCTCTCTCACCCGATCGAGTGAGCGTGATCACGTCACTTCCGACCTGCGTCTTACGCATTTCGGCCAGGAGCCAGCAAACCACTCCGGAGTGGGCGATGTGCGGGAAACGATCAGCGGCGGCGCCGAAGCGGGCGCCATCATTCCGCATCCCTCTTGAGAGGACCCCCCCCCCACATGGCCAAGGCCTACGACATCCAGCTGCCTTACGGTTCCGGACGGGTACTGCCCGCGAAGGACTACATCAGCAAGCCGGTCATCCTCGTGGCCGACGGAGGACCGGGCGCCACAGACCTCGGCGGTCTGGAGAAGAGCCTTTCCTCCTTCCTCACCCAGGCGGAAGCGCAGGGCCTCGATGTCTGCCTGGTCGGCTTCGACAACGGGGAGCGCTCGCTCAGGGACCTCGCCGATGCGGTGCAGGGAGCCGTGAACAGGATCAACTCCGAGCGTATCGGCAGCGAGCGGTTGGTCGTCGGCGGCGTCGGCCGCGGTGCCGTCGTCGCCCGGTACGCCCTGACCAAGCTGGAGTACGACTCGTACGACCACGAGACCAAGGTCTACTACGCCTTCAACGCCGCCGAGCCGTCCGCGCAGGAGGCGAAGTCCCTCGACCAGGTCGGCGGCTGGCCGCAGAGGCCGATGAAGCTCCAGCTGACGAGCGACTCCACCGGCAGCGCTCCCGAGCCTGGTTCGGCCGAGGACAACTACGACGACTACTTCTTCACCGCCTCCTCCTCCAGCAGCAAGACGGGCACCCTGCTGCCGGAGGACGCCACCCAGTGGCTGCTGGACCGCGTCAGCTACTAGCCCAGCCCACCCGACCCCCGTCCGTGATCACGGGTGGACCAGGATCTTGACGTGCGCGTCCCGGCCCTCGCCGAGCAGCGCCTCGTACCCGTCCTGGACCGCCCGCTCCAGCGGAATCCGCGCGCTGATGAACGACTCCGCGTCGATCGTGCCCCGGCGGATCGCCGCGATCACGGACGGGAAGTCGGACCCGGCGTAGCCGATCGTCGACGTCAGTGACGTCTCCGTGCGCATCAGCTGGATCGTCTCGACCTGCGCCGGCTTGGACCACATCGCCAGGTTCACGGCCGTGCCGCGCTTGCGGAGCGAGGTCAGGGCCGTGTCCAGGGTGACCTGGAGGCCCGACGCGTCGAAGGCCGCCGCGACGCCCAGACCGTCCGTCAACTCCCTTACGCGCGCGGCCACATCGTCCGCCGTCGGGTCGAGCACGGCATCCGCGCCGAGGCGTTCGGCCAGCTTCTTGCGGGCCGAACTGACCTCGCTGACGGCCACCATCCGCGCACCCGTCGCGTTCAGCGCGGAGAGCACACCGAGGCCGATCGGACCGGCGCCGACCACGAGCGCGGAGGACCCCGGCGGCAGCGCGGCCACGCGCACCGCGTGCCACGCCACCGCGAGCGGTTCGACCAGCGCACCCAGGTCCGTACCGACGCCCTCCGGCAGCTTGTGCACCATCTGCGGCGGCAGCACCACGTACTCCGACATGCCGCCGCCCCAGCCGTTGATCCCGACGAAGCCGGACTGCACGCACAGGTTGTAATCGCCCTGGCGGCAGTACGCACACGTGTCGTCGTAGATCTCCGGCTCGACGGCCACGCGGTCGCCGACGGCGAGAGACGTGACACCCTCGGCGACCTCGGTGATGACGCCGGAGAACTCGTGGCCCATCACCGGAGGTGCCTGCTCGCCGGTCAGCGGGTGCGGCTGGTCCAGGCCGAACGCCGACGGGCCCGCCTGGTAAAGGTGCAGGTCAGAGCCGCAGATCCCGCACCACTCGACCTTGATCTTGACGGTTCCGGCCCGGAGTTCCGGCTCCGGGATGTCCTCAAGACGCAGGTCCTTGGGTCCGTGCAGCCGCAGTGCGCGCATGGTCGATCGATCCTCTCCGGGCCGTGGAACGGCCGCCTCTCGTCAGGATGGCCCGCTGCGGCAGCCGCCGCACGGCAGCCGATCAGGGAGTTCGGGAATCCAGGGACTTCAGGGAATGGTGATCTCGCGTATCGGGTCGCTGCCGTCCCAGCCGGCCGCGGCCTCCCGGATCGAGTCGAAGAAGCCGCCCCACTGCGCGGTCTCGATGACCTCGACGACGGTGCCGCCGTGCTCCTCGGTGGGCAGGTAGGCGAAGCGGCTGCCCGGACCGGAGTCGCCGTAGTGGTACGGCTCGACGTCGGACTCGGCGAAGCGCGCGAGGAACGCGTCGAAATCGGCCTCGTCCTTGGCGAAGTGCCCCACGTGGTGCAGCCCCTCGCCGCGCTCCTTCAGGAAGTCGCGGTAGGCGCTCGGAGCATCCGGGTTGAGCTGCTGGATCAACTCGATCTGCACGTCGCCGGCCTGCGCGATACCGACGGCGATGCGGGCGTCCGTAGGCTCGCCCAGGTAATAAGTGCTGGCGATGGCGGCCTGCGGGAAGTAGAAGAACGGTCCGACGCCGAGGTTCGCCGACCAGTGGCGCATCGCGGCCTCGACGTCCTTCACCACATAGCCGAGCTGGTCGACCGATCCGATCGAAGGGGGCATCTGTCCTCCAGAGACGGGTGGGC
Organism: Streptomyces sp. NPDC046821; assembly: GCF_040645335.1. Lineage (NCBI taxonomy): Bacteria > Bacillati > Actinomycetota > Actinomycetes > Kitasatosporales > Streptomycetaceae > Streptomyces > Streptomyces sp. NPDC046821. The sequence goes on along the minus strand of NZ_JBEYYB010000024.1, from coordinate 14,950 downwards.
AAGCGGAGGGAAGAGCGGAAGCGGAGGAAGCACCGGACCGGGTGCTGTCTCCAACGACAGGGCCACTTCCGGCACTTCGTGTTCCGGAAGCCACGTCAGGGTGCCTATATATATGGAAGATATATAGGGGAGGCAAGCCCTTGGACACGACCGATCTGACCGCGACTGCCTGGACGGCCCTCGGTTTCATCGCCCTGCGCCCGCGGTCCGGCTACGAGATCAAACAGGCCTGCGCGGAGACCGTCGACGCCTACTGGGGCGTCAGCTTCGCGCAGCTGTATCCGCAGCTCAAGCGCCTGAACGAGGCCGGTTTCATCACCGGGGAGGAGGGCGGCGGCGGGCGCCGTCAGGTCATCTGGCACCTGACGGAACGGGGGCGCGAGGCCCTGGACGCATGGCTCGTCCAGCCGCCCGCGCCGCCCCAGCTGCGCGACGAGGCCCTGCTGAAACTGCTCTTCGTGCAGTCCCTCAGCCCGGACCAGGCCCGGCTGCTCATCGACGCGAAGCGCAGAGAGTTCGAGGCGTGGATCGACCGGTACGAGCCCGGCGACGAACCTGACCTGCTGCGTTCCTACGCCCTGACCATGGCGCAGGCGGGCCTGACCTGGTGCGACGCGGCCGAGAAAACGCTGGCCGACTGAACCGCTCGCCCGGCGAGCCCCGGGCGCCCCACGCACCGGACCTCCCACTGAGTGGGAACCAGAGCTTGTCCGCCGGAGCCGTCAGGTAGAGCGTGCAGTCACTCCCGCAGGGCCCGGGAGAGGGCGAAGTACCGGCATATGTCGGCACCGAACGGACCGGACCGGGTCCACGCCCAGCCGCCCGAGCGCACGCCTGAAGACCCCTTCCGGCGTGCGCCTTCCGTCGGGCGGTATCGGCTTCCGCTTCGGCGAAGGGAACGGTCACAGTGGACTGGGATCACGAGTACGACGTGGTGGTGGTCGGCTCCGGTGGAGGCGGCATGACCGCCGCGATCACCGCGCAGCTGCACGGCATGTCCGCCCTGGTGGTGGAGAAGACCGACCGTTACGGCGGCTCCACCGCGCTGTCCGGCGGCGGTGTGTGGATACCCGACAACATCTACCTGCGGCAGGCCGGGCAGGTCGACACGTACGACAACGCCATGGACTACCTGGACGCCACCGTCGGCGACCAGGTCAGCCGGGAGCGCAAGCACGCGTACCTCACGCGCGGCCAGGAGATGCTCAAGTTCCTGTTCGACCGCACCGACGTCAGCTTCAAGTACGTCCCGAACTACGCGGACTACTATCCCGAGCGCAAGGGCGGCAAGCCCGCCGGCCGCACCATCGAGCCGGACACCTTCGACCTGCGCCGGCTCGGCCCGGAGGCCGCGAACCTGCGCACCAACGAGCTGCCCACGTACGGCCTCACCATCACCCAGTACGACTTCCGCTTCCTGAACATGGCGGCCCGTACGTGGAAGGGCCGGCGGACCGCGGCGAAGCTCGCGGCGGGCGCCGTCAAGACGCTGGTCACCCGCTCGAAGCCGGTCGCGCTCGGCGCCGCGCTCGTCGGACGGCTGCGTCTCGCGCTCGCCAAGTCGGGCGGCGCCATGTGGCTCAACTCCCCTTTCCATGAGCTGGTGTCGGAAGACGGCAAGGTCGTCGGCGTACGCATCGAGAAGGACGGCAAGGCGGTGACCGTCCGGGCAAGGAAGGGCGTCGTGTTCGCCGCCGGCGGCTTCTCGCACAGCCAGGAACTGCGCGAGAAGTACCTGCCCAAGCCCACCTCCGCGGACTGGACGCACTCGTCGCCCGGTCAGATCGGCGAGGTGCTGACGGCCGGTGTCGACGCGGGCGCCGCGCTCGCCCTGATGGACAAGGTGTGGGGCGCTCCGTCCACTCCGGTCCCGGGCGGCGGCCTGTTCTTCCTCGTCGCGGACCGCGCCGTGCCCGGCATGGTCATCGTGAACGGTGAGGGCAAGCGCTTCGTCAACGAGGCTGCTCCGTACCACGAGTTCGTGGACGAGATGTATGCCAGCCCGAGCGCGCCCGAGAACTCCTGGATCATCATCGACTCGGTCGCGCGCAAGCGTTACCCGTTCGTCGGCCTGGTGCCGGGCCAGAAGTTCCCGAAGGCGTTCGAGGACGAGGGCATCCTCAAGACCGCCGGCTCGATCCGCGAACTCGCCGCGAAGATCGACGTCCCGGCGGAAGCTCTTGAGCAGACGATCAAGCGCTTCAACTCCCTTGCCGAGCAGGGCCGCGACGCCGACTTCGGCCGCGGCGACAGCACGTACGACCGCTACTACGGCGACCCGACGCTGCCGAACCCCAACCTGCACCCGCTGACCGAGGGCCCGTACTACGCGCTGCCGGTCAAGCCCGGTGACCTCGGCACCAAGGGCGGACTCCTCACCGACGAGCACGCGCGCGTGCTGCGCGAGGACGGCACCCCCATCGACGGCCTGTACGCCACCGGCAACTGCTCGGCGGCCGTCATGGGCGACACGTACCCCGGCCCCGGCTCCACCATCGGCCCCTCGATGACCTTCGGCTATGTCGCCGCGACCCACATGAAGGACGCCTCGTGAGCTACCACGCGATCAAGACCGACCCCATGCCGAACCGCTTCGCCCGTGGCTGGCACTGCATCGGCCTCGCGGAGAACTTCAAGGACGGCAAGCCGCACCAGATCGAGGCGTTCGGCACCAAGCTCGTGGTGTTCCAGGGCGAGAGCGGCGAGCTCCACGTCCTCAACGCCTACTGCCCGCACATGGGCGGCGACCTGAGCCAGGGCACCATCAAGGGCGACGCGGTCGCGTGCCCGTTCCACGACTGGCGCTGGTCCGGCGACGGCACCTGCTCCGGCATCCCGTACGCGCGCCGCGTCCCCCGCGCCGCCAAGACGCGGGCCTGGACGGCGCTGGAGGAGAACAAGCAGCTCTTCGTCTGGCACGACCCGCAGGGCAACCCGCCGATCCCGGAGCAGGCGATCCCGAAGATCGAGGGCGCGTTCAGCGACGAGTGGAGCCAGTGGACCTGGAACCAGATCCTCATCGAGGGCTCGCACCCGCGCGAGATTGTCGACAACAACTCCGACATGGCGCACTTCTTCTACGTGCACTACTCGTTCCCGAAGTACTTCCAGAACGTCCTGGAGGGCCACATCGCGGCCCAGAGCATGAACTACGAGTTCCGCCAGGACTACGACCTCGGCATGGTCCCGGCCGGCACCGAGCCCGCGGTCAACCGCTCGGAGGCCGCGTACTACGGCCCCTCCTACATGATCGACTACCTGTGGAGCCCGGTCGGCGGCGGCCAGGAGATGGAAGCCGTACTGATCAACAGCCACTACCCCGTCCGCGAGAACGCGTTCATGCTGCAGTTCGGCGTGATCGTCAAGAAGCTGCCGGGCATGGACGACGAGGCGGCCAACGCCGCCGCCCAGCAGTTCGGCGCGGGTGTCGAGATCGGCTTCCGGCAGGACGCGGAGATCTGGCAGAACAAGGCCCGCGTCGACAACCCGCTCCTCACCGAGGAGGACGGCCCGATCTACCAGCTCCGGCGCTGGTACCAGCAGTTCTACGTGGACGTGGAGGACATCACCCCGGACATGACCAACCGCTTCGAGTTCGAGCTGGACACCAGCCGGGCCGACAAGGTGTGGCGCGAGGAGGTCGCGGAGAACCTCGCGGCGGGCCGCGTGGTCTCGTCCACCAGCACCGTCTCCTCGATTTACTGAACGCATAGGGGGCCGGGGCGAGTTGATCACCCCGGCCCCCCTGTGTGCTTACCGGGTCAGCCCGCCCGGCGCCGGCTCGGCAGGAACGTGAAGACCGCTCCGCCCAGCAGGATCACCGTGCCCGCGACCAGGCCGAGGGCCCGCAGGCTGCCGTCGTTCTCGGCACCCGTCTGCGCGAGACCACCGGACGTACCGGCACCGCCCGCCGCCGAACCGGAACCGCCCGCCGAGCCCGAGCCGCCGGCCGCGCCGCCCGGCTGGGCCGCCGTGTCGATCTCGAGCGAGACCTCGGTCTTCGACGGCGTGCAGGTCGTCGTCGTACCGAGGGCCATCACCGTGAGGACGCCCGGCGACAGGGTCGACTTGCCGGACCCGCCCGGCTTGTAAGTGCCGGTCAGGTCAGGGATGTTGATGGGCTGGCCTGACTTGATGGGCTCGGCGTTCGCCGGGCCCGCCACGTGGACCGTGCCCTTGTCGGCACCGCCGAGCTTGACCTCCATCGACGGCGTGACCGACCCCTTCGGGATGTCGGCCGGGCTGTCCATGACGGACTGCTTGAACTTCACCGTGAGCCCGTAGTCCCCGCCGTTCTTCTTGGCGTTGATCTGCACGGGCGAGGTGGCGTTCTTGTCACCGATGGGCGTCTTGCACTGGTACGGGATCTGGACTTCCTTGCCGGTGAAGTCGCTCTGCCCGCCACCGCCGCCGCCGGTACTGGACCCGCCACCGGTGCTGGAGCCACCGCCCGTGCTGGAGCCTCCGCCACTGGAGCCGCCGGTCGGCGCACCCGTCGGAACCCCGGTGGGCAGACCCGTCGGCAGCCCGGTCGGCACGCCCGTCGGCAGCCCTGTGGGAAGTCCGGTCGGCACACCCGTGGGCAGACCGCCGCCACCGGGCGCGCCAGTCACCTTGATGGTCGCCCCCGGATTCACCGTCTCCTTGGGCGAGCACTTGGTGTCCGTCGAGATCGGCTTGCTGACGTTGATGTTGTACTTGTCCGGGGTCAGCGTCACCTCGCCCGGCGCCGTCAGCTTGATGGTGCCCTTCATGTCGGACAGCACCATCGGGCTGTTCTTCGGGATGGGCGGGTTGGAGCGCGGTCCCTGCATCGAGATGTCCGCGGTCTGCGCGCCGCTCGCCTTGAGCGTGCCGGTCGGCTGGACGGTGTCCTTGCCGAGGTCGATGACGCCCGGGTTCTGGGACGCGGCCTGCGTCGTCTTCCAGACGACCTCGACCGTGTCACCGACCTTCGCCTCGGCGGGCGCCGTGATCTCGACCTTGGTCGTCCCCTCCACGGGGCCCATGCCGGAGATCGCGGGCGGGATGCACTCGGTCTTGTACGCGACCTCGGTGGCCGCCTGTGCCGGTGCGGCGACGAGCAGGAGGCCCGCACCGCTCAGCATCAGGGCGACGCCGGCCGCGCTCACTCTCCGTTGGGTGCTCACGTGTGTCCCTTCGTTGTCGGGGTGTTGTCTGACGGTGCGGAGAGCTGACCGGCCGGTGCGCCGGGGTCTGTGTCGGGGGTGAACCAGGGCAGGGCCGTAGTCGTGGTGGTCGCGCTCGGTGGCCCGGAGGGCTCGTGGCGGCTCAACTTGGGGAGCCGGGCGGTCAGTTCGGGGCGTCGCCTCGCGCTCCGGTGCCGGCTCGCGCCGCCGCCACCGCCACCGGACCGCCGGGGCCGCACGCGGTCGACGACGGCCATCCCGATCCGGAAGATCGCGGCCGGTACGACGACACAGAGCAGGATCCAGAAGAGCGTGACGCCCCACGGCCTGCCGACGCCCCACGGCTGCTCGGCGAGCACCTTGCCGCCGAACTTGAGCGAGATCAGGTAGTTGCCGTGCGCCCCCGAGGACAGCTCGACGGGCAGTTTGATCTGCGCCTTCTTGCCCGGCGCGATCGTGCCGCGCCACTGCTGGTCCTCCCACTGCGGGGCGAACACGCCGTGCGAGGTGCCGACCTGGAAGACCGGGTCCTTGAGGGGCGCCGAGCCGACGTTCCCGACGGTGAAGACGAAGGTGCGCGAGGGCGGGGCGCCGAACCAGGTCAGGATGCCGCTCGACCCGTCGAGCCGGGTGTCGGTGAGGACGGACAGCTTGCCGCCGGTCGCCTGCTCGGGGATCGCCTTGACGGCGTGCCCGGCGACCTTGAGCACGGCGTCGGCCTGCGCCGTCTCGCCGGTGACGGTCGCCACGTGGACGACGCACGGGCAGGGCACGGGCGGCTCGGCGACCGGCAGGTCCTTGCTGAAAGAGCCGTCGGAGCCGGTGGTGACGGCACGCCCGTCGGCGTTGGCGCAGGAGTTGGTGCCGCCGACGACTCCCTTGCCGGGTGCGGACTGGCCGCAGATCAGCATCATGAGGAGCGCGTCGGGCCGCCAGCCCGACCCCTTGACGGTGACGGAACCGCCCGCCCCCGCCTCGGACTTGGAGAGGGTGACGGCCGGCCCTTCGGCGGCGGACGCGGCCTGCTGCGGCACGGCGAAGCCGAACGCGGCGACGAGGGCGAGGGCTGACGCCCACAGCCGGGGACCGCGGCGATGGCGGCGGTTCATGACCAACTCCCTTGGCTCCCATGGTTCTGGAGGGTCTCGACGACTTCTGGGGGCTCGATGTGCGCAGGGTTCTCGGTGTTCTCGTGGTCCTCAGGAGGCAGGACGGTCCCGGTGAGGCCGTCGTCCGCCTCGTCACCGTGGCGTCGTCTTCGGACGAACCAGACGGCCCCTCCCCCGCCGGCCACGACCACCACACCGACGGCGGCGAGCGCGCCCCACGGCACGAACCGCTTCGTCGCCGTCGCCTCGCCGTGCGCGCCGCCCCCGGCCGTGACCGTGAGCCGCACCCGCACCGAGTCGAGGGCGGGCGCGTCCTTCCACGGCTCGGTGAGCGTGACGCGGCTGCCGGGCAGCAGCTCCACGGGCAACGTGCGCGGACGCCGGTCGAGCGCCCGCCCGAACACCCCGTCCGCCCGCACCGCGAGGCGGGGCGTCAGGGTGGTGTTGCCGCGGTTGACGAGGTCGTACGAGATCCGGCCGCCGTCAGTGACGCGCACCTTCTCGACGGTGAGCGCCGACAGGGTGGGCCCGCTGACCCGCAGGTGGACCCGCACGCCCACCTCGCGTCCGTTCGCGCTCGCCACGACGGCGCCCGGGTGGTCGCCGGGTGCGGCGTCGGCCGGGACGGTGACGCTGAAGGGCACCTCGGCGCGGGTGCGCGCCGGGACCTTCACCGTGCGCCGGGCGAACGTGATCCAGGCGCCGGTGTCCTTGGAGGTCTTGCGAAGGGAGAGGGCGCCGGTGCCGGTGTTGTCGGCGTCCGCGCCCCTCAGCCGCACGGTGAGGGGGCGGTCGCCGGGGTTGGTGACGGCCACGTCGTCCTGGAGCACCGTGCCGGGCACCCCTTCCGCGTAGAAGTAGGGGCGCCCGTCCTCGGCGGGTCTGGTGCCGCCGCCGGCCGACGGCGCGACGGACCATTCGGGCGCCGTCGCCGTGCCGGCCGCGGCCGCCGGACCCCCGGCGCCCACGGCCAGCAGGACAACGGCCCCGCACAGCGCGCGCAGGCGGGCGAGGGCCCGGGGACGGGTCGGCATCGGCGGCTCCAGGTGATCGCGGTCGGACGTCGGACGGGCCGACCGGGTCAGCGCGCCGCCTGGTGGCGCCGCGTCAGCCACAGCACGCCCGCCGCGCCCGCGAGCAGCACGGTGCCGCCGAGGGTGCCGAAGGCGAGTGCCGAGTCCTCGGGACCGGTCTTCGGCAGCGTGCCGCCGGACGGCGTGCTCTGCGAGCCGCCCGTGGAACCGCCCGAAGTGCCGCCGCCCGCAGCCGCCTTGACGTCCAGCGTCAGGGACGGCTTCGGGCTGTTGGCGGGCGTGCACGTGGTCGTCGTGCCGAGCGCCTTGATGGTGAGGACACCCGCGGTGAAGGTGACGCTGCCACTGTTCTTCGGTGTGTAGGTGCCCGACAGGTCACTGATCTTGATGGGGGTGTTGGCGGGGATCGCCTCCGCGTTCGGCGGTCCGGTCACCGGCAGGTCGCCGGTCTCCGCGCCGCCCAGCTTGATGACGGCACTGGGGCTCATGGCCCCCTTGCCGAGCTCCACCGGGCTGGACGAGACGCCCTTCTGGAAGGACATGGTGATCTTGTAGCTACTGCCGCTCTGCACGCTCTTGATGTCGATCGGGGAGACTGCTCCCTTGTTCCCGATCGGCGTCTTGCACTGGTAGTTGACGTCCTGTACGGCGGCCTGGGCCGCGGGGGCGGCCAGCAGCACCGTGGACGCCGCGCCACAGCCCAGAGCCGCGGCGAGCGCGAGTGCTCCCGTTCGCTTCTGGTACGTCCGGTACGACACCTCGAGTTCCCCTCACGCCGGGAAGATCCTGAGTTGCACGCGCCAAGTTACTGACGGCACATCAGATTGGGCGCTCAAGGTACGCCCGGTAACCCTGGGAGGGAAGACATAAACGTGCGCCGGATCCGACGGGATCCGGCGCGTGCGAAGAGATGTACGAACCCTGGGTAACCCCAAGTGCCGTAAGGGCTCTGGTCAGGCGGGTGCCCCGACCTCCGCCCACACTGTTTTGCCGGGTACGCCAGGGGCCCTGACGACACCCCAGTCCATGCACAGCCGTTGCACGATGAACATCCCGTGCCCGCCGGGACGGCCGGCGCGGTGCGGGGTCCGGGGCGCGGGTTGACCGGCCCCCCGGTCGGAGACCTCGATACGAAACACCTTGCTGTCGCACGAGATACGGAGTTCCTCGGGGCCCTCGGCGTGCAGGCAGGCGTTGGTGACCAGTTCGGAGACGACGAGCAGGACGTCCTCGGCCGCGGCGCGCCGGTCGGCGGTGTCCGCCGGCATCCAGCCCCAGGCGTACAGGGCCTCGCGGGCGAAGTCGCGGGCCAGGGGGACGATGCCGGCCGCCCCGACCAGGTTCAGGGTGCGGCTCTGCTGCCCGGCCGGCCGCCCGACGTCGGCGGGGGACTGGCTGGGCGTGCCGCCGGCGTCGCCGGCGGCCTCCGGCTCCGGGCCGCGGTCGCCCGGCGAGTAAGGCCGGGTGGTGCTCATCAGCACTTCACCTCACCGAGACTCTTGACGTGTGATTCGTGGAAACTAACCGCCGTGACGGCGTGGCCCCGGCTGGGACCCAGCATGTCTCCTGCCCGGCCGAACGGCGTGAACACCCACCGTTTCGGCGTGGCCGGTGTGACACTGGTAACGCCTCGATCACGCAGAGACAACTGACGCGTAACTTCCGCGTTTCGACCTGCGCACGGGCCCCGTCAGTCGCTGAGAGCCGCGCTCAGCGACTCGTGAACGGTGAAGACGGCGTCCGCGCCCGTGATCTCGAAGACCCGGGCCACCGCGGGCAGCATCCCGGCCAGATGGACTCCGCCACCGGCCGCTTCCGCCTTGAGGCGGGCACCGAGCAGGACGTTGAGCCCGGTGGAATCGCAGAACTCCAGCCGTGAGCAGTCGATCACCAGCCGTGAGAAACCGGCGGTGAGAAAGCTTTCCAGGGGTTCTCTCAATAGATCGGCGGTGTGGTGATCCAGCTCACCCACCGGAGTCACGACGGCGCTGGGGCCCTCTTCCCGCACCTCGACCAGAAGCCGGCCCCGATGTGCGCTGCCGACTGTCCCGCGGTCCATGACGTCTCTCTCTTCCGAGTCTGCTCGACCGTCGTGGCTGTTGATTGACGCCCTCGAACCCTACGCCCTCGTCACGCCTGCCGGTACCTGAACAACCCCCAGGAAGCGGACATTTCGCAACAGAACAGACTTGCGAGTGGAGCGTAAAAACGGGTAGGCCTAGTAAGGACAACTATCGACCACGGCCGGCTTCGGAGGCGCCGCACACCGCAACAGTGCACGTATTGGCTTCGGCAGCCATATGCCGAGAACGATGGAGGACATCATGTCACCCCGGCTCGACGGATCGCGTACTGACCAGGCGTCGACGTCGACTCCCCCGGAACACGAGACCTTCGACATCCTGGCCGACCTGCCGGAGATCCCGCCTTTCGACGAGGTGGCTCCCCAGGACGCCCGGGCCCTGTCCAAAACGCTCTTCGAGCGCATGGAGTCCCTCGAAGAGGGCACCCACGAGTACGCGTACGTCCGCAACACCCTCGTCGAACTCAACCTCGCACTGGTGAAGTTCGCGGCGTCCCGGTTCCGCTCCCGCAGCGAACCGATGGAAGACATCATCCAGGTCGGCACCATCGGCCTCATCAAGGCCATCGACCGCTTCGAGCTGAGCCGTGGGGTGGAGTTCCCCACGTTCGCGATGCCGACCATAGTCGGCGAGATAAAGCGCTTCTTCCGCGACACTTCCTGGTCGGTCCGCGTCCCGCGGCGCCTCCAGGAGCTCCGTCTCGACCTCGCCAAGGCGGGCGACGAACTCGCCCAGCAGTACGACCGCGCACCCACGGTCGGTGAACTCGCAGAGCGTCTGAGCATCACGAACGACGAAGTCGTCGAGGGCATGGCGGCGTCCAACGCCTACACGGCGTCATCTCTGGACGCGCAGCCCGAGGAGGACGACTCCGAAGGCGCGCTCGCGGACCGCATCGGATACGAGGACCACGGCCTGGAGGGCATCGAGTACGTCGAGTCCCTCAAGCCCCTGATCGCCGAACTCCCGTCCCGCGACCGCAAGATTCTTTCTCTCCGCTTCGTCGCCAACATGACGCAGTCGGAGATCGGCGACGAGCTCGGCATCTCCCAGATGCACGTGTCCCGTCTGCTCACGCGCACCCTCGTACGGCTGCGCAAGGGCCTCACGCTGGAGGAATAGCCTTCCCGGCCGGCCTCCCGCGTGAGGCGATGCCCTGAGTGTCGGTCAGGCGGCGCGGACCCCGCGCCGCCAGACCGCCGACACCAGCGGCACACCCGGCCGGTACGCCAGGTGCACGTGGCTCGGGGCGTCCAGGAGCGCCAGGTCCGCGTACGCGCCCGGCACGAGAGCGCCCACGTCCTCACGGCGCAGCGCCTGCGCGCCGCCCGCCGTCGCCGCCCACATGGCCTCGTCCGGGGTCATCCCCATGTCACGGACGGCCAGGGCGATGCAGAACGGCACCGAGGACGTGAAGGACGAGCCCGGGTTGCAGTCCGTCGAGAGAGCCACCGTGACGCCCGCGTCGAGCATCCGGCGCGCGTCCGGCCACTGAGCGCGCGTCGAGAACTCCGCGCCCGGCAGCAGCGTCGCCACGGTCGAGCTGTTCGCCAGCGCGTCGACGTCCTCGTCCGTCAGGTGCGTGCAGTGGTCGGCGCTCGCCGCACCGATCTCCACCGCGAGCTGGACACCCGGGCCGTAGCCGAGCTGGTTGGCGTGCACGCGCGGGAGCAGGCCCTTGGCCTTGCCGGCGTTGAGGATCGCGCGGGCCTGGTCGCCGTCGAAGGCGCCCTTCTCGCAGAAGACGTCCACCCAGCGGGCGTGCGGGGCGCAGGCCTCCAGCATCTCGCCGGTGACCAGGGAGACGTAGCCCTCCGGGTCGTCCGCGAAGTCCGGGGACACGATGTGGGCGCCGAGGTAGGTGACCTCGTCGGTGTGCTTCGACGCGATGCGCAGCGCGCGCGCCTCGTCCTCGACGGTCAGGCCGTAGCCCGACTTCGTCTCGAAGGTCGTCGTGCCCTGGCGCAGCGCCTCGTCGAGGTGGTGGACGAGGTTCGCCTCCAGCTCCTCGTCGGTGGCGGCGCGGGTGGCGGCGACGGTCGTGCGGATGCCGCCGGCGGTGTAACTGCGGCCCGACATACGGGCGTTGAACTCCTGGGTGCGGTCGCCCGCGAAGACCAGGTGCGAGTGCGAGTCGACGAAGCCGGGGATGACGGCGCGGCCCTGCGCGTCGTGGGAGGCGTCGGCGGCGGGCGCCTCGGCGGCCGGCCCCACCCAGGCGATCCGCTCGCCGTCGACGACGACGGCGGCGTTCTCGATCAGGCCGAGGGGGGAGTCGCCGTGGGCCGGGTCGTTGGTGACCAGGGAGCCGATGTTGGTGATGACGGTGGTGGTCATGATTCCTCTCCTTGGTGGGGATACCCCGAAACGCCGGAGGGGCTGAAAGTCAGCCCCTCCGGCGTTTCGAGGAGTGGGGTCCAGGCGGACCCCGGTGGTGTGGGGAAGGGGCGGACCGGTTGAGGCGGCCTCAGTCCCGCAGTGCGGCGATCGACGAGGCGAGCGCCCCGGCGACGTCCCCGACCAGCTCGTGCCGGCCGTCACGGACGACGTGCTTGCCGCCCACGACCGTGTGCTTCACATCGGCGCCGCTCGCGGCGAACACCGCGATCTCCGCACCGAGGCTCGCGGCCGGTCCGGCCGTACGCACCGAGTCGAGCGTCACCGTCACGAGGTCGGCGAACGAGCCGGCCTCGATGCGTCCGGCGTCGTTCCAGCCGAGCGCCGCGTGGCCGTCGACCGTGGCGGCGCGCAGCAGCTGAGCCGCCGTCCAGTGACCGCGCGTCTGCGTGCGCAGCCGCTCGTTCAGCTCCATGGCCCGAGCCTCTTCGAAGAGGTCGATGACCGCGTGGCTGTCCGAGCCCAGCGAGAGCGGGGAGCCCGCCTTCTGCAGGGCCACGGCCGGGCCGATGCCGTCGGCCAGGTCGCGCTCCGTGGTGGGGCACATGCACGTACCGGTACGGGAGTTGCCCAGGAGGGCGATGTCCTCGTCGGTCATGTGCGTGTTGTGCACACCCACGGTGCGCTCGCTGAGCACGCCGTGCTCGGCGAGGAGCTGCGTCGGCGTGCAGCCGTGCGCGGCCAGGCAGGCCTCGTTCTCCTTGACCTGCTCGGAGAGGTGGACGTGCAGCGCCGCGTTACGGCCCTTCGCCCACTCGGCGACCGTGGAGAGCTGGTCGGCGGGCACGGCACGCACGGAGTGCACCGCAGCGCCGATCCGCGCGTGGTCCCGGTCCTTGAGGAGCGAGGCACGCTCGGCCCACGCCTCGGTGGTGCCGTCCGAGAACCGCTGCTGGTGCTCGTCGGGCGCCTGGCCGAAGCCGGACGAGACGTACGCCGTGTCGAGCAGCGTGATGCGGATGCCGGCCTCGGCCGCTGCCGAGATCAGCGCCTCACCCATCGCGTTCGGGTCGGCGTACGGGGTGCCGCCCGGCGCGTGGTGCAGGTAGTGGAACTCGCCGACAGTGGTGATGCCGGTGAGCGCCATCTCCGCGTACACGGCCTTGGCGAGGTCGTGGTACGTGTCCGGGGTGAGCCGGTCCGCGTACGAGTACATGGTGTCGCGCCACGTCCAGAACGTGCCCGAGCCCACCTGGACGTGCGAGCGCAGCGCCCGGTGGAAGGCGTGGCTGTGCGCGTTGGCGAGGCCGGGGACGGTGAGGCCGCGCAGGGCCGTCGCGCCGGGCGGCGGGGCCTCGACCCCGGTCCGCACGGCGGAGATACGGCCGTCGGCCGCGACCTCCACGACGACACCCGACTCGACCGACGGGTCGATCCAGGCGTGTTCCAGCCAGTACGTCACCTGCACGCCAAGCCCTCCAGTACGTCCGCGAGTGCGCTGACCCCGGCGAGGCAGTCGTCTTCGCCGGCGTGTTCGGCCGGCGAGTGCGAGACGCCCGTGGGGTTGCGTACGAACAGCATGGCGGTCGGGATCTGGTCCGCGAGGATTCCCGCGTCGTGTCCCGCGCCCGTGCCGAGCACGGGGACGGTGATCTCGCCGTCGGTGCCGAGGATGCGGCCCAGTTCGTTGCGCAGCGCGTGGTCGAACTCGACGATGGGCGTGAAGGACTCACGGACCGTCGTCAGGTCGAGACCGTGCTTGTCGGCGTACTCACGGGCCGCCTTCTCGACGCCGGTGACGACCGTGTCGAGCGTCGCCTGGTCGGCGGCGCGCGAGTCGAGCCAGCCGCGGACGAGGGACGGGATCGCGTTGACGCCGTTCGGCTCGACCGAGATCTTGCCGAAGGTGGCGACCGCGCCGGCCAGCTCCGCCTCACGGCGGGCGGCGAGGACGGTCTCCGCGTACGACAGCATCGGGTCGCGCCGGTCCACGAGGCGGGTGGTGCCCGCGTGGTTGGCCTCGCCGCGGAAGTCGAAGCGCCAGCGGCCGTGCGGCCAGATGGCACTCGCGATACCGACGGCGTCGCCGGACAGGTCCAGGGCGCGGCCCTGTTCCACGTGCAGCTCGATGAACGCGCCGATGCGGGAGAGCCGCTCCGGGTCCGCGCCGATGGCCTCGGGGTCGTAACCCGCGGCCTCCATGGCCTTGGGCAGGCTCACGCCGTCCATGTCGCGCAGCTCGGCGGCCTGGGCCGGGGTGAGCTTGCCCGAGGTGAGGCGGGAACCGACGCAGGCCAGGCCGAACCGGGCGCCCTCTTCGTCACCGAAGTTGGTGAGCGCGAGGGGCCGGGTGAACTCCACGCCACGGGCGCGGAGTTCGTCGAGCGCGGCGAAGGACGACACGACGCCGAGGGGGCCGTCGAAGGCGCCGCCGTCGGGGACGGAGTCCAGGTGGGAGCCGGTGACGACGGCGTCGCCGGCCTCGGGGTCGCCGAGCCAGGCCCACTGGTTGCCGTTGCGGTCCAGCTCGTAGGTCAGGCCACGGGCCTCGGCCTGCGCCTTGAACCACTCACGGCAGTCGGCGTCGGCCCCGGTCCACGCGAAGCGGCGGTAGCCACCGCTGTCGTCGTTACGGCCGATGGGCGCGAGGTCGCGCCACATCTCGCCGAAGGAGGGGTTGCTCACGCGTCGTCACCCTCGCGCATGGGGATGCGGACGCCGCGCTCGGCAGCGACCTCGGCCGCGTACTCGTAGCCGGCATCGACGTGACGGATGACGCCCATGCCGGGGTCGTTGGTGAGCACGCGCTCGATCTTCTGCGCGGCCAGCTCGGTGCCGTCCGCGACGCAGACCTGACCGGCGTGGATGGAGCGGCCCATGCCCACGCCACCACCGTGGTGGATGGAGACCCAGGAGGCACCGGAAGCGGTGTTGACCAGGGCGTTCAGCAGCGGCCAGTCGGCGATCGCGTCCGAGCCGTCCTTCATGGCCTCGGTCTCGCGGTACGGGGAGGCGACGGAGCCGGAGTCGAGGTGGTCGCGGCCGATGGCGATCGGGGCGGACAGCTCGCCGCTGGCGACCATCTCGTTGAACTTCAGACCGGCCAGGTGACGCTCGCCGTAGCCGAGCCAGCAGATGCGGGCCGGGAGACCCTCGAACGCGATGCGCTCGCCGGCCATGTCGATCCAGCGGTGCAGGTGCTTGTTCTCCGGGAACAGCTCCTTGATCGCCTTGTC
>NZ_JBEYYB010000023.1:0-79794 GCF_040645335.1 Streptomyces sp. NPDC046821 | reverse complement strand
ATCTCGTACCGCTCTCACTGCGCCACTACCTCGACGGCAACATCGAAGGCGTCCGGGCGATGCACGCCCCGGATCTGGGCTGCTCGGGTGACGCCGCACTGCCGTCGCGTCGTTTGCCCCAGGCCCGGCTACATGCAGCAACCGAGCTGCTGCCGGCCGGGCCGACTACGTCGCTACCCGTCTACCTCTGGAAGCTTGTGCTTCAGTTCCCCGACGAGCTCGGTGATGCGGGCCATCATCTCGGCGGACAGCCCCGCGCTGTTGCCACGGGCAGCCAGCCCGAGGATCTGGCCTCGGCGGATCGAGCCGAGGAAGCGCATCGCCTCCAGGAAATCGCGGGCCGCAGGGTTGAGTTCGGCATCGTCCTGGAAGAGGCGGGGATCCACCTGGAGGGCCTGGCTCAGGCCGTCGCGCACTACGTCGGAAGCCTCGGTTGTGGCACCGGTGCGCAGAGCGACGATGTCGTCGGCGGTGACGGCCGCCATGCCCGCATGCTCATTGACGACCCGCGCGATTTCCTCGTCAGAGGGCGCCTCTTGGTCCGCGTACCCGTACTTCAGGAGATACGTGATCTTTTCCCCGACCGTGCGAGGCGCGGACGCCTGCTCGGCGGGGACAGCGGTGCGGGGACGCACACCGAACGAATGGTCCTGGGCGCTCAACAACTCCTCGACGGTCACTCCGTACGCCTCTGCGAGCGGCTGCACGTAAGCGTCGCCCAGACGACGCCGGCCCGTTTCCGCGTTGCTCACCGGCACGCGGCTCGTGCCGATGATCGCAGCGGCCTGGGCCACGCTGAGGCCGGCATCACATCGCAGGAGCTGCAGGTCCGGCGGGCCATCATGAGGGAAAAGAGCGTCGAGTGGCTGATCGAGCGCTGCTGCGATCGAGGGGAGCTTCTCGCCCCTGGGGAAATCCTCGCCTGTTTCCCAGCGCGCGACGCTGGGGGCGCTGACGCCCACAATCTCGGCCAGCTGCTTCTGACCGAGATCCTTGCCCCGCCGGACAGCGCGTACGCGTCTGCCGTCGAACTGACGTGGGGGCACATGAACTCCTGCAGGGTGGCGATCGAGCCTCGGGCGGTCGTGGCGGTGTTTGAGGCCACTGTAATCCAGGCTTGATACATCTGCACAACTAACGTACGTTTCTGTTTCGCGCCTGGAGGTCGGCTCCAGACCTCCATGGTGCCAGCCCCTGGAGGTCTGGGGTGCCGGGGATACCGGGGGATGGACTTGCCGCAGGTCGCTACGTATGTTCGTCGTCCCCCGCCGGGCAGTGGCCGAGGCAGGGACGGAACGGGTAGACGGAGGCCCGACTGACGAGGCCGTGAAACGCCGAGGTCGCGCACCCCTGCCCGCGGAGGTCCCGCCGTATGCCCGATGAGAGACAGGCCAGAGAGGAGGCGGGGCGAATGCGAGCGCACGGTCCGTGACCTGGCTCGGAAACTGAAACCGGCGCCCGGGAGGTACCAACTCCCAAGCGCCGGGCTGGCACCCCGAGGGGCGCCAATTCACATCACGCGGGCGGCAGGGCTTCTTGCACGAGACCGCCGCACCGCGCTCCTACGAACAACGGAGTATTTCATGCTCGCCACGCCGAGCGGAACCCCAGCCTGCCCGGATACAGGCCGCCGGCACCGCCTCGCCGCCCAGCTCGCCGACATGATTCCGGGCGCGGCAACCATCCGGGTCAGCCTCACCGACCCGAAGCAGACGTGGCCCCACCTGCGCGTCATCGTCAAGGGCGAAGCTGGGAAGACCATAGCGCTGTCCCGCACCACTGCCATGGTCGCCGGTCGCTGGATCCTGCGGGTCTGGCCGGAGGTGGACTGGACGCGACCGCATACCTTCAAGCCCGATGACGCCAGCCTCACTCCCAGCGAGCTGATCGCTCCTGGGCGCGGGTGCTGACATGGCGCGGATTCGAACCATCAAGCCGGAGGCATTCACCTCCGAGTCGCTCGCCGAAGTGAGCGTCGACGCCGAGCGGACCTTCTTCGGACTGCTCACTCAGGCCGACGACCATGGCCGTCACCGCGACAACGCCGCGATCATCGCCGGGCTGCTCTGGCCCCTTCGTGCCGAGCACACGTCGGTCCACGTCGAAGACGACCTCCACCAGCTCGCGAACGCCGACCTGGTCTGCCGGTACACCGGCTGCGACGGCCGCCGTTACCTCCACATCGTGACCTGGTCCGACCACCAGAAGATCGACAAGCCGAGCCAGTCCCGACTGCCCTCCTGCCCCCAGCACCAGGCCGCCGACCGCTGCGCCCCCTGCAAAGGCACCTGCACCAAACAGACCGAAGGCTCGGCCACCGCTCCCCGAGGACTCACCGAGACCTCGCCGAACGCTCCCCGAGCCCTCGATCTACCCGCCAGGGCCACCTCGACGTCTGCCGGGCGCGCGGACGGGTCTTCCGCCGACCAGCGGGAAGTCCCCTACAGCGCGGGCGGCGCTCGTAGCAGGACTGGAGCGAAAAACGCAGGTCAAGGCGCATTCTCCGAGGGTTCCCCGAACCTACCCCGAAGTGTCGGAGAGGGCTCGGCGCCTGGATCTAGGATCTTGGATCCTGGATCTCTTGTCCCTACGGGGCGCACAGCGCCCGCAGCCGGCATCTCGGCCAACCAGCTCGTCGGCGAGTACGTCGCCGCGTGCGACGAGCGCCCGCCCAGCGACGTGATCGGGCACCTCGGGCGGATTACCAAGAAGCTCCTGGCCGAGGGCATCTCTCCGGAGTACATCCGGGCCGGGCTGACGAATTTCGCGGCCAACCCCAAGCACCCGAGCGTGCTGACCAGCATGGTCAACGAGGCCATGAACGCCCGCTCCGGCGGTTTGGCGAGGCCGGTAATCCGGCCTAACGTGCCCGCACATCAGGCGTGGACCAACCCGACCGACGCTGCCGCCGCCTACGCCGAGGAGCTGTGATGCGTACCCGTAATCGCGAACCGCAGCTGCTGGGCAGCGAGGGCGCCGTGGACCGCATGGCTCAGATCCTGGCCGCCCGCAACATCGACCCGGTCCGCATCGACGCACTCCCCGACGAGCCCGAGCCGTTCTCCCCGCTGGACGCCTTGCTGACCGCGATGCCTCCGCGCTACCAGGCGGCCGTCGCCGACCACCCCCAGGTCCTGGACTGGGTCCGGCAGGTCGTCGAGGCGGCCGTCGCCCCCAGCCGGGGAGCACGACGGCAGGTCACCACCGGCCCAAGCCTGCTGATGGCCGGAGTGGTCGGGGCAGGAAAGACGCACCAGGCGTACGGCGCGGTCCGGCGGCTGGTACAGAGCGGAGTCGGCGTGCGCTGGCGCGCGACCACCGCCGCCGACCTGTACGCCGAGCTGCGTCCCCGGCCGGGGGCCGACAGCGAGCGGGAGCTGGCGGCGGTCAGCCGCTGCCCGCTGCTGATCATCGACGACCTTGGCGCGGCCAAGGCCAGCGAGTGGGTCGAGGAAGTGACCTACCGGCTGATCAACCGCCGGTACAACTACGAACTCCCCACCTTGATCACCACCAATCTGGCGATCAAGGACCTCAGGGCCTACCTCGGCGACCGCGTCACCAGCAGGCTCGCCCAGATGACCACCAGGGTCGAGTTCGAGCAGGTCGACCGCAGACGCCACCGCGCCGCCGCCTAACCCACCGCCGGCCGCTACGCCGGGCCGCGCCCTGCGCGCACAGCCCCGAGCACTTTCCTGACCCAGCGCACCCTCTCCGCCGACGCCCCTGCGCGCGTAGAGCGATCGGAGCAACCTCGCATGACCCCCACGACGAACAGCCCCGCCCGCCACCGGTCTCTCGGAGATCAGACCTGGCAGGCCGATGCCGTCTGCCAGAGCACCGAGTACAAGCCGGTAGACCCCGAGACCTTCTTCCCGGAGCCCGACGAGACAGAGAAGATCGCCGTCGCGAAGGCACTGTGCGGCCAGTGCCCGGTCCGCCGCACCTGCCTGGACGCTGCGCTGGAGGGCGGAGACGCCCACGGCATCCGAGGCGGCCTGACCGAGGAGGAGCGTCAGCCACTGCACGAGAAGCTCCCCGGCCGGCTCGACTACAGCCGCGTCAACGACACGATCGCCGGGCGCGACGTCCACCTCACCCAGGCCGAGCGCCGCGCGGTCATCTACGCCGCCTACCGCCACGGAGTGACCGAGCAGCGCCTGGCCTGGCTCCTGAAGGTCACCGAGGAGCATGCCAAGAAGAAGTACCGCGAGACCCGCCGCGCCCTGCGAAACCGAGACATGAAGCAGCGTGAGACGGCCACCCCGCTCCCCGAGACCGACGGCGAGCGCCCGGGCCGCGACGACTTCGGGACGGCAGCATGACCACCACGAGCACGCCGAAGGCAGCGCACATATCCGGCTGGGACCGCGCAGTCGTGATCGCACTGGGCGGCGCGGGGTGCGCTCTGTCGTACGACGCCCTCCAGCAGATGGCCGTCGCCATCCACATCCGAGGCTTCCTCACCTACCTCTTCCCCCTGGTGATCGACGGGTTCATCGCCTACGGCATCCGTGCGCTCCTGGTCCTGCGCGACGCACCGCTGCGCGCCCGCCTCTATGTTTGGGCGCTCTTCGGTACGGCCACCGCCGCCAGCATCTGGGCCAACGCCCTCCATGCGGTCCGCCTCAACGAGGACGCGGTCGCCGGCACCGGTCTCCGGCTCGGGGACATGGTGGTCGCAGTGCTGTCCACCATCGCCCCGCTGGCCCTGGCCGGAGCGGTCCACCTCTACATCCTCATCGCCCGGGGGCCGGTCAACGGCAGTGACCGTGAGGACCTCGGTCAGGCCAGTCACGTGGGTCAGGCTGACCAGCCCGAGGAGATCGCGGTCACCCGGACGGACCGGATCGGTCAGCAGCAGCCGCAGGCCGGTCAGGTCAGCGCCGGGCAGCCGGTCGCCGCCCTGACCGACCGGCCGCGACTGTCCCTGGACAAGCAGACCCCGAGTCCTCGGTCACTGACCGGGGACAGCACTCCGCCGGACAGCAGTAGCCCGGTCACCGGTCACCACGAGCAGCCGCCCCAGGCCGCTGACCTGCCCGGACAGTCGGTCACTCCGCCGCCGTTCACTTCCCGCCCGGCCGCCACCGGCCCGGTCACCGGACGCCAGGACATCCCTGGGCAGGCCACGGGTCGGTCGGTCACCCCACCGCCGGTCACCGGCCGGGACACCCGGACACCCAGTGACCGGGTGTCCGATTCGGACACCGAGGAGCTGCTCAAGATCGCCCGGTCAGCGGTCAGGGCCGAGGACAAGCTGACCCGCAAGGTGGTCGCCCAGGCGATCCGAGGTCAGCAAATCCCGCTCTCCAGCGACACCCTGACCGCCCTGATGGCACAGCTCCGCGAACAACACGGACAGCCAGTCACCACCGCTCGGAACTGACCGCGCACCAAGGAGCGGGTGACCGCACCGGTCACTCCGGCCGGTCACCCGCTCCGCGCAGCCGCCCCACATCCCTCCAACCCAGAAGCAGAGAACACGCGATGCGCACCCATCCGGCCACGCCCGCCGAAGTCGACTCCTGGCTGACCGTCCTGCACCAGCGCGGTCACCTCCACCGCGCCCAGTCCGGCCCCGACACCACCTGGATCGTGCAACACGAGCCGCACGATCGCCCATGGACCCTGCACCACCCGGTCCTGGCCATGGACTGGATCGAGGACCTCGTCCGCCAAATTCAGCAGCAGGACCCGGAGACGAGCCGGTGATCACCAACGACCCGATGGTCACCACCACCGGACAGCAGCGTGACCCCACGACGGCTCCTGGTGGAGCAAGCTATCGCGTACGACGGTCCTACGGCCCGTCGGACGCACTTGCCCCCGCCCCGGAGGGCGGGGGAGGCCTGGCTGGTCCCCGAGCGAGGGCGCACGGGGACCAGCCAGGCAACCGGCACCAGGGGGCGCCGGTCACCGGGGGAGAAGCCGAGCGCGACGATCAGCGTGAGCAGCCGAGCCCGAGCACGCCCGCCTTCCCCGACCGCACACCGCGTCGCCGCACCCGCAATCCGAGCGAGCGCACCCGCAAGACGACTACCCGCCTCTCCGACACGGAGAAAGCCGAGATCACCGCCGCTGCCGCGCAGCGCGGCATAACCGTCGCCCGCTTCCTCGCCACCGCCAGCCTGACCGCCGCCCGCGGCTCGACCGCCCTGCACACCAACGAACAACTCGACACAGCCATCGATGAACTCGCCGCCCTGCGCACCGCGCTGGCCCGCATCGGCAACAACATCAACCAGATCGCCTACGTTCTCAACAGCGGCGGCCACCCGCGCGCCCGCGAACTCGAACACGCTCTGGGCGCGCTGACCCAACTTCTCGCCCGCGTCGACGACGCGGCGAACGACCTGGTGGCCAGGCGGCTGTGATGGTTCCCGACATCGGACGCGGTTCCCGCACCCACGGACTCCTCGTCTACCTCTACGGCCCCGGCAGGCGCGAGGAGCACACCGACGCCCACCTCGTCGGCTCCTGGGACGGCTTCGCCCCCGACCCCGGCCGCGACACCAGCCCCGACCCCAACCCGGAGGTCACCCTCGCCCGGCTCACCGCCGCCCTCGACCTCCGGGTCAAGCAGGTTGGCGACCGCGCGCCCGCCAAGCATGTCTGGCACTGCTCGGTCCGCACCGCCCCCGGCGACCGACGGCTCTCCGACGAGGAGTGGAACGCCGTCGCCCAGCGCATCCTCCACGCCACCGGCATCGCCCCGGAAGGTGATCCCGACGGCTGCCGGTGGATCGCCGTCCGCCACGCGGAAGACCACATCCACATCGTCGCCACCCTGGTCCGAGGCGACCTGCGCCACCCCCGCCTCAATTACGACTTCAACAAGGCCCAGGCCGAATGCCGCAGCATCGAGAAGGAGATGGACCTGCGCCGCCTGAACGCCGGAGACGGCACCGCAGCGAAGAACCCCACCAGCGCAGAGAAGTTCAAGGCCGAACGGACCGGCCGCTCCGAGACCGCCCGCGAGACGCTCCGCGAAGTCGTCCGCCGGGCCCTCGCGGGCGCGGATGACGAGAAGGAGTTCTTCACCCGGCTCTACGAGGCGGGCCTGCGCGTGAAGGTGCGCCACGCCCCGTCCGGTGACGCGCTCGGCTACAACGTGGCCCTGCCCGGCGACCGCAACAGCCACGGCGACCCGGTCTGGTACCCCGGCTCCAAGCTGGCCCCCGACCTCTCCCTCCCGAAGATCCGCCTCCGCCTGGCCGACGCTCCCACCGAGCGGACAACGCCCTCGGCCGTCGACGACCGGACGGACTGGTCGCCGCCCGCCCGAGCACGACGCAGCGCCACCGACATCGCCGAACGAGCCGCCGTCCTCCTGGACCACGACGACGACGGCGCAAACGCCGCCCAGCTCGTCGGCGTCGGAGAACTCCTGGACGCCCTCGCCCAGACTTCCCCGGCCGCCACTCGTACCGAACTGGCTGTTGCGGCACGCTTCTTCGAGCGGGCGACCCGCAGCCACGTCCGAGCACAAGGCGCAGACACGCGGGCACTCCGCTCAGCAGCCCGAGGCATCATCCAGGCCGGCGGAGCCCTCGGACGAGGCGAAGACGGCGGCACCACCGCCATGCTCGTCTCCACCCTCGTCCTGGTCACACTCGCCGCCGCCCGCTGGCACTCCGCCCGCGGCCACGCCCAACAGGCCCACGCCTCCCGCCAGGCCGCCGAGCACCTCCGCACCGCCTACCAACAGGCCGCAGCCACACCCATGCGAGCACTTCACGACCAAGGCCGCGCCCTCCCTGAAGCCGAACGCCGAACCCACGAAGCCACCATCCGGGCGGCCCTGCCCGAAGAGGGGCTGCGAGCTGACCAATCGCCGACGAAGCCCCATGCCCTCACCGCCACCCTTGCCCAGGCCGAGCAAGCAGGCCACGACCCCAAGGCCCTTCTCCAGCAGGCCATCAACATGCGCGAACTCGACACCGCCGAGGATGTGAACGACGTCCTGGTCTGGCGGCTACGCCGACTCGCCCAGCTACCCGCTCACCCGGGCGAAGCGACTCGCCGCGCGCAGGCTGGCACCAGCCGGCCCAAGACTTCGACCGACCGCACCAGCCGCCGGACGGCACCCACGGCCGCAGACCGACCTCCTGCCTCCGACCCGCGCAACCGCGCACCGCGCCGCTGACCACCGTCTGAGAGGCCGGGCAACGGGCCCGCCGGACGCGCTGAAACCCGTCGACAGCCGGTCCCACCAGCTGTTACGGATGAAACAGAAGGACCTAGACCAGGAGATGACGCTCGTGCTCAGAACCACCGACTGCCCCGCAGAACCGACACGCGTCCAGCCCGTCGTCCCCGCCGGCACCGATCCCTTGCTTCAACTCGCTTACGAGACGCAGCCGCCGAGCGGCCCTGGCGCGACGCGCTGCGTAAGCCATCCGCGCGAGCTGGCCCTCTGTGGCATCCCTGCGAGGTGCTCGGCCTGCCGTGCCCGGCGCGACTGGCTACTCATCAACCACGGCCGCAATGTCTGGATCGTTTGCCGATGCAGCAACCAGTGGCTCGAACCCGAGATCAGCCGGGCGGACTTTGACGCCCTGATCGCCATCTCGGACGGGACGACGTACCCCAGCGTTGAGCAGGTCCTCGTCGCCCTCGGCTTCGATGGCTCCTTCACCGGTATCTATCTGGAGTAACGCGGCCTTTCATCGACGGAATACGGACCGCTGGTCGGTGGAATCTCGTCCACGGTCCGTTCGTACCGGCACGCGGTTCACATGTTCTGCGGGTACGTCACTGACGGCCCCTCTGCCAGGGAGACTCTCGTGCAGATCTGCGCGAGAGTCTCTTGATGGTCAACGCAGGATCACGCTTGTTGCAGATGACGCGTCAGGTGCTCAAGAACTGTCCAGGCTCGTGGATCGCTTCCGTCGCTGATGCCGTAGTGCAGGAGTGGGCGGGCATCTGGGCCGAGCTTGACGGGTTGAGCGAGGTTGGGCGGGGTGTTGGCCCGCTCGGTCTCCTGGGTCTCGGCGTGGCCGAGGGTGAGGGTGACCGGGATGGGTGGGGGTTCGAAGTGCGCCGGGACGGAGAGGTCGTGGCGCGCGCTGCGCAGGGACGTGAGGAGGCTGACGAGGCCGTGTTCGGCGCCGAGCTCGGTGGCGAGGGATTCGATCTCCTGCAGCGGCGGCTGCTCGTCACTCGCGTAGCCGAGCGTGAGGGCTATGTCTTCCTCTACACCGGTCGGGGTGCGCAGCACGCGGGCGGTGGCCAGGGCAGGGCGGCCCGGTCTGCCGACGGCGGTCAGCAGGGTGGGCCGGGGTGCGCGTGCGCGAGCGAGTTCGGTCAATTGGCGTGTTGACCAAGGAAGGTTGATCGGTTCGGCGGTGCTCCAGCCCGCCGGGGGATCGCCGGTCAGGTGACGGAAGGCCGTCTCCAGGGCGCCGCCGAGTTGCAGGTCCGCCTCGGCGGCGTGGCGCGTGCGGAGGTTGAGGAGAAGCTGGTGCTCGCCGCTGTCATGGGTCTGCTGGAACGGCTGCGCGACCGGAGTCTGACCGCTTCCGTCGGCGAGTGGGGTGAAGACGCCGTTCTTCCACTGGAGTTCGGCTCCGGAAAGGCCGTCGTACAGGCCGTGTTCGGGGTGCTGGATGACCCAGCGGTTGGGCAGGCCGCGAAGCGCCGTGCGCAGGGGCAGGGTGAGGCGGCTGGTGGGTGGGGTGACGATCTGCAGCGCCCGGTCGGTTTCGGCGGCGTGGAGCAGGGCGTCGGACAGCCAACTGGTCAGGGGGACGATGGGGCGGTCCTGGATGACGACGGCGGCGCGCGGAGTCAGCACGTCGACGGCGGGGATGCCGGTGTCGGGCACGGGGACCGCGGTGATGTCGGAGTCGAGGGGGACGACGTCGGTCATGGTGGTCCCGTGAGGCCAGACGGTACCGCCGAGGACAGTGGCCAGGCGTCCGGCGAACGAGCCGGCGAGGCGTTCCCCTTCTGCGACGGCCGTGGACGCGCGGGCCTCGGTCCACCAGAGCGGTCCGTCTCCGTCGGGTGCGGGGATGCCGAGCAGGCGGTCGGTCTCGCCTCGGGTGTGGATCAGGGTGGGCGCCTCGATGGAGACCAGGGGGCGGCCGTCGGCTGCGCAGAGTTGGATCACTGCGCCCTCCGAGATGGTGCCCACCCGCAGGTCGGGACCGCCTGCGAACAGACCGGCCAGCATGGTAGTCAGGTCCGGCATGGCCGGGGTGAGGGCGATGACGTCCTTGGTCACAGGGTCTCTTCAGCGCTGAGGGCGGTCTGGATGAGCTGGTGGCCACGGCCGCGACGGACCAGGATGCCCCGGCCGGGCGGCTGCTGGGAGGCGTACAGGCCGGGGAAGAGCTGTCCTTCGGCGCGTTCGCCGGCCATGACCAGGGCTGTGGTGCTGGTCTCGCGCAGCGCGGTCAACAGCGGTTCGTACAGGGCGCGTCCGGATCCGGCGGTCCGGCGGGCGATGACGAAGTGCAGGCCTATGTCCTGGGCGGACGAGATGTAGGGCAGGAATGCGGCAAGTGGCTGCTGGCCTGCGGCGGTGAGGATGTCGTAATCGTCGATGAGGATGACGATGCGCGGGCCGGTGAAGGTGGGCCCGGTGTCGACGGCGTCCGGGTCGGCGGTCTCGGGCAGGCGTTTGGCCAGCTCTACGGCGATGCCGGTGGACAGGGCGTCGGCGAGGACGGCGTTGTGGGCGTAGCCGCCGCGGTACGGCTCGGGGATGACGCCCCGCAGGCCGCGCCGCGGGTCGAAGATCCCGAAGGTGAGTTCCTTGTCCGTGTAACGGGCGGTGAGCTGGCGGGCGATGTGGGTGAGCAGGTTGGTCTTGCCGCACTCGTCGTCACCGAGAACGAGCAGGTGCTGGTCGCTGCCGAACAGGTCGAGGAGGACGGGGCCGAGGGTGTCCTGGTCGACGCCGAGCGGGATTCGGGCGGGTTCGGTGGCCACGGAAGGCAGGTGCGTCGCGGGCAGACGGGTCGGCAACATCTTCACGGGCGGGGCGAGTTCGCCGGTCCAGGTGGCGCGGATGGTACGGGCCGCGCGCTCCACGGCGGCCCCGAGGTCTCTCGTGTCCGGTGTGCGGTCGATGCGGGGCAGAGCGACCTGAGCGAAGAGTTTGCCGTCGGTGAGGGCGCGGCCGGGCGTGTCCGCTTCCAGAGTTTTGGAGAGTTTGCGGTCGATGGAGGAGTCGGTCGCGTCATTGAGGTGGAGTTCGACGCGGGTGCCGAACATCGACTGGGTCGCGATGCGCACGTCGTTCCAGCGCAGCATGGCCGCCACGACGTGGACACCGTAGGCGCTTCCGCGCTTGAGGAGTTCGGCAATCGTGTCGTCGAGGTCGGTGAACTCGTCGCGCAGTGCCCCGAATCCGTCGATGAGCAGGACTATGTCGGTGGCGCCGAGTTCGGGCAGGCGGCCTTGGGCGCGTAGGCGGCGAAGCTGGTCGAGAGAGTCGATGCCGTGCAGGCGAAAGGCTTCCTCTCGGGTGGTGAGCATGGCGCGGACTTCGGCCACGGTGCGGGCGACGCGCTCGTGGTCGGCACGGGACGCGATGCCGCCGACATGCGGGAGGTCGGCGAGGGCGGAAAGGCCGCCGCCGGCCAGGTCGAGCCCGTAGACCGCGACTTCCTGCGGGGTGTGCGTGAGGGCCAGGGAAAGGGCGAGGGTGCGCAGCAGGGTGGTCTTGCCGGACTGAGGACCGCCGATGAC
Source organism: Streptomyces sp. NPDC046821 (assembly GCF_040645335.1). Lineage (NCBI taxonomy): Bacteria > Bacillati > Actinomycetota > Actinomycetes > Kitasatosporales > Streptomycetaceae > Streptomyces > Streptomyces sp. NPDC046821. The sequence goes on along the minus strand of NZ_JBEYYB010000023.1, from coordinate 68,091 downwards.
GGCGGTGTGTCCGCCGGCGGTGGTCAGGTCCAGGCGCCAGGGCTGCTGCCACTGCCTCGTGGGGTCGTCGAGGGTGCCGATCGGTACTTGCAGAGGGGTACGGGAGCGGGGCAGGCGCAGCCCGCGCGCATCGGCCTCGAGGGGACCTGCCGCCTTGTCCAGGGTGGTGGCGTCGGGCAGTGGGGGCAGCCAGATGCGGCGTACCGGCGGTGCTGCGGCGGCGAGTTGGTCCACCATGACCGTCAACAGGCTCGGGCCGGTCTCACGAGGCGTGGCGGATGGCTCATCGACCGGTGCGTCGGGGGTGTGCGGGGTGTTGTACGCCAGATATGGGTGGGCCAGAGGGGCGGCTTCGCGGTCGTCGCTCTGGGTCGGGCCGTGGTAGGTGCCTGAGACGTAGCCGGCCTTGAAGCGTTCGTAGGTGGAGGTGTCGACCTTCAGGTAGCCGAAGCCGGGCAGCGGCGGCAGATGGAAGGCGTCGGTGGTGTCCAGGACCGTACGGGACTCGTCGGCGGAGAAGGTGCGCAGGCCGAGGCGGTAGGACAGGTAGGTGTCCAGGCCCTTGAGTTTGCCGCCTTCGATGCGCTGGCTGGACAGAAGCAGGTGTACACCGATCGAGCGGCCGATGCGGCCGATGGACAGGAACAGGTCGATGAAGTCCGGCTTGGCGGTGATCAGTTCACCGAACTCGTCGATGACGACGAACAGGTGCGGCAGGGCTTCCAGGTCGGGGCGGCTGGTGGCCCGCAGATGGGCGTAGGAACCGATGTCGGCGATGTTGCCGGCGTCCTTGAGGACCTGCTGGCGGCGCTTGACCTCGCCGGCCAGGCTGGCATGAACGCGTTCGACGAGCCCTGCCTGGTTCTCCAGATTGGTGATCATCCCGGCGACGTGGGGGAGCCTGGTGAACGGAGCGAAAGTGGCGCCGCCCTTGTAGTCGACCAGAACGAGGGCGAGGTCCTCGGGCGCGTGGGTCGTGGCCAGGGCGAGCACGAGGGTGCGCAGGAGTTCGCTCTTGCCGGAACCTGTGGCGCCCACGCACAACCCGTGCGGGCCCATGCCCAGTTGGGAGGACTCCTTCAGATCGAGGAGGACGGGTTCGTGGCGGTCGGTCAGGCCGATCGGTACCCGGAGGAAGTCGCGCTCGGTGCGCGGTGCCCACAGCCGCTTGACGTCGAGGTGAGCCGCGTCGCCGATGCCGAGCAGGGACGGGAAGTCGACGGGGCCGGAGACGGGGGTGCCCTCGGTGGCCGACTCGGCGGACAGCCGTAGCGGCGCCAGCATACGGGCGATGCCTTCGCCGCCGGCGAGGCTGACCTGATCGAGGATGCCCTCAGTGGGCGGGTTCGTCGTGTCGCGTAGGTCGTCGACGAGAATGCGGTCCCCGTCCACGGTGATCCGCACACTGATGCGGTCAGGTTCGTGCACCTGGTGTTGCAGCAGGTGGAGGACGGTGATGCCCATGTCCGGCAGGCTCACCGCCTCGTCCGGGCGCGGCAGTTCGGTGGCGACCCCGCCGTAGGTGTCGCTGACCACCAGCAGACGGCCTGCCATGCCCAGCGCATGGTGGGCCGCGAGGCCGCGGCGCACCTCGGCGGCGTACCCGGCGCGCTGTTTGAGGTCGATGGCGCAGTGGCGGGCCAGTTCGGCAAGAGTGGGGGCGATCCGGCGGGCCGGGACCGGGCCGTCGAAGGTCTGCGGATCCAAGGTGTGCGGCAGCCACTTGGCCCAGTCCCACTCCCGCTCGTCGCCGCCGGCCAGCGCGAGGGCGACATCGTCGGGAGCGTGGGTGACGGCCGCCTGTATCAGCAGGGCGCGCGCGACACGGAGGACGTCGTCGCGCTCACCGATGATGCTCACGTTCCCGGCCCGGTCCAGTGGAACGGTGAGGGGGAAGTCGGTAGCCGTGGTGAAGCGGTGTTGCAGCGCGCGAGCCTCGTTCAGCATGAACGGGTCCGGGGGAGTCAGCACTCCTCCGGCGCTGTTCTGTGTGACGGTCAGCTCCTGCACCGCCACGTCGCCGGTCCCGGCCCGAACCTGGAGGAAGTCGGGATCGGTACGGCGGCGCTCCCACAACCTGGCCGGATCCCACACCAGGTCGTACAGGGCCTCGGGCGGCGGGTTGAGCAGGCGGGCCGCCTCGCGCCTCTGACGCTCGGCCGCGCTCAACTCCTCACGCAGCTCCTCCAGGTACTCCAGGTACCGCTCACGCTGGACCCGTCGTGTGCGCTGGGCCTTGCCCCGCTGCGACAGGAACAGGGCAACGGCTCCGAAGAGGGCAACCACCAGGACGATCGCGCCGAGCGCGGCGAACTGGCTGTTCCGGATGATCGTCATCATGACCACGGAACTCATCACGCCGGCCATGGGCAGCAGAGCGGTCGCGGCGTTACCGATCTTGCCTTCCGGCAGGTTCGGGGGCGCCTCGATCGCGCGCGGCTCGGCCGGGGCGAGCGGGCGAGCGGACCGCGCGGGGCGATGCACAAGTTGCTGAGTCATCGCACGCTCACCGCCCGGCGGATCGATTCGGCCGCGAGCTGCACGGCCGCGTCGCGGGTAGCTCGGCTGAGCCGGTCGGCGCGGATGGGCCCTCCCTGAGCGAGATGACGGTCGTAAGGCAGCAGCACCACGGGGACTCCCGGCAGGCGCAGATGTCCGGCGGCCACCTTGGGATCCAACGAGGCATCGGACGATGTGGTGTTGAGGACCACCACCGTCGACTCGAGTGCGGCGTTCGGTAGTTGGGCCAGCCACTCCAGCACTTGGCGGGAGGCGTGTACGCCCTCGGCGGTCATCGGGGCGACGACCACACGAACATGCGCGGTGTCCATCGCCGTCCGCGCCACCTCACCGGGCAGCGACTCGCAGTCCACCACCGTCACTCCGAAGTAGCGGCGCAACGCCAACGTGACGGTCCGATATGTCCGCGTGTCCAGCGGGGCACCGACCCGGCCCTGGCTCGCGGGCAGCAGCCAGCCGCCGTCTGCGACAGGCACCAGATAGCCGGTGACATCGGTGAGCTGCATCGCCGGGGTCAGGATCCGAGCCAGGTCTGAACACGACCAGCGCACCGCCTCGGCGCCCATCCGCGTCGGCAGTGTGCCCAGGGCGGCGTCCGCCTCCAGAGTGAGCACCGGATCATGCCGGTAGTGGTTGAAAGTACGGCCCAGCAGGGCGGAGACGGTCGACTTGCCGACACCTCCGCGGATCGAGGTGACCGCGATCACCCGGCCCGTGGTGACCGGCTGCTGCACCTCTCTGGCCAGGCGCGTCTGCTCCGCGACCTCCTGGCCGCTCGACGCAGCAAGATGGCGAAGCCCGGCACCGGCCCGTTGAGTGAGCGAGTCACCGTGCTGACCGGTCCCCAGAGCGAGCAGGAGACGGGGGTCGACAATCGGCACCGACTGCGGTGCCGGACCGGTCACACCCACTTCATGAGCCTTGCGCGGTCCCTGAGGAACAGGGGTGGGCCGCTGGACAGGTGAAGGCGAGGGCGCGGCGGGCTCGTGCTCGGAGGCCTGGACATTCACCTCGAGCGCAGGCCGGCTCGGGGCATCGGTGCCCAACTCCCGCAGCAGCGCGCGCTGCCAGTCGCTCTCCACAGCCATACCGATCTACCGATCCATCCGTCCTATGTTGCCGCGTCCCCCTGCGAGGGTTACGCGAAGGTGCCCAGCAGCCGCTCGTACACCCCGAACACGCCCAGCACCAGTGGGAACATGGCGATCACCGCCATCGACTCCACCGCATCCCCCAGGCGCCGCAACCGGACCCGCACATGCTCCGCAGGCTCCACGACGAGAACCGCGAGCGGGAACAGCGCCAGCACCACCAGTACGGCCAGTGGCCCCGCAGCAGGACCCCGCCGCATCCATTCCACGATCAACACGAGGCCGACCACGGCCGAAGCGGCGAGAAGCAGCACCACCTGGGCCGTCAGCGGAAACGCCCGCGCACGCAGCGCGACCGCCACCAGTACGACGACGCTCAACAACACAGCCCACACCGAGGCCGATTTCAGCACCAGGACACCGGCGGCAGCTGTGGAGGCGGCAAGAACACCGGTGGCCAGGGTCAACCCGCGATGCGTAGCGGCCAACGCCGTACCCACCTCGTACCGGCTCACCGAAACACCGCCGGTCCGCCGGTCATCCAGCCCGGACAGCCCCGACGTCATCAACGCCACCCGGGGCAGCACTCCCAGCACAACCACACACACGACGGCGACCAAGGCCCCGGCACGGGCCTGCGCGCTGCCGTTCGCCGCGCCGCTCTGGACGGCGAGCGCGGCCTCCCACAGCAACAGGACGGCGAACACCGCCCCGGCTCCGAGCAACGCCCCCCGCCCCAGGCGCGTGAACCACCCGGCGAGCAGCAGCGTCACTCCCACCGCGACGGCAGCGCCGGCCAACCGCACGGCGCCGCTCCAGTCGTAGGCGTCGCCATACGTCCAAGAACCCAGCACGGCGAGTGCGCCGCCGGCACCGATCAGCGCGGCGGCCGGCGCCTGCCGTCGAGTCCGGCCGAACACAGCGCCGGAGATCAGGCACAGCACCGCCACGGCCAGCAGCCCGGCGGCGGCCCCTGAGAGCGCGAACTGGTCGCGGACCAGAACTCCGGCTGCCACAGTCCACACGATGCTCGCGCACCCGGCGACCACGCGCCGCGCAGCGGGGCGCCATCGCCAGGCCCGTTCGTCGAGATCGTCGGCGGTCTCGTCACTCACGTCGTGGACCACCGGAGCGGAGGGCGCGTCCTCGATCCGGACCAGCCGCAGCACCGCACCGTCCGCGACACCCGCGGACTCCAAAGTGGCGTCGTGCGCCAGCGCCGATCCATCCACGGTGACCAGATGCCGCAGCTCGGGCCGCGCGCCCACCTGGTCGTCCAGCAGCCGCAGCACCTCGGGCAACAACACCCCGATCGGCTCCCGCGCGGGCAGCACCAGATCGGCCCGGCGCCGCTCACCGATCAACGTCACACGGCTCAGCGCCGTACGACCGCCATCCGTGGCATGGCTCAAGGACCCCGTAGACATCACGCGTTCAAACCAATCACTGAGAAGAAGCAGAGGGCGACACGGCCGGCGGAGAAGACGGCGCGGTGGTCGTGCCGGACACCCCGTACGGGGACTTGCCGATCACCCGGTGCGACACGAACGACCACCCCACACACCCCGCGCACACCACCGCCGCGATCACGATCCCGGCGAACGCCTTACCCAGCCGCTCATCCCACGACCGCCGCTGACGCTGCGCACCGAACAACAACGCATCCCGGAGTCGACGGCGGCGCACCGCCACCGACTCCAGCAGCTGACTGTCGTAATCCTGGGCAGTCACGGACCTATGTCACCTCTTCTCACAGCACCCACCTACGTGGGGAACTCGCCCAGCCAGCTGTGCTGCAGCAGATGCTTGGGCAGATACTCGGACTCCACCTCGATCGGGAGCTCCCCGTCGTACGCCCAGCAGGCAATGGCCAGCGGCCCGAGGGCGAGCGCACCGTCGATGTCGGTGCTGCGTTCCTCGGTCAAAGTCCAGTACGCCTTATGCAGCTTCAGCGCTTCTTCGAGAGCGGGGCTGAAGCCAGTCACATCGCGGCGCACGAAATGGTAGAAGAGGTTGATCGGCGGATAAAGAATGCCCTGCAGAAGATCCCTTGGAGCAACTCGGGCCACCGACGGGTCCGACATCTGGATCGCCTGGGTGAGTTTCTCCACCAGACCTGGACGCCGCAGCCAGTAGGTCTGCAACGTGTCCACCCAGTGGTAGATGTACTCGTCGTACTGCCCCTCAGGTGCTCGCAAACGCTCCAGGGGGACTTCGCACAGCTGCGTCATCCGGTCCGGCTCGCGGCAAATGACTGCCAGCCAGAATGCCTGCAGCCAGGTGCCCGCGTCGGCAGTCGACATCGGGCCGGCAGCAGGTAGTGAACGGTCCTTTCGGGCAATGCGGCATTGAACCGCGCCCTCGCTGATCCCGGTCACTTGAAACAGAGCCGAGCCCAGCTGCATGGCTGTGACAGCCGCTTCCCATGTTTCCGCTGCCGCGGCCCGCGGATCGATCACACAGCGCGCGTGCAGCGCGAGGATGGAGGCACTGAACGTCGAGTCAATCGTTACTGTGGATGTCTCGAGCCGGTCGATGCTCCTGCCCAGATGCTCGGTCAGACGCTCGGAGTACGTCTCGGCGTCGGGTCCTGCGGGCAGGCCATGCCGCTCGATGTGTACGGTCACGAAAGCGTCCCCTTGCTGATATCGAACCGGCGGTACTGGTAACCGGCGTAGATTCCTGTGTTTTTCTCACCCTTGACGAGGACGTACTCTAGCTTCCCTTCAGATAGGGCTCGCTCGAGCGTCTCAACAGTGTCGAGTTCGCCTCGCTTCCTCATGACACGGATTATGTCGTTGAAGTATTCCTTGCTGCCTTGAGAGACCTGCCTACCGCCAGGGAGAGTGCGGCGGCCGAGATCGGTATCGGTGCTGCTCTTGGCTTCAACAACAACGACACGGCCGTCATCGTTTGTCCACACCTGGTCGAACTGATCGTTCCCATTCTTCGGCCCCAGGAGGGGTTGACTTTCGAAGTCTGGATAGTGCTCGGCGATGTAGTGGTGTTCGGCTGCCGCCTCGCCGAACTCCTCCGCCTTTTCTCCCATTTGAGTGTGGGACTCCTTGTAGGTCCCCTTTGCTTCGCCCCACTGGGCTTGCGAGTCGATTGTTTGATGCAATTCGTGAGCCCTGGCTGCGTCCGCCTTCAAATCCGCAGCCAAATTGTCCCATTGGATGGCGTGATGGCGGTCTTCAGCGGCCTTCTGCAATACCCGAAGCCTGTGCGGGTCCGAGACTGTGTCTGCTCCCACGCGGATATACCCGTCATCCAGGAAGTGCGGCTTCGGCGGCTCCGGCGCGTCCTTGGCGCGGATCCACGGCACGTCCTCGGACGAGCGCGTCAGCTGCGGAGGCGTGTACCCGCTCTCGTCGTAGCGCTCCAGGAGCTTACGGGTGCCGTCCTTACGGTAGTAGAGCTTGCGGTAGCCGGGCTCATGGTTGGCCCGGTAAACCTGGATCTCCTCGATCTGCTCCCGTGTCAGGGAGTTGCGAGGCCCGTAGGGGTTAGAGCCGTCGCGCATGGATGCGGGGCGCTGGGTCTGAGGCTGTTGCCCATCGGCGTCACCCTGGGGCCTTGTTGGGCCGTCTGCACCGTTGGCTGCATCATGGTCGACCCTGCCCAGGTCGTCCGCGCCGGCGCCTCCGTGTCCGGGCGACCCGCCTCCATTGCCTCCTGGGCGCTGCGGCGGAACATCGGTGCCGTTCCCCGGGTGTCGGGCCCCATCGCCTACTGCGTCGCCGGTCGACGGAGTGGCGTTCCGGGCACTGGCGTGGCCCGCGGTTGCCTCACGTCCCGTGCCAGAGGCAAGGCCGTCGCCGGCGTGTGCAACAACGTTCGGGGTCCGTGAGACGGCTCCGGCCATGGCGGGCTGCCTGGCCGGGGCCGGTTCCGGTGTGGCGCTGCCGGTGTGGGGCTGTTCTGCCTTGGGTCCGTCGGGGACGACGTTGCCGTGCTTGTCGTAGGCGATGAACTGGCCGTCCTTGACGAGGACTTTGGAGCCGTCGCTCAGCTCGATCACGCTGTGCACTGCGCGGGCGTCTGCCGTGGTTGCCTTGGTCGCCGGCAGGAGGCGTGCGGTGAGGTCGGAGAGTTTGGGCAGTTTGCTGACCGCTCGCCCGGTGACCTTGAGACCAACGTTGACGGGGTCGATGTACTCTCCGACCTTGGCGGCGACCCCGGCTGTCTTGGCGACGGAGCCTGCCTCGGCCGTCTTGGAGGCGGCAGCCAGAGGGCCGGCGCCGAGGGTGGCCCCGTTGAAGACGACGGTGGCTGCGGCCCGGGCCGGGTTCTCCTCCCACTTGTCCCAGGCGACCAGCCCCTTGAAGAACTCCCTGGCCGCCTTCTTCTGCCGGTCCTCGGTCGGGTCTGCCGGGCCGGGACCGAACGTCTTGTCCATCACCCAGTCGTACGGGGATGCGGTGTATTGGCCGATGCCGCTGAGAACATCGCCCATCCCGCTCCAGGCGGCGCCGGCGCGATCGCTGCCGTGTCCGCCGAGCAGGGTCCACAGCCCGTCCAAGCCGCCGACGATGTTGTCCTTGACGAGGCCGTCCCACAAGAAGCTCTTGGCGCCGTGCCCGAACCAGGCCGCGCTCCACGTCTCGTAGGTCAGCACTTCCTGGGTACCCCAGGGCAGTTCCGCGGCGTGCTCGAGCGTCTTGAGGCCGTATCCGTACATCACCGTCTTCTTGTTGACGGTGTGGCTTCCATTGTCGGTGACGAACTTCGGCCCGCCCACCAGAGCGGAAATGGTGGTGGCTGCCCGGCGTTCGGCGTCCTGGAAGGCGTGCTGTGTGGAGCTGACGCCGTCCATCAGCTCCTGGTGGCGGTGGACCTTGTCCTCATCCTCGGTCCAGTCGTCGTCGCCCTCAACACTGTCGACGAACGCGATCGCGTCCGCCCTGAGCTGCTTGAGCCGCGCGGCCAGTGGGCGGGCCTCGACTGAGTAGGTGTCCAGTGCGCCAGCCACCGTCTCCAGCTTCGAGGCGAAGGCGTCGGAACCGTCCATCACCGGACGAGTGGTGGCGAACAGGTCCTCGGCCTCCGGCGCGTTGTAGAAGGCGCCGAGCATCTGGAAGCGAGAGTGCACATCCTCGCCGCCGTTACGGATGCCGATGGCGTCGCTCTGCAGCGCGGAGACGTCCTTGTCGAGCTGGTCGAAGTCTCCGGTGAACTGCGGGATCCCGGACGGCTGGATCACTTGCTTCCGCCTCCCTTGCCCTGGCCCGGCATATCGATCTTCGGAGCGGACTGTGCGTTGTGCTGGGCGTTGGAGGCCATCTCGATCTGCCCGAGGATGTAGTAACCGGTCGCTTCGCGCGCGCCGTTGACCGATTTCGCCGACCGGGCGGACAGGAAGAGCACATCGTGCAACGTCTCTGCGGCGAACATCTGCAGTGCGGCCTTGACGGGGCCGGTGGGCGCCGTCCCGCAGTACGCGCCGCTGATCGTGCCGGACGAGTTGCCGGCGCTCTCGACATCAGTGCCGTATGCCTTGATGTCTTTGGCCATGTCGTCCATGGCCATCTCGACCAAGCCGGTCACGAATTCCACGCCGGAGGAGGAGATATCCCACCCAGCCATGCCAAACCCCCGTTAAAAAAATTGCATACTTCACGACAGCGACGAAATCCATGCCGCTGATCAATCGGTCTGGTCAACCGATGTTGTGGACGGCAGCCCGCGCCTTGGCGATCGTCGAGTGCGCCGTCCCGTCGTTCTGTTCCAGCGTGGTGCGCACCAGTCGGATGATGTCGCGCACCTCGCCGGCGGCCTTGTTCCAACGGATTTCCTTGCCGTGGTACTCGTCGGACACCCCGTCGGCCAGGTAGTCGGCCATCGCCGTCTTCACTGCGGTGTCGCGGTCACTCAGCAGGGTTTCCAACCGGCCGACGATCCCTTGCAGTCCGCCCTGCACTTCGGCAGAGGCCCCGGTGTCGTATGAGCGGCGGTCCTGAGTTGTCATGATTGATCTCCCCGTGTGTTCTCAACCGGATGATGGTCAGCCGCGGAAGCGGGCCGCGTCGAAATTCGCGGCACCCATGTTGTGCTTCGCGTTGTGCGACTGCTCCACGTCTCCGGAGCCGAACGCGCTGTCCATGCTGGACTGGCCGCCCAGGATCGAGGCCAGCGAGCCGTTCAGGTCCGCGGTGATCTCGTCCGCGTGCCGCTTGAACGAATCGAACGTGGCCTTGCCCTCGCCGTTGAACTTGCCTTCCAACGGTTCCACGGCAGCGATCAGCAGGTGGATGAGAGTCCCCAGATCATCACTGGACCCACTCGTGCTCCGCGTCAGCGTCGACAGTGTCGTCGACCCCATGTCGAACTTCATTTGCTCCCCCTCAGGTCCCGCAGTCGATCGTCGCGCCTACACCAGGTGGCACGCGCGCACCACGAGCTTCACCATTCGCCGGACATCCTCTCCCATCACCCGTTGCAGCGGCAACGCACATCAGGACAGGCGGCTCCATTTCGATGGTGACCATCGCCACCTCAAGGTCGGCACGCGCTGACCGCGCGGCGCGTAGAGTCTGCTGCGGGTGGCGTGCGTCCCCCGCGTCGCCGCAGTACGACTGCTTCGCGTACTTCGGAAATGGCGAACCGGAGTGCAGGGCCTCCCCGAGCCGACTACTTCTGCTTCGCGCGCATCCAGAACCCGGTCGCATAATTTGGGTAGTCGAGCATAAGCAGGTCGGAACCTGCCGGGGATTGAGAGCAGGGTTCCGCCCGCATCAGCGGGTTGTCTGCCAGTTTCGCTGGGGCGTAGTCCGCGTAGTTGACAGACAGACAGACAGACAGACAGACAGACAGACAGACAGACAGACGGCTGCAGCAGCGTGTGCGCGCGGGCATTTCGGCGTCTTGGGGGGCGTGTGAAATGAGACGCAACGACCGGCGTAGGGAAGCAAGCCAGCAAATGCTGAGGAGCGCCACCGACGTATCTCCTCGGAGCCCTCGGGTGGTCAATCGTGTTTGTTGATCACGGCCGCAGCTTATGAGCGGGTTCGGGGGCGACGTGGGGAGCGACCTCCGGATACACCCTGACCTGCTGGTTGTCGCCCATCGTGTCCCCCTCGTTCGTCGGGAGGAGCGTACGCAACCTGTGGCGGGGCGCACGCAAAGGCCGCCCCTGCCTGATCGGCGCGGGGCGGCCATCTGCGGTTCTCGGTCAGATCTCGGCGAGACGGTTAGAGAGGTCGAGGGCGTTGGTTGCGAACACAAGGGCGGCGCACAGGCCGAGCACCTCGTGGATGGTCGGGTGGATCAGTCGCGGCCAGTCGTCATGGGTGGCTGGCCACGAAGCGAGATGGACCTCGGTGGTGGCCAGGCCCAGGTGGGCGGTGACATCCCAGCCGGCGATGGAGGTTGGCTCCCAGTGAAGGCGAATGCGGCCGAGGGGGAGTCTTGGGGATTCGGTGTCGAGCCACGTGACGTCGAGGGGGCCGTTGGACCGGGCGGAGACGCGCTGGACCAGCGCGCCGCGCACGCCGTCCAGCATCGGGTGCACGGCCAGGCCGTTCAGCGGAAGGACGGGCGATCGACGGGGTCACGACGAGATGGAAGCCTCCGTGGCGTTGAGGGATTTGGTCAGGCCCAGGCGAGGGCGTCGCGCGCTCCCACTGGGAGGTAGTCCTCTTGGCCGTCGTCGGCGATGAACGCCATGCCGTCCCGGACGACGACGTCCGCCCCCACGTAGTGCGCGAAGGGGAAGTCAGGGTTGATGGCGAGGCGGACCGGCAGGCCGGGGTCCAACTCCTGGAGTTGGCGGAGCAGGTGGCCGACGGTCAGGTACTGGGGCAAGGGAACCTCCGAGCGGTACGGGAAAGACGGGGCCGAGGTGGCGCCGGTCGAACCACCAGGGCAGCCTCGGTCTGCCCTGGTGGTTCGGTGATCAGTGCGAGGAGTGGGCGACGAGGGCGGCGAGGAATCCGGCGACGGCTTCGGCGGGGGTGTGGAGGCCGAACTCCTGGACCCACGCGTCGCCGTGGGCGGGCCGCACCTGGATCTGCCAGACGATGCCGCGCTTCCAGGCGCTGGTGTCCTCCGGGAGCCAGCCGACGTAGACGCGGCCGTCGGGGCTGGTGGCGTGGACGTTGGCCTCCGGGGTGTCGACGAGCGTCCAGTCGAGGGCGCTCAGGAGATCGAGCACCGGACCCGCGCAGTGGCCGGAGGAGAGCCAGCGGAGGTCTTCCACGGCGGGACGGACGACGGCGGGCAGGAGGGTGGCAGAGGAGGTCATGGTTCGACGATCCCTTCGTTGACCTGCGGTTTTCCCGACACCCGTACGTTGGCATGGTCCGTGCCGAAGTACGTAGTCGTTTCCCGGGACGTGACGTCTGCCGTGGGCGAACTGGAGGCGTCAGCGGGCGGTCAGTGGCACGGGAATGGATCGGCTAACGCGGTTGTCGTAGGTGGGTTGCTGCGACGGTCGCAGGGGAGCGAAGGGGAGCAGGATGGTTGAGGCGAGCAGTCACTGGGACGGAGCTGGGCTGGAGCGCAAGATCCGGGCTGCGGGGCGGCCGTGGACGGTGGGCGATATCACGATGGTCGCCGACGGTCAGTGGGGCGTCGGCGCACAGTCGAGAAGGTGGCCGGACGAGGAGACGGTCGTGGAGCACCGTGCGGCGGAAGAACGGCGCGTCGAGCTGACGGTGGAGGAGCTGGCCCGCATGGTGGGCACCCGCATCGGGGATGCCCACCATGGCGATGACCTGGACTGACCGCTCAGCGCCGTGGCACCGAGGCAGGTGCTGATGGCCCAGCCCCCACCGAAGGAGCCGGCGGGTCGGGCACCTGGCCCGCGGTCTCCGGCACCTGCCCGGAGCGGGCGACGGCGGCCTGGGTCAGGCGAACGGCCGGGGCCCGGTCCTCAGGCGCGGCGGCTTCACGGGCCTCGACCACCCGCCTGATCGCCTGCAGGTAGGTGCGGCTCTCCGTGTGGGCAACGCGGAGATCGACTGCAGCGTTGGTGATCCGGTCCAGTTCATAGAAGTCGGGCACGTACCCGGGTCGGGTGAGGGCGTGGAGACGGTCCTGGTGAACGGTCACCGAGTTGTCGGTGATGGCCAGAGCCGTACGGGTGTGCATGGCCGAGCGCAGGAGCGGGTCCTCGCAGGGGCGGCGGACCGCGAGGACTTCGAGGACTTGGATGGGCTGGCCCCAGGCGTTCTCGATCATGGACGTGGCCTGGTCGAGCATGGTGACGGTGGGCATGACGGAACTCCCGTAGTTGAGGGTGTGGAGGAGGCAGGGGAGGGCTGGTACGGGGATCAGCGGCTGCGTCGCGGAGCTGACGCGCTGCTCGGCGGTGCGGATGCGGCGGGAGCGAAGGTGCTCGGCCGGTTGTGCACCGCGCCCGTGGTGCGGCTTTGAGCGGCCATCACCCGGAGGTCGGCTGCGGTGCGCGGGGCGCGCGCAGCTCGGTGGACGGCCTGGGTGACCGCGGTACGGCGCACGTCGAGCGGAGTCGGAGCGCGGGAGCCCAAGGTCTCGGAGGTCTTGGAGGCTGGGGTGAGGGGGGTCAGTGTGACCAGGTGCGCCATCCGCTGGTTGATCTGGTGTCGTTCGCGGATCACCGGGGCCGAGTTAGCCATGACGGCCGCGGTCGCGGCAATGAGGTGGGATGGGGTGCGTTCGGTGAATACTGCCTCGGCCCGAGTGCCCCATCCTGGTGGACCGGCCCAGAGGGTGGTGGTCTCGTCGTCCCAGCCGGAGGGGCGGCTGTCGATCAGGATGCCGGCTTGTCCGTCGGGGGCGACGATCTCCACAGTGCCGCGCTCGGCGCCGCTGTCGCGTGTCCAGCCGGCGTCGGTCAGCGGCCGGACGTAGTCGGTCCAGCGATACGAGGGGTTGGCCAGGAAGCGGCCTTGGCCGTTGTAGGCGTCGGCCTGGGCGTAGTCGTGGGCCAGGGCGGTGGTGAGGCCGGCGACGATCTCGGCCGGGGTGACGTGGTTGAAGGTGGCTGTCCAGCGGGGTGTGGCGACGGCGTCTGTGGCTGCGGTGATCTTCCAGAGTTCGTAGTCGTCGCCGAACCAGCCGATACGGATGCGTTGGTCGGGCGAGGTGACGACGAGTTGGCAGGGGCCCTCGTCGAGGTAATGGTGCGGCCAGTGAGCGACGGGGGCGAAGCCGGCCGTGCCGGTCCCGTTGGATCCGGCCAGGTACATGGGGCTGACCAGCACGTCTTCGTAGAGGTGCGTGTCGTCAGGGGTGGGCATGGTTGAAGCTCCGGGGCGTGGGGGTGGGGAACGGGCCCGCGTGCGCAGCGGGACGGGTGGTGGCTGGTGCGCACGCGGACGCAGTGGCGGCGGGACGGCTCTGGTTCTCCCCACGCGGGTCACCGGGACCGGCCCCGGGCCGACTGTGAGGTCATGGCCGTCGGCACCCGCGGTTGCGGCTGCGGCGCATGGCTGAACAGCGAATTCGGCACGGCAGCGCTGCGGCGAAGAGCCGCAGCCGTACGGGCGCCGTCCACGTCTAGTGGGACACTGGTGTGGGAGCGTGTGGCCGCCCTGACGACGGCCGGTGGAGACGAGGTCCTTGGCACGGGGAGGGACTCGCTCCAGTGCTCGATGCGCGCGTACATGGCCCCCAGCGCCTGACCGGCGTCGGTCAGCGCGTAGGGGTCGCCGTGGCGCGGCCCCGTGCGGGCGAGCAGGCCGTCGGCTTGGAGTCGGAGGAGCCGCTGCCGAGTGTGTCCGTTGTCCAGACGGGCTTCCTCGGCGATGTGGACGAACCGCATCGGGCTGCCTGCGTCGAGAACTTGGATCACGGCGGTCGAGTGCCGACGGTGCAGTCGGCGCAGGGCGTCCTCGACGCGCTCGGCTTCAGGCATCCGGCCCAGCGACAGGTAGGCGCGGGACCTGTCCGACACGGTGCGATACAGGGGATGCAGGGACTTGCCGAGCGTACTGAGCCGGTACGGAGCGCCGCGCCGGGATTCGTCCCGGGTGACCAGCCGGGCGGTGTGCATCGTGGACAGTCGCTTGCCGACGAATTGCTCGCTGATAAAGGGGAGTTGGGTGGCGACGTCGTGTATTCGCATGGGGCGCTTCCCTTGGGCCAGCGTCATCGCCGTCCAGGTGGTCCACTTCGGCCCCATCAGGGAGAGTGCGTCATCGACGCGCTGTGCATCGACTGTGCCAATGGAGAAGACGGGAGGCTGTACGGGGGTGGACATCGAATGTCCTTTCTTCGGACGGGGTTCGGACGGGGGCAGAGGGAACGGGAGGGTTTGCCGACCGGCGTGGTGGCGGGCAGGGCGGCCGATTCGACGTGGCGATTGGTGGTCGCCGGGGTGTTGCTGCGGCTGAGGGCGGCGGACACCTGCGGTGTCGCCGAACGCGCGTCGTGCAGGGCGGTTTCACCCTGCGGCGTGAGCGAGAGAAGCCGGCCGGGCCGGTACAGGCTCGCGCTGGTGTCCTGGTGCAGCAGCCCGTCGGCGACCAGCCGTTGCACGGTCTGGGGCCAGATCGCCGGGTCCTGCCGCTGGGCCTTCTCCGACACGACGTAGCGGTCGTCGCCGATCCCCGTGAGACGGAACCGGACGCCGCCGGCCTCGAGGGCTTCGAGGGCTCGGATCTTGCGGTCACCTGCGATGGCCCAGCCGTCGTCCCGGCCGGGCCCCTGGTCCTTCTCCTTTCCCAGGTCGTGCACCGGGGCCGTTGAAGGGCGCGCTGTTTCCTGTTCGGGCTGGAGGCGGCGGAAGGTGGCGATGGACCGGGTGAGTTGTTCGTAGGCCGCGCCTCGGCGGGCGACCAGCAGCTCGATCTGCGGGCCGGTGGTCCGCAACACGCCGTACCAGCCGCGCATACTTGCGTGCTCGCCTCGGGCAACGGGCGCGAGCAGGTCGACGGCGGACTGGGCGGTGCGGGTCAGTTCGCCGTGCAGCTCGTCGACCTCGCCGGCGGCCTCGGCGACCATCCTGCCCACCAGGCCGAGCGGGTCGCCCAGCGTTTGGTTGTCGCTCAACGCCCAGGGGTCCTCCACGCCGAACTCCTCGGCAACGAGGTGCGCGCCGGGCCGCTTGGCCGCGTCGTGGGGGTTCACTGCGTCGCCTCCATCCGGGCGAGCAGCGAGCGGACCAGGGTGGGCAGGCTGTTGGGCCCGTCGCCGACCCAGACATGGTCGGTCATCGCCTCGCCGAGGATGCACGCGGCGTCTTCGAGCAGGCCGCTGGAGATCTCGACGCAGGCGTCGGTGATCCGGGAGGCGGCGAGCAGCGACTCGGACAGGACCGCGACGTAATCGGCCGGCGGGAGGCCGGCGGTCTCGGCCGCGCTGCGGATCGCCGCCAGCTCCAGCGCGCTGAACGAGAAGTCGAAGTTGCTGTCGTGCTCGGCGTTGTCGCGCGCGGTGACGACCGGGTCCAGGGGCTCAATGGGGATGCCCGCGCGGGTGCAGATCCGGTCGACGGCGGTGGTCAGCTCGGCGAGGGACTCAGTGAGCCACCCCAAAGCCAAGGCGTAGGAGGCCAGGGTGAACAGGACCGCCGGGGTGGCGGGGCGGGGCTCATCGGCCACGAAGCCTTCGAGTCGGTCGTTCAGCTCGCCGACGACCTGGGGCCCCGCGGCCAGTGCGCCCAGTACGGGGTGCAGGTAGGAGCGGCTGGGGGCCGTCGGGTATTCGGTGGTGAGGATGGCGGAGACGCTCTGCGAGGCCTCGGTGAGGAGGCCGGCCAGGTCGGTACGGGACAGCGGGGCTCGGTCGGTGGTCATCGCTGAGGGGCCTTTCGGGAAGCGGCGGCCGTGGAGCGGGCCGTGGGGGGAGGGGCTGTGGGGGAGGCCGTCGCGCGACTGGTGGTGAGGGTGGAGCGGGACCGGGCGGCCTGGACCCGGGCCTCGGCGGCGGAGGCCGTTTCGGTGTCCTGCTGGGGGCCGGTGCGCAGGTGGGCCGAGCGGTAGACCGCGTAGTCCTTCCGACTTCCGGCGGCGACGAGATAGACCTCGCGTTTGTGGGTCGAGGTCGGTGGGGCGGGGCGGAACTGGATGACCATCCGGTAGGCGACGGAAGGGTCGACGTAGACCTTGTGGAAGCCGGAGAGACGGCCCTTCAGCGGCAGGCAGTCGTCACTTCCGTGGACCAGGTTCTGCAGTTCCAGCAGTGCCAAGTCCCGTACCTCGTCTGGAAGTTCCCGCAGGTCGGCGATGGCGTCGGGGTGCGCGGCGAACGCGAAGCGGGCGCGGCTCACAGCAGCCTCCCCTGCCCCGGACGCTGGACCGCCCCCGTCGTCGGCGGCACGCGGGTGGCGTCGAGGCCGGACTTCGACGTGGTGGAGGCGGCGGCCGACCGGGCCAGGGCGGCACGGGCGATGCGGGCCCGCAGGACGGCGCCGTTGCGGCTGCTGTACTCCGGCGGCTCCGGGAGCGGCCCGTTGCGGTCGTTCAGCCAGGAGCGGGCGGCATCCACGTCGGCGAAGGCACCCTCACGCATCGTGTAGGTGCCGGCGTCGTGGTTCCACTCTTCGTGGAAGACGCGAACCGGCGCCTGACGAGCATCGGAGTCGCGGGTCAGCGTCCAGGTCTCGCTCGGGTCGTAGTCTGAGGTGTGGGTGTCGAGGACTTCGTAGCGAGTGCCGGACTCCCGGATCTGCTGTTCCACCTGGAGGGTGAGGTCGTCGTCGGGCTTGAGGTGGTCGTTGCCGACGAGAGCGATGTGCTCGGGTGGGCAGCCGCGTTCGGCAAACCAGTTCTGGGCGAAGGCCGTCGTGGCGTGGTGGCTCGTCTGCAGAGTGAACGTGGAAAGGCTGAGGTCCCGAGCGACCGCGATTGCAACGAGCTGGGGCGAGTTGGGGATCCCCCATGTCGCCGATTGGTCGTGGGCGAGGACGAAGCTGTGCGAGCCGTTGGGCGTGGTGTGGTGCTGGGACAGGACCTTCATGTCACCGGACCAGAGCCTGTCCAGCTCCTCCTCGGAGGCGGCATCGGCGGGCGCGAGCTCGTCGAGGTCGAAGTCGAGGTCGTCGTTCACGCCGATGCTCCCGCCTGCTTGGGCGACGGGGTGGCCAGCACGCGGTGGTTGGGCCGGGTTGTGCTCGTCGTGCACGCGGCGAAGGGCCCGTCGGGGGCGCGCAGGTGCACCAGCGCCTGGTCCAGGTGGTCGCGGTGCCAGGTCGAAGGACCGGACAGGCCGGCCTCCGTGTCGGTGAGCTGCTGCCACGCGAGCCAGAGCGCGTGGAGCCGGGCGACGGCCTCGGGGTGTTCGTGCCACTGCGCGCACCACGGTCGAGTGGTGCTGATCTCCCGGCCGTAGACCGGGAGGAAGAGGTGGTGCACCCAGTTGCTGAGGACGGTGAGTTCGGCGGCGTATGCCTTGCCGCCCAGGGCGACGATGAAGACCGAGGAGGGCCCGTCGGGCTGAGTGGTGTCGGCCGCCTCGGCTGCCGAAGCGCCGTCTCCCTGCTGGGGGTCAGCGGGATCGGGTGCGGGTTCGGAGCCGAGGCGGTCGAGAATGATGCCGTGCTGCCTGACCTCGGCCATGGTCTTGGCGAGGGCGCTGGCAAGGTCGTCGAGGTCCCCGTCCGGGACGCGGAACGGTTCGGGGACGGAAGAGGTAGGGCTGGGGTCGGGCATGGGGGCTTGCTCCATCTGTGAGACGGCGACATGCCCGAGAGGATCCGGAGAAACCACGGTTTGGCCGGGCCGGGAAAACCCGGTAGTGGAGCGCTACCCGCCCGCACAACGCGGGCAGCGCGGGAAGGGAGGTGCCAGCAACTGCAAGGCACGCGCGGCCTGTTGGGGGACAACGCCGTTACCGAGCGCGGTGAGCTGCGCCGGCCGTCCGAGCCCCGGGGTGGCGGTGACCCAGCCGGACTCCAGGCCCTGCATCCACTCCACGAAGTCGGCCCGCAGCCGCCCGGCCCCGTCCGTGGGGTCCGGTGCGGGACGGGTGAGCCTCTCCCAGCGGGTGATGGCGGCTGCGTACGGTCCCCATTGCCGGTGCGGTTCTCGGCCTCCGGCGACTCCTCCGCCCACAGTGGCAGGGCCGCCGCCGTCCGGGAAGGGCGCCGCTCCTTGCCGCTGGTCCGACGGGCGGGGGAGAGCGAGGCCGCCGCACTGGGCAGGGTCATGTCCCCGTTCCCGTGCCGCTGGTTGGGCGAGCCCTTGATCCCGTCCGACGCCTTCGGGGTCGGCAGTAGCCACTCGACCTCGTCGGCCAGGTTCGGACCGTGCCCGCCGCTCTTCCGCTTCGTGGGGTGCTGGGAGCCGCCGTTCTTGCCGATGTTGCTGGTCGGCGTCTTGAGCAGAGTCTCCGGCGGGCCAGGCGGCAAGGAAGGTCCGCTCGCGCCGGTGAGGGGCCCCGACGTCGGAGGCACGAAGCACGATCCACTTCGCGTCGTACCGCAGGTCGGCCAGGGATCCGAGTACGGCACCGAGTGCCCGCAAAGGAGGCTGACCTGGGGTGTCTCCCAGACACCACGGGCAGGGCTCCACGTCGCCAGGGGAGCCGGCGGGGGAGGTGAGGAGGCCGCGCACATTCTCGATCACAACCAGGCAGGGTCGGAGGGCCTCGACCGCACGGGCGACGTGCAGCCAGAGCCCGGAGCGGGTCTGGGCGTTGAGTCCGGCCCGGCGGCCGGCGACCGAGACGTCTTTGACAGGGGAAACCCGCAGTGAGGACGCACACCCGGGGGACGGCGGACCAGTCGACGGTCGTGATGTCGCCCAGGTTCGGGACGCTCGGCCAGTGGCGGGCCAGGACGCGCGAGGCGTTCGGATCGACCTCCGCGTGCCAGGCCAGGGTCCCGCCGAGGGCGGACTGCACGCCCAGGTCGAGGCCGCCGTACCCGGAGCAGAGCGACCCGATCAGCGGAGGACCCGCGGAGGCGGCGCGAAGGTCGCCGCCGCGCAGGGCCAGAACGTCGGAGGAAGGGGAGTCGATCAAGGCGAAGTCCAAGGAGGGTACGGGGAGGTGGGCTGGGTGGTGAGTGGCGTTAGGGGCGGGCGCGCGAGGGTCGCCGGGCGGCGGTCGGCGCGGGGATGGGGCCGGTCCGGGTCGGGGGTGATGCGGCGGGGTGTGGCGTGCTGCGGGCGCGGGCGGCCTGCACCCGGGCCGGAGGCGGTTCACCTTCCGATGGAGCGGAGGCTGTCGGCTTCGGGGCCGGACTGCCCTTCGTGGTTGCCCAGCGGGTACGTACCTCGTCGAGTGGGCCGAGGGCGTGTAGGGCGTGGTTGATCAGCCGGCCGGGTCCCAGGGCCTCGTCCTCGGCTAGGGCCCGGATGCAGCGTGCGGAGGTGGCTGCGGTGCGGGTGAGGGAGGAGCGCATCACCCGGTGTCCGAACCATTCGGCGCTGCCGGGGACCATGCCGTCGCCGATGGCGGTCAGTTGCTCGCCCGACAGGGTGCCGTCGGCCAGGAGGCCGCGCCGCTGGGCCTCCCAGAGCAGGGTGATCCGGTCGATGGGCTCGCCGCGATGGTGCAGCGCGCCGAGGCATCGGTAGACCTGCCCGTGGGCCGGATCGGCGAAGTCTCCCGGCCGCAGCCAGTCCACTACCTCGTCCATGGCCCTCGGCTGCTCGGTGAGGACGGCCAGGAGGAACTGCTCGTCCTCGGCGGTCTGGTCGGACTGGACCGGCGTCGAGACGGTGGTCACGGCGGCGGCTGGTGCAGCGGTGGGCGCGACCGGGCGTGGATCAGTTCCCCAGCGGCGCGCGAGATCGGCGAGCACTCCTGCCAGGACGTCCGCCGTGCGCAGCGCTCCCTTGACCTCGCCCTGGACGGCGTCGGCGCGAGCCGCCTGGTGGAGGCGGATTGCGTGCTGGGCGATGGTGCGGTGGATCGCTCCCTCCAGCACCATGCGGCCGTACACCGGAGCGTGTTCGGAGCGCGGGCAGGCCGAGATCAGAGTGTGGGCGTAGGACGCGGTCAGCCCCCGGACGTGGAGGCCGGCCTCGTGAACCGCGTCGGTCACCCACGACAGCGGCACCGGCCCATCGGCTGAAAGCGCCGGGTGGCCATCGTTTCGGAGCGTGCGGAGCGCGGCGAACAAGGCTTGGTGGACGGGCCGGTAGAAGTGATCCGGCGCGAGCCAGTCCAGGTGCGAGAGCTGGCCCGGGTCGATCAGCGCCGCGCCGAGGACCGCCTGCTCCGCTTTCAGCAGCGGGTTCAACGACGGCCTCCAGGTCGGGCAGGAGCTGGCGGCTCACCCTTGACACGGAGAAGGGCGACGGCCTGATCGGCGGCGGTCATCGACGCGGCGAAGCGGTCCAGCTCGGCGGTGAACTCCGGGTCGGCGGCGAGGACCGAACCCGAATCGGAGACCAGCCACCACTGGCCGTCGCGCACAACGACCGGCGTGTGGGCCAGCCGCCGGGAACGGGGCGCGCTCATACCGACAGCCCGAAGTCGCCGTGGCCGATGGTCTTGGCGAGGGCCCGCTCGGTGATGGCCTTCGTGGCGCGGGCGGAGGAGGGCCCGACGACCTTGGCTGAGGGTTCCTTGTACCAGGGCTTCAGGTTGAGCATCGCGACCCGGATGCCAGTGGCCAGCAGCAGCGCCTTGCCCTTGGGCAAGGCACGGATCGCGTCGGGCGGCAGGATCCGCTCGGTGCGCATACTTACCGAGGTTGACTTGCCGCCTTCGCTGGTCGAGACCGAGGTGGTCTGGACGTCGTGGTCACCGACTTGCCTGCTGAGGCGGTCGGCGAAGTCGGCGTCGTCGATACCCGACCCGATGATCTTGACGGTGGCCGCCGACCACAGGGCATCCATCCCGGCCTCGCCCCAGCACCGCTGGCCCTGGCGGTAGGACTGCAGGATCGTCATCGGGATGACGCCCCGGCTGCCCAAGTGGCTGTACAGGTCGGGGAGATCGGAGATCTTGCACACGTTGGCGGCCTCGTCGAGGACACACAGGGCAGGCGGGTCGAGCCGTCCGCCGGAGCGCTCGGCGACGACGACGGCCGCGCGCATCACGGCGTCAGCCGCCGCCGCGATGATCGCGCTCGCGCTGCCGCCACCGTCCTTGCTCAGCAGGTACAGCGTGTCGCGGGACGTGGCGAAGGCGAAGGGCTTGAACTCGGGGAAGTCCGCGGTCGGCGTGACCCAGGCCGCGACGTCCGGGTCGAGCAGGCAGCTCGCGTACTGCCGTGCGGTCTCGTAGATGCCGTCGCGGGTCTCGGTCGCACCCGAGACGGTGCCCTGGAGCTGGGCGGCGACCGCGTCGTGACCGGCATCGGTGAGAAGGTCCACCGGGGACCGGTCGGCTGGCATAGCCAGCCAGGCGAGGACGTCGGTGACCGGCCGCCGGTGGCTGGCGGCGGCCAGGAACAGCGCGCCCAAGGTGTTGGACGCGGCGGTCGACCAGAAGTCGGAACCGCTGGACTCGTCCACGCTCGCGGCGACGAAGTGTCCGGCGAGCCGTTTCGCGCCGGCCAGGTCGCGGGCGTCGGCCAGGATGTCCCACCACATCTCGCGCGGGTGGTGAGCGATCTGCTGGGGGTCGAGGGTCCAGACTGTGCCGACCTCGGTGCGGGCGTCCACGGTCGCGGTGAAGGCGTCGTTCGCGGCCTTGTTACTGGTGAGCAGGACCGGGCCGGGCGCCGAGAGGATCGCGGGGATCGCCAGCCCCGAGGTCTTTCCGGAACGCGGGGCCATGATCGCGACGATCACGTCCTCCCAGGAAGCGCGGACCTCGGCCCGACCCGGGGCAAGGGTGCCGAGCAGGATGCCGCGGTCAGCGGGAGCGACCTCTTTTACCCTCCCGGTCGCTCAGAGACGGCCGCAGGCTCTTCGCCTTGGCGGTGATCTCCTTGTCCAGCAGCGACGCCACGTCGCCCTTGCGGGCCAGACCGGACTTGGCACCGGACCGCCAGCGCATCCACCAGATCAAGCCGGTGGTGAACAGGGCCAGGGTGAGCAGACCGGGGATGACGCGGGCGCCGACCAGCAGCGCGGTGCTGCTCAGGGTCGGCCACAGCACCTCGGGGTGCAGCAGGGCGTCCGCGCGGAACGGGGCCCACGGACCGCTGCCGACAAGAGAGTTGGTCAGGTTGCCGGTCAGCCAGGCGAGAGAGGCGAAGGCGAGGGCGGCGCCGACGGCGCCGATCAGGAAGAAGAGGAGCGCGTCCGACCCGGTGGTGGTCGAGGGCGCGCTGGTACGCGGGGAGGGCAAGGCGGTTCCTTGGCGGTGTGAGCGGGAGGGGGGAGGGGCGCGCTCGGCTCTCGTGCAGTTCACGGGCTCACTCCTTGAGGATCGAAGAGAAGGGTTCAGCGGCGTCGGGTGACGGGGCGGGCCGCAGGAAGTGATGGTGCGGCGGGCGGCGTGGCCCTGGTGGCAGTGCTGGCGGTGGTCGTGACCGCAGAGACTTGGCGGGCGGCGGCCAGACGCCGGGCTTCGGGATCGACGGCCTCGCCGACGAGGCCCGGATCCGGGGCGGAAGGCGCGGCGCCGACGGGGCTCACGCCGAGGACGTCGTCGAGCAGCTCCCGGGTCCGCAGAACGCTGACCATCTTGTGGTGCCGGGGATCGGTCCGTTCCGCCGGGCACGCGGTGACCCCGTCCTCGGCAACCTCCAACTGCTCCCCGACGCCCTGGAGCATCCCGTGGGCGGCGGCCAGCCGCGTCCAGGTCTCGAAGGTCGGGATGTGGTGCGGGTCGTCGAACGTCAGACGGACACGGGTCCAGTCGGCCGCAGCAGCGACGAGCTCGGTCAGCTGAGGCAGCGCGCCGACCAGCGCCCGCACCGTTGACCTCCTCCAGAATTCCCGCGACCTCGGCAGGCGATGCGTCCTCGGTGAGACGGGCGATCATCCCGCGCACGGAGTATGGGGTCGGCGGAAGCACTGGGCAGGTGCCGGACCTGCAGCGGCGCGTCGGAGCCGGGTGCCACACCGCGGTGCGCGAGCCGGACGTTGTGCTGCATCGCAGCACCGATGGCCTCGCCGATGCTGGAGTAGTACTCAGGCACGCAGCCCTCCTCGGCGGTTGTCCCGGGCGTCAGAGAAAGGGACGAAGACGGCGGTCACCGCCGAGGGCCCGAGATGCGCGACGGGTGCACGGCTGCGTTGGACGGCGCCGTTTCAGTGCCGGGCGCCGAGGGGACCTTGGCCTTGGCCGCTGCGGGCGACGGGGCCAGAGCGGCGCCGCGCTGATCGGACAGAGCCGAGTACCGCATCCGTGACTCGGCGCGGGACTCGGACGCGGTGCCGACCTGGCGCAACTCCTCTTCGGAGTCGACAAGTTCGGACTGCGCAGCGCTGACGAACTCCGCAGCGAAGTCGAACCGGTCGGCGAGTCCGTACGCCTCGCCGTCGAGGTCAGTGACCTGCGCGCCTGCTGCCTCCAGCGCTTCCCGGACGCGCTCCAGGGCACCGTGCTCGGGGTGAATGAGGTGATCGACCGCATTCTGGAGGCCGGACCCGGTCTTGGCGGCCCTGATCGCGTCGGTGATCTGAAGGAGTTCCGCTCCAGCGGTATAAGGCCCAAGGACAGACACCGGGGGGTTCATCCGGGCCGTATCCAGGGAGGGCGGCAGGTCGACGTCGTAGCGGGCTGCACGGAGCATCTCGACCGCGTGGGTCGCGATGGCGACCTGGTCGGCGAGCGGCATAGTGGTGGGCAGACGATGACGCCGGCCGTGCCAGTCGTCGATCTGCTTGAAACCGGCGTGCTTGAGGAGCTGGGCGGACAGGTCGTCGGTGGCGCCCTTGGCGACGACGCTGCCGCTGAACTCGGACGTGATGGTGATCGAGGGGGCAGGCACGTGGGCCTCCTGGGTTCGGGGCAGGTGTCCCGGGTCGGCGGCGCTGCGCCGTACTTGGGCTGGCGGGGAGAGGATCCGCAGGATTCGAGGTTTGGCCTGGCTGGGGATCGCTGGTAGGGGCTGCGGCGGTTCGGGTGACCCGCCGCAGAGGGGCACCCCAGCGGTCAGAAGTAGGGGTTCTCGGTAGGCCGGTCGGCCTCGGTGGCGGCCTGAAGCAGCTCGGCGAGGTCGTCCGGTTCGGAGGAGCGCTGGTCGATCCACCACCCGGCACGGGTGACGCTACGAGCGGTGCCCTCGACCCCCTCCCATTCGGTCTCGCTGGTGTCGCCTTCGAGGACCAGAGCGGTGTAGGCGGCGGCCAGGACCTGGTGGCGACAGCGCAGACCCCAGGCCACGGCCCGCGCGGTCCCCTCCAGAGGAGGCATCCGGTACTGCGCGGACCAGGCTTCGGACTCGGCCTGCTCTTCGGCGCGCTTGGCCTTGAGCCACGCGGCCTTGTCCTGGTCGTCGCCCTCCTTGGAGGCACGCCAGCAGTCGGTGCACTCCTGCTCGGCGAGCCACTCGGCGAAGCCCGCCCGGCGGTCGGCCGCCCGGTCGGACAGATCGCGGTCGGCCTGGTGACCGCAGGTGTGGTTGATCGACCAGATGGTCTTCACGGCCATGGGGCCATCTCCTTAAGGAAGTTGAATCAGCGGGTGCGGGAAAACGCGATGCGCGGGTCGACCGCACGCGATGCCGCGGCCGAGTTGACGGGTGCGGGGGCCGGTGCCTTGCTCGGGAGACCGGAACGGGCTGGGCTGGCAGCGAGGGCGGCGGCGCTGATTGGAGACGCGCGAGGAGCGCCCTGGCCGCGTTCACGTGACGTGGCCGGTATGGGAGCAGGGCGAGAACGTGCCGCTACGTCCTGAGCAAGGCGGGGCTGCACCGCGACCGGGACGCCGGACCGGTGCAGCGCCAGCGCGGCGTCCGCGACCTTCCCCAGCGCCTCGTCCCGACCCGTGCCGGCGGGCAACGTGTAGATGTCCAGGCTCGGCTCGTGCCGCCAGCCGTGCTCCACCAGGGCGAGTGCGGTGAGCCCGGAGGCGCGGTTGTCGACAGCCGCGATGATGCCGAGCTGAGGATGCTCGGCGAAGGCGACATCGGGCTCGCCGAGCGGAGCCCGGTCACGGAGAGGCGCCACATCGCGTGCCGGCGAGGGGGCGAGCGCGGCGTCGATGTCGACCCGGTAGCCGGACTTGCGCAGCAGCTCGACGGCTCGGGCCGTACGGCCCTGCCCGTCACGTGCCTGGTCGACCAGCGAGTACAGCGTCGGCTGGCCGGGAAGGGGCTGGAAGTCGAAGTGCTTCAGCATCCACTCGCTGGCTGCGAGGTTTTTCGGGTTCGCGGCAACGATGCCGTGGACGGGGTGGTGGCCGAAGGCGAGATCGGGCAGTGCGTCGTAGTGGCTGGGCATGGCGGATCCATCCGGGGTGGGCTCGGTCGCAGTGGTGGTCGAGGGACGGATTGCTTCTGCCGATGCGGTACACGAAGGACTCCAAGACGGTGAGGGTCAGCGCCCGAGGGAGGACGAAGGGCGCGCGGGTGGCAGCGCGGTGTGCGCGGACGACGCTGCCGGTGGACCGGCCGGGACCGCGTGGTGTCCGGCCGACGGCGAAGGGGCGAGGGCAGCGCTTAGAAGCGCTAACAGAAGTCGTTGATCATGTGACTGTCAGCTTGTCCTGTCGTTGGTTTCGGTGTGGGAAAGCGTCAAGCGCGGCCGTGGGTCGTGTCGGATGAACTGTGGTCGCTGATCGAGCCGGGCCCGAAGCTGGTGGCGGGCCGGCCGAGGGTGCCGGACCGGCAGGCGTTGTGCGGGATCTTGTTCGTGCTGCACACGGGCATTCAATGGGAGTACCTGCCCCAGGAGTTGGGTTTCGGCTCGGGCATGACGTGCTGGCGGCGCCTGGCCGCGTGGAACGAGGCCGGCGTGTGGGACCGGTTGCATGTCGTGCTGCTGAAGAAGCTGCGGGCCGCGAACAAGCTGGACTGGTCGCGGGCGGTGATCGACTCCTCTCACGTCCGGGCGGCTCGGCGCGGCCCAAAAGCGGGCCGAGCCCGGTCGACCGCGCGCGACCCGGCAGCAAGCACCACGTCCTCACCGACGGCCAGGGCATCCCGCTCGCGGTGTCACTGACCGGCGGCAACCGCAACGACGTCACCCAACTGCTGCCCCTGCTCGACAAGGTCCCACCGGTTGCCGGCGTTGTCGGGCGACCGCGACGCAGACCGGACATGCTGTTCGCCGACCGCGGCTACGACCACGACAAGTACCGGCGCCTGCTCTGGCAGCGCGGTATCCGCCCGGTGATCGCCGAGCGGGGCCAGCCACACGGCACCGGCCTGGGCGTCTTCCGCTGGGTTGTCGAACGCACCATCGCCTGGTTTCACGGCTTCCGCCGCTTACGCATCCGATGGGAGAGACGCGACGACATCCACGAAGCGTTCCTCGGCCTCGCCACCTGCCTCATCACCCACCGACACGTCCAACGCCTTTGTTAGGACCTC
Organism: Streptomyces sp. NPDC046821; assembly: GCF_040645335.1. Lineage (NCBI taxonomy): Bacteria > Bacillati > Actinomycetota > Actinomycetes > Kitasatosporales > Streptomycetaceae > Streptomyces > Streptomyces sp. NPDC046821. The sequence goes on along the minus strand of NZ_JBEYYB010000023.1, from coordinate 41,232 downwards.
TTAGCCGTGACGGATCAGGGACGAAGCCTGCGCGGTGCGGCGTCGCATCGGCAGTGCGCTCCTCGACGGATCGTTCCTGCTCCTGGCGCGGCGGCACGCCAAGCCGGTCCAGACGTGCGTCGACGGCGGTGAGCAGATCCGGGATGCTGCCGCTGTGCCGGGCATCGGGGCCGTCGGGCTCGGAGTCGTAGACCACTTCGTACACCGCGGGCTCGGCGGACCGGTGACGGGTCACCATCCAGCTCTCGGGCGACTCGGGGTGCTCGGACGGCGGCTCCTGCGGCGGCGAGATGATCAGCGAACTGCCGTCGGGAAGCTCGGCGTGGACGATGTAGTCGCTGAGGCCGTACTCGATGGTGCACTCCAGGCCGCGCTGCCGGAAGGCAGCAGTAAAGGCCGCGAACCGGCGGGCCTGTTCGGAAGCCGCGGACCGGGAAGACGGCGCGCTGATCCGCGTGAAGGTGGTGAGGGTGTTGTCGGGGTGCATGGGGTTTCTCCGTGGCCGGACGCCCCGCGCCCAAGGCATGAGCCGCAGGCGCGTGGCGCTGGAAGAGGTGCGGTGGGTCACGAGGGTCCGGGAGATCGGCCGGTTTGGTGCTGCCGTGACTCGGTGCTAGGAGCGTCCACGGCCGGGGGCCGGCGAATTTGGCGCCGGGGGGACAGGATGCGAAGCGGGCAGGGCGAGGTCGGCGTGGGTGCCGGGAGCGGACCGGGCGAGGGCCATGCGCGCCCGTTCGGTGTGCGCAGGCTGCTCGGCGTCCGCCCGGTTGGCTAGGTGCTCGGCGGCTCGGACGAGCGCAGGGCCCTGGTAGGACAGCTCGTCCGCGTAGTGCCAGCCCTCGGAGTTGCGCTGCTCCTCCACGCTCTCCTGGTAGAACTCTCGCGAGCCCGGCTGCGAGGCTTCCATGAGCGCCAAGACGTTGTCCCACTCGTGCCGGATCTGGCCTGCACGTTCCAGCGTGGTGTCGATTCCGCGCAGACGGCGCAGGTCGTCGGCGACGGGTCCCTCGACGTAGTCGGGACCGTGAGCGGCGGCGCGGACCCCGGCCAGTACCTCGGGTCCGTGGTCGAGGAACACCTCGGCGTGCTTCCACGCCTTGGCATCGCGTTTCACCTTGCCGTCCGCGTAGCCCTCCTCGTCGATGGGCCAGCCGTCCGGATCACAGAAGGAGTCCGAGACGGCGTCCCAGGCCTCGGACGCCTGCCTGATACCGGCGGCGGCCGAGGCCAGCGCAGGGACGTGCTGCCGCCACGCCAGGGCATCGGTGGCCGTCGGCGGCTGGTTTCCGGCCGACGTGGGAGAAAGAGGGGAGGTAGACATGTTCGATCCTTGTTCCTGTGCCGTTCGACGCTTCAGAAATGACGAACTTGCGGGCTTAGGCCGCCATGCGGGCGTCGGTGTCGAACAGCTCGCGTTCCGCCGGGTGCAGGATGTGTTGCGTGATGAAGGAGCGGCCTGCGACCTTCCACAGACCCCGGCCCTTTGTCAGGGCGGACACCGCCTGGGTCTCGACGCCGGTCAGGCCGAGCAGCGACGCGGCGGCGGCGAGCTGGTCGGGTTCCTGGCGGTAGATGATGCGGGTGGAGCAGTCGGCCAGGAGACCCTCGGCCAGCACCCGGCCACGCGAACCGGCATCGCCCGCCGAGAGCAGGTCCGACAACCGGTGGATCACCATCAAGTTCGCGATGCCGAGCCCACGGCTCAGCTTCCACTGGCTCTGCATCCGCTCCAGCAGACCCACGTGCCGCATCAGCCGCCACGCCTCGTCGTAGATCACCCAGCGCCGGCCGCCGTCGGGGTCGGCGAGGGCGGACTCCATCCACGCGCTCGCGCAGGTCATCGCGAGAACCAGCGCGGTGTCGTCTCCGGCGCCGCCGAGGCGGGAGAGGTCGATGGACAGCATCGGCGCGGTCGGGTCGAACGCCACCGTCGAGGGGGCGTCGAACATGCCGCTGAGGTCGCCGTGCACCAGGCGGCGCAGGGCGTGCGCGAGGTCCTGGGCAGCAGACCCCAGGTGCCCGCCCTCGTGACCGAGCGCCTGGTCGAGACGCTCGGGCGAGCCGAGGGCCTGCGCGATCTCGCCGAGCAGCGGCACCGTGCCTCGGTCGGTGGCCTCGGCGACGACGAGGTCGAGGGCGAGGTCCAGGGCGGTGTGTTCCATCGGCAGCAGATCGCGCTTCAGCACGGTGCGTGCCAGGCCGGCCAGCAGCATCAGGCGGCGCTTTCGGACCTCGGTTGCCCAGTCGTCCTGGCCGACGGAGGCGGGCCGGGGTGGGGCGTCCAGCGGGTTCAGCCGGCCGGGGAGTCCCGGGCCGAGGGCGATGCTGTAGCCGCCGAGGGCCTGTGCGACGCCGGTCCACTCGCCCTTGGGGTCGCAGGGGATGTAGATGCGGTAGCCGTGGGCGATCGACCGGGTGGCGATGGACTTTGCCAGAGCCGACTTGCCCATGCCGATGATCCCGGCGAGGACCACGTTCGGGTTCGTGAAGCCGTCGATCCGGCCGCTGTTGTAGAGCGAGAACGGGTCGAAGCAGAAGGCGGCTTCGGCGTGGACATCGCGGCCGATGAAGACACCCTCGGCCCCGAGGCCGCCCTCGGCCACGAACGGGTAGGCGCCGCTGGCCGTGGCGGTGGTCATCCGGTGGGCTGGCAGGCGGAGCTTGCCGCTCCGGGCCGAGGCGCGACCGGGACGACCTGTCGCTGGGTAGGTCGGCCGCAGCTCCGGGTCGATGGCTTCTTCCGTGCGGTGCTTGGGAGGTATTCCTGCGAGGCGGGCCTGGCGGCGGGCCTCGGCGAAACCGGCTCGGGCGGCCCTTTGCTCGGCACGCGACGCCTTGCGGGGCACATAGAGAGGGGAGGCGCTGGCGCGGGTGCGGGACATGAACGTTTCTCCAGAAGGAATGAGAGTCAGCGGCGCACGAGGCCGGTGAACGGTGCGTGCAGGTCGGCCGGGGTGGTGCGGCGGCGTACCAGGTGCGCGGTGCGCTGATGGCGCTGGCAGATGGTCAACTCCGGCGCGCCTTCTGGCAGGCCGGCCCGGCACGCCTCCGGTTCGAGCACCTCGCCGGAGTCCGGCCGGGGCGCCGCGTGGTAAGCGGCGTGGAGGTGCTCGGCGGCGTGCCAGATCCGCGTGCGTGCGGTGCGGAGCTGGTTGCCCTCGGCCGGAACGAGGTTGGCGGTACGACCGGTGTGGGCGTCGAGCAGCTCGTACAGCGCGACGAGGTGGGCGTGCAGGGCGTCGAGCTCGGCACGGGTGGTGACGAGCGGGCCGCCGGGGATGTTGAGTGCGCGGTGGAAGTCGAGCGCGGCGGTGGCGAAGGGCACGAAGTCCTGCGCGGGCGGGCTGGCGGTGCGGGACATGAGAGTGCTCTTTCGAAAGGTGGGAGGCCGGCGTCAGGCGGCGCGAGCGAGTGGCAGGGCGGCGGCGGTGAACGCTTCGGCCTGCTGCCAGGTCAGTGGCCGCAGGTCGAGCTGGGCACCGACGGCGGCGGTCTCCACGACCGCGCAGGCGGAACGCAGTTCGTCCTCGGAGTCGGCCGAGACGGTCAGCAGCCCGGTCAGCGCGACATCGGCATGGCCCGCGATGAGCTGCCGTTCGCGGGACTTGATGTCCTGGTACTCGACCGAGTCCGCCTCGGAGTCGACCTGGCCGCGCCGGGCCCGTTCGGCGGCGTCGGCGATCACGCTGGCCTTCTTGCGCTGGACGTCACGCAGGGCGGCGTCCAAGCCCTTCGGCTCGTAGGAGAGCGACAGCGTGCGCCGAACTCCGCCGGTGAACAGGAGCTGGTGCAGGAAGCCCGCGCTGGTTTCGGTCCTGGGCCAGTTCTCCACCCAGTACGTGGCGTGGACGGCCGAGTCCGTCGCGATGTGGTCCGCCTTCTCGACGACCACGACGGGTCCGGCAGCGGCAGGCTCGGCCTCGGGACGGCCGTCGGTCGACCAAGGGTCCAGCGCTGCAAGGGACTTGGGGTCGTACGCGGTGCGCACAACGGCCGCGATCTCGTGAGCGGTGAGCCAGCCCGTCGGATTGAGCCCGGCGGTCCGCGCGGCCTGGTCGAAGGTGGACGTGAGCTGCGCCAGGACGCTGAAGGAACCCGTCAGACCCCCGCCGGCCTGGTTGATCAGGCGTCGCGCCGCCTTGGTGTCCAGTGACACCGCGACGTACGCCTCGTGCGGGGCGGCTGCCGGGCCCGCGCTCTGGATCAGCTCGCTGTAGATCGGACCCGCCGTGGCAGCGTGCGGCTGCCCGTGTTCTTCCCAGTAACGGCGCAGGGCGTCGCCGGAGTCCGGCACCGTGCGCTCGATCACCTGGATGCGGGCGACCTGCCCGGTACGCGCCAGCGCTGCTAGTGCGCGTCCCCAACCGCCGACGTTGGCCTGCTGGGTGCCCGGGTCGAGCAACGCGTAGGCGCGCGAGGACACCTTGACCACGGCGGTCAGCGTGCCGCTGTGCGGGTCGTGGACCGCACCGTACCTACCGTCGGGGGCGGTGACCACCCGCAGGCTGGCCGCGGTGCCGGGTAGATGAAGGAGCCCCTCGCGGGTCGGCCGGCGGGAGGGCCGGGTGAGCCAGACGAGCTGGCCGCGCATCCGGCGCAGAGCGTACCGGGCGACGATCGGAGCCCAGTCCGCCAGGGCACGGCCCCGGTGGCGGACGAAGACGAGAAGGGCGATGAGCGCCCACAACGGTATGAGTTCGAGGGCACCGACTACGCCGCGGGTCAGGACCACGGCGAGAAGGAGAAGGCCGGTGAGGCCGGCGACGATCAGTTGCGGGGCGGTCAGGCCGAGCAGGATGCCGCGCCTGCTGCGGTGGGGGAACTTCACAGTGGCCGTGGGGGACTGGTGATTGCCGGACAAGGTGGCTCCAGACGGTGAGAACGGTGGGGGGGCAGGGCGCGTGGTGATCTTCTGTACGTCATGGCGGGACCTTCCTGCTGGTCGGGTGAGGCGGGGGCGGGCCGTGGAGCACGGCCCGCCCCTGGGGCGTGGTGGGTTACGAACCCCTAGGCGGCTGGGTGGGGAACACCCAGGTCGTCGGCGTCGGAGAACCGGCGGCCGACGGTCCGGGGTCGACCGGCGGTACAGGGGCCGGCCTGCTGCCCGGTGCCGACGTGCCCGCCAGATGGCCGGAGCCGCCCTGGACGGCCGCCTCGGATCCCTCCGCTTCGCTCTCGCCGGGACGCGTGATCAGCGGTGGGATCCCGGGCCGCTGGATCAGGGCTCGGTCCTTGTCACCGGTGGCGTTCGGGTCCTCGCCGTACCGGAAGCTGGTCTGCTGCTTGGACGGCCCGGCGTCGATGCCCTCCTTGCTGAGGGCGCCGCCGGACGGGTTGATGCCGGAGGCGACTCCGTTGGCACCTGCACCGGGAACCCGGCTTGGACCCTGCGGAGCGGGCGCTCCGGTCCTGGCCTGCATCGCGAGGCTGCCCGCGGTCTTCGCGGCTCCGGCTGTGACCGCAAGACCGGCGACGCCGGTGCGGTGCAGGTCGTCGTGGCCGCCGCCGTCGCTGGCCCAGTGGACGAACTTGTAGGTGGCATACGGGCAGAGCAGCACCAGGATCATCACAACGATGCCGGCCATCGCGTCGGACAGGGCCGCCATCCCGTCACTAGCGTCGGATTTGCCCATGGCGGAGACACCGATCAGGAAGACGACGGTCATCAGGAGCTTGGAGACGACCAGCGTGGCGGTGGCCTCGATCCAGCCGCGCCGCCACCGCTTGGCGACCTCCCAGCCGCCGCCGGCCCCGGCGAACACGGCGAGGGCGACCATGATCAGGACGCCGACCTTGCGGGCGACCATGACACCCCAGTAGAGGAAGGCGCCGATCGCACACCCCAGGGCGACCAGGGCGGGGATACCCCAGCCCAGGCCGTACATGGCCCCCAGTTGATTGACCTTGATCACGCGGCGGATCGCGTCGTCGATCGAGGTGTTGGCCGCTTGGAACAGGCCGTCGGACAAGGCGTCGACCACGGTGATGGCGACGGTGGTGAAAGCGATGGCGGAGAAGCTGAACAGGACGCCGGTCATGGTGCCGAACGCCGCCTGAGCCAGCGCGCGTTCATCACGTCGCCAGGCCGCGAGCATGAGCTGGATGCAGAACATGCCGACGGTCAGGGCGAGCCCGATGGGGAGCAGGAGTTCGTAGTTGTCCCGGAACCATCCGGCGTTGAGATCGATGGCGGTCGTCTTGTTGACAGCCTTGGCCGCGAGATCGGCCGCGCTGGCCGCCAGTTCCCCAGCCGACTTCGCGATCCACGCCCCGAGGCCGTCGGTGACGGCGCCGCCCGGGTTGGTGGCGAACTCGACGGCGCCGCACACCTTGTCCATCAGCGGGAAGTCGCAGACTCCCATGGTCGTACCTCCTTTCTCGAACGGGCGTCAGGGCGCGACGGACGGCATGACGCCGACCAGGGCGCAGGGATGCTTGGGCCGGCACTGGACCGCGAGGGTGGCGGACCGGCTCTCCGCGCCGCCGGCGGGCGAGCCCTTCCAGGCGATCGACTGCTTGCCGGAGACCGTGACGGCGTAGACGTACGCCTCGGTGATTGCTCCGGGGTCTTCCTGAAGGGCCTGGGTGAAGGCGTTCGGGAAGTGCCCCTCGTGCACCTTGGCGGTGGCGAACTGGCCGTTGGCGGCCATCTCCTTCCACAGCGCGCGCGAAGGGACGACCTTGTCGACGGAGGCCGGGTCGGCGTACTTCGCCTCCGTCGTCAGCCACCCGCGAAGCGCCTTGCGTAGCTCGGCCTGCGAGTACGCGCGGGTGTCGTAAGACCACAGTGCCGCCGCTGCTGCCTTCCCGAACTTGATCGGGTCACGGGTCTTCGGCGGGACCGGGAGATCACCAGGACCGGTGCGCGGCGCCGACGGACCGGAGGACGACACGGACGGGGAGACAGCCGCAGGTGAACTCAAGGATGGAGCAGGGGGTTTCGAGGGGCTCCTGCCGTCGCGGGTGAGATAGGAGGCCAGGCCGGCGAGGGCGACGAGCACCACCAGGACGGCGGTGCCGAGCAGCGCCCGGCGGCGCACGCGAGATGCGCCGCCGGGGTGAGTGGAGTGCTGAGCCATCAGTGGACCTGCGTCCCAAGCGTGCTGAAGAACGCCACGACACCGTTCGCCGCACCGAGCAGCAGGGCCGCACCTGCGCTCACCAGCACGCCCTTCTTGCCGTTCGCCTCCGCCTGGTGACCGCCCGAGTGGTGGCCCCAGGCCCACACGCCCGCGCTGACGGCGAGGGCGCCGACCACGGCGACGAGGCCGAAGAGATTGATCGAGCCCATCACTTGCTTGAGGACGGACAGGCCCGGCAGGCCGCCCTCGTTCGGCTTGATTCCGGGGTCGTAGGCGAGCTGTATGACCTTCTCGGCGAGATACATGTGTTGAACTCCAGTTCGATTAAGTGCACGCCAAAGCCCGCTCGGGCGAAGCGGCGGTGCGAGAAGAGGGGGAGGGGGAAGCGCCGGTCAGATGACTCGGCGGGCCGCGAGAATCCGCGGTTTCCAGGAGGAGAGGGTCGCAATGCGGACCACGTCACCGGTGTGCGGGGCATGGATGATCAGGCCCTGACCGATGACCATCCCGACGTGCTCGGGAACGGCGGCCGTTCCCTCCGTGAACACGAGGTCACCTGGCCGAAGTGCGTCGACGGATACCGCCTTGCCCTCCTTGACCTGCGTGTACGTGGTTCGCGTCAGGGACACCCCGGCGGCCTTGTACGCCTGCTGCACCAGGGAGGAGCAGTCGCACCGGCCCATCGCGTTCTTGCCATGGGAGTTCGTGCAGCTACCGCCCCACTGATACGGCGTGCCGAGCTGACTGAGCGCCCACCGGATCGCCGTCTGCACCTCTCGCGAAGCGTTGGCAGGGATCTTGTACTCGGCCGGCAGAGCACCGGCCGGGATGGTGCCGAAGTCCGTCCCGTCACCGTCGGCCGAACAGCCACCCGTGTCCTCGGGTGAAGGGCTGGCGTCGGTCGAGCCGGACGACGAAGGACTCGGTGACGCGGCGCCAGCCTTCGGCAGTAGGGGCTCGATGGCCTTCTGCAGGGCGGTGGCCAGCGGCTCCCACTTGGCGTACGCCTCGGGAAAGCCCGACTTCTGCACCGCCTGGGCGGCCTGCGTGATGGACAGGGACTGCCAGCCGGACACCTTCTTGAGCCCCTCGTAAAACTTGGTCGAGGCGTGCACCGGATCGAGGATCTCGTTCGCCGTGCCCCAGCCCATCGACGGCCGCTGCTGAAAGAGCCCCAGCGAATCGCGATCGCCGTAGGTCAGATTCCGAAGCCCGCTCTCCTGCAGGGCGGTCGCCAGAGCCACGATCTGCCCCTTGGCCGGGATGTTCATCGCGACGCCGGTGGCCTGGATCGTCTTGGCGTTGGGCACCTGATCGGCAGGGTCGTCCAGGCCCGGCACGGAGACCGTGCCCTTGTCATCGCCGTCCAGGATGGCCTTCACCTGCTTGGCGACGGCGGCGCCGTCCACAGCCTGTGCGCCGCCGGTCGAGCAGGAGGCCGAGGCGGTCCCGGCGCTGATGGCGAGAATCGGAATGGCCAGTAGCAGCGGGCCAGTTGCGCAGAGACCGAGGAGGGCTCCGGTCGTCTTCTTCATCGTCGCCGCCGTTCACCGAGGCGGCGATGCCAGCCGGGCGACGGCGCGGGGGCAGGGCGTGGATGTATCAGGGCATGCTGCATCGCAGCGGCTCCTCGGTGTGTTCGTGGGAGGCGCGGTGCCGACTTCTCGTGCAACGCCGTCGGCACCGCGCCGATGTGCATCCGCCGCTCGGGCGGGCCCGGTCAAGGGAGTTGGTAGCTCCCGGACGCCGGTCTCAGGTCATGCGCGGCAGCCAGCCGCGCTCGTAATCTCAGGCAGTACACCAGGGGCCTCCGGACGGTGCTCGGACATGCATGGTCAACGCGCTTCCGATGCTGCTCGATTGGACGAGACAGCACGGATAAGCACAGGTCAACGGGGGTGGAGGTCGACTCCTGCCCGGCGACACGGGGCGTGACAGTAGACCGGGATTCCGGCCGCACCAAACGACTCCCCAGACCGTGCTGCCAGAGCAGCCCACCTCGCTGGGCCCGGCCGGAAATCACCGCTAACCTCCAGCGCAACCCCGCCCTGGAAGAACGCCGTTGAAGGCTGCTCGGAGCGGGCCCAGCCGCCATGTCCTGAGAGAGGCCCTTCCCATGAGCTACACGCTGCACCGCGGCGACGCCCTGACCGTCCTGAAGTCCCTCCCGGGCGAGAGCGTAGACGCGGTGATCACCGACCCGCCGTACAACTCAGGCGGTCGTACGAGCTCGGAACGCACCGGACGGACCGCGCGCGCCAAGTACGTCACCGGCAACTCGGCCCACGACCTCGCCAACTTCCCCGGCGAGAACCGCGATCAGCGCTCCTACCGTTCCTGGCTGACCGAACTGCTCACCGAGGCGTACCGGGCTTCCACCGATCACGCGGTGGTCATGGTCTTCTCCGACTGGCGCCAGGAACCGACCACGACCGACGCCCTGCAGATGGCCGGCTGGACCTGGAGCGGCACCATCCCGTGGATCAAGCCCGCCAGCCGGCCCCGCAAGGGCGGGCCGAAGCAGGACGCAGAGTTCATCGTCTGGGGCGTCAAGGGGGCCCTCGACAACACGCGCGACCTCTACTTGCCCGGCCACTACGTCGCTTCTCAGCCTCGCAAGGGCAGGGTCCACATCACCCAGAAGCCTGTCGAGATCATGCAGCAGCTCGTCCAGGTCTGCCCCGAGGGCGGCACCGTCCTGGACCCGTTCACCGGCAGTGGTTCCACGGGCGTCGCGGCCCTGCGCGAGGGACGCCGCTTCGTGGGCGTCGAACTGTCCGCGCACTACGCCGATGTCGCCGAGCAGCGGCTTCAGGCCGAGCTGACCAAGGACGACTTCGAGCTGGCCGGACCGGAGGACTGAGCATGAGAGCGGAGAGAACCCGGGCCGGCGGCCCGCAGGACGCCGAAGGGCGGCTGGAGCATCGCGTAACCGATGTGTCAGCCGCCCTTCTTGTTGCGTCAGGCTGCTTCGAACGCCCGCCGGATGAGCGGGGCGGCCTTCTCCAGGTTGGCCGCCGAGGAGAGACGCACCTCCAGGTCCCCGGTCCCCAGGTGCCCGATACCGCGCATGTCCCGGGTGAAGCCCTCCTCCAACTCGACCGAGCCCGGGTCGAGTCTGAGGTACACCAGGATCGCCTCGTGCTTCGGACGAAAGATCACCGACGCGACGTTCACCAGCCGCCGGTAGGCGATGTAGTGCCGCAGGACCGCGACCTCGACGTCGCCCCACGCCGTCAGCGCCTCGTCCAGCTCCCTGTACAGGTCCCGCAGGCACTCGGGAACGAGGCCGGTACCCGCGGACGAAGGAGCCGCCGGGACCACCGGCGCGCTGTCGACCACCGCGTCCCGCCCCCGATTTCTCCGAGACGAAGCGGGGCTCGGCGAGCCGGGCGAGGAATCGACGAGGAGCAGGCCCAGCAGGCCGCCGTCGAACACCCGGTAGCGCACCAGGTCGATCCGCTCGGGCAGCCGCTGCACGGCCACGCGGTCGTGGTGGGAGAACCCGGCCGCGATGCAGACCATCCGCGGACGACGCCAGTCGATCGACTCGGCCGCCTCCGCGCCCAGCACGCTCCGGACCAAGGCCTCGAACTCGTGGCGCGCCGAGTCCAACCAGGACAGGTAGGAGACTGCCTGCGACAGCACTCCGCTGTCGGAGCCTTTCTTGAACTCGATCACCACCGGGGACCCGTTCTCGTCCAGCCCCAGGGTGTCGATCCGCCCCCGGTGCCACGGACCGGTCGCGTACTCCGACGCCACGAACCGGATGCCCAGCATCTGCTCCAGCCCGGCCTCCACCCGCCGCTGCAGCTCCACCTCCAGCGCCACCGTCGAACCGGACAGCTCGACGTCCCGCCCGTCCGCGTCCTGCCGGAACAACATCAGCTCAGCCACCAGCGCCCCTCCCCGTGGTCTCCACAAGAAGGCCAATCGACGGATGGCCCGGGGTATTCCGCCCAGGCCGGGCCCCTCGAGTGAACGCGCACTGCGAACGGATCATTGGAACCCTGCGGCGCGAGGCCCTCGACCACCTCTTGATCTGGAACGCGACGCACGCAAGGCAGGTCCTCGATGCCTACGCCCGGCATGACAACGGTCATCGCCCCCACGAGGCTCGCGGACAGCTCCCTCCCCTCGCCCAGGAGCACCCGACGCCCATGGTCGCCCCGTCCGCTCACCGGCTTCTACGCACGCGAATATTTGGCGGCCTGATCAACGAGTACAGATACGCGGCCTGACCAGCGGGGACGAATATCCGAACGGCACAGGGTTGGCGAGCGGGGTGTGTCCGCGTACCTGGAGAGGGCCGCGCAGCGGCAGATCGAGCAGGACAACCTGGACGAGCTGATCGCCGACTTCGACAAGACGCACGGGCCGGCCGTCCCGGAGGCTGTGGCCGCCAAGCGGGCCACGCTCACCCGGCAGTCCCTCCTCCGCAACCGAGGCTGGGGTGGCCGCGTGAGAGGCGCGCTGATCCTGGACCGCGAGGGCCCCTGGCCAAGGTTGTGCAGTGCGACCGCGAGGTCCACGAGTGGCTCACCGCCGCCCGCGACACCGACCTTCCGGTGATCACCTCTGTTGTCCGCCGTGAGAACGTCAGTCGTCCTGCCACGTGAAATGTCGGTGGCTCGTATGGATGCCTATGGCTGGTCCGGAGCTCCCGGGGCGGCGTGGGCCAGTGGCTCGAGGTCCCCGTAGAGGGCGGCGTGCAGTGCGGCGCCCAGTTCGCGGGCACGCTGTTCGTCCTCCACGTCGTACAGGACGAAGTAGACCGGGCCGGCAGACGAGTCGGAGCGGATCTCCCGCGCGTGGATCAGGCGGATGACGGCGGCGCGGATCGCGTTGTAGGTGGTGTCGGCGATGGTGTGGCGCGGTCCGGCGGTGAGCGTGTCGGCCTTCACTGTCCACCGTCCGCCCTGCTGCTCGACCGCGATGAAGATTGCGTGTTGTTGTGTGGCCTGCCGGTAGGTGGCGTTGAAGGCGTCGGTGGTGGTGGCGTCCGGGATCTGGGCGGCGGGACACGGGGCGGGCAGCGGCTGCATGAGGTGCATCCTGTCAAGGCCGGGGGCGCCTGGCGGGATCCGTCTGGTCCGCCGTACGTCCCCTGGGGCGGGAGCCTGCACGCGCTCTTCTCGCGCTGTGCTGGGCGGGATCAGGGGGGTGTGAGGGTGTTGAGGCGGGCGGCGAGGTCGGGGTGGGCGGCAGCCAGGTGGGGGCGGGTGGCGGTCAGGGGTGCGAGGAGGCCGGCTGGGTCGTCTTGGCCGAGGGCCGCGTGGAGCTCGCCGAGCGGGCGGCGGGCTGCGGGGGGAAGGTCGGTGAGGGCGGTGATCTGGCCGGCGAGACGGCGTAGGTCGGCCGCGTTGGCGCGAGCCCAGGCGGCGGTGGTCCGGCTCGCGGCGCGGTGTCTGCGGGTGGCTGTCACGCGTTGTTCGCCGGTGGTGCCGGCGGGGCCGGGGCGGCCGCGTAGGTAGCGGCGTTCGGCGGCCTGGCGGCTGGCGACGCCCAGGGGTGGGGCGAGGTCGGCCCAGCTGGCGCCCGCGTCCCGGGCCGTTTCGATCAGGCCGGTCTCCCATCCGGCGAGCTGTTCGCGGACCTGCCGCAGCAGCACCAGGGAAGCCAGGGCCGCCTCCGGCCCCGGCCCGGGGGTGCCGGGGGCGTCGGGGGTTTCGTGCCGGGCGGTGTGCAGGGCGTCGTCTATGGCGTGAAGGGCCGCCGCGGCGGCGAGGAACGACGCAGGGCTGTGGGCATCAGTGCCGGGCGTGGACGGCTGGTCGGCTGCAGTCACGGGCACCTCCTCTCGTTGTCATCCTGTCGACGACATCATGTTTGTCATCCATGGGATGACATGTTACAACGGTGTCAGTGCAGCGCATTGGCAGCAACTGCCCGAACCTGCTGGAGGTGTTTCACGATGTTGATGCGCACTGACCCCTTCCGTGAGCTGGACCGTCTGGCGCAGCAGCTGATGGGCCCGGGCACCTGGTCGAAGCCGTCGGCGATGCCGATGGACGCCTACCGCGAGGGCGACGAGTACGTGGTGGCCTTCGACCTTCCCGGTGTCACCGCGGAGGCGATCGACATCGACGTCGAGCGGAACATGCTCACCGTCAAGGCCGAGCGCCGGCCGGTGGCGAAGACCGACGACGTGCAGATGGAACTGTCCGAGCGGCCGCTGGGCGTCTTCTCCCGCCAGATCGTGCTCGCCGACACCCTGGACACCGAGCACATCAAGGCCGACTACGACGCCGGGGTGCTCACCCTGCGCATCCCGATCGCCGAGCGCGCCAAGCCCCGCAAGATCTCCATCGGCGTCGGCTCCGGTCACAAGGAGATCGCCGGCTGACACCGGCCGCGCGCTGGTGCGGAGGACGGGCCCCTGATCTCCCCCTCACCCCGCCCTCCGCACCCCTTTGGGCATTGCGACGAAGACAAGGGGTGACGGTGGCCATGACTCTGCGACGCGAAGCGTTCCTCGACCAGGTGCAGGAACGCGGCGAGTACGGCACGGTGGAGGAGGCCGAGCGCGCGGCCCGCGTGGTCCTCGCCCTCCTCGGCGCGCATCTGGTCGGCGGGGTCCGGGCCCAGCTCGCGGCCCGCCTACCGGAGAGCTTCGCGCTCATCCTGCTCAATCCGCTGCAGAGCGCCGAACCGCTGCCCCCGGAGCGGTTCGTGCGGGCGACCGCGGCCTGGATCGAGGGCGCCACCGAGCAGACCGCGACCTGGGACGTCAGCGCCGTACTGTCCACCGTCGCCGACGCCGCCGGCGAGGACCTGATGGGCCAGATCCTGCTCCAGCTCCCCGTCGGCTACGACCTCCTCTTCGGCCGCCCCGACCCCACCTGACCCATAACCCGGGCACGCCCCTGCGTTTTCACGAAAGGCATGCACGCAGTGATCACCTACTGCGCGTATCGCTTGAGCACCAGCAGCCGTACCCGGCGGCGTACGAGCAGATGCTGGAGAAGGTCCGCTACGAAGGCGCCTACCCCACCCGCGAGAAGGCTGACGAAGCCGTCTGCCTGGTCCTGGCGGGGCTGGGGCGCCAGCTGACCGGCGACGAACGCGTCGAGCTGGCCGCCCGGCTGCCCTCACGGCCGGGAGCGTCAGGGTCCTGTAGCGCGGACCGCACGGTCCGCCACGGCGTGGTCATCGGCCCGACTTCCTCGCTGAGGGCTGGGCGAGCGCGAAGCCGGTCGCGGAGCGCACCCTGTACCGGGTTTTCACCGACGGCCTCACTCCGGCGGAGCGCGCGGCGTGGGAGGCCGGGCGCCGGGCGGGCTCGGTGTACGTGCGCCGCCCCGACGCGCTGCGCGGCCGGTGCTGGGAGATGGACCACAAGCAGCTCCCGATCCTCGTCCTGCCGCCGAAGGCCAAGGCGCTCGCGCCGTGGCTGACCGCCGTGGTGGACGACGGCACCCGGGCCCTGCTCGGCTGGGCCATCGCCATCGCCATCGCCATCGCCATCGCCACCGCCCCGACCTCCGGCACCGTCCTCACCGCGATGCGCATGGCGCTCACCCACGAACCCGACCTCTCCCCGTTCGGCGCGGTGGCCGAACTCGTACGCATCGACCGCGGCCTGGAGTTCGCCGCTGGCGCGATCAAGGAGGTCCTGGGCGGCCTGGCGGTGGTCATGCACCGCCTACCCGTGTTCACCCCGCACCGCAAGGGCAAGGCCGAGCGGCTGAACCTCACCATCGAGCAGATGCTGATCTCCCGCCTCCCCGGCGGCCCACGCGAGGCCGCCGGCCGCCTGTACGGGCCGGTCAAGGACTCGCCCGCCGCCCAGCGGGCCGCCGAGAGCACCGCCGAGGGCGAGGGCCCGCTGCGCCTGGAGCAGTTCGTCCGCGGCTTCGCCGACTGGTGCGGGGCCGTCCCTCATCTCTGCCAAGGGCAGGTTCCTCATGAGTACTTCCAGCATCCTCAGCGTCGACGAGGCAGAGCCACGGCTGGCTGACCTGAACGTGGTCGACGTCCGCACTCCCGGCGAGTTCGCCTCCGGCCACGTGCCGGGCGCGTCAATGTTCCCCTGGAACGCGTCGAGGGCAGCTTGGCGGAGTTGCGGAGCGCCAAGAACGGACGGTTGCTCCTGGCGTGCGCCTCAGGCGCCCGCTCCGAGCAGGGCGTCGCCGTCCTCGCCTCCCACGGGCTAGCGGCAGCGAGCCTCACCGGCGCGGTACCCGGGCCTGGGCCGCCGCCGGCCACCAGCTCGAGCACCGCCCAGCCCCGTACGCGCCGTCTGGGGCATGGAGCGTTAAGTCGGCTTCACCGCCGGCGCGCTCGTGCTGATCGGCCTGGCTCTCGGACTGCTCTTACATCCGGCGTTCGAGCTGCTGTCGGCGGGGATCGCCGGAAGGCTGGTGTTCGCGGCTCCTCATGGGTGACCGGTGCCGTCCTGGAACCGAACCGGCCGAGCAACGCGGTAAGAAGGACCGCGGTCAGAGTGCCGGCGACGACGCCGCTGCCCAGGATCGTACGGGCCCATCCAGGGAACCCTGCGTACAGGTCCGGGCTGAGCAGCGGCAGCAGTCCCATGGTGAGCGCGAGCGCCGCCGTCAGCGAGCCCGTACCCGTGCCGGACAGGTCGGCGCGGCGGAGCATCTCGACGCCCATCACTGCGATGACGGCGTAGACGACGAGGGCGGATCCGCCCACGACTGCTTCGGGTATGCCGGCCAGCGCCCAGGACACGGGTGTAGCCAGGCCGAGGACGACCAGGAGCACTCCGGCCCCGGCGGTGACGAAGGGGCTGCGGACTCCGGTGAGCCGGCCGATGCCGATGTTCTCGGCGCTGGTGACCATGAGGGACGTACCGAACAGTCCGCCGGCTAGGGAGACCAAGGCGTCGGCGCGGGCGACGCGTGGCACGTCCCGTTCGGGAGCGGGAGTCCGGCCGACGGTCTCGCTGTTGAGCACGGTCTGTCCGGTGATCTCGGCCAGCGTGGTGAGGCTGAACACGAGCAGCGGAAGGGCGGCCACCAGGTCGAACCGTGGCGTCCCGAAGGGTAGGAACGCGGGCAGCGCGAAACCGCTCCCGGCCGCGGGGGCGAAGGCTCCGAGCCCGGTCGTCACCGCCACGACGGTGCCCGCCGCCATACCGATGAGGACGGAGGACTGGCGCCAGACGCCGCGCAGGAGCACGTACGCGGCGACGGTGGCGGCGACCGTGAGTGCGGCGAGCAGCACGGCATGGGGCTCGCCTGTGCCGTCGGGGCCGGTGACGAGCCGGGCGGCGACCCGGATCATCGCGATCCCGATGAGCAGCACGGTCACGCCCATGACCAGGGGCGGGAAGAGCCGTACAACCCGGGCGTACAGCGGCAGCACGGCCAGCAGCAGCGCCGCCGCCAGGAGAACGGCGCCGGCAGCGGTCGGCGCGCCGTGTTCCTGGGCGATCTGGAGGAACAGGGCGGTCGCGGCGCCGCCGGGCAGCATGACGAAGGGGAGCCGGCCGCCGATCCGCCACACTCCGAGGGACTGGAGGAGGGCGCCCGCTCCGCAGAGCAGGAGGACGGCGCTGAGTAGTGAGGCCGTCGCGCCGGGCGGCATCGTCAGGGTGCCGGCGACGAGGAAGACGGTGGAGACCGGGGCGGCGATCATCGCCAGCACGTGCTGGGCCGCCAGCGGCACGAGTCGCCGAAACGGCACCGGTGCGTCGATGGCTTCGGCAAAGGGGGTGGCAGCCGCGGCTGGGGTGGTCGTCATGCCGTCGCCTCCAGCCACGGGATGTCGGCGGCGGCGTAACGGTAGGCGCGGAAGACGGCGTTGGGCTCGGACGGGAACAGGCCCCGTACCTCGCGCTCGCCGTAGCCGGCGAAGTACGGGACGACGTACTCCCAGCACAGATAGCCGTCCTTCGTCACTTCGAACAGCCGCCCGGACGGGGAGTCGGTGACGAGCGTGTTGCCGTTCGGGAGGCGCTGCGCGGAGCCCATGAAGGGTGCGAAGAAGAACTCACGGGCCGGGTCGTGGTACTCCCACACGATGTCGCCGTCGGCCCGGTCGATCTCGATCACGCGAGAGTAGGGGACGTCGTGGCCGGGCCGGAAGACGCCGTTGTCGAAGACGAGCAGTCGGCCGTCGTCGAGTTCGGTGGGCGCGTGCTGCTGGCTGACCGTGCCGGGACGGCTGCGCCAGAGGATCTCGCCGGTGTCGCGGCTGATGACGACAATGGCCGAGACGCTGCGCAGGCTGGCGAGGATGTTGCCGTCCCGCAGGTGTGTGACGCTGTTGATCAGGGGCCAGTGCTCGCGGGCGTACGCCTCGTGCAGCGGGAACGCCTCGTGGTCCAGATGCTCCGCCGCACGCCAGGACCAAAGGAGCTCACCGTCCGAGCCGACCTCCTTGATGGTGTCGGCCCAGACGACACCGCCCGCGGCTTCGGAGCCGGGCACTCCGCCTCGTACCGCCGCGGCCTCGGCTCCAGCCAGGGGTTCGAGGGCGGTGTAGAGGATGCGGCCGTCGTCGAAGTGGTGGGCGTCGTGGTGCTGGAGAGAATCCCGGTGTTCCCGGAGCACGGTCCCGTCAGGGGCGGCATGGAGCATGACACCGCCCCGGTACTTGTGCCACATCGGGAAGAGGGCCTGCTCTCCCAGGAGGACCCCGTTGTAGGCGAGTGTTCCGTCGGCGAGTAGTCGGGCGTGGCGGCCGGGGCGGTACGGGAGGTCCCAGCGGTGGACGGTACGGCCGTGGAGGTCGACGAGGTAGACCTCTCCGGTACCGGTGAGCGGTGCGTAAAGCGTGTAGCCGTCGGACGCTGCCGTCTCGTCGAAGGCGATGAGGCCGGTGGGCCGTCGGCGGCGAGAATTCTGGTCGATCGGGGTCACGTCAGAGCTCCTGCGTCAAATTTTCTTTGATGAGAACAACCAACTTTGACGGTAGGGGCGTTGTGTGACGGGCGTGTGTCGGGAGCACGAAACCGTCTCCGGATTCCTGCCGCGAGCCGCGTAAGGTGCCGTCAGGCGCCGCCGACCAGGGAGAACGGCGCCGCAGGGTGGGGAAGGACGGGACTGATCCATGGATAGCGCGAGCACACCGCGGGTGGGCGCCGCCGTACGCCGTCGACGGCGGGCACTCGACCTGACGCTCGCCGACGTGGCCGGGCGCAGCGGGCTCTCCTCCCCGTTCCTCAGCCAGATCGAGAACGACCGGGCGCGCCCCAGCATGCGCTCGCTGCAACGGATCGCGGACGCCCTCGGCACGACGGCCGTGCAGCTTCTCGCGGCCTCCGACGAGACCCGCACGGTCGATGTGGTGCGCGCCGACGATGACAGTGGCCTCGACCGGGAGGCGCGCGTCCGCCCGGTGGTGCGCGGCCGCCATCAGCTGCACGCACTGGAGTTCACCGGCGGGCACGAGGCTGATCGCGAGTTCCGGCACCGGAATGACGAGTTGATGTACGTGGCGGACGGCGCGGTGGAGGTGGAGGCCGACGGCCGAGTCCACCGGCTGGGCCGTGGGGACACGCTACTGCTGTCCGGCGGCGTCCGGCACCGCTGGCGCAGCACCGAACCGGGCTCTCGGGTCCTGGTGGTCGCGGTCGGCGACCACATGGAGGTGCTCGAGTCCTGACGGGGCGGGCCGCGCCTGCCGGGCCCGTCCATCGCGGCTCGATCCACCGGAGCCCGTCAGGCACGACTCCGCCAGGAGGCCGCACTTGGAACTGCCACAGGTCCGACGCGACTGGCTCAGCCCCGCGACAGCCCGCCGGGCAGTTTCAGGGGCGACGCTCCATGGTCGCCACGTCCTGTGCGAGGAATGCCCCGCCGTCGTCGGACGGCTCGTCCACCGCGGCGGCCGAGCCGGGCATGGCGCGGTGGTCGGCAGCGCGGCGCACAGGGCGGTCGCCGCTGCCTCCTCTTCTGCTTGGGCGGCGTTACGAGGGCAATCGTGCCGGTGATCACCGGCCTCGCGATGGGCCGCGCCGGGTCAGACCTCGCTCTGGAGGCCGCCGACGCGGTGATCGTGCGCGACGAACTGGCCGCCGCGCCCGCCGTGGTGGCTCACTCCCGGCGGGCCCGCCGCCTGGTGATCCAGAACCTCGTCATCGCCTCCGTGTTCATTTCCGGCCTGGTCGTCTGGGATCTCATCGGCACTCTGCCGTTCCCCCTCGGCGTCCTCGGCCACGAGGGCTCGACCGTCATTGTCGGCCTCAACGGCCTGCGCTTGTTACGCGAGTCCGCCTGGGTGCGGGGCCGCGAAGAGGCATGCCGCTAGCCGAAGACGGTGCATGACTGAAGTTCACATGGACATGGATTTCATTTTCATCTACGGTGACGGCGACACCGCTTCGACGAACGTTTCAGGGGGTGGTACGCCATGGGCAGCCGGACGACCCGGCAGCGAAAGGCGGTCCTGCGGGTGCTCTCCGGCTGCCAGGACTTCGTGTCGGCACAGGCGTTGCACGCCCTGCTCCTCTCGGACGGCGGCACGATCGGCCTGACCACGGTCTACCGCGCGCTGCGTGACCTCGAGGCGGACGGCAGCGTGGACGTCGTACGCGACGACGTGGGCGGACGGCTGTACCGGCCGCGCCCCGCCGGAGGGCACCGCCACTACCTGATGTGCCGTGACTGCGGGCGCAGCCGCGCGGTCGACTCCGAGGTCGTCGAGGAGTGGGCGGGCAAGGTCGCCGCCGACACCGGCTTCGCGGCGGTCGAGCACACCGTCGAACTCACCGGCGTCTGCGCCGATTGCCGCCATCCGGCGAAGAAGGAGAACCGACATGCCGCTGGGAGCGCGCCCGGGACCAGCCGGGCCGGACCCGAAGGTACGCCAACTCAAGGACACCGTACGGCGATTGCTCGACCTCGATGACGAATGCGCCGTCGTGGTCCGCCAGCTCGCCTGCACCGAGCCGGGCTGCCCGCCGGTCGAGACCGTCGTCGCCGTCCTGCCGATGGACGGCGACGCCCGGCGCTGGACACTGCACCGGCCCGCCGACCAGATCTCCGAGGGCGACCTGCGCGCCGCCCTCATCGCCGACCGATCCCACTGACAGGAGCCCGACTTGACCACCCCCGAAACCAGCGAACCGCGCGACGAGAGGGTCCCAGTCACCGTCCTGACCGGCTTCCTCGGCTCGGGCAAGACGACCCTCCTCAACCGCATCCTCACCGAGCACCACGGCATGAGGATCGCCGTCATCGAGAACGAGTTCGGCGAGGTCGGCATCGACGACGCGCTCGTCCTGGACGCCGAGGAGGAGATCTTCGAGATGAACAACGGGTGCATCTGCTGCACCGTGCGCGGTGATCTCATCCGCATCCTGGGCGCGTTGATGCGCCGCCGCGAGAAGTTCGACCACATCCTCATCGAGACCACCGGGCTCGCCGACCCGGCCCCCGTCGCGCAGACCTTCTTCATGGACGACGAGATCGCCTCCCAGCTGCGCCTCGACGCGATCGTCACGCTCGTCGACGCCGCGCACGTGCTGCGGCACCTGGACGAGGTCAAGCCGGAGGGAGTGGAGAACGAGGCCGTCGAACAGATCGCCTTCGCCGACCGCGTCGTGCTCAACAAGACCGATCTGGCCGACGAGGCGACGCTCACCGAGGTCGAGGCGCGCGTCCGCTCCATCAACGCGCCCGTACAGATCCTGCGCGCCCAGCACGCCCGCGTCGACCTCCACCAGGTCCTGGACGTAGGGGCGTTCGACCTGGAGCGGGTGCTCGCCGACGACCCGGCCTTCCTCACCGAGACCGAGCACCAGCACGACACCACGGTCACCTCCGTCGGCATCGAGCTGACCGGCGAACTCGACGAGGGCCGGCTCAACGCCTGGCTGGGGAACCTCCTGCGCACCAAGGGCGTGGACATCTTCCGCTCCAAGGGCATCCTCGCCATCGCCGGGGCGCCCCAGCAGTACGTCTTCCAGGGCGTGCACATGCTGCTCGACGGGGAGTTCGGGCGGCAGTGGCGCGAGGGCGAACACCGCACGAACAAGCTGGTGTTCATCGGGCGCGACCTCGACCGTGCGGCACTTGAGCGCGGCTTCGCCGACTGCCTGGCCACGGCGGGGGCGGTCGCGTGAGCACCACCATCCAGTCCCCCGAGACTCCGCTCGCCTGGGACATCGCCGTCGACGACGCTCCCGTCGCGCTCAGCTCTGGTGGTGACCTGGTCGCGGTCGCCGGAGCCGAGGGCAGCGTGCGAGTGCTGGATGCCGCCTCGGGCGCCACGGTCGGTACCGTCGATCTGCCCGGTGGCGCGCTCAGCGTCCACCTGGCTCCGGACGCGGGCGCGTTGGTGGTCACCGGCCCGATGGGTTACGCGCTGTGGCGGCGCTCCGACGGACGTAGGACATCGAAGTTGACCAGCGCCTGGTCGACTTCCGCCGCCTGGGCCGACGGGCAGCGCCTCGCCGTCGCCTCCGGCCGGCGCGCCCTCGTACTCGACGCGGACGGCGAGGAGTTGTGGCGGACGGAACCGGCCGCATCCACCGTCACCGATCTCGCCTGGATGCGGCAGGGCCGGCGTCTGGCCGTGGCCGCGTACGGGGCGGTGCGCTGTCACGAGCGGCACACCGACAAACCGGTCGCCACCTACCCTTACGTGGGCTCGCACCTCGCACTCGCCGTCGCCCCCACCGGCAAGTGGATCTGCAGCGGCAACCAGGACGCCTCCATCCACATCTGGCGCGCCCGTGATGCCAGTGAGCTGACCATGTCCGGCTACCCGGAGAAGGTCTCCCGGCTCGCCTTCGACGACAGCGGCTTCTGGCTCGCCGCCGACGGTGCGCCCGACGTGACGGTCTGGGACTTCTCCGGCAAGGGCCCGGCGGGGACCGCGCCGCGCTCCCTGCGCTGCCACGAGACCGTCACCGCTCTGGCCTGGCGTCCCGGCCTCGCCGGGCACCTCGCGAGCGGGGGCGACGACGGGACCGTGGCCCTGTGGCACGCGACATCCGGGCGCCCGAAGCAACTCCTGCGCCCGGTACGTGAGTTGCCGGGCGACGGCGCGGCGGTCGCGGCGCTGGCCTGGACGGGTCCGCACCTGCTGACGGCCGCCTGGCGCGACGGCCGGATCAGGACGTACGGCGTACCGTCGCGGACATCCCTGTGAACCGGTCCGTGATCCGGGCCGCGGCGCCCCGGCCGTGCACTCTCGTGGTGTGCCGGGGCTGCTGCTGCGGCAACCAGCGCAAGTATCCCGGCACCGATCACACGTGGCAGCTCGACCGGCTGCGCGCGGGCGCCGCCGAGCACGGCTTCCATGTCCGCACGACGGACTGCCTCGGCCCCTGCGACCAGGCCAACGTCATCGTCGTCCAGCCCTCCAGCGCCGGACGCCGGGCCGGTGCCCGTGCGGTCTGGATCGGGTTCGCCCTGGACGACGACTGCACCGACGACGTGGTGGCCTGGGCGGCGGCGGGCGGCCCGGGCGTCGCCGAGCCGCCCGCCACGCTGGACCTCCAGCGCATCCGCCCACCGCGCGAGGCCCGCACCCGTGCACGCCGATGACACCGAGAGGGGTGGCCGCGACGTCCTCGCGGCCACCCGCCTCGACGAGGCCACCGCCGCCTCCGTCGCCGCCACACTCCAGGCCCTGGCCACCCCGTCCCGCCTGCGAATCCTCACCGCGCTGCGCCGACAACCCCATCCGGTCGGCGAACTCGCCGCCGCCGTGGGCATGGAACAGTCCGCCGTCTCCCACCAGTTGCGCCTGCTGCGCGCCCTCGGCCTGGTCACCGGCCGGCGCGACGGCCGCCGCATCGTCTACCGGCTCTACGACGACCACGTAGCCGCACTCCTCGACCAGGCCGTCCACCACATCGAGCATCTGCGCCTGGGGATCCGGGACACGGACTGAACGCCCGGAGCGGGCGGACCATCCGGCCGAAAAAGCCCGACCGCTGCCCGACGTCGCTTGTCGGCGCGGGAAGCCGCGGACTCTCCAGACCAGAACGCACGCGGCGGCCACGGCGTTTCACCGCCGGCATCCGAGCCCGGCAACTTATGCTCATGACATCCATTTTCATCAGAGGACATCCTCACGACCCCGAACAGGACGGCCCCTCATGTCGCTCGACGTCTCGCCGCAGCTGCTCGCCGAAGCCGAGAACGGTGACGTACGAGAGGAGGACTTCGTGAACACGGTCCGCACCTCTCTCCCCTACGCCTACGATCTCGTCGCCCGCCTGGCCACCGAACTGCGCGCCGGCGCAGCCGAGTTCGCCGACAACCAGACCTCGCCCCCTTCAGAGAAGGAGCGCGGCCAGCTCCTGCGTGCACTGTCCAGTGACGCGATCCGGGGCGCACTCGAGCGCCACTTCGGCATCGCGCTCGCCTTCCAGAACTGCCACCGGGTCGCCGCCTTCCACCCTCAGGCACGCGGCGGCGCGACCCACACCCGCTTCACCTCCCTGCGATCCCAGATCCTCAACCAGTCGCCGGAGTTCCGCGACTGCTGACCGGCCGCCGTCGCTGCGTCAACACTTGGCAATGATTTCCATCTGGCCTCACCCTGATGCCGTAACGACAATCATTTCCATCTAGCCTGGTGCATGCCCGCCTCGGGGACCGGACTCTCGGCCCCCGAGGACAGCCCCCTTCCCCTGGAGGCCCCATGCCCACGCCACCTTCCACCCTGCGCCTGGCCCTGACAGCCGGCGTCGGCCTCGCTCTCCTCGCAGGCTGCGGCACCTCGTCGGACAGCAAGAACCAGACGAGTACGTCGCACGGCTCGTCGCACAAGATCGCGGTGACCGCCTCCACGAACGTGTACGGCGACATAGCCCGCCAGATCGGTGGCGACCGGGTCGAGATCACCTCGGTCATCAGCGACCCCGCCCAGGACCCGCACTCCTACGAGGCCAACACCCAGAACCAGTTGACCCTGTCCAAGGCGAAGGTCGTCATCGAGAACGGCGGCGGCTACGACGACTTCATCGACCGCATGTTGAGGAGCGGCGGCAACTCCTCCGCCCAGCTGATCAACGCGGTCGAGGTGTCCGGCCGCACCGCCCCCAAGGGCGGCGCGCTCAACGAGCACGTCTGGTACGACTTCCCCACCGTCGCCAAGATCGCCGACCGGATCGCCGCGGCACTGGGCAAGGCCGACCCCGCGCACGCCGCGACCTTCACCAAGAACGCCGCCACCTTCAAGGGCAAGCTCGCCGGACTCGAGGTGAAGGAAGCGGACATCAAGAAGAAGCACGACGGCGAGGCCATCAGCATCACCGAACCCGTGCCCCTGTATCTGACCGAGGCGAGCGGCCTGGTGAACAAAACGCCCGAGGAGTTCAGCACGGCCATCGAGGAGGGCCGCGACGTCTCCCCCAAGGTCCTGCAGGAGACCCTGGCGCTGTACAGCGGCAAGCAGGTCAAGGCCCTTCTCCGCAACGCGCAGACCTCGGGGCCGCAGTCCGAGAAGGTCGAGAGTGCGGCCAAGACGGCGGACATCCCCGTCGTCCCGGTCACCGAGACCCTGCCCAAGGGCAAGGACTACCTGGGCTGGATGACCTCGAACGTGGACGCGCTCGCGAGCGCGCTGGGCAAGTGAGGCAGCAGACCGTGGCCTCCGTGCCCCGGGCCCGCCAGGACAGGACCGATCAGCCCGGCCCCGGCTCCGCCCCAGTGATCGGCCTGCACGGGGCGGCCCTGTCCTACGGCGCGCGCACGGTGTGGCGAGACCTCCAACTCGACGTAAGGGCGGGCGAGTTCATAGCGGTACTGGGGCCGAACGGATCGGGCAAGAGTAGCCTGGTGCGCGCCCTGTTGGGCCGGCAGTCCCTCTCTGCCGGGACGCTGAGCGTGCTCGGCCGCGCCCCGCGCGAGGCCGCCCGGCACATCGGCTACGTCCCGCAACAGGCGGAGGTGTCCGCTCAGGCGCTGCTGCGCGCCCGCGACCTGGTCCGCTTCGGCATCGACGGGCACTGCTTCGGACCACGGCTGCGCACGGGCGCCGTCCGTCGCCGGGTGGATGAGATCCTGGAGGCGGTCGGCGCCTCCGCCTACGCCGACGTCCCGCTCGGCATGCTGTCCGGCGGCGAACGCCAACGCGTGCGCATCGGCCAGGCGCTGGCCACCGACCCGCGCATCCTGCTGTGTGACGAGCCCCTGATCTCCCTCGACCTGCACCACCAGCGGGCGGTCACCGAACTGATCGACGCCCGCCGCCGCTCCCACGACACGGCGGTGGTCTTCGTCACCCACGAGATCAACCCCGTCCTCGACCTGGTCGACCGCGTGCTGTACCTGGCTCCGGGCGGCCACTGTGTCGGAACGCCGGACGAGGTGCTCACCTCCGAGTCGCTTTCCCGGCTCTACGGCACCCAGGTCGACGTCGTCCGCGTACACGGCCGCATCGTGGTCGTCGGTGTACCCGACGAACCGGGCACCCCACCCCACCACGCCCCCGAGCAGGAAGGAGTACTCCCATGACGCTCGCCGACGGGATCTGGCACCAGATCTTCGCCTTCGACCATTACGGCGAGCTCCTCGCCCTGGTCCGCAACTCCCTCATCGCCGGCGCCGCCCTCGGCCTCATCGGCGGACTGACCGGGGTCTTCGTCATCATGCGCGACCTGCCCTTCGCGGTGCACGGCATCAGTGAACTCTCCTTCGCCGGCGCCTCGGCCGCCCTGCTGCTCGGGACGAACATCGTGGCGGGCTCGATCGTGGGCTCGCTCCTCGCGGCGGGCGCGATCGGCATCCTGGGCACACGGGCCCGCGACAGAAACTCCGCCATCGGCATCCTCATGCCGTTCGGCCTGGGACTCGGCGTGCTGTTCCTCGCCCTCTACAAGGGCCGCGCGGCGAACAAGTTCGGCCTGCTGACCGGCCAGATCGTCGCCGTCGACGCCCCGCAGACGGCCTGGCTGCTCGGCACGTCCACCCTGGTGCTCGCCGCTCTGGTGGTGCTGTGGCGACCGCTGACCTTCGCCAGCGCCGACCCGGACGTCGCCGCGGCCAGGGGCGTGCCGGTACAGGGACTGTCGTTCGCCTTCATGATCGCGCTCGGGCTCGCGGTGGCCCTGTCGGTACAGGTCGTCGGCGCGCTGCTGGTGCTTACACTCGTCGTCACCCCCGCCGCGGCCGCCGCCCGCGTCACCGCGTCACCGGTCCTGCTCCCGCTGCTCAGCGTGGTGTTCGCGGTGGTCTCGATCGAGGGCGGCATCCTGCTGGCGCTCGGCAGCTCCATCCCGATCAGCCCGTACGTGACGACCATCTCGTTCGGCGTCTACGCGATCTGCCGCCTCGCCGGCACCTTCCGCGCCCGGCGCTGGGGAGTCAGAACAGTGGCTGCGCAACCTGCCTGAAGCCGGGCACGGCGATCCCTGACGCGACCCAACTTGGTAATGGGTTCCATTTTCATATAGCGTTCTCCGTGACACCCCGTCCCCACCACAGAGCCAGGAGCCCCTGATGGCCGTCCCCAAGCGGAAGATGTCCCGCAGCAACACCCGCCACCGCCGCGCCCAGTGGAAGGCGACCACGCCCCGGCTCGCCCCGATCACCGTCGACGGCGTCTCCTACCTCGTCCCCCAGCGGCTCGTGAAGGCGTACGAGCGCGGGCTGCTGCGCCCGGAGGGCTGACCTCCCGTGGCCGACGACCGACTTCCTGTCACCGTCCTGTCCGGCTTCCTCGGAGCCGGCAAGACCACCCTGCTCAACCACGTCCTCGGCAACCGCGAGGGCCTTCGCGTCGCCGTCATCGTCAACGACATGAGCGAGGTCAACATCGACGCCGCCCTCGTGCGCGGCGGCGACGCGGCCCTGTCCCGCACAGAGGAACGCCTCGTGGAGCTGACCAACGGGTGCATCTGCTGCACCCTGCGCGACGACCTGCTCGAAGAGGTCGACCGGCTGGCCCGCGAGGGCCGCTTCGACTACCTCCTCGTCGAGTCGTCCGGCATCTCCGAGCCCATGCCGGTGGCCGCCACCTTCGAGTTCGCCCGCGACGACGGCGCGACCCTCGGCGACCTGGCCCGCCTGGACACCATGGTCACCGTCGTCGACGCGGCCAACTTCCTGCCCGAGCTGCGAAGCGGCGACGAACTCACCGAGCGCGGACTCGACCAGTACGAGGACGACGAGCGCACCGTCAGCGACCTGCTCATGGACCAGATCGAGTTCGCCGACGTCATCGTCGTCAACAAACTCGACCTCGTCGACGACGCGGCGGCCGACCGGCTCCGGGCGACGCTCGCCCGCCTCAACCCCGCCGCCCGCATCGTCCCCGCCGTCCACGGCAAGGTGCGCACCGCCGACGTCCTCGGCACCCGCCTCTTCGACCTCGACCGCGCCCAGCAGGCCCCGGGCTGGGTACGCGAACTCAACGGCGACCACGTCCCGGAGACCGAGGAGTACGGCATCTCCTCCACCCTCTTCCGCTCCCCGCACCCCTTCCAACCGGAGCGGTTGTGGACCTTCGTCACGCAGCAGCTCGACAGCGGCGCGTTCGGCCAGATCCTGCGCTCCAAAGGGTTCTTCACGCTGGCCAGCCGCCCGAACGTGACGGGCCTGTGGTCCCAGGCCGGCGCCGTCGCCCGCTTCGAACCCTCCGCCGCCCGCGACACCGGGGCGGACGACGCCCAGGAACTGGTCTTCATCGGCACGGACTTGAACCAAAACGCCCTGCATACAGCCCTGGACGCCTGTCTCATGGCTCCGGGCGAGAGCCCGTCTCCAGTCGATCCGTTCCCCGCCTGGGACGCCTACGGCATCGACGACACCTGCCTACACGAGCACTCCGAATACCTGGCGCCCCTCTGAAGACTCCGGGTCGGGCGGCGAACTCCGGCAGTCACGGCGCCGCCCGGCCCGGTCCGAACCCCCTGCAAGGGAGGCAGAGATGACAGCGGCAGAGCACGGCCCCGGCATACAGCTGGGCAGCGTCCAGGAGACCCTGTTGATCCCCCTCTATGGCCGCGCCGTGGACGCGGGCAGAAGGGACAGCGTCCTGGGCGACGCCCGCGCCGCGGAACTCGTCGCCTCGCTCGACTACGACTTCACACGCTTCGACGGCCTGCCCAGCCTCACCGGCGCGGTCCTGCGCACCGCCTTGTTCGACCGCTGGGTGACGGACTTCCTCACCGCCTACCCGGCCGGCACCATCGTGGAACTCGGCGCCGGGCTCAACACCCGCTACGAGCGTCTCGACAACGGCCGCGCCCGCTGGTTCGACCTCGACCTGCCCTACGTGGCCGCCCTGCGCCGCGCTTTCTTCTCCGACACCCCACGCCGTACGACGATCGCCACATCGGTCACCGAGACGGCCTGGCCCGACGTCGTGACCGCCCAGGGCACGGGCCCGTACTTCTTCGCTGCCGAAGCCGTCCTGCCGTTCCTCGACGAGGCAGGCGCCCGGCACACCATCGGCCTGCTCGCCGACCACTTCCCCGGAGCCCTGCTGGCCTTGGACACCGCCGGACCCGCCTTCATCGCCGCCCAGGGCCACCACGACGCACTCGGCAAGGTCGACGCCCGCATGCGCTGGGCCTGCACCGGCCCGGACCAACTCGCCCAGTGGTTCCCCGACACACGCGTGCTCGCCTCACACACCCTCAGCACCCCACCCGCCAAGATGTACGAGGAACTGCCCGCCGCATACCAGCAATTGCTGGACGGCCTGGCGGCCCAGCGCTTGCCTCAGGTCGAGGAGTACCGCCTCAACCTCGTCCGACTGCCCTGATCGCACGCAGCTCGTCCCCGCGCCTCGGATCCATTCGAGGCGCGGGGACGAGCTGCTTCTGCGCGGCTACCAGGAGGACTTGCGCACTCCCGGCAGGAACCCGGCATGCGCCTGCACCCGCAGGTTCACCCTCGACAGACCGAAGGCACCCACGTAACCGCGCGGGCGGCCGTCCACGCTGTCACGGTTACGCACCCGGGTCGCCGAGGCGTCGCGGGGCTGACGCTCCAACTCCCTCTGTGCTTCGCGGCGTTCACCCTCCGTCGAGGAGGGGCGTCGGATGATCTCCTTGAGTTCGGAACGGCGCGCGGCGTACCGCGCGACCACCGTACGGCGCCGCTCATTCGCGGCGATCTTGCTCTTCTTCGCCATCAGACCTTCACCCCGCGCGCCCGGATGCGGGCCACGGCGGCCTCGACCCCGATGGAGTCGATGGTCTTGATCGCCGAGGCGCTGAGCGTGAGGCGGACATGCCTCCCCTCGCTGGCCAGCCAGTAGCGCTTGCGCTGGATGTTCGGGTCGAAACGGCGTGAAGTGCGCCGGTGGGAGTGGGAGATGTTCTTGCCAAAGCCGGGTTCACGCCCGGTCAACATGCAGTGCGCGGACAAGGTGACGTGCCTCTCTGTGGATGCGCCGAATCATCGTCTTGAAGATGGGAACCATTTTCATATAGCGTAGCGCACATGGCACGCAACGAACTACGCCCCGTCATCAAACTCCGCTCCACCGAGGGAACCGGCTACACGTACGTGACCCGCAAGAACCGCCGCAACGACCCGGACCGGCTGACCTTGCGCAAGTACGACCCGGTGGCTGGACGGCACGTCGACTTCCGAGAGGAACGCTGAACGATGAAGCAGGGCATCCACCCCTCCTACGGCCCCGTCGTCTTCCGCGACCGCGCCGCGAACTTCGCCTTCCTCACCCGCTCGACCGCCACCAGCGACAAGACCGTCGAGTGGGAGGACGGACACACCTACCCCGTGATCGACGTCGAGATCTCCAGCGCGAGCCACCCCTTCTACACGGGAACCGCGCGCGTCATGGACACCGCCGGCCGCGTGGAGCGCTTCGAGCGGCGCTACGGCCGGCCCGGAGCCCGCTGATGGAACTGCGCATCGCGCTCGTCGCGGGCCTGCACGCCGAGGCCCGCCGCGCCACCGTGGAGCAACTCCTCGCCACCACACCCGACAGTGTCGCCCTCCATCACAATCTCTCAACCGCCGTACAGGGCACGGTTGTTCGCACCCTGCGCGACACCACCGGCGTGCTGAGCTCGGGCGAGGCACCGCTGGTCAACGACTGCGCCTGCTGCGCCCTGCGCGAGGACCTGCTGCTCGAACTGGAGCGCCTGGCCGACGCGGGCCTGACCCGCCTCGCGATCGTGGAACTATGGGACTCCGTCGAGCCCAAGGCCATGGCCGAGGTGGTCGCAGGCGGCGGATTCGAGGTCAGCAGCGTGATCACCGCCGTCGACCCGGCCCTGCTGCTGCCCTGCCTGGGAAACGGTGACGACCTGGCCGAGGCAGGGCTGGCCGCAGCCCCGGCCGATCAGCGCACGATCGCCGACACGTTCGCGCGCCAACTGGAATACGCCTCCGTTCTCGCCGTCGCCGACAGCCCGGAGTCCGACGCCGAAGACCGGGCGCTACTCACTCAGTTGCACCCCACCGCTCACCAAGTGCGCCTGATCGACGGCCACTTGACGGAGGCCGCCTTCGCCGGATTCGACGTCGAGGCGGCCGCCGCCGCCCAGCACCCGGCCTGCGCGCTCCTACCGCAAGAAGCGGACGAGGCAGGCGTGACCACGTACGTCTGGCGTGCACATCGCCCCTTCCACCCGCAGCGGCTCTACGCGGCCCTGGAAGACCTCACCTGCGCCGCCGCCCGCAGCCGCGGACGTTTCTGGCTCGCCGACCGGCCTGACTCGCTGCTCGCCTGGGACGCCGCGGGCGGCGCGCTGTGCGTCGAGAACGCAGGGCCCTGGCTCGCCTCGCTGCCCGACGCCGCCTGGGACCTCGTCCCACCCGTACGCCGTGCCGCCGCCGCGCTCGACTGGCACCCCGAACACGGCGACCGCTGCCAGCACCTGGTCTTCACCTCACCCGGACTCGACCGCGACGGACTCCAACACACCCTGGACTCCTGCCTGTTGAACGACCACGAGTACGCGGCCGGACACGCCACCTGGAAGCACCTGCACTCCGCCTTCGACACCCTCCTGGAGGTCTGACCCTCATGTCCCCCCGCCGCGACACCACCCGCAGCACGCACCTCAAGCCCCGCCCCAACCCCCTGGACCAAGCGGGCATCACCTACATCGACTACAAAGACACCGATCTGCTACGGAAGTTCATCTCCGACCGCGGCAAGATCCGAAGCCGCCGCGTGACCCGAATCAGCGCCCAGCAACAACGCCAACTGGCCCGCGCCATCAAGAACGCCCGCGAGATGGCCCTACTGCCCTACTCGTCCGGCAGCAAGTAGCACCCCACGCCACGCCCTGCACCAAGGCATCACGGGCAAGGGCTCGTCGATGCTTCCGTGACCGATCTCGACGCCCGGTCTCTGACAGGAACGGCCTTCGCATGAACAAGAGGAAGCGCCTCGGAAAGCAGCCGGCACTCGAAGGATTCACGGTCGTCCTCTGCCAGGCGGAGAACGGCTGCGGCCTGGCCGACGACGCTGTCGTCAACCCTCTTCGCAGCGCGGTGAGGGGGTCCACCTACGGCCTGTTGATCCGCGGGGGCTGCCTGGCACGGACCCTGCACTGCCCGCACCACGCAAGAAACTGGGTACCACGGCCGGGAATCCGCCTTGTCGTTCAGCCCTGCACAAGGGATCGCAAGCCCCTCGGCAGTGCCGTGGCCTTCGGCCCGCTCACTGAACCGGCACAGACCGAAGAGCTGGCCGACTGGCTGCTCACGGGCCTGTGCCAGGGCCACCGGCCACCGAAACATCTGCTGGCGGTACGACTGCCAGACCACTCCACCTTCGGGATCACGTCACACACCGGTTCGTGATGCCCGCGCCGCCCCCTGAACAGGAACCTCTCACAGCAGGACCGGGCAGCCGGGCCGAAGAGGAGGCGACGCCTGCTGCGCCCTCAACCATGGGCGGGCGTGGTGACGACTGCCGTTTTTGAGTAGGTGCTCGATGTGGTGGACGGCCTGGACGAGGAGTTGGGCGCCGTGGACGTCGTAGAACCGGTAGATGATGCGGTGGCCGGTGACCAGGTCGAGGGCGCCGCAGCAGGTGGAGTTGGTGGGAGATGGCGGAGTGTTCCATGCTGACGGTGTCGGCGAGGGGGCCGACACCGTGAGGCTCGTGCCGAAGTGTGGTGAGGATACGCAGCCGTGAGAGGTGCGACCAGGGCCTGGAACATGACGGCGACCGAAGCGGCAGTGGTCTCGTCGAAGCGGGCGGAAGGCACGCGCACGTCATGGACCCCGCCTTTGCTCTCGCTCGTGGAGCTGCGGTCAGCGGAATGTACGGGCCGGGGATACAGGCGCCCCGCCGTCACCCGCGGCGCTCCGCCAGCGTCAACCTCCTCGGCCCGGTGGCCGGAGCTGGCGGCTCCATGAACCTGACCCTCGCCGCCCTGCTGCACGATCGACCCGCCGGAGCCGATCAGCAAAGCCTGAGCCGAGACGACTGTAGCGGCGGCCAGCGCCCATACGACCGGTTTCATGGAGCTCCAGCAAGGCCAGTTCGACTTCTCCTGAGAGGTACCGCTCATGCTGCTCGTGCACGAAGGGGTGCGAAGGGTAAGGCGCCGAGGTTGCGGCGATCACGCACGTCGAAGGTGGCGCGCGGGTGCAGGCCCGTCTCTGGGGTCACCGCGGCTCTCCTCGCGCCAAAGCCCACTCACTGAGCTGACGGACCATCATGAAAGTCAGCAAGCACTCAGCATCGAGACTGCCAGAGGTGGTCGAACCCGGCGACACCTGCAGTTGAGGCATCAGGCGAGAATGTGCTCTGACCTGGAAGGTTGCTGGTCCGGGGCAGGAGCGTATGCTGCCAGCGTGCCCGTATAGGAGAACCAGTCGAACCACTCGACGGCGTTACCGACGGAGGCGGCTAAGAGCTGGCGTAGTGGGTGAGCAGGACGGGTGGCGGTGTTCAGGGTTTCTGTCATGATCCTGACCCGTTCCCAGGAAATCCCCTGCTCACGCACAGGCTGCCGGAGTCGATGGCCCGCCGTCGGCCACGCCGTCTCGCCGCAGCCGGCCGACGCTGCCGTTTGGTGCGGCCGGAGATCAGGAGCAAAATCACGGGCGCTGAGTCAGCAAAAGGTCAGCAAGAGCCCGAGGTCAGTACATTGCCTTCCATCCCCAAGCAGCTCGCCCGTGGCATGGGAACCTTCGCCAAGCCGTGCAGCTGCAGCCAGCCCACACGATGCCCGCACCCCTACTTCATCCGGTACCGCGACGCGAGCGGCAAGCAGCGCGAAGAGTCTGGCTTCCGCACGCAGGACGCCGCCAAGGAGCGGCTCGTCGAGCTGTACGCGCGGAAGTCCAGCACACCCGCGTCCAAGGCCGAACTCATACGCCACTACGGGCAGATGCGGTTCGAGGACTTCGTCGGCGACTACATGGGCCGACAGCGGCGACTCTCGTACGGCACGACGTACGAGTACGAGCACCTCGCGCGGAACCATCTCATCCCGGAGCTCGGATCACGGCGTGTGGAGACTTTCAGCCCGATGGTGGTGGAGAACTTCCTCACGACCATGGATCGCCTCGGAACGCCAGACCCCACCCAGTTCAAGGTCTACGTACTCCTCAAGACGCTGCTGCTCGATGCCCACCGAAAGGGGGCCATCAGCGGCCACCCGTTGCAAGACGTCGACGCGCCACGGTACGAGGCCGAGCGGGCCGTCGTGCCTACCCAGGAACAGATCGTCGGGATCAAGACGGCTGCCGCTCACGACCGCTTCTCGATGTTCGTGGATATGATGGCCGGCTGCGGCCTGCGCAACGGAGAGGCGCTGGCCCTGAACGTGAACAACATCGTGGCTGACGACGTCTACCGAGTCACAGAGCAGGTCCACTACCGGACGAAGAAGCTCGAGACGCTCAAGCACAGGAAGCCTGGGGACTTCCGCGAAGTCCCGCTGCCCCGAAGCATCCGAGAATCGATCGAGCGCTTCGTCGAGCAGCACGGAACCACCGGCGACGGCTATGTCCTCCAAGGAACCCGCGCGAAGCACATGAACCACAGCACGATCAACGCCATCTGGCATCGGAAGCTGGCCGGCAAGGACGTGGACATGCCCGAGGGCCTGACGATCTACGGGTACCGGCACTTCTTCGCGGCGAACTGCCTGGCGCACAACATCCCCATCACGGATGTCGCCGAGTGGATGGGGCACAAGAGCATCGAGGTCACGTTCCGGATTTGCCGGCACCTGATGCCAGCTTCGATCGGGCGGGCGGCGAGGCTCCTCGACCGAGGCTTGCACGACCTCGCTGGCTGAAGCCGGCGCGGCGGCCCCGGAAGTGCGAACCTCCGGAGCCGCCGAATCAGTCCATGCGCTGCTGCCGAGCCCACGCATCTACCTCAGAGACCTTGAACTGCAACTTCGCGTTCCGGCCTGCACCGAATTTGTGGGCGGCCAGCCCCAGCCGAGGGGCGTCACGGTAGACCCACGTGACGGACATGTTGAGGTACTCGGCGGTCTGCCGGGCATCCATGAACTGCGGGCGCATCGGACCTCCAGAATCGGCGTGGGAGGCCAGTGTCTTTGCCAGGTCCGGCTTGGTCCCGCTGACGAATACCTGGTAGCGATGCCTCGGCTCGGCGCCGTGTGCGGCAGAGGGCGGCGCTCGGGGAGTACCCGAACGGAAATTAGCGGTAGCCGCTGACCCGGATCATGGTCTGGTCGGGATGAGGACTCTGACCCGGTTCTCGTACTCGCGGCGGGCCTTGCGCTGGGCCGGAACCGCGAGGGTGCCCTGGACGCCGTCG
This sequence comes from Streptomyces sp. NPDC046821, assembly GCF_040645335.1. Taxonomy (NCBI): domain Bacteria; kingdom Bacillati; phylum Actinomycetota; class Actinomycetes; order Kitasatosporales; family Streptomycetaceae; genus Streptomyces; species Streptomyces sp. NPDC046821. The sequence goes on along the minus strand of NZ_JBEYYB010000023.1, from coordinate 6,541 downwards.
AGCGGCTGGCAGCAGACGAGGAGCCCTCGGTGCACGGCGCTGACGCGCAGGGTGTGTAGCCCTGGCCGCGCCGCACGGTGACGCCCTGGTCGAGCGCGGCGCGCTCGGCGGGCTCCAGCTCGGCCGAGCGGAGGAAGTCGGCGACCTTGCCGGCATGTCGAGGACGACCGTCAGCTCCGGGGCCGGGACGCCCGGGTCGCCGGCCGTGTGCTCGGGCAGGAGATCGGCGACGGCGGTGCGAATCGCGCCGCGGCTGACGCCGTGGTCGCGCGCGAGGGCGGCGATAGGCCGGCCCTCGAGGTACGCGGTGCGGACGGGTTCGGTCTTCGCGGCCGCCACGGCGGGACGGCGTCCGCCCTTGCTGCCCTTGGCCTCGGCGGCGCGCAGTCCGTCGTAGGTCAGCTCGCGTTGGAGGTCGCGTGGAGTTCGCCGGTGGCGGCGAGGGTCTGCACCATGAACTTCACGGTGGACAGCAGCTCCCCGGTGCGCGGGTGGCGGGCGGTGAGGTCCATCGCGGAGAACGCGCCGTCGTGGATGCGCAGCGCGAGGCGGTCGCTCGAGGACGTAGTCGTCTCGCCGGACGCGAACCGCGATTACCGGCCCGCGAGCTGATAGAAGTGCTGAGTTTCCGCAGGTCGCACCCATATCAGCAAGTAACTACTGCCTGGGACGGCCCGAGCCCAGAACGGGCGGGCGAACTGCTGTGCCTGCGGGTCCCGTTCGGGTGCGCGTGCGGGTGGGCAGCCTCGATGCGCCCCGCTCCCGCACCTCTGAGAGGACTCTGCTGATGAAGAACGTCAAGAACCACGGGTGGCTCATCGGACTCTGGTTGATCGGCATCCTCGCCGTCATCCTCATCCCCGCCGTCTGGGACCGGGAGTCCCGGTTCATGGGCGCCCTGTTCGCGGTCGTCGCCGTGGGCACGGTCCTCGCTGCGGGTCTGCTGACGTGGTCGTACCGGCGGCTCCGGCAGCCCGCGGGCACAGGCCAGAGGCAGGCGCACGAGTACCTGTCCACGGGCTGCCTACACGGCGAGCACGCCTACTGCCAGTCGATGACCGGATACCAGGGCGAGAAGCGGCCGGGCCGCTGCAAGTTCTGTGACGCGCAGTGCAGTTGCTCCTGCCACATGGAGGCTGGCCTGTGACTGCGTACCCGAACTCGGCTGCTCGTCAGGCTACTGCGATGCGTGCGCACGTCCGACGCGGGGTGTGGCGGCGTGTCACGGCGTGGGCGGGGATGAATCCGCAGGCGCGGCGCGCGGACGCTCAGGCGGCGTTGTGGGCGCACGGGGCAGCGGAGGAGGAGGCCACCGCCCGGCTGCTGCGCCCGCTCGCAGCTGTGGGCTGGGGGATACGGCACGACCTGGCGTTACCCAGGTCGGGCGCGAACCTGGACCACGTGCTGGTCGCCCCGCATGGTCGGCTGGTCGTCGTCCGAGACACGAAGACGTGGCGGCGGAACTGGACCACGACGCTCGTGCAGGGCCGCGTGCACTGCGGGCCCGAGGACCGGCACAAGCAGGTCGTCGCCGTCAGCGGGTACGCGCGCCGCGTCCAGGATGCGCTCACCGTGCCCGACGTGATGGTGCTGGCGCTCCTCGTCGTGCACGGCTCCACGGTCGCTGGCCACTTCCTGTCCGTGCCGGTGCAGGGGTTTGAGGAGCCGGTGCACGTGCTGGCCGCGGACTGGCTGGTGTCGACGCTCACCGCGAGCGGCAGGCAGGCGCCGGCAGACCCGGCCCGCGTGGCCGCGGTCGTCCGGCGTGTCGACCAGGTGCTGCGGCCCTATGGGCAAGGGGAACGCCGATGAAGGGCTCCGACCGCGAGTACTGGGAGGAGCATTTCGCCGCCGGAGATGGCTTCCGCGGCGTCACGGCAGGGGAGATGCGCATGTTCGCTGAGCAAGTGGCGCCGCCCGTGGGCGCGCGGGTGTTGGACGTCGGGTGCGGGCTGGGCGGGTACGCCGCCGAACTCGCACGGCTCGGCTGCCGCACCCTGGCCACCGACTGGGCAACCTCCTCAGTCTCCGCCGTCCGCGACCGGTACGAGGGCGTGCTGCCCGGCCTGACCGTTCAGCGCCTGGACTTTGAGGACGACGAGGCCGTGACCGTGCTGCCGCGCGGCGGGTTCGATGTGGTGACGATGCGGCTGGTGTTCGGGTTCATGGGGGACAAAGAGGCGGCCGCCGCGCGGGTGCGCCGGCTGCTGGCGCCGGGCGGGGTGTGGGTGGTGACGACGTCACTCGCGGAGCGCCTGTCGGCGCGGCGGCATATCGGCATCACGGGCGAGGAAGCGGCCGAGTTGCTGGAGGGGTGGGGGAGCGGGCTTTGGTACGACCTGGAGCCGAACGGGGTGCGGTGTTTCGTGCTGTGCCGTTGAGCCGGTTCGTGGAGTTCTACTCGTGAGGCCAGCCGTCCCTTCTTGGGACGACGGGCCTTTTGTGCTTACCGGCGCCCAGGGATGGCGAGTCGAGATTCCCGTCTCACCGTCTGAGACCCAGGTTCGATTTCCGCTGGATCGCGTGGCCGCAAGAAAGGTGCCTTGAGGCTGTGACCTGCGCAGTCGAATGACTTCACTCTTACACAACCGTGTAGATGGCGATTTCGGCACTTTAAGGGCAATTTACGCTGCGCCGCAGGTCGCGAAGGTCGCACGTGAGAGTGCGCGGACTGCAAGTCCGGGAGGGCGTACGGATGCCGCTGCCCTGGAAACTGCTGGCCATCAAGGCCACCGAGCGCTATCTCGCCGATATGACGAGTCGCGGCTTATGGCAAGGCAGACGCGAACAGGGGCCCAGTCGTGAACCATCAGAGAGATCAGCGGATGGTACTGCTCCTCATTGCTGGCGGGGTCGCAGCCTATGCCGCCTTCGAGCACCCGCCGCTCGGCACCGCCCTCATGGTCGGCATCGGCCTGGTGACGCTGCTCCATCTCCTGATGGGGGACCGGTGAACATATGAAGCGCTCGGTACGCCCCTACGAGGGATCGATCGTCGCAGATCAGAGACGCATGATCGAACGTGTGAACGATACCCCTCCGCTTACACGTCTCGATTCGCTGCGCTTCCTGGAGCGCGTCCAGGTCGGCGACCTGCGGACCCGCCGGTGGATCGCCGACGAGGAACGACGCGAAGCGGAACGCGCCCGGGGCGCTGCAGCGCACCCGCCGGAGCCGGACTTGCTGATCGAGATGGGCCCTCAACGGGCGCGCCCCCGTGTACGCCCATGTCGGGTGCTGCCACATGGCCGGGAAGCGATCCCAGGGCGTGAGCCGGGACCAGGCACTGCGCGCGCTCACGGAGTGCGTGCCGGCCTGCACGCACTGCCGGGCGGACACGGAGCTGGGCGTACTCGACTAGAGATCTGCCGGATGGCCGACTAGGGATTCCGGTGCGCACCCTCCAGCTCTCATGATCGTTTTCCGGGCATGAAGAAGATGATCAGCATCGCTGCCCTCGCCCTCGCCGCTGCCAGCCTCGCCACGCCCGCAGTCGCGGACAACGACTCCAATTTCGGCGGCGGAGTCAACGCCGCGAACAACTGGAACTTCACCGCCGCGGCCGTCTGCCTCCAGGAGGTGGCTGTCGTGCCGGTGCTCGGCGATTGGGTGGGCGACCACGTCAACAACTGCTCTAACGGCAACGTGATCGACCACAGCAAGTAGGCCCCCCGCTCGCGGCAGGTTCCTCGCAACCACTGGCGGATCAGGCTGCGAGGAGCCGGAGATCACACTCGGTTAGGCCGACCGCTTCGGCTTTCGCGCCGTGGCCTTCTTCTTCGGCATGTCGTGCACGGTCGCGTCTCCGGTGCTCTCGCCAAGGCTAGCCTTCGCCTTCTGCACGGACTCGTGGAGAGCGGCCATCAGATCGACAACGCCCCGGCTGGCGCGGCTTCCCCTTCTGCTTCGCGGTGATGAGGTCGGAGACCGCCTCCGTGTACCGGTCGACCGCGATGTCTTCGGGAATGGTGTCGGTTGCGAGGGCGTCCATCAGGGCGAGGCCTCGTCGATCTCGCCATCGGGGATGTCGACGGCTGGCGGGGCCAGGGTCTCGGGGGAGTGGATCTCGTCTGGCCAGCGCATCGCGTGGAGGACGATCACGTTGTCCTTGATGCGGAGCAGGCCGAGGCGTTCGCGGCCATGCCACGCGAATTTCGCCCCCGCGGCCTTGGAGTTCCTCTCGAGGGCCTTGCGGAGCAGTGTGTACGGCTTGGTCGCGACCGGGCCGTCCGGTTTACCAACTGCCGGTATGTGTCGTTGGGCTCTGAACTGCCGCGATGCGTCGCGTACATGTCCGCGACGGTTCCTGACTGTCCACTGCTGGTTGAACTCGTGCACGCTGATCGCGGCCCAGCAGCGGAGCCCCTTCGAGTTGGTTTTACCGCTCGTAGAGCTAATGATCTCTGCGAGCTGGATGGGGCGCAGCGAGCCAGGCCCGGATGGCTCTCGCCTCTTGTGGACGTCCGATGCTGGTGAGCAGGTCCGCCTGCAAGTCCAGCACATCACGGAGCGGGGAAAGGAACTGCTCGGGTGCAGCTGCCACAAGTCTGCCGAAGATCTCGACCGCTTCCCCCGTCGCCCGCAGTGCCCCGGCCAGGTCCTGTCGCGCCTCGTAACGCACCAATGCCCAAGCGGTCAGCGACCCGGCGAGGTAGAACTCATAGGCGGCCGGGTTGACTGTCGCCGGCCGACGGTAGACCTCTATCGCCTCTTCGGCGGCGGTCAGGGCCTCCCCTCGCCGACCCAAGCCCCACAGGTGAAGACCGTGGCTGTTCAGTAAGAGGGCGAGGTCGGGCTCGTACGTGGCAGGGTTGTCGGCGGCCAGCCGACGCCGGATCTCCACCGCCTGTTCGCCGGCGGTCAGGGCGTCGCCCCTACGGCCCACCTCCGGCAGGAGGCGGTAGAGGTTGGTCAGCGCCCCGGCGAGGTCAGGCTCGAATGCGACCGGGTTGCCACCGGCCAGCCGACGCCAGATCTCCACCGCCTGTTCGATCGCGGTCAGACAACAAGCTCACCCACAAGCACACCGGACTGAAGGACCTGTTCTATGCCCTGGTCAAGGCCCGACAGTCTCCGCCGCAGCCCTTCACCGATAAACAACGGGAGACGAGTAAAGAGCAGAAGGACGACCTGGTCCGGGTGCGGGCTGAACGCGACTTCCTCCGCACCAAGACCCAGCAACTCGCGCGGATCGTTCATGTCCTCGAGGTCGAGAACCAACAACTGAGGCAGTCGGCCGGAAGTGACGGCGTCGTCCGGGTCCTGCCCGGTCACCATCGCTGACTGGAGGCCGCCCTTGCCTCCCTGGTGCCGAAGCCGTTGCCAGCCGGCACCGAGCTGGTCACCGACGCCCGCCGTCCGGCCCGAGCGGGCTCGGCCGCACAGGTGTGACACCTGACAGATGGCAAGGGACTGTTCGAACGGATGGTTGAGCACGTGAGTTCGTGCGCGGTGCCGCACGAGGGAAGCAGTACGCAAATAGGGCCGATCAGCGGTACATCCCCTGCGGATCTTCCTGGCTCGTGATGCGGACCATACTGGTCCCGGCCATCCGCACCGAGCGCCACCGCCGACTCAGGGCAGTCTGGCTTGCGGCGTCCACCGGGGCGAGTGGCTCGTCCACCAGCAGATCGAGATGACCGCCGGCGGCTGCATCTGGTACGTGCTCAACACCGGGCACCATACGGTCTGGATCGACAGCACCCCATGACCAACGCCGTGGCCGATCGGAGCGCCGGGCCGACCCGGCCCTCCTCGCTCGGAATCTAACCAAGATCACTGGATCGGCGCCGAGACCGTAACCGGAACCACGCCGAGACTTGCCCGGAGCGCGAGCCAGCTATTACCCACGCCTCGGCACCGCCGGACAGCTCTCGCTATTAGCCGCGTCGCATGAGTGCCGCATTCAGTGAGTCGCTTTTCAGTAGGCGTGATTCTGCTACTGTCGAGACACCCCTCCAAGAATTCCGGTGGATTTCAGCTGGTCTACCGGGAGGAGGTGATTCGGTGTCCGGCAGGAACCCCGACGAGGGAACCAAGCCGGACCGGACCAAGCGGCAGTCAGCCGTCCAGATATGCATCCTGATCGCGCGTGCCAGCCAGGCCGCGTACTGGGTGTACAAGCTCTGGCAGCTGAACTAGCAGCAACGATGGGCCCGGCCGATGCCACGGCCGAGCCCATCCCAGGTCCGGAACCGGGGGCCCCACGATCTCGTGCAACAGAGGCGTGGGGCCCGACTCATTTGTGGACCGAGTGATCTGTCCGGCTTCCCGGAACTGGCGATCAGCTGCCAGCATACATCCCTTTTCCTATTTGCGGAACCCAATGAATTACGGATCCCGATTCCCGAATCGGGAAACTGTTGAATCTCGGGGTCCTCCAATTCTCGCGAATGTTGGCATTTCATTCTTTCGATTCACCCCTGCCGTATGACTTCATTTCCTCATCCTGTGTGGTGTTTCGAGGGCACGGCCATCGGCTTCGGGAGCGTCCCCGTTCGTTTCGGAGACGCGGCCATCGGCTTCGGGGGCGGCCCCGTTC
>NZ_JBEYYB010000022.1:0-92083 GCF_040645335.1 Streptomyces sp. NPDC046821 | reverse complement strand
CAGCTTCCCCTCCCCCGTCATGGACGTCGACGAAGGGTACGAGGCGTATCTGCGCGAGCTGCGCCGGCGGGCCCCGAAGTTCGCCAGGACGACGCCTTCGCGTTGTCGGCGAGCAGGGCGCGGCAGGAGCGCTTCAGCACCGGCAGACCCGGGCGCTGGCCCTCGCAGGCCGGGACCATGCGGTAGCCGCCGGTCGTCGGGTTCCCGCGCCACAGGCTCTCGCCCGGCAGGAACGCGTACTCCAGCGAGGCACGGGCCAGGTCCTTCAGCACCGGGTACGACAGACCGTAGGTCTTCGCGGCGTACTGGTACTCGTGCGTGATGTCGATGCGGGACACGCCCTCGTCGTCAGTGGCGAGGACGACCGGCACGCCGTACGCGCGGTACGTGTTGAAGGGGTGCTCGGCGCCCTTGACCCCGAGGATCTGGGCGTTGCTGGTGAAGGGGACCTCCACGGCCGTCTCGCGCGCCGCCATCCGGCGCGCGGTCCGCTGCCAGTTGTCCTCGTGGACCAGGTCGACGCCGTGGCCGATGCGGTCGGCGCGGGCGACGTCCACGGCCTCCTGGATGTGGAACTTCAGGTCCGCGGGCTTCACGAGCCCTGGCCACAACTCGCCCGCGTGCAGGGTGACATGGGCCTTCGGGTACACGCCGCGCAGGTACTGCAGCATCCGCATCTGGAGGCTGTAGTTCTGCAGGGAGCTGTCCCAGTCCTCCGGCTGGACGAGGTTGACGGCGACGAACCGGCCGTCGCGCTCGGACAGGCGCATCCCGAGCGCCATCTGGGTGAAAACCCGCTCGGGTGAACTGCCGCGCGACACCTGGGAGATCCAGCGCACGGTGAGCGCGCAGCCGGGGCCGGCCTTGTGCGTGCCGCAGTGCTCGGTGGCGCGGAACTCGGCGTCGCCGTCGTCGGCCTCCTTCTTGGCGTCGGCGACGAGCGCGTCGAGCCGGCCGCCGGCCACGAGCTTGCGGTGCAGGGCGGCCAGGTCGGGGTCCCAGCCCACCTCGCCCGCGAGCTTCTTCGCCCCGTCGGAGGCGGGGCTGATCATGGTCTCCAGATAGAACTGGTTCTGCCGTACGGCGTTGTCGGCGACCTGGGACAGCAGCTTGCCGCGGTTGCGCCAGGTGACCTCGCCGAACTTGCCGAAGGTGTCGAAGAAGTGGTCATGGCCGTTCTGGCCCGCCGGGAAGTCCTGCATGGACCAGGCGCGCACGATCGCGTCGTGGAAGGCGCGGTCGGTACGGGCGTCCGCGGCCGGTCGCGCGCCGGCCGGACAGGGCGCCGGGACGGCGGTCATCGTGGAGTCGATGCAGAGCCCGTCCTCGGCGGCCAGCTCGATCAGGTACTCGGTGGAGACCGCGCCCGACAGGTGGTTGTGCAGGTCACCGCCCTTGGGCATGGCCTGGAAGAAGGCGCGGAGGCGTTCGGGGCTGTTGCGGAGAGAGGCCAGATAGGCGTTCGTGCGCGCCTCGGCGGCGGTCGTCGGCCGCGGCGCGGACTTGGCGGGCTTCGCGCCCACGGGCCGCGCGTCGGCGGGCCCCGCCGTCAGGGGCGAGAGCGCGGTCAGCGCGGCGACGGCTGCCGGAACGGCCCACAGGCGTACGGAACTTCGAGAAGTCAGGTTCACCGGGGCATATTCCTGTCTGCACGCGCCGCCGCCCCGGTCATCCGGCCGTATCCGCCCGGAAACCACTCGACTGGGTGACCTGGACATACGTCAACGGGCCCGCCGGAGCAAGCCCGTTGACGGTCACCCTCAGTACGGCCGGATCCGCCTCATTGCTGACCCGCGAAACGGGCCGGTCGCAGTGTCGGGAGTCCGGTACGCCCGATCAGGCGCCCCGGGCGGAAGTCCGCCAGGAGGTTCTCGGAGCTGCCGGTGAGCAGTTCCTGCGCGGCGAGCCTGCCCAGGAGCGGGCCGAGGGTGATGCCGCTGTGCGTGGCGAGGGTGTACATGCGGCTGCTGTCGCCGAGGAAGCCAGCGACCGTGAGGCCGTCGGCGGGCAGGGCGCGCCGGCCGACACGCAGGGATTCGAGGCGGGCGCCCTCGGTTCCGTCGAGCAGGCCGTTCAGGCGGCGGCAGAGTTCGTCGGCGTGGTGGCCGTCCACGGCGGGCGGCGCGGCCGGGTCGGCGTCCGCGTCCAGGTCCAGGCCCTGCACGATGAGGCGGCCGGCGCCGTCCGGGCGGACGTTGAGCCTCGGTGTGGTCAGGACGCGGTCGAGGCGGGTCGGGAGCGGGTTGGTGTAGCCGAGCAGGCCCACGGTGGCGCTGCCCGCGGCGTCGGGGTCGGCCATCGGGACGCGGTGGCCGGCGGCCGCGGTGAGCCCTTCGGTCCAGCGGCCGGCGGCGATCACCACGGCGTCGGCCTCGGCGTGGTGGCCGTCGGCCAGTTCGACGCGTACTCCGGTCGCGGTCTCGGTCAGGCCCGTGACCTTGGCCGGGCAGCGCAGCCGGGCGCCGAGATCGCGGGCTTCGCCCCAGAGGCGGGACACGAGCAGGGCGGGGAAGACGTGGCCTTCGTCGGGGTAGTGGGCGATGCGCTCGACGTGGGACGGGACGCGCAGGTCGGGGACGAGTTCGCGGGCCTGCTTCGGGGTGATCCAGCGGACGGGGTAGGAGCGGGCGAGGAGTTCGTCGACGGAGGCTGCCAGGTGCTCGTCGGCCGCCGCGTCGTCGGCCCACTCCAGGTTCCCGTTGCGTACGAGCCAGGCGGGGGCGTCGCCGGGCTGCTGCGCGAGGGCCGCGTGTTCGGCCATCCCGGCGGCGTTGAGGTCGTGGTAGGAGCGCGGGTTCTTGTTGTGCGAGTTGGTCCAGGCGAAGGACGTACTGGTGGTGCCCGCCGTGGCGAAGTGCTGTTCGTAGACGGTCACTTCGGCGCCCATGAGGGCGAGAGAGCGGGCGGCACCGGCGCCCAGTACGCCGAGTCCGATCACGGCGATCTTCATGCGTTGCTCACAACCTTCTGCGGGGTGGCGGGGGTGCGCTTCTCGGAGGTCGCCGCGGTCAGCACGAGCAGGACGACGGCGGAGGTGGCGATGCCGTACACCGCGTACGGGACGGTGGTGCCGAGGAGTTGGGCGGCGCCGCAGCCGACGAGGCCGGCGACCATGGAGCCGATGGCGGCGACGGGCTTGAGCTGACGGCGGCGGTGCAGGGCGTAGCCGAGGAAGATGGGTGCGGCGAGCGCGGCCGCCGAGTAGGCGTAGGTGGCGACGAGCCAGGCCAGGGCGGCGGGGAAGGCGATCGCGAGCATCGCTCCGAGGGCCGCGACGACGACGGTGATGATTCGCGAGAGGGCGACGGTACGACGTTCGCCCGCGTCCTTGCCGCCGATGTTCTGGTAGACGTCGCGGGTCAGCGTGGCGACGGTGGACTGCAGGGCGGCGCCACTGGTGGCGACGATGGTGGCGACCAGGAACGCGGCGAAGGCGATCAGCATCCAGGACGGGAGCTGGGTGAGCAGCCAGCCGGCGGCGTCCTCTGGGTTGGTGAGGTTCGGGTTCATGGAGCGCACGGTGAGACCGATGCAGCCGGCGTAGACGCCGCTGACGAGCATCGTGGCGCCGGAGAAGGCGAGGCCCTTGCGGGCGTCGGAGACCTTCTTGGTGGCGAACACGCGCTGATAGTAGAGCTGGTTGGTGAGGGTGCCGGGGATGATCGCGGCGACCCACAGCCACGCCTGCTGCCAGCCCACGGCGGTGAATCCCTCGGCGCTCCACAGCTTCGCGGGGACGGTCTTGGTGATGTGGTCCCAGCCGCCGGCCAGGTGGATGCCGTAGAACGCCACGGCGAGCGCCATCGCGATCTTGAAGATGCCGAACACGAAGTCCGCCCAGGCCACCGAGGTCAGTCCGCCGGGCAGGACGAAGGTGAGCGAGGCGACCGTGATGACCGCGACGAGCACCGGCGTCGATATGCCGGTCAGCTGGCCGAAGAGCTTGGCGAAGGCCACGAACTGGGTGACGATCCAGCCGAACGGGACGACGAGCGCGGCAAGCGCGGCGATGCTGGTGACCAGTCTGTGCTGCCCGAACAGGCGGGTGACGACGTCGGGGACGGTCGTGAAGCTCTGCTCGCGGAGCCATCTGGCGATGAGGGTCAGCAGCAGGAAGCCGACCAGCACGCAGCCCTCGTAGATGAAGACGGACCAGCCCGACTGGTAGCCGATTCCGACGTGGGCGATGAGGACGCCGCCGCCCGCCGCGGCGGCGAACTGGGTGATGACGACGACGAAGAGCGGAAGGGATTCGCCGGCGGAGAGCCAGTCACGGGATGTCTTGGCGCGGCGTCCGAAGTAGAGGGACATCGCCGCGCCCCAGCCGATCACCAGCAGACTGGCGATGCTGATGCCGATGACCTGTCCGGTTGAACCTGTGTTCATGAGGTACCTCCGGCTGCCGGATACCGCTGAGGCGCGGTCCGGCCCGTGTGTGGGTGAGGGCGTCCCGGTGCTCCGCGCAGGGGAGAACGGTGCCGAGCGCGGCGGAGCCCGGGAGGGGGACGGTGGAGCGGTGCCCGGGATTTTGGGCATGACGGCGCGGCGCATTGCGGCGCAGGACATCGCCGCGGTGAGCGGTCGTCGGCCGGGGGCTTGGGAGGGGTGTTGCGTGTTGCTCTACGAGTCCGTAGGGGGCTGCACGGTCTGTTCGAGGTAGAACTCGACGAGGTCGGGGCGGCTGATGTCCCAGCGGGCCTCGGCGAGCCGGCCGTCCGTCAGCCAGGTCAGCCGTCGCAGCCGGATCACGGCCTGGCCCTCGGGCACGCGCAGCCGGGCCGCGGTCGCCGCGTCGAGCGCGATCGGGTCGATGTAGACGCGGGACTTGGCCGCGGGGACGCCGGTGCGGGCGAAGTAGTCGTGCGTCGTCAGGTGGGTGAGGTCCTCCTCCTGGAGTCGTGGTGCCAGGGCGAACGGGACGGCGGACAGCTCGACGCCGATCACGTGCTCGTCGAGGTCGTACTTGAGGCGCCGGAGCCGGTGTACGGGGGTGTCGTCGGCTACGCCGGGCATGGCGACGCCGGCGTCACGGGCCGGGACGACCATCGCCGACTCGACCGCGTGCCGGCCCGGGATCTCCGGGCCGCGCAGTGCCGGGTTGACGCAGCGCAGCAGGTTCTCCTGCCGGGCCCCGTCGGTGACGAAGGTGCCGCGCCGGCGGTGCCGCTCGACCATTCCGGCCTGCGCCAGCTCGGTCAGCACGCGCTGGGCGGTCGCCCTGCCCACCGCGTACTGCTGCTGCAGCTCGGCCTCGGTGGGAAGCCGGCTGCCGGGAGGGAGAGCTCCGGAGCGGATCTGTTGCTCGAACTCGTTCCGGATGCGCAGGTACGCCGGGACCGCCATGGCCAGAAATCTAGGGGCTCATAATTGACCGGTCAATACCCGTTTTTACCAGTCAATTCAAGCGACGTTCATGGGAGCGGCGGGCCGGGACGGCTCCGCCGACCTGCCCGGAAAGCGGCCTCTGACCTGTAGGTTCCTCCAGGAGATGGCTGGTTCGGAGCCTGTAGGGACGCCCGGTAAACTCCGTACACGTGACTGCTGCGCCTGCAAAGCCCCGTATCCCGAACGTTCTCGCCGGACGCTATGCCTCCGCCGAGCTCGCCACTGTCTGGTCCCCCGAGCAGAAGGTGAAGCTGGAGCGTCAGCTCTGGCTCGCCGTGCTGCGCGCGCAGAAGGACCTCGGGATCGAGGTGCCGGACGCCGCGCTCACCGACTACGAGCGAGTCCTCGACCAGGTCGACCTGGCCTCCATCGCCGAGCGCGAGAAGGTCACGCGCCATGACGTGAAGGCCCGTATCGAGGAGTTCAACGCCCTCGCCGGCCACGAGCAGGTCCACAAGGGCATGACGTCCCGCGACCTGACGGAGAACGTCGAGCAGCTCCAGATCCGGCTCTCCCTGGAGCTCGTGCGCGACCGTACCGTCGCCGTCCTGGCGCGCCTGGGCAAGCTGTCCGGCGAGTACGCCGAGCTGGTCATGGCGGGCCGCTCGCACAACGTCGCGGCGCAGGCCACGACCCTCGGCAAGCGCTTCGCGACGGCCACCGACGAGCTACTCGTCGCGTACGCCCGCGTCGAGGAGCTGCTGAACCGCTACCCGCTGCGCGGCATCAAGGGCCCGGTCGGCACCGCCCAGGACATGCTCGACCTGCTCGGCGGCGACGCCGCGAAGCTGGACGAGCTGGAGCAGCGCATCGCCGGTCACCTGGGCTTCTCTCAGGCCTTCACGTCGGTCGGCCAGGTCTACCCGCGCTCCCTGGACTACGAGGTCGTCACCGCCCTCGTGCAGCTCGCGGCCTCGCCGTCCTCGACCGCCAAGACGATCCGTCTGATGGCCGGGCACGAGCTGGTCACCGAGGGCTTCAAGCCGGGCCAGGTCGGCTCGTCCGCGATGCCGCACAAGATGAACACCCGCTCCTGCGAGCGCGTCAACGGCCTCATGGTGATCCTGCGCGGCTACGCGTCGATGACCGGCGAGCTGGCCGGCGACCAGTGGAACGAGGGCGACGTGTCCTGCTCCGTGGTGCGCCGCGTCGCCCTGCCGGACGCGTTCTTCGCGCTCGACGGGCTCCTGGAGACGTTCCTGACGGTGCTCGACGAGTTCGGCGCGTTCCCGGCCGTCGTCGCGCGTGAGCTGGACCGTTACCTGCCGTTCCTCGCCACGACGAAGGTTCTGATGGCGTCGGTGCGGGCGGGCGTCGGCCGCGAGGAGGCCCACGAGGCCATCAAGGAGAACGCCGTCGCGTCGGCCCTCGCCATGCGCGAGCAGGGCGCCGAGCGCAACGAGCTGCTCGACAAGCTCGCCGCCGACTCCCGGATCCCGCTGGACCGTGCCGGTCTCGACGAGCTGATGGCCGACAAGCTGTCGTTCACGGGTGCCGCGAGCGCCCAGGTCGCCGCCGTCGTCGCGCGCGTCGAGGAGATCGTCAAGCAGCACCCCGAGGCCGCCGGCTACACGCCCGGAGCGATCCTCTGACCCGGTTCACCGCCGCGGAAATGGAGGCCGCCCGCGATCGCATCGTCCCCGATGTGGCCGCGGACGGCCTCTCCGTGCTTTTCTGCGGCATCAACCCGGGCCTGATGACGGCGGCCACGGGCCACCACTTCGCCCGCCCCGGCAACCGCTTCTGGCCGGTGCTCCACCTCTCGGGCTTCACACCCCGCCGGCTCGCCCCGGCCGAGCAGGAGGAACTCCTCTCGTACGGCCTCGGCATCACGAACGTCGTCGCCCGGGCCACGGCACGCGCGGACGAACTGAGCACGCAGGAGTACCGGGACGGCGGCCGCCTCCTGACGGCCAAGGTGGAGCGACTGCGGCCACGCTGGCTCGCGGTGGTCGGAGTGACGGCATACAGGTCGGCCTTCCGCGAACCCAAGGCGCAGATCGGCCCGCAGGAGCGCATGATCGGCAGCACGCGCGTGTGGGCGCTGCCCAACCCCAGCGGCCTGAACGCGCATTGGACGGCGGAGACGATGGCGGAGGAGTACGGGCGCCTGCGGGCCGCGGCCTCGGAGGGTGACGGGGCGTAGGGGGTGGGGGTGAGCCGGCGCCACGGGGCTGAGCCGTGTCGGGGGCAGGCCCGGCGTGACGGTCGGCCGGGGCGAGAACGAGCCTGGCGGGGTTGCCCCGGGGCGAGAGCGAGCCTGACGGGGCCGGCCCCGGGGCGGGAAGGCTCAGCGCCGGGCCCGCCCCAAGGCGAGGGCGATCCCGCCACAGTGGGGCTGACCCGGCGGGACCGGGATCGTCGCACCGGGGGTGCCCAGGAGCCGCGGGGCTGAGCCGAGATGGGAACAGGCCCGGCGCGGCGAATTAGCCCCGGGCGGGAACAAACTCGGCGCGGCGAAGCTCACCCCCGGGACGCGAACAGGGCCGGATGCGACGGGGCCAAGCCAGAACGGGCACCAGCCCGACGCGGCGGAGGCCGACCCCACCCCAGGCGGGAAAGCTCGGAGCGGCGAGGCTGGGCCAAGGCGAGAACGAGCCGGGCGCGGCGGGGCTGACCGGGTGGGGCCGGGGTCGCCGCTGCGAGGGTGAGCCGGAGCCGCGAGGCTGAGTCGGGGCGAGAACGAGCCGCGCGCAACAGGGCTGCCCCGGGCGAGAGCAAGCCCAGCGCGAGAGGCCGCCCCCGGGAAGAGCAAGCCCAGCCCGAATGGGCCGACCCGGCGAGACCAGGATCGCCTCAGCGGAGGCTCCCCCGCCGGGGCCCGAGCCGCCACGCGGCCGACCCGTCCGGGCCGACGCACGTGCACCACAGCCCCCGCCCCCACGGTGACCCGGCGCCGCGAACCGACGCCCCGGCGGAGCCTACGGCTTGCGCGCCACCACCCCGTACTGGGCGACCAGCGGTCCCTCCTCCTCGCCCTCCGTGCGCCAGCGGGCGCAGGAGACGAGGCCCGGGTCCAGGATTTCCAGGCCCTCCAGGAAGCCCTCGATCTCGGCGCGGCCGCGCGCGGTGATCGGTGGGGTGGCGTTCTCGTTCCAGAAGCGCATCGCCTCCGCGTTTCCCTCGCCGCCCAGTTCCAGCGTGGGGTGCGTGAGGACGAGGTAGCTGCCGGAGGGCACCGCGTCCATGAGGTGGCGTACGACGGATGTCGCCTCGTCGGTGTCGAGGACGAAGTTCAGGATGCCGAGCATCATGACGGCGATGGGCCGGTCGAGGTCGAGGGTGCCGGCCGCGGCGCGGAGGACGGCCGCGTGGTCGCGCGCGTCGGCGTCCACATAGCTGGTGGCGCCCTCTTCCGTGCTGGTGAGGAGCGCGCGGGCGTGAGTCAGCACGATCGGGTCGCTGTCGACGTAGACCACGCAGGAGTCGGGGGCGATGCGCTGGGCGACCTCGTGCGTGTTGTCCTCCGTGGGCAGGCCCGTACCGATGTCGAGGTACTGGCGGATGCCGGCCTGGCCGGTCAGGTACGTCACGGCGCGGCCGAGGAAGGCCCGGTCGGCGCGGGCGACCTCGCCGATGCTGGGGTACATGGACGTGATGCGGTCGCCCACCTGCTCGTCGACCTCGTAGTGGTCCTTGCCGCCGAGCCAGTAGTTCCACACCCGGGCGTTGTGCGCGATGTGGCGCGCGATCCTGTCTCCCGGCTGCTCTCCGCCGTGCTCGCTCACGTGCTCTCCTCAGCGCTGGTCGTGCCACGATGCAACGTCAAGATCCCATGGTGGCACGGGAGTTGCCGTACGGGAGCGCTCTCAGGGCGGGTCCACGTCCGTGATCGCGGCGACCAGCAGGAACGGCGGGTCCTCGGTGCCGAGCGGGATGCCGAGCGCTATCCACCGGTCCCCCGCCCGCCACAACTGGACGTCCGGCACGTACGCGCTGAGCGCGGCCCAGGGTTCGGGTATGTCCTCGCCTCCCTCGACCGCGCGCAGGCTGACGCTCCACAGGCTGAACCACTGCGGCTGCCCCCAGCGCTCCGTGAAGACCGCGCCAAGGCCGTCCCGCTCGGCGACCGTCTGCTCCTGCGCGCCGGCCGCCTCCGCGGCATCGTCACCCTTGATTCCCTCGCAGGTCACCAACTCCGCTATGTGGTAACCCGGCCCGCCTGCGCCCACGTCCGATCTGCCGTGCTCGGCGGGAAACTCCCGGGAGCGCAGCAGATCGATCGTCGCGAGATGCTGTGCGGTGCTCATGACGTCCAGTAAAGCTTCCCCCACTGACATCTGGCGGGGCGTGAGGCCGATACCCGCCTGCCGTCACGAGCCACCAGCGTCACGCGTCCCTCCGCCGCAACGCCCACCACCCCGCCAGGAGCGCGGCCGCCGCCCACGCCGCCGTGACGGCGAGCCCCGACCACGCCCCGAGCGTGCCCACCGGGTCCTGGTGCAGCACCTGCTGCCCGGCCTTGTCCGGCAGGAACTCGGCGACCGTGCCGGCCATGTCACCGATGATGAACGACACGATCAGGATGAACGGGATGAGCAGGCTCAGCGTGGCCACCGCGCTGCGCAGCACGACCGTGAGCCCGGCGGCGAACAGAGCCATGAGGGCGAGGTAGAGCCCACCCCCGGCGCAGGCGCGCAGGACGCCCGGATCGCCGAGCCCCAGGGCGTGGCGCCCCATGAACACCTGCCCCGAGAAGAACGTGACGAACGACGTGAGCAGGCCCACGGCTACGGCGAGGCCGCCGACGACCGTCATCTTCGCGGTGTAGAAGAGCGTGCGGTCGGGGACCGCGGCCAGGGACACGCGCAGGGCGCCGTTCAGGTACTCGGAGGAGACGGCGGTCGCACCGAAGGCGACGGCCGCGATCTGGCCGAAGCTGAGTGCGGAGAAGGCTCCGAAGAGGAGGTCCGCGCCTTCGTCGCCGGCCTCGTCCTGACCGATCGTGGCGGCGGTGAGGACGCCGACGGCCACGGTCGCGACGAAGACCGCGACGAGCGAGCCGGTACCGGCGCGCACCGACCTCAGCTTGATCCACTCGGAACGCATCACGGCGGTGGTGCTCGGCATCGTCAGACCTCCTGGCGGGCGTGGTCGGCGGTGGCCGCGAACTCGGTGTCGTCCGCGGTGAGGGCGAGATAGGCCTGCTCCAACGAGCCTGTCTCGTCGGCGAGTTCGAGGATCGGGATGCCGTCGGCGGCGGCCAGCGCGCCGATCTCCTCGGCCCGTACGCCGCCGACGGACCAGCGGCCGTCGTCCGTGGCGACCGCCGTGTGCCCCTCGGCGTCGAGCAGGGCGCGCAGGCGTTCCGGGTCGGTGGTGCGGACACGGACGCGCCGTTCGCTGTGCGCCTCGATGAAGTCGCGCATGGGGGTGTCGGCGAGGAGCCGCCCCCGGCCGAGGACGACGAGATGGTCGGCGAATGTGGCGGTCTCGTTCATGAGGTGACTGGAGACGAGGACGGTTCGGCCCTCGCGGGCGAGGCCGCGCATCAGTTCACGGATCCAGATGATGCCCTCCGGGTCGAGGCCGTTCGACGGCTCGTCGAGCATCACGACCTTCGGATCGCCCAGAAGCGCGGCGGCGATCCCGAGGCGCTGGCGCATCCCCAGCGAGAACGTCTTGATCCGGCGCCGTGCGACGGCCGCGATCCCTGCCTGTTCCATGACCTCGTCGACCCGTCGCGCGGGGATACGGCCCGCGGCGGCCAGCGCGAGAAGGTGGTTGCGAGCGGTACGGGAGCCATGGGCGGCCTGCGCGTCGAGGAGCGCGCCGACCTCGCGGAGGGGTTCGGTGAGGGTCGAATAGGGGCGGCCGCCGAGGGTGGCGGCGCCGGACGTCGGGCGGTCGAGGCCGAGGACGAGGCGCATGGTCGTGGACTTGCCGGCGCCGTTCGGGCCGAGGAAGCCGGTGACCCGGCCGGGGCGGACGCTGAAGGTGAGGCCGTCCACCGCGCGGGTCGTGCCGTACTCCTTGGTGAGTTCTTGGACGTCGATGCTGGTCATGGGTCCAGCGTTCCGTGCGTGCCCCTGCCCGGTCCTCCCCCGTGGGTGGAGACCGTCTCCCCCGCGCGGGGGAGCCGTCCGCGTACCCGCGCTGGCACGATGGCGGCATGTCCCGCCTCCTCGCACCGTTCACCCGCGCGGTCACGTACACCCGTTGGCTGCATCTCCTGGTCGGTGTGCTCATCGCCCTGGTGTGCGGGATGGTGTACCCGGGGCTCGTCCGGCCCGGGGTCAGGGAATGGACCCTGATCGTCCTGATCCCGGTCCCACTGCTCGTCGCCACCGCCGTGATTCCCGCGGTGCGCAGGGCGGAGGGGCTTCAGGCCCGGCTGATGCTGTTCCCGGGGGCGCACGCGCGCGTGGAGGGCGATAAGCGGGAAGAGGGCGTCTCCGTCGCACCGTCGGCCTCGTGGCGTGACCGGGGCAGGACGGCGGCCTGGCTGACGCTGCGTCTGTGGGCGGGCTGCGCGGTCGCGTTCGTGACCGTGCAGCTCATCTCGCCCTCCATGCAGCTGGTGGACCTCGCGTTGGGCGGCCGGGGAGAAGGCGCGTCCCTGATCCCCCTCCCGTGGCACGGCTGGCCGTGCGCCTTGCTCGTACCGGTGCCGCTGCTCGTGCTCGTGCACACGGTCGCGCTCGCGGGGCGTCTGATGGCCTCTGCCGCGCTCGGCCTGCTCGGACCGTCCGCCGCGGAGCGGCTTGCCGCGCTCGAGGAGCGCACCGAGCAGCTTCTCGAACGCAACCGCATCGCAAGGGAGTTGCACGACTCGATCGGGCACGCCCTCACGGTCGCCGTCGTGCAGGCCGGTGCCGCGCGGGCGGCGGCCGACCCCGCGTTCACCGACCGCGCCCTGGATGCCATCGAGGAGACCGGCCGGGCGGCGCTCGAAGATCTGGAGCGGGTGCTTCTGGTCCTTCGCGAGTCGGAGCAGCCCGCGAGTCGCCGCCCCACGCTCGCGGAGGCGGACCGACTCCTCGACTCGGCGCGCGCGTCGGGCGCCGAGGTGGACGCCGAGCTCGCGGGCGCCCTCGACACGGTGCCCGGTCCCGTCTCCAGGGAGGGCTACCGCATCCTTCAGGAAGCGCTCACGAATGTGCTGCGGCACTCGGGAACGGTCCCGATCCGCGTGGCCGTCACGGTCGACGCCGCCCAACTCCGGCTCGACGTACGCAATCCGCTGCCTGCGGGCACACCGGTGGACGCACGCTCCGGCGGCAGCGGCCTGCGCGGCATCCGGGAACGGGCGGCGCTGCTTGGAGGGCGGGCACGGACGGGTCCTCATGAGGGCCAGTGGCAGGTACGGGTCGAGCTGCCGCTCGGCTGACCCGCGTACGGGCCGGGCTTGATCCGTGAATGGGCCGGGCTTGCCCCGCGAACGGCCGGGCTTGCCCCGCGAACGGCCGCGCTTGCCCCGCGTACGGGCCGGGCTTGATCCACAAATTGGCGAGGCCCACGCCTCCGTACCCGCCCCTCCTCTACGCTGGCCCGATGCCGCTCACCGTGCTTCTTGTCGATGACGAACCGCTCGTCCGGGCGGGGTTGCGGGCCGTGTTGTCGGCGCAGCCGGACATCGAGGTCGTGGGCGAGGCCGCCGACGGCGCCGCGGTGATCCCGCTCGTACGGCAACTGCGCCCGGACGTCGTCGCCATGGACGTACGGATGCCCCTCCTGGACGGGATCGAGGCCACGCGCGCGGTGCTGCGCGCCATGCCCGAGCCGCCGAAAATCCTCGTGATCACGACGTTCGAGAACGACGAGTACGTGTACGGGGCGCTGCGGGCCGGCGCGGACGGGTTCCTGCTGAAGCGGTCGCGGCCGGCCGAGATCGTGCACGCGGTGCGGCTCGTGGCCTCGGGCGAGTCGCTGCTGTTCCCGGCGGCCGTGCGGCGGCTCGCGGCCGAGTACGGGAACGCGTCGGCGCGTGAGGCGATGGACCGCGCGGCCCTCACCGAGCGGGAGGCGGACGTGCTGCGCCTGATGACGCGCGGGCTGTCGAACGCGGAGATCGCGGAGGGGCTCGTCGTGGGCACGGAGACCGTGAAGTCGCACGTCAGCGCCGTCCTCGCCAAGCTGGGCGCACGCGACCGCACGCAGGCCGTGATCGCCGCGTACGAATCCGGTTTCGTGTCGCCCGGCTGAGCGTGGCGCGGCACAGAAGTGCACCCGCGCTCGCCGGTACCGACGCCTGCGAGTACGATCCGCCCATCACGCGCGCGAGCTGGGAGGACGGACGTTGGGGCGGCTGACCGGCGGGGATCCGTCCCTGCTACGGCGGATCAACTCCGCGGTGGTGCTGCACGCCCTGCGCGCCACAGACCTCGCGACACTCACCGAGATCACCCGGGTGACAGGTCTGTCCCGGCCCACGGTCGAGGGCGTCGTCGAAGGGCTCATCGCAGCGGGACTCGTCGTCGAGACGGCCGTCGACGACAGCGCGACGCGGCGCCAGGGGCGGCCGGCGCGACGGTTCCGGTTCCGGGCGGAGGCCGGTCATCTGCTGGGCCTGGAGATCGGCCCGCACCGCGTGGCCGCCGTCCTGTCGGACCTGGACGGCAAGGTGCTCGGCACGGCGGCGAAGGAGGTCGACGAGACGGCCCCGGCCGACGAGCGGCTCGAACGGCTGCGGACCGCGGTCGCCGACCTGCTGCGCCGCGCGGGCGTCGCCCGGGACTCGCTGCGGGCGGTCGGCGTGGGCACCCCCGGCATCGTGGAGGCCGACGGCACCGTGCGGCTCGGGACGGCGCTCCCGGAGTGGACCGGTCTGCGGCTCGGCGAGCGGCTGCGGCGCTCGTTCAAGTGCCCGGTCCTGGTGGAGAACGACGCGAACGCCGCCGCCGTGGCCGAGCACTGGAAGGGCGCGGCGACCGAGTCGGACGACGTCGTGTTCGTCCTCGCGGGCCTCAGCCCCGGGGCGGGCGCGCTGATCGGCGGCCGGCTGCACCGCGGCTACGGGGGCGCGGCCGGAGAGATCGGGGCGCTGCATCTGCTGGGGCGTGAGGTACGCCCGGAGACGCTGCTGTCGACGACCGGCGAGCCGCTGCATCCGCTCGACGAGCAGGCGGTGGCGGAGGTCTTCGCGCTCGCGCGTGAGGGCGACGAGCGGGCGGGCGCGGCGGTCGACCGGTTCCTCCAGCGCCTGGTGCACGACGTGGCGGCGCTGGTGCTCGCCCTCGATCCCGAAGTGGTCGTCGTGGGCGGCTGGGCGGCCGGTCTGGACGGTGTACTGGAGCCGCTGCGGCGGGAGTTGGCGCGTTACTGCCTGCGTCCGCCGCGCGTGGCACTGTCGATCCTGGGCGAGGCGGCGGTCGCGACGGGGGCGCTGCGGCTGGCGCTCGACCACGTGGAGGAGCAGCTGTTCGCCGTCGAGGGGACGGTCACGGCGCGGCGGTGATCATGGGTGAGGCCCACGGCGGCCGTCGCCGTGGGCCTCACCCATGAACGCGCTCAGGACGCCTGGCGGTCCGGTCCGTGGTGGATCTCGACGCCGCCCGAGTCGCCGAAGGTGAGGCGGCAGGTGTCGGCGCGGTACGTGGCCACGGAGACGGCGGCCGTCTCGCCCTCGCTGAAGAACCGGGTCGTGACGACGAGCATCGGCGCGCCGGGTAGCCGGTCGAGTTCCTTCGCCTCGTCGGCGCGGGCCGAGCCCAGCTCGACGGCCCGGTCCTGGCCCTCGAGCCCGAGCCGCCTCAGCTCCCGCAACACGGCCCGCGCGCGGGCGGGCCCGGAGGGCGCGTCGATGGCGGAGAGTTCGGGCACGGATGACGCCGGTACGTAGAGCAGCTCGGCGGCGATGGGCTGGCCGTGCGAGAGGCGCGTACGGCGGACCCGGTGGACGCGCTCGTCGGGGGCTGTCCCGAGGATCTTGGCCACCGCGGCGGGCGGTACGGCGGGCTCGCTGTCGACGGTCTGCCAGGCGTCTCCGTCGGCCTCACCGGGCCAGTCCTGGTCTTCGGAGGAGGCGACCGCGACGCCCATGCGGGGCGGTGCGACGGTGGTGCCGACGCCGCGGCGGCGCTGGAGCCTGCCTTCGAGTTCGAGCTGCTCGAGGGCCTGGCGGAGCGTGGCACGGGCGACCCCGAAGCGGGCCGCGAGCTCGCGCTCGTTCGGCAGGATCTCGCCCACGGAGAACTCGGAGTCGAGTGCCTCGCTCAGTACGGTCTTGAGGTGCCAGTACTTCGGCTCCGGTGCCGCTTCCAACTGCGTGGTCCCCACCCTGTCCTCCGCAATCACCGTGTCCCGGCTGTGTTCAGCGCCCTTGTTTAGCGCCCTTGTTTATTAAAGGTTCCTGCACTATCTCTGCGAGGGTAGGCCCGGCCCCCGACTTGGTCAAGACCAATCCTCGGGCCGCGCGGGGGCCCGCCGGGGCGTGGCAGCGGAGGGTTCACGGAGGTCCGCCGAGCGTTCACGCGGCGTTGGTGAAACACGGCATTCGTGCGACGCGGTGTTCGTGCGACGCGGTATTCGCGCAACGCGGTATTCGCGCAACGCGGCGAAGCCCCCTCCCTGGCGGGCGGGGGCTTCGACGGGGGCTTCGACGCGGACCGGAGGAAGCGGCGTCAGGCGAGGGACGTGAGCTTGTCCGGGTTGCGCAGGATGTACACGCACTGGATCCGGCCGTCGGCGACCTCGAGCTGGAAGACGCTGTCCGGCTTGTCCCCGGCGAGGAGGAGCACGGCGGGCCCGCCGTTGATCTCCACGAACCGGACGGTGAACTCGTCGCCCTTTCCGGACACGCCGTGCAGGAAGCGGCCCACCTTGTCGGCGGACTCGATGACGCGCAGCGGCGCCTTCGTCTTGCCGCCGCTGTCGCCGACGAGGCGCACGTCGGGTGCGAGGAGTGCCATCAGACCCTCCAGGTCCCCGCCGGTCGCCGCCGCGAGGAAGCGCTCGGTGAGGTCGCGTCGCTCGACCGGGTCCACCTCGTAGCGGGGCCGGCGCTCGTCGACGTGCCGGCGCGCCCGGCCCGCGAGCTGGCGGACGGCGGACTCGCTGCGTTCGAGCGTGGCGGCGATCTCGGCGAACGGGAACCCGAACGCCTCGCGCAGCACGAACACGGCGCGTTCCAGTGGCGAGAGCGACTCCAGGACGACGAGCACGGCGAGCGACACGGAGTCGGCGAGGACGGCGGTCTCCGCGGTGTCGGGCGCGGTCGGCCCGTAGTCGGTGACCAGCGGCTCCGGGAGCCAGGGACCGACGTACGCCTCGCGGCGGGTCTGCGCCTGGCGCAGACGGTCGATGGCGAGGCGCGTGGCGACGCGGACGAGGTACGCGCGCGGTTCGCGCACCTCGTCGCGGTCGGCCTGCGACCAGCGCAGCCACGCGTCCTGCACGACGTCCTCGGCGTCGGCGACCCGGCCCAGCATCCGGTAGACGACGCCCATCAGGACCGGACGGTGTTCTTCGAATTCCTCGATCACGGTGTCGGTTGCCACGCCCCCATCCCAACGGACCCGGCGGCGCCTGTCCAGGAGGATTCGGCCGACGCCACGGGCCGTGCCAGGGCGCCCACTTGAACTGAAGGCTACTGAGCGGTAATTGTTGCTGACAAGCAGTCTAAGAATCCGTCGCGCGGGCGTCGGGGACAGGGAGCGCGACATGGCCGCAGAGGTGTCCTTCAGCATCGAATCCCCCGGTGGCCCCCGCCAGGTGACCATCGCTCACGAACGTGTGGGCAGTGGGGAGCCGCTGCTTCTGCTGCACGGCATCGGCCACCACTGGCAGGCCTGGTCGCCGGTGATTCCGGTGCTGGCCGGCGAGCGCGAGGTCATCGCCGTCGACCTGCCGGGCTTCGGCGCGTCCCCGGCACTCCCCGAGGGTCTGGCGTACGACCTGCCGACCGTGACGTCCGTGCTCGGGGCGCTGTGCGCGACCCTCGGCATCGAGCGGCCGCACGTGGCGGGCAACTCGCTCGGCGGGCTGCTCGCCCTGGAGCTCGGCCGCGAGAAGCTGGTGCGCTCGGTCACCGCACTGTCGCCGGGCGGGTTCTGGTCGGAGGCCGAACGGCGGTACGCGTTCGGCACGCTCCACGCGATGCGGCAGGGGGCCCGCGCGCTGCCGGTCGCGGCGATCGAGCGGCTGTCGCGCTCCGCCGCGGGCCGGGCTGCCCTGACGAGCACCATCTACGCCCGCCCCGGCCGCCGTTCACCCGAGGACGTGGTCGCCGAGACGCTGGCCCTGCGCGAGGCGACCGGGTTCACGCCGACGCTTCAGGCCGGCCGGCACGTGCTGTTCACGGACGACGTCCCGGAGGTGCCCGTCACGGTGGCGTGGGGCACCCGTGACCGGCTGCTCCTGCGGCGCCAGGGCATCCGCGCCAAGCACGCCCTGCCCGGCGCCCGTCTCGTGCGGCTGCCCGGGTGCGGGCATGTGCCCATGAACGACGACCCGGCGCTGGTGTCGCGCGTCATCCTGGACACGAGTCGCTGACGCGGGCATGGGTGGGGCCATACGCGGCTTGCCCCGGCCGGCCCACCCCGCACCGACCCCGTACCGGCCTCGCACCGGCCCCGTGATGGCCAGATCCCGTCCGCGTGCCGGGTTCCCCAACTCCCTGAGACGGTTGTTCACTTGAGGTTCGCGTGCGGGCTGCGGTGAGCACGTAGGTGTGGGCATCGCGGCGGCGCCCACGCGGTGGGCGCACCGCACTGTCGTCACTGTCGTCGGGACCCGTCTCTGGAGGCGTCTTCATGTCACACCGTCCGCCGAGTTCTCTGCCCGGCCGCCGCGGGGTGCTGCGCGGTTCGCTCGCCGCTTCCGCCGCTCTCGCGCTGCCCACCCTGGGATCGGCACCGGCCCTCTCCCTGTCTGGACGCCCGAAGGCCGCGTGGGGTGTCCAGGCCGGTGACGTGTCGGCGCACTCGGGGCTGATCTGGACGCGGTCCGACCGCCCCGCGCGCATGATCGTGGAGACCTCCGCCACCGAGTCGTTCCGGAACCCCATCCGGTGGAACGGGCCGCTGATCGGCGCCCGCACCGACTTCACCGGCACCACCCGGCTCCGCGACCTGCCGCCGGGCGAGCAGATCCACTACCGCGTCCTGCTCGCCGACCCCGACGACCCGCGCCGCACCGGCGAACCCGTCACCGGCACCTTCCGCACCTCCCCCGTGAACCGCCGTGGCGGCGTCCGCTTCCTGTGGTCCGGCGACATCGCGGGCCAGGGCTGGGGCATCAATCCGGACCGGGGCGGCTACCGCGTGTACGAGGACATGCGCGTCCTGAACCCCGACTTCTTCCTGTGCAGCGGCGACAACATCTACGCCGACGGCCCGATCCTGCCCAGCGTCACGCTGCCCGACGGCCGGATCTGGCGGAACGTCACGACGGAGGAGAAGTCGAAGGTCGCCGAGACCCTCGCGGAGTTCCGGGGCGCGTTCCGGTACAACCTGCTCGACGAGAACCTGCGCCGCTTCAACGCGCAGGTGCCGTCGATCGTCCAGTGGGACGACCACGAGGTGCACAACAACTGGTACCCGGGCCAGATCCTGGACGACGCCCGCTACACGGAGAAGAGCACAGACGTCCTCTCGGCGCGGTCGCTGCGGGCATTCAGCGAGTACTTCCCCGTGTCCACGCTGCCGCCGGGCGACGCCGAGGGACGCGTGTACCGGGTCCTGCGGCACGGCCCGCTGCTCGATGTGTTCGTCCTCGACATGCGGTCGTACCGCAACGCCAACTCCCCCGGCCGACAGGCCGACGACACCACCGGGATTCTCGGCGCCCGTCAACTCGCCTGGCTCAAGCGCGAGTTGTCGCGTTCGCGGGCCACGTGGAAGGTGATCGCCTCCGACATGCCGCTCGGCCTCGTCGTACCCGACGGCAAGGTGAACTTCGAGGCGGTCGCGCAGGGCGATCCGGGGACACCGCTCGGGCGTGAGCTGCAGATCGCCGAGCTGCTCCGCCACATCAAGCACGACCGGATCACGGGCACCCTGTGGCTCACCACCGACGTGCACTACACCTCCGCCCAGCGCTACGACCCCTCGCGCGCGGCGTTCCAGGACTTCGAGCCGTTCTGGGAGTTCGTCTCGGGCCCGCTGGCGGCGGGCGGATTCCAGGCGCTGAAGCTGGACGGCACGTTCGGTCCGGAGCAGAAGTTCATCAAGGCTCCGAACCGGGCGAACACCTCGCCGATGGAGACACCGCCGTACTTCGGCGAGGTCGAAATCGACGGTGACAGCGGTGAGTTGACGGTCCGGCTGCGGCAGGAGGGCGGGGACGTACTGTTCTCGAAGACGCTGGAGCCGGGGCGGGTCGGTCAGTAGCGGGCCAGTGCCACTTCGCGGCAAATAGGACTCATGGGGCGTAAGCAGTCTTTACCCATCGGTCACAAAGCGTTAGCGGTCACGCAACACCGTTCCTTCACAGTGGTCACATGACTCCAGACATGTCTGACGTGCCGCACACGAAGAACGGTCGCCCCGCCGAACTCGCGGCCCTGTTCACCGCCGGAATCCGCACATGGCGCACACGACGCCACAACCACGCGCCTCCGGTGACCACCGATACCGAGGCCCGGCCGCTCCCCTCCACGGAGCGCACCGGGCAGTCGGAACCGACCGACACCGCCCCTGCCGGCACCGCCCTGTGGCGGATGCGGACGACCGTGCGCGACGAGCCGGGATCGCTCGCGGCCCTGTGCGCGGCGCTGGCCGCCCTGCGGGTCGACATTCTGAGCCTCCAGACACATCCGCTCGGCGAGGGCACCGTGGACGAGTTCCTGCTGCGCGCTCCGCAGGACCTGGCCACGGACGAACTCACCCGGGTCGTCTCCGAGGCCGGCGGCACCGACACCTGGACCGAGCGGGCCGACGCCCACGACCTCGTGGACGCCCCCACCCGCATCCTCGGCCTGGCCACGCGTACAGCTCTGGACGCGGCCGAACTGCCGTTGGCACTACGTCAGTTGCTCGGCCGGTGCACGATCAGGTCGTATCCGGCGACGGCGGAGGCCTCGCCGGTGGACGGGGTGCTCGACGGGACCCTGATCCGGCTGCGGGCCCCCGAAGGCGGCGTGATCACCGTGGAGCGGCCGTATCTGCCGTTCACGCCCACCGAGTTCGCCCGCGCCCGCGCCCTCGTCGAGCTCGACGCGCGGCTCGGCCCGCGCATCCCCCGCAGCCAGGACGTCCTCACGCTGCCCGAGGGCGACGCGATCACCATCCGCCGGGCCGGCACGGACGACGTGGAAGCCGCCAAGGCCATGCAGGCGCGGTGCTCGCCGCAGACGCTCAGCAGGCGCTACCACGGTCCCGTCGGCGACGCCGACCGCTACCTCAACCACCTGCTCAGCCCCCGCTACGGCCGGACCCTCGCCGCGCAGACCGCTTCGGGCCGCATCGTCGCCCTCGGGCATCTGCTGTGGGACGGCGACGAGACGGAGATCGCGCTGCTCGTCGAGGACCAGTGGCAGCGGCGCGGCATCGGCGCCGAACTGATCGGACGGCTGGTCTCGATGGCGGCCGAGGCCGGCTGCGAGAGCGTGTACGCACTCACGCAGTCGTCCAACACCGGGATGGTCGCGGCGATGCGCGGCCTCGGCCTGCCCCTCGACTACCAGGTCGAGGAGGGCACGCTGGTGCTGACGGCACGCCTTGAGAAGACGGCGGCCGGGGCGCGGGTGCCGTACGAGCGGGCCGACCACCGCTGAGGCCTGGCCGGCCAGGGCACGGGTGCCGTACGCGCAGGTCGACCACCGCTGAGGCCTAACCGGCCGGGACCGGCTCCTCGCGAGCCGGCCCGGACCGGTCACCCACATCCCGCCGTCGGCGTCACTCCGGCACGGGCCCGGACCGGTCACCCCCACCCCGTCACCGGTGTCACTCCGGAACCCGTACCTCCCGTACCTCCCGTTCCTCCCCGCGCACGCCCGCACCGCCGCCACCCGGCCGCCCCAGCGCCACGTCCAAGTCCGCCCACAGATCCTCGACGTCCTCCAACCCCACCGAAAGCCGCAGCAGCCGGTCGCTCACCCCGGCGTCCCTGCGGTCGGTCGCGTCGACGATGCGGTGGCTGATGGACGCCGGGTGCTGGATGAGCGAGTCGACGCTCCCGAGGCTGACGGCCGGAGTGACAAGCCGTACCGCGCCGATCACCTCGTGGGGGTCGCCCGCCGTCTCGAAGGCGATCATCGCGCCGCCGATCCGCGGGTAGTGGACGCGGGTGACGCGCGGGTCGGCGGACAGGCGCCGCGCCAGTTCGGCCGCCGTCGCGGAGGCGGCCCGAACCCGTACCGGCAGCGTCGAGAGGCCGCGCAGGAGCAGATAGCCGGCGAGCGGATGCAGCACGCCGCCCGTCGCGAAGCGCACCTGGCGCAGTTGCCGCGCGAACTTCTCGTCGCAGGCCACCACCCCGCCCATGACGTCCCCGTGCCCGCCGAGGAACTTGGTGGCGCTGTGCAGGACGAGGCGTGCGCCGCTCTCGGCCGGCCGCTGGAGCACCGGCGTGGCGAAGGTGTTGTCGGCGAGCAGCGGCACGGTCCCGCACGAGTGGGCCACGGCACGCAGATCGAGCTCGGCGAGCGTCGGATTCGCGGGTGACTCGACCATCACAAGTCCCGTGTCAGGCCGGATCGCGTCCGCGATGCCGGCGGGGTCGACCCAGGTCACCTCCGTACCAAGTGCTCCGGCCGTGAGCAGATGGTCGCTGCAGCCGTACAGCGGCCGGACGGCCACCACATGCCGAAGCCCTGCCCCGCCGCGTACGAGGAGTACCGCCGTGAGCGCGGCCATGCCGCTCGCGAAGGCGACGGCGCTCTCGGTGCCTTCGAGACGGGCGAGCGCGGTCTCGAAGCGGGCGACGGTCGGGTTGCCGAGCCGCGCGTACACCGGGGGTCCGTCGTCGACGACGCCGTCCGCGGCGAACGCGTCGATACGGGCGGCCTCGGCGCGGCTGTCGTAGGACGGGTAGGTGGTGGACAGGTCGATGGGCGGGGCGTGCAGGCCGAGTCCGGCGAGGTCGTCGCGTCCGGCGTGCACGGCTTCGGTGGCGAGGGCCCGCCGGTGGGCGGAGCCCTGGCGCGGGCCTGCGTACAGGTCGTTGTCCATGGTGATCAGCCTGAACAACCTCCGGGATCAAGCCATCAACCCCCGTGTTACGTTCGGCAGATGGCCGATTCTGTCGTACTGGATCCGGTGGATCTGCACATGCTGCGCCTCCTGCAGAACGATGCCCGCGTCACGTACCGGGACCTCGCCGCGCAGGTCGGGGTGGCGCCGTCCACGTGTCTGGACCGGGTGGCGCGGCTGCGGCGGTCCGGTGTGATCCTCGGGCATCAGCTGCGTCTCGACCCGGCGAAGCTGGGGCGCGGGCTCCAGGCGCTGCTGTCCGTACAGGTGCGGCCGCACCGGCGTGAGCTGGTGGGGCCGTTCGTGGAGCGGATCCGGGCGCTGCCCGAGTCACGGTCGGTGTTCCATCTGACGGGCCCCGAGGACTACTTGGTGCATGTCGCCGTGCGCGACACGGCCGACCTCCAGCGGCTCGTGCTCGACGAGTTCACCGCGCGCCGGGAAGTGGCGCGCGTCGAGACCCGGCTCATCTTCCAGCAGTGGGAGTGCGGCCCGCTGCTTCCTCCGCCCGCCGACGCGGTGGGCGAATCCTGCTGACGCGGCACACCGTGTCGTATGAATATGGCGGCATGTCAGATACGTCAGCCACAACAGCAGCGGTCACCGGACCGCTCCCCCGTGAGGTCGCCGACGCGTACGTCGACGAGCTGATCGCCCTCGACCCCGTGACCGGCACCTACCTCGGTGTGCCGGAGAGCCACAGCAAGCTGCCCGACCTGTCCCCGGCCGGTCACGACGCCATCGCCGAGCTCGCGCGCGCCACGCTCGCGCGGCTCGACGAGGCCGAGCGCAGGCCGGGCGCCGAGGAGGCGATCGAGCGCCGCTGCGGCCGGCTCCTGCGGGAGCGGCTCACGGCCGAACTCGCCGTGCACGACGCCGAGGAGAACCTGCGGGCCGTCACCAACCTCGGCGGACCGATCCACAACGTGCGGGAGGTGTTCACCCTCACGCCGACGGAGACGGACGCGGACTGGGCGGCCGTCGCCGAGCGGCTGCG
The DNA here is from genome assembly GCF_040645335.1 of Streptomyces sp. NPDC046821. Classification (NCBI taxonomy): domain Bacteria; kingdom Bacillati; phylum Actinomycetota; class Actinomycetes; order Kitasatosporales; family Streptomycetaceae; genus Streptomyces; species Streptomyces sp. NPDC046821. The sequence continues at coordinate 68,629 of NZ_JBEYYB010000022.1, read as the reverse complement.
CGCCGTGCCGCGGACGCTCGCCGGGTACCGGGAGACGCTTCAGCTCGGCCTGGACAAGAAGCTCCACGCGTCACCGCGTCCGACCGACACGTTCATCGGGCAGCTCACCGAGTGGGCGGGCGAAGAGCGCGGCTGGTTCGAGGAGTTCACGGCGGACGGCCCGGACGCACTGCGCGCCGAGCTCGACGCGGCGGGCGCCGCCGCGACCGCCGCGGTCGTCGAACTGCGCGACTGGATGCGTGACGTGTACGCGCCCGCGATCGAGGGTTCGCCCGACACGGTGGGGCGTGAGCGGTACGCGCGCTGGTCGCGGTACTACAACGGCACGGACCTCGACCTGGACGAGGCGTACGCGTACGGCTGGGCGGAGTACCACCGGCTCCTCGGCGAGATGCGGAAGGAGGCCGAGAAGATCCTGCCCGGCGCCGCGACGCCGTGGGTCGCGCTCGCCCACCTCGACGAGCACGGCACGCACATCGAGGGCGTGGACGAGGTCCAGCGCTGGCTCCAGGGCGTGATGGACGAGGCGATCGACGCGCTCGACGGTACGCACTTCGAACTCGCGGAGCGGGTACGGCGGGTGGAGTCCCGTATCGCTCCGGCCGGCAGCGCCGCCGCGCCCTACTACACGGCGCCGTCGGAGGACTTCTCGCGCCCCGGGCGCACGTGGCTGCCGACGATGGGCGAGACCCGGTTCCCGGTCTACGACCTGGTCTCCACCTGGTACCACGAGGGTGTCCCCGGTCATCATCTCCAGCTCGCGCAGTGGACGCACGTCGCGGACAGCCTGTCCCGCTACCAGGCGAGCGTCGGCATGGTCAGTGCCAACGCCGAGGGGTGGGCGCTGTACGCGGAGCGCCTGATGGACGAGCTGGGCTTCCTCACGGACGCGGAGCGGCGGCTCGGTTATCTGGACGCGCAGATGATGCGTGCGACTCGCGTCATCGTCGACATCGGGATGCATCTGGAGCTGGAGATCCCGGCGGACTCGCCGTTCCACCCGGGCGAGCGGTGGACGCCTGACCTCGCGCAGGAGTTCTTCGGCGCGCACAGCAGTCGCCCGGCGGACTTCGTGGAGAGCGAGCTGACCCGCTATCTGTCCATCCCGGGGCAGGCGATCGGCTACAAGCTGGGCGAGCGCGCGTGGCTGCTCGGGCGCTCCAACGCGCAGGCCAGGCACGGGGATTCGTTCGACGCGAAGGCGTGGCACATGGCGGCGCTTTCGCAGGGGTCGCTGGGGCTGGACGACTTGGTGGACGAGTTGTCGCAGCTGTGACGCGTGGGGTGGGCGGCGGTCGTTGGGCTGCCGCCCACCTTCCCTGTCGGGTCAGCAGCCGCAGTCATCCGTGCCGGCCGGCGCCGTAAGAGAATCGACCTCACGCCGCACCCGCCCCTCCCACGTCTCGTACGCGAACCCTTCCCGCGCCCAGTACTCGAATCCGCCGAGCATCTCCTTTACCTGGAAGCCGAGTTGGGCGAGGGCGAGGGCGGCCCGAGTGGCGCCGTTGCAGCCGGGCCCCCAGCAGTACGTGACCACGGGCACGGCCTTGTCCAGGATCTGTTCGGCCTGCTCGGGGATGAGTGCGGTGGGCAGGTGGACGGCGCCGGGGAGGTGACCCTGGTCCCAGGCGGCGGTCGATCGGGTGTCCACGACGACGAATCCGGGGTCGCCGGTTGCCGCTTCGAGGGCGGAGGCGACGTCGGACACGTCGGCGTGGAAGGCGAGGCTGGCCGCGAAGTGGGCGGCGGCGACGGCGGGGTCCTCCGGGGGTATGCGGAGCACGGCATTGAGGGTGGTGGTCATGCCCAGAAAACTACGGGCCGCAGCGCCCCGCCTGAACTGACGATCCCCGGCATCACCCTTGATCAGCCGGGGATCCCCCTGCTATTCCTGCCTCATGACCGGTGAATCCCCGTACACACCCGACGCCACCGACTGGCGCATCCTGGACGTCCTCCAGCGCGAGGGCCGGGCCAGCTACGCCGAGCTCGCACGCGCCGTCTCGATGTCCGCGAGCGCGGTGACCGAACGGGTACGGCGCCTGGAGGAGGCCGGCGTCATCGCCGGTTACGCGGCGGTGGTCGCACCCGAGCGCATCGGCCTCCCGATCCTGGCGTTCGTACGGCTGCGTTACCCGAACGGGAACTACAAGCCGTTCCACGACCTGGTCGAGACGACGCCGGAAATCCTGGAGGCCCACCACGTCACGGGCGACGACTGCTTCGTGATCAAGGTGGCGGCGCGCTCGATGAAGCACCTGGAGGAGATCTCGGGGCGGATCGGGGCGCTGGGCTCGGTGACGACGAGTGTGGTGTATTCGTCGCCGCTGCCGCGGCGGGCGTTGGGGCGTTGAGGGCGGGTCCGCGCTGTCGGGCAGTCGTCGGTTTGGCCTCTCGGTCGTCTGCGCAGCTCGACCGCTGGCTGCCCCAGCGTCTCGGGCGGGTGCACACACCGAAACCCAGCCGCTCATGCCCTCCACAATTGCACCCTGAGACAAGCCTCGTACAGGCCCCGCCCCACCGTGAGAAGGGCTCAACCCGCCTTCCCCTCCAGCCCTCGGGTGGTCGGCCGCTCGCGACCCCAGGCGGCCAGTGGCTGGAGTGCGCCGTTGAGGCGTACGCCGTCCTCGGTCAGCGAGTACTCGACGCGGGGCGGCACCTCGTCGTAGGAGACGCGGTGCACGACGCCGTCCTCTTCCAGCTCACGTAGGTGAGAGGCCAGCACCTTCTCGGTGATCCCCGGAAGCAGTCGGCGCAGCTCGCCGAAGCGACGGTAGGGGTGCTCGTGGAGCGCCCAGAGGATCAGCACCTTCCACTTGCCGCCGATCACCTCCATCGCGGCGTCGATCCCGCAGACGTGTCCGTCTGGTGCGCCCGGCCGGTTCAGCGTCGTCATGCCCCACCCTTCTGACGTGCTCGCTCACCCCGGGGTAACCACCCACTCCAAAGTGCGTACTTGATCACCTCCGGGCCTTTGACCAGCCTAATCGGCATGGCACAGAACACTGTTGAGAAGACTCCCGTCACGCTGCTGGGCCTCGGCGCGATGGGCACCGCGCTGGCCCGCACCTGGCTTGCCGCAGGCCACCCACTCACCGTCTGGAACCGCACCCCGGCCCGAGCCACGGCACTCGCCGCCGAGGGTGCACGCGTCGCGGACACCGCCGTTGAGGCGGTCGCAGCGAACACGCTGATCGTCGTCTGTCTGTTGGACGACACCTCGGTCGACGAGGTGCTGACCGGCACCGACCTGGCCGACAAGGACCTGGTCAACCTGACTACCAGCACCCCCGCCCAGGCCCGCGCACGCGCCGAGTGGGCCCGCGAACGCGGCGCCCGCTACCTCGACGGCGGGATCATGGCCGTCCCTCCGATGATCGGCGTCCCCGAAGCCGGCGGCTACGCCTTCTACAGCGGCTCGCGGAAGCTCTTCGAGCAGCACGAGGAGACCCTGAGCGTCCCGGCCGGCACGACCTACGTCGGCGAGGACGCGGGCTTCGCGGCCCTGCACGACGTGGCCCTGCTCAGCGCCATGTACGGGATGTTCGCCGGAGCCGCGCACGCCTTCGCCCTGATCCGCAAGGAGGACATCGACCCCGCGACGCTCGCCCCGCTGCTCGCCGACTGGCTCGTCGCGATGGCCCCGGCAGTTCACCAGACCGCCGACCAGCTGCGGAGCGGCGACTACACCAAGGGCGTCGTCTCCAGCCTTGCCATGCAGGTGACTGGCGCGCCGACCTTGCTGAGCACCGCCGAGCATCAGGGTGTCAGCCCGGAACTGCTCAGCCCCTACTTCGAGCTGATGCGCCGCCGCCTGGCCGAGGGCAGCGGAGATGAAGACCTGACGGGCGTGATCGACCTGCTGGTTCACTGACCAGCCACTTGCCGCCGCAAAAGCGACCGTACTGGTCACAGCCCTCGACGAGACGCTGTGACCAGCACTTTCAGAACCGGGCCTAGTCCCCCGCCCCCCGCTGCTGCACCGACGACCCCGACCTCCCCTTCACGACCTCCAACTGCGCGTGCACCCGCCGTCGCAAGTCCGCGACATGGCTCACGATGCCCACGCTGCGGTCCCGTTCGCGCAGGGAGTCGAGGACGTCGAGGACCTCGTCCAGGGTCTGGTCGTCGAGACTGCCGAAGCCCTCGTCGATGAAGAGGGTGTCGAGGCGGACGCCGCCCGCCTCGTCCGTGACGACGTCCGCGAGGCCGAGGGCGAGGGCGAGGGACGCGAAGAACGTCTCGCCGCCCGACAGCGTCGCCGTGTCCCGCTCGCGCCCGGTCCACGCGTCGACGACATGCAGGCCGAGGCCCGAACGGCCGCGCCCCGTGCGGTCGTCGGAGTGCACGAGCGTGTACCGGCCCGACGACATACGGGCCAGGCGCGCCGTCGCGGCGGCCGCGACCTGTTCGAGCCGGGCCGCGAGGACATAGGACTCCAGGCGCATCTTGCGTTCGTTGTCCGCTGACGTGCCGGCGGCCAGGCCCGCCATGCGGGCGACGCGGTCGTACCGGGCGCGCAGCGGCGCGAGCCGCTGGACGGCGCTGAGGCAGCGCTCCGACAGCCGGTCGAGTTCGGTGCAGCGCCGGGCCGCGTCGTCGCGGGCGGAGGCCGCGTCCCGCACGCGCCGGTCCGCCGTCTCGGCGGCGTGCTGGGCTGCGGCCACATCGGCGGGCGGCAGCCCACCCGCTGCCGTCGTGTCGTCCTCCGCCAGCACGGAGCGCACCGCGGCCTCTTCGTTCTGGCGGGCGTCGAGCCGGTGCTGGAGTTCGCGGTGCTCGTCGTCGTCGAGGAGTGCGGCCGCGGCGGCCTCCGGCGTGTCGAACCCGGCACGGAAGGCCGCGTCGGCGAGTCGCGCGTCGGTGTCCTTGAGCCGCTGCGCCGTGTCGTCGGCCGCGCGGGCGGCGTCGGCGGCGGACGTGAGCTGCGTGGCCCGGCGTTCCAGCTGGGCGGCGCGCGCGCCGACGCTGGCCTCGTCACCACGGGCCTGGGCCAACTCGCCTTCCAGGACGCCCTGTTCGCGGTCGACGGTCTCACGCAGGGTGGCCCTGGCGACGGCCCGCCGCGTCGCTTCCTGCTGTGCGGCGAGTCGGCGGTCGTGCTCACGTTCGGCCTGATGGAGGGCCTCGCGGGCAGCGTGCAGGCCGGAGGCGAGGCCGCGCGCCTCGGCGTGTCGTACGCGGAACTCCTCGGCGGCGTCGGCGAGTTCGGCGGCAGAGGTCTCCCCGGCGGCAGCCGTGGCGGCGGCGAGGGATTCCCGTACCGCCGCGAGGTGGGTCTCCTGGGTGGTGCGGGCGTCCTCGGCCTCACGGTAGGCGGTGAGGGCCGATTCCTCGGCTTCGCGCCCGACGTGTTCCGCCGTCTTGCGCATGGGCTCGGGGTGGTCGATGGAGCCGCAGACGGCGCAGCGCTCGCCGGGGACGAGCTGGGCGGCGAGTTCGGCCGCGATCCCGTTCAGCCGCCGCTCCTTGAGGGCGAGCCAGCGCTCGTGCGCGGCGGCGGCCTCCTCCCGGGTCCGCAGGGCACGGTCACCGGCCTCTGCGGCCTCACCGGCGAGCCGGTCGCGGCGCCGCGCGGCCTCGGCCTTCTGCTGCGCGAACTCCAGCTGACTCGCAAGGTGTTCGGCCCGCGTCGCACCGTCCTGCCCGGCCTCGACCGCGTCCTGGAGTGCGGCCTTGGCGCTCTCCCAGCCGTCGAGCCAACTGGCCGCGTCCTGAAGGAGTTCGTCGTCGGCGCGCTCCTCGCCGTCGAGTTCCCGCCGCTGCTCGGCGAGTTCCGTCAGTCGCTGCTCGGCGCGCCGGGCGGACTCCAGGCCGCCCAGTTCCTCGGTCGCCTTGCGCGCGGCGGCGGCGAGCCCCGCCGCGCCGGCCCCGGCAAACTCCTCGGGCAGCACGACTCGCGCACGCGCCTCCTCGCCCGCGGCCCTGCGGTGCTCGCTCTCGGCGGCGTCGCGCAGCGCAAGCGCGGGCGCGACCGCCTCCGCCTTACGACCCCGCGCCATGCGTTCCTGAACCAGCCGGTGCACGTCAGCCCGTTCGTCGAGCCGCGCGGCCCGCTCCCGGGCCTCCGCATACCGCCGCTGGAGCCGGTGCCTCTCCTGCACGTCGGCCAACTCGCCCTGTGCACAGGTGCGTTCAGCGTCTGCGGCGGTCAGCGCGAGGTGTGCGACGGTCAGCCGCTCGCGAGCGGTGGAGCGGGCCACGGCGGCCCACGTGAGGACGGAGTCGGCGAGTCCGGGGTCGCCGGGCTCGGCGTCAGGGGCCGGCAGCTCGACGATGTCCCCCGCTGCCTGCTGCATCCGGTGCGCGTCGGCCAGCAACTCGGCGTCCGCAGCGCGCACTTCGCTCTCGGCGGCGCGGCGCTGCTCGGCCAGCCGCTGCTCGGCCGCGGCGAAGCGGCGCGTGTCGAAGAGCCTGCCGAGGAGCTTGCCGCGGGCCTCGGCGTCGGCCCGCAGGAACCGCGCGAAGTCCCCCTGCGGCAACAGGACGACCTGGCAGAACTGCTCCTTGCTCATGCCGAGGAGCTGGCTGATCTCCTCGCCGATCTCCTGGTGGGAGCGGCTGAGGTCCTTCCAGGTGCCGGCGGCGGCGTCGTACTCGCGCAGCCAGCTCTGCGCCTTGTCGACGGTCGTGCCCGTGCCGCGCTTCTTGGGGCGCTCCCACGGCGGCTGCCGGGTCAGCTCCAGGCGGCGGCCCGCGACGGTGAGGTCGAGGGTGACCTCCGTACGCGTGCCGGGCGCGGCATGATCACTGCGCAGGGACGTGCCCTGGCCGCTGCCCTGCCGGGCGCCGGGCACGGAGCCGTACAGGGCGTAGCAGACGGCGTCGAGCACGGACGTCTTTCCGGCGCCGGTCGGGCCGTGCAGCAGGAACAGGCCGGCCGCCGAGAGGTCGTCGAAGTCGATGTCCTGGCTCGCCCCGAAGGGGCCGAAGGCGGTGATCCGCAGCCGGTGGAGCCTCATCGGGCGACCTCGCGGCGGGTGTCGTCGATCCGTACGGCGTCGAGGGCGTCGCGCAGGACGGCGCGCTCGTGCTCGTCGGGTCCGGCGCCGCGCACATGGGCCACGAAGTCCTCCGCGATCTGCTGATCGTCACGCCCCTTGAGGCGCTGCGCGTACGAGACGTCGGGGTCCTCGGGAGCGCGCTGCGGGTCGAAGACGAGGCTGAGGGTGTGCGGGAACCGCTCGGCGAGGCGGGCCATGGGATCGTCCGGGCGCACCGGATCGGTGAGGGTGGCCTCGACCCACGCCTCTTCGTGTACCGCAAGCTCCGGCCGTTCGAGGAGGTCGGCCAGCTCGCCGCGGATCCGTGCAAGCGGTCTGGGCACCGGGCAGTCGACGCGCTCGGCACCGGCGAAACCGTCCGCGTCCAGGTCGACAAGCCACATGCTCTTGCGGTGGTCGGCCTCGGAGAAGGAGTACGGGAGCGGTGATCCGGAGTAGCGGACGCGCTCGGAGATGACCTGGCTGCCGTGCAGATGCCCGAGCGCCACGTAGTCGACGCCGTCGAAGACGCCGGAGGGCACGGAGGCGACTCCGCCGACGGTGATGTCCCGCTCGCTGTCGCTGGCCTCGCCGCCGGTGACGAAGGCGTGCGCGAGGACCACGGATCTCGTACCGGCGGGGCGCTCGGCGAGATCGGCGCGCACGCGGTCCATGGCGGCGGCCAGGACGGCCTCGTGTCCGGCCTTGACCACCCCGAACTGGTCCTTCACGAGCGCCGGTTCGAGATACGGGAGCCCGTAGAAGGCGACGTCCCCGGTGGTGTCGGGGACGATGACGGGGGTGGCGCAGGCGGCCGGGTCGGTGCGCAGGTGGATGCCGGCGCGTCCGATGAGTCCCGCGCCGACGCCGAGGCGGCGCGCGGAGTCGTGGTTCCCGGAGATCATCACCGTGGGGATGCCGTGCTCGGCGAGGCGGTGCAGGGCGTCGTCGAACAGCTCGACCGCGGCGAGCGGCGGCACCGCGCGGTCGTACACGTCGCCGGCCACGACCACCGCGTCGACGTCCCGCTCACGGACGGTGTCGACGAGGTGACCGATGAACTCGGCCTGGGCACCGAGCATGTTCACCCGGTGGAACGCCCGGCCGAGATGCCAGTCGGAAGTGTGCAGCAGCCTCATGATCCCCGAGACTAACGGCCGGGTCGGACATCACGGGCGGCCTCTCGCGGATCGGCCGCTTCCCGCCCGCCCCCGGCAGGGGCCCTCACGCGTCCCCGTACGCCTCTCCCCCGAGCTCGAACTCGGCGGTGCCGGCGGTGACATCGGCCAGCCAGGCCCGGAACGCGTCGACGTCGGCATCGGGCAGGCCGATCTCGATCGTGACCGCCTCTCCGTAATGGACGTCACGCACCTCACGTCCCGTCGACCGCAGGTCGTTCTGCACCTTGCCGGCGCGCTGGTGGTCGACGGTGACGGTGGCGAGCCGGAAGCGGCGCCGGGTGAGGGTGCCGAGCGCGTCGAGGGCCTCCCCGACGGCGCCCCCGTAGGCGCGGATGAGGCCGCCCGCGCCGAGCTTCACGCCTCCGTAGTAGCGGGTCACGACGGCGACGACGTACCGCATCTCGCGGCGCGTGAGCATCTGGAGCATGGGCACGCCCGCGGTGCCGCCCGGTTCGCCGTCGTCGCTCGCCTTCTGCACGGAGGCGTCGGCTCCGATGACGTACGCGTAGCAGTTGTGGGTCGCGGTGGGATGCTCCTTGCGGATGCGCGCGATGAAGTCCTGGGCCTCGCGTTCGGTGGCGGCGGGCGCGAGCGCGCACAGGAACCGGGAACGGTTGATCTCGGTCTCGTGCACACCCTCGCGGGCCACGGTGCGGTACTCGTCCTGCATCGGCCCAGCGTATGCCGCGTGGCCTCGTCCGTTCGCCCCGCCCGTCGTCCTGATCACGCAGTGGTGAATACTCGCTCGTCGTCACAGCGGCCGCCGGACGTCCCTGTCCTGCACCGTCGCGACGAAAGAGCCGCGCGGTCGCACTGGTCGCCGTCCATCTCGCGCTGAACGTGGTCGTCCTCTTCACCGCCTCCTGGCACGTCCTGACCCAGCCGGTGAAGATCGGCAACTGGTTGGACTCCATGACCGCCGCGCACTCCTCGCCGCTGGCGATGGTCGGCGTGGCGCTCCTCGTCTTCCCGAAGCTGGCGCTCGGCATGTCCGGCTTCGAGACGGGCGTCGCCGTGATGCCGCAGGTGCGGGGCGACGCCACCGACACGCACGCGCGTCCCGCCGGGCGGATCAAGGACACCCGCAAGCTGCTCACCACGGCCGCGCTGATCATGAGCGGTTTCCTGCTGCTGTCCAACCTCGCGACGACGATCCTCATCCCGCAGTCCGCGTTCGAGAGCGGCGGCCCGGCCAACGGGCGCGCCCTCGCCTTCCTCGCGCACCGCTACCTGGGCGAGGCCTTCGGCACGGTGTATGACGTGTCGACCATCGCCATCCTGTGGTTCGCCGGAGCGTCCGCGCTCGCCGGTCTCCTCAACCTCGTACCGCGCTATCTGCCGCGCTACGGCATGGCCCCGGAGTGGACGCGTGCCGTCCGGCCGCTGGTGCTCCTGTTCATGGCGACCGCGGTGTGCATCACGCTCTGGTTCCACGCGAACGTCGACGAGCAGAGCGGGGCGTACGCGACGGGTGTGCTGGTCCTGATGCTGTCGGCGTCGTTCACCTCGACGGTCGCCGTGCGGTCGAAGGCGCGCCGGGCCGCCACGGTCGGCTTCGGCGCGATCACCGCGGTGTTCGCGTACACCCTCGTCACGAACGTGATCGAGCGGCCCGACGGCATCAAGATCGCGTTTCTGTTCATCGTCGGGATCATGCTCAACTCCTTCGCGTCCCGGGTGCACCGCGCGTTCGAGCTGCGGGCCGGTGAGGTCACGTTCGACGAGACCGCGCGGCGCCTCATCGACGAGGCCGCGAGCCACGGCCCGCTGCGGGTCATCGCGAACGAGCCGGACGAGCACTCGACGGCCGAGTACTGGTCCAAGGAGTACAGCCAGCGCGAGCAGACCCACATCCCGGACGGCCGGCCCGTGCTGTTCCTGGAGGTCTTCGTCGAGGACTCGTCCGACTTCACGGCCGAACCGGACACCGCGCTGCGCCCCCGCGTCCACGTGGGCTGAACCCGGGGAATCCCCCGCGCCATCGCCCTGTTGTCGCCGGTGAACCGACGTCGACCCAGGAGGCAGCACATGTACGGCGATCAGGAGACGGTCCGCAAGATCCTCACGGAGTCCGGTGACACCTGGGCGGTCGTGGGCCTCTCCTCGAACAGCGAGCGCGCCGCGTACGGCGTCGCCGCCGTCCTCCAGCGCTACGGCAAGCGGATCGTCCCGGTCCACCCCAAGGCCGAGACGGTGCACGGCGAGCAGGGCTACGCGTCCCTCGCCGACATCCCGTTCGAGGTCGACGTGGTGGACGTCTTCGTCAACTCCGACCTCGCCGGTCAGGTCGCCGACGAGGCCGGCGCGATCGGCGCGAAGGCGGTGTGGTTCCAGCTGGGCGTGGTCGACGAGGCGGCGTACGACCGGACGCGCGAGGCGGGCCTGGAGATAGTCATGAACAAGTGCCCGGCGATCGAGATCCCGCTTCTGGACTGAGCGTTCGGGCAGCAGGCCTGCTGGGGGCGTGCGGGCGGCGTTCGGTCACCCGCGCGCGTCCCGCTCGGGCGGCCGACGCTACTGGCCCGCGTCCCGGCCGAGCGGCCGACGCTACGGCCCGCGTCCCGCTCAAGCGCCCGCGACTACATGCACGCGATCTGCTCGACCGCTCCCGGCCATCGCTCCACACCACTCCCGGTCCGCACGTAGGCGTTCAACTTGTCGGCGGAGAGCCAGAGTTGACGGCGTCCGTCCCGGTACCCGGTGTCCGTTGCACCCTCGGGCAGCCGGGTCTTCGGCGCGTACGACGAGCGAACGAGTTCCCGGGGCAGCACATGCCCGGGGTCGCGCAGGTATTGACGGTCGCCGACGTGGAGGAAGGTCACCGACTGCCAGTCGCAGTGCTCGGGGCCCTCTGTGCTGAAGACCCGGGATACGGGGACGGGACGCCCCGCTCGGTCGGTCCACACCCGGATGTCGAGCCCGGCCCGCTCCCGGCGCGCGAACTCGGCCGGATCGCACTGGGCGTACGCCTCCATCCCCCAACCCGGCCTGCGCGGCAGGTCCTTGGCGACGATCACGGCCGCGCGGGTGCGGCCACCGACGTCGTACGAGTACAGGACGCGGCGGCCCTGCTCACGCTCGACGCGATAGCCGCGGTGCGGCAGGGACCCCGCGAGTTCGTCCGTCACGAGGGCGTTCAGGGCGGCGGCCGGTGAGTCCGCGCCGTCGGAACCGCCCCAGCCGTCGTCTCCCCCGCCGCCCTGATAGGGCTTTCCGGCGCATTCGAGGGCGAGGACGGCGGCGCCTCCGCCCTGGACGTTGTCCTCGGCGGTGTCGGGGGTCTTGGCCCGGAGGGGTCCGCCGTAGGGGGTGGCGGGTGCCGAGCCCTTCAGCACGAGGCCTTCAGGAACCGGCGGGTCCCCGCCGCAGGCCGACACCGACGCCCCCACCAGCGCGATCAGCACCGCCACGATCCGTGTTCTCATGTTCCGCCCCACCCGTTCCGCCGTCCGCGCCCCGCGCACTCGCGCGGGCGCTCCTCAGACGCGGGGGCTCCCAGGTTCGTTCACCTAGGGGTGCGGTCAGCTGACCCCGAGGCCTTCGAGGACGACGGCGCCGGGCAGGTCCAGGAACGCCTTGCCGGGCACGATGAGCTTGCCGCGGCGCGTGCCGCTGCCGATCAGGACGTGCGGCAGGTCGACGACGGCGGCGTCCACGAGGAGCGGCCAGTCGGCGGGCAGACCGATGGGCGTGATGCCGCCGTACTCCATGCCGGTGGCTCCGGTGGCCGTGTCCGTCGGGGCGAACGAGGCTTTGCGGGCGCCGAGTTGGCGGCGCACGACGCCGTTGACGTCGACGCGCGTGCCGGAGAGGACGACGCAGGCGGCGAGCGTCGTCTCGCCGCCGCGCTTGCCCGCGACGACGACGCAGTTCGCGGACGTGTCGAGGAGTTCGGGGCCGTAGTGCTCGACGAACGTGGCCGTGTCCGCCCACTCGGGGTCGGTGTCGACATGGATCAGCTGCTCGGCGGGCACCGCGCCGCCCCACTGCCGTACGGCGTCGGCCACCGGTTCCGTGAGCAGTTCCAGGGCCTCGGGGGCCGGGCGGACGACGTCGAAGTTTCCGATGGGTGCGCGCATGGCCGCACGCTAACAGTCGTGCGACCGGCCGATCCGCGTGTCTCAGGGTACGAACCGGCGTCTCACCGTACGGGCGGGACCGACACCGCCATCATCATCTGCATAGCCTCGGTGCCGTCGTTGCGGTACGCGTGCGGGACGTTCGCCTCGAAGGAGGCGCTGGAGCCGGCCGGTACGCGGTACTCGGCGCCGTCCACGACCAGGGTCAGCTCCCCGGCCGTGACGTGCACGAGTTCGACGGTGCCGGGCCGGTGCGGGTCGGAGGCGCTGCCGTCGCCGGGTTCCAGGCTCCAGTCCCACAGCTCCAGGGGGCCGGGTGCTTCCGTTCCGGCGAGCAGGCGGTTGTAGCTGCCGGCGTCCGTGCTCCACAGGCGGACGGCCTGTTCGGGCGGCACGACGCGGACCTTCGGGCCCTGCTCGTAGTCGAGGAGTGTGGTGATGCTGATGCCCAGCGCGTCGCCGATCTTGACGACCGTGCCGAGGCTCGGGTTGGTGCGGGCCTGCTCGATCTGGATGAGCATCCCGCGGCTGACGCCGGCCCGGGAGGCGAGCCCGTCCAGGGTGAAGCCGCGCTCGGTGCGCCAGCGCTTGACGTTCCGCCCGAGGGACTGGGTCAGCAGATCGAGTTCCGACACATTCCGTCCAATATTCTGGATGACAGGGTTCAGTTCACTGAACTAATGTGTGGTGCAACAAAACGTTCGCCCACGTTCACCACACTGTACTGCGAGGTAGACGATGACAGCACTCTTCGCCTTGGGCGCCAGCCTCCTGTGGGGCCTGGCCGACTTCGGCGGCGGGCTGCTGACCCGGCGAACGCCCGCGCTCACCGTGGTCGTCGTCTCGCAGAGCATCGCGACGGTGGTGCTCGGCGCGACAGTCGTGGTCACCGGCGCGTGGAGCGAGGCGGGCCCCCAGCTGTGGTTCGCGGTAGCGGCCGGCCTCGTCGGACCGGTGGCCATGCTCGCGTTCTACAAGGCGCTCGCCCTCGGCCCGATGGGCGTCGTCTCCCCGCTCGGCTCGCTCGGCGTCGCCGTCCCCGTGGCCCTCGGCCTCGTACTCGGCGAGCGCCCCGGCCTGCTCCAGATCGCGGGCATCGCGGTGGCGATCGCGGGTGTCGTCCTGGCGGGCGGACCGCAGTTCAGGGGTGCGCCCGTGCAGCGGCAGGCGGTCCTGCTCACGCTGCTCGCGGCGGTCGGCTTCGGAGCGGTGATGGCCCTGATCGCGGAGGCCTCGACGACCGTGACCGGGCTCTTCCTCGCGCTCTTCGTGCAGCGGGTGACCAATGTGGCGGCGGGTGGCGCGGGCCTCTTCGTGTCCGCGCGGCGCGGCGGCGCGGTACTCCCCGAGAACGGCTGGCGCGCCGTCCGCGCGTCCCTCCCGGCGCTCACGTTCGTGGGCCTCGCCGACGTGGCGGCCAACGGCACGTACGTGGTGGCGGCCCAGTACGGCCCGGTCACGATCGCCGCGGTCCTGGCCTCTCTCTACCCGGTGGTCACAGCCCTGGCCGCCCGCGGCATCCTCAGCGAACGCCTCCGCGGAGTACAGGCAGCGGGCGCGGGCCTGGCACTGCTGGGAACCGTGCTGCTGGCTACGGGCTGAGCGACTGTGTTGCCCGGCGAGGTCCCGATCTAGCCACCCGCCTGCGAATCCGCGTCCAGCTCCGCCAGCGCCAGCAGCTGTTCCGGGGTGATGCCCTCCGGTATCGGGGCGGGGGCCGGGGTGCGGAGTGGGGGCTGCCAGCCGTTGGTCTCGTCCCAGGTGCGGACGACCCGTGCCGGCGCGCCCGCCACCACCGAGTGGTCCGGCACCTCGCCCCGCACCACCGCGCCCGCCGCCACCACGACGTTCCGGCCGATGCGCGCGCCGGGCAGGATCACCGCGCCCGTACCGATCCAGCAGCCCGGCCCGATCTCGACCGGCTCCATGCGCGGCCACTGCTTGCCGATGGGCTCGTGCGGGTCGTCGTACGAGTGGTTGGTCGAGGTCACGTAGACGTACGGGCCGAAGTAGCAGTCACTGCCGATCGTCACCGTCGTGTCCGCGATGACATGGCTGCCGCGGCCGAGGACCACTCCGTCGCCCATGCGCAGGATCGGGTCGGGGCCGAGGTCGAGGTCGGGCATCAGGCCGGCGGTCAGGGTGACCTGCTCGCCGATGATGCAGTGGGCGCCGAGCCGGATCCACGGCTCGCCGAAGACGGTGCCCTGCGGGAAGGCCAGCTTGGTGCCGGGCCCGATGGCGCCGAAACGGTAGCGGCCCGGCTGCTCGGCGGTCACCGCGCCCGCCCGCTGCGCCCAGCGCAGACCCGCCTGCACCACGCGATGGGCCAGGCGTCCGGTGAAGACGCGGGATGAGAACGCGTTCCAGTTCTTCGGCACAGCCACACGTTACTCAGCCGTACGGGTCCCCGCCGGGCTCCGGCCTGTGATCTTCGCCCCACGCGACCCTCCCGCAAGGGCCGTCCCGTACGGTTCGGTCAGGCGCGGCACCGTGGAAGAGGAGAGAGAACGATGGGCCAGCAGGCACTCATCACCGGGATCGGCGGCAAGGACCCGGAGCTGGACGAGGAGGCGTTCGTGTCGCCGACCTCCGTCGTGATCGGCGACGTCACCGTGCACGCCGGGGCGAGTGTCTGGTACGGCGCGGTGCTCCGCGGAGACGGCGGCCCGATCGTGATCGGCGCCGACAGCAACATCCAGGACAACTGCACCCTGCACGTCGACCCCGGATTCCCGCTGACGGTCGGCGAGCGGGTGTCGGTCGGGCACAACGCCGTCCTGCACGGCTGCACCGTCGAGGACGACTCCCTGGTCGGCATGGGCGCCACGGTCCTGAACGGAGCGGTGATCGGCGCCGGTTCGCTGGTCGCCGCGCAGGCCCTCGTCCCGCAGGGGATGCAGATCCCGCCGGGCTCCCTGGTCGCCGGCGTCCCCGCGAAGGTCAAGCGCCCGCTGACCGACGAGGAGCGCGAGGGCGTCACCCTGAACGGCACGCTGTACGTGGACCTGGCCAAGGCGCACCGCGCGGCCCACGCGAACAGCTAGTTCGAGCGCGCGTATCGGTCGGTGGCCGGCGCGAGCGCGCGTATCAGTCGGTGGCCGGGACGGGCTGTTCCGCCTCGGCCGCCGTCTTCTTCGCCTTGCGCCGGACGATCAGCATGGAGGCCACGCCGATCAGGACGGCCGCCGCGAGGCCGTAGTACGAGAACCGCTTGAGCCAGCTCTCCGCGACCACGCCGATGTAGTAGACGACGGCGGTCGTGCCGCCGGCCCAGATGACTCCGCCGAGGAAGTTCGCGATGAGGAACTTCCAGTACGGCATGTGCAGGACGCCCGCGAGCGGGCCCGCGAAGATGCGCAGCAGGGCGATGAAGCGGCCGAAGAAGACGGCCCACATGCCCCACTTCTCGAAGGAGCGCTCGGCGGTGGCGACATGGGCCTCGCCGAAGTGGCGGGGGAATTTGCCGCCGAGCCAGGCGAGCAAGGGACGGCCGCCCTTGCGGCCGATGGCGTAACCGATGGAGTCGCCGATCACGGCTCCCGCGCTGGCGCAGGCCCCGAGGACGAGCGGGTTGACGTCGCCGTGCTGGGAAGCGAGCAGCGCCGCGGAGACCAGCACGATCTCGCCGGGCAGCGGGACGCCCAGGCTCTCCAGGCCGATCACCCCGGCCACCAGGGCGTAGATGGCGACCGCCGGTACTGTGTCGAGCCATTCCTGGACGTGCAACGCCGATTCCTCCCGTGTCGGTGGGCGTCTGCCCGGCGCGCGTTCCCCCAGGTACGCACGCCGGGCCAGCCTACCCGGTGACGGGAAAGGGAAGATAAGGCTCAGTTGTTGGGGCGCAGGGTCCAGACGACGGTCATCTCGCCGGTCACGGCCCCGTCGGCGCGCTGGATGGCGACGGTCACGGGGAATTCCGGACGCTCGCCCGCGTCGAGCTCCGCGATCACGTCGGCGGCCGGACGGCCGAGCGTGGCGGTCGCCGTGACGGCACCCATCGCGAGCTTCTTGTACGCGATGTCGGCGCGGACGGCGAGCGGCACGGCCCGCGACAGCTGGTCCCCGAAGGCGGCGAGGACGATGGCGCCGCTCGCGGACTCACCGAGCGTGAACATCGCTCCGGCGTGGGGGCCGCCGACGTGGTTGTGGAACTCGCTCTGGTCCGGCAGCGCCACGACGGCCTTCTCGGGCGTGGTCTCCAGGAACTCGATGTTCAGGGTCCTGGCCATCGGAACGGTGGCGGCGAGCATCTCGCCGATCGACATCTGGTCTGCGCTCATGACCGGTGATGTTACCCGCGAGTAGCGACCTTGACCATCCTCCCCCGGCCCAGCCCCCTATCGTTGCTGCGCATGTGGCCAGGAGAGCAGGGTCCCGGGGGCGAGCAGAACCCGCAGGGCCGCGGACCGAATCCGTACCAGCAGCCGAACCCGTACCAGCAGCCGACGGTTCAGCAGCCCGCCGGGCAACAGCAGTCCGGGCAGCAGATCTGGAACGCGCCGACGATGCCCGCCGGTTCGGGTCCGTCGCGGCCCGAGCCGCCGAAGCAGCGGCGCGCGGCGATCCTCGCGGTCGTGGCCGCTGCCATCGTCGTGGTCGCTTCGGCGGTCACCGGGTTCCTCGTACTCGGCGGCGGCAAGGACACGAAGGACGACAAGGCCGGTCCCGGTCCGGCGAAGTCGTCGGCGGCGGCCCCCAGCCCGACCGGCAACCCGCGTGCGGGAGGCCCGATCGAGCCGACGGTCGCGGGCTGGAAGACCGTCGTGAACGCCGACCACGGCCTCGCCTTCGACGTGCCGGGCACCTGGCAGGTGAAGTCCAACGGCTGGGCGAACTGGGTCTCCAAGGACGGCGATCCCGAGGAGAAGCCGCTCATCGCCATGAGCAATCCGGCGTTCCTCCAGGAGAAGTGGTGCACGTCCGACGACGACAAGGACGGCAACCAGGAGGAGTACTCGCTGGGCGCGACCGGGTCGCGGGGCAACAACGGGGCCAAGAGCACCGAGGACGCGGCCACCAAGGACGCGACGATGTGGGTCTACGGCGCGTACGCGCAGCCCGACCGTAAGAGCATCACCACGAACCCGGCCGAGCCCTTCACCACCACGTCCGGTCTCGACGGCACTCTGGTGACGGCCTCCTCCTCGGGCGTGACGCAGAAGAAGCACGGCAAATGCTTCACGGACGGCAAGGCCGCCGTGTTCGCCTTCAAGGACGCCGAGGGCGACTTCGCGTCGTGGTCGTTCTACGGGGCAAAAGGCGTGAAGGGGGAAGTGCCGGACGCCGTCGTCCGTAAGATCGTCAGCACCGTGCGGCTCGTGGACGTCAGCGACTCCTGAGGCCCCGGGGACCGGGCGGCGTTCCCGTCGTCGAACCGTTGCACGTCCGGTACAGGGCGACGGCATCGCCGCTGCGTGCGCCCTCTATTGTTGTGCGCCATGTGGCCAGGACAGCAGCCGCCCGGGGGCGAGCAGAACCCGCAGGACCAGAACCCGTACCAGCAGCCGGGGTACCAGCAGCCGAACCCCTATCAGCAGCCGGGGTATCAGCAGCCCAATCCGTACCAGCAACAGCCGGGGCAGCAGCCTCCCGGGCAGTGGGGCGCTCCCACCGTCCCGATGGGCGCACCCCAGCCGCCGAAGGGCGGCGGCAACAAGACGAAGATCACCGCGATCGTCGCCGCCGCGGCTGTCGTGGTCGCCGCCGGCGTGACCGGCTTCCTGGTTCTCGGGGGCGGCAAGAAGGACAACGCGGACCCCAAGCCGTCCGCGTCCCCCTCGAAGGCCGCGCCTGCGGACCCGAGCGCGAGCGCCAGTGAGGGCAACCCGCGCGACCCTGCGAACGCCGCGAAGCCCAGCATTCCGGGCTGGCAGGTCGTGGTGAACCCGAAGTACGGGACCGCGTTCGACGTCCCGCCGGACTGGGCCGTGAAGTCGGACGGTGTCATCACCGGCTTCGACGACAACAACGACGACGGCTTCAAACCGCTCATCACGATGTCCGCGCCCGCCTTCTTGAAGGAGAAGTGGTGCACGTCCGACGACAACAAGGACGGCACCCCGGACGACACCGCGCTCGCGGCGGCGGGCACCAAGGGGCAGAACGGCGCCAAGAACACCCAGGACATCGCGCGCAACGACTCGGCGTGGTGGGTGTTCGGCGGCTACACCGATCAGAAGAAGGCGTCCAAGAAGCTCCTGACGATCGGTAAGCCGAAGGACTTCACGACGGCTTCCGGTGTCAAGGGCAGCTTCGCGACGACCTACTCGTCCGGTGTGCCGAAGACCGGCAAGTGCGACACGGACGGCAAGGCCACGGTGTTCGCGTTCAAGAACTCCCAGGGCGACTTCGTCTCGTGGACGTTCTACGGCGCCAAGGGCGTGAAGGACGAGGTCCCGGACGCGACCGTCGAGAAGATCATGAAGACGGTCCGCCTCCAGGGCGACCCGACCACGGGCTGACCCCGCGCCCGACCTACCGTTTCGCGGCCGCATGACGTCGGGCCTGCCCCTGCGAGGGGCAGGCCCGACGTTCGCGCGTACGTCTGCCGTGACTCCGGCGAGCCAATGGCCGGCCGGCCCCCGCCCGCCTTCCCGGCAACAATTCGTTTGCAGGGCACGCCCGTTGCGGCAATAGTCCACCGGTGACCACCCCCGACACCTCACCTCGCCGCTCCCGCAGACCCGCCTGGGCCGGCCGTAACTACAGCCTGCTTGCCGTTGCGGCGTTCGTGACGACGCTCGGGAGTCATGGGGCGTTGATCGCGTCCGCGTTCGCGGTGCTCGACGCGGGCGGTGACGGCGGCGACGTCGGGCTTGTCGCGGCGTCGCGGACGCTGACCCTCGTGCTGTTCCTGCTCGTCGGTGGCGCTGTCGCCGACCGGCTGCCGCGGCACCATGTGATGGTCGCGGCGAATGCCCTCAACTTCCTTTCGCAGGGCGCCTTCGCGCTGCTCGTGCTCACCGGGGAGCCCGCGCTGTGGCAGATGATGCTGCTCAGCGCGCTCGGCGGCACCGGGCAGGCCTTCTTCAATCCCGCGGCCGAGGGCATGTTGATGTCGTCCGTCAGCGGGGAGCAGGCGAGCCGTGCCTTCGCGATGTTCCGGATGGCGATGTCGGGCGCGGCCGTGGGCGGTGCGGCGCTCGGCGGGGCGATGGTCGCCGCGATCGGGCCCGGCTGGGTGCTCGCCGTCGACGCGGTGGCCTTCGCGGTGGCGGCGGTGCTGCGCTCGTTCCTCGACGTGAGTCATATCGCGCCGCGTGAGCCGGGCGGCGGGCTGCTCGCCGATATGCGGGACGGCTGGCGGGAGTTCACCGGGCGGCCGTGGCTGTGGGGCATCGTCGCCCAGTTCTCCGTCGTGGTGGCGGTGGTCGGGGCGGCCGAGTCGGTGTTCGGGCCGCTGGTCGCGCGGGACTCGCTCGGCGGACCCGGGCCGTGGGGGCTCGCCCTCGGCGCGTTCGGCGTCGGCACGGTCTCGGGGGCGCTCCTGATGACGCGGTGGAAACCACGCCGGCTGCTGCTCGCCGGGACCCTGTGCGTGTTCCCGCTCTCGCTGCCGGCGGCGGCGCTCGCCGTTCCCGTACCGCTCGTGGCGCTGGTCTGCGTGATGTTCGTGAGCGGCGTGACCATCGAGGTGTTCAGCGTGTCCTGGATGACGGCGCTGCACCAGGAGATCCCCGAGGAGAAACTGTCGCGGGTCTCCGCCTACGACTGGTTCGGGTCCGTCGCGATGGTGCCGGTCGCCACGGCGCTCGCGGGGCCCGCCGAGGCCGCGTTCGGCCGGGCGGCGTCGTTGTGGGGCTGCGCCGCGCTGGTCGTCGTGTCGACAGCGGCGGTTCTCCTCGTACCGGATGTGCGGCGGCTGACGCGGCGCGAGGCCGGTCCCATCGGGAAGCAGCCCGCGCCGGAGGTCGTGTCAGCCGATGCCGAATGAGCCGCCCGGCGGCTCGGGTGACGGCACCGCGTCCTCGTCCCGTACGGGCTTCGCGTCGCCGATGAAGCGGCGCAGTTCGGCGCCGTGCTCGACGCGGGCGGCGAACGCGTCGGCCGCCGCGCGCCGGGCGAGGCCCTCGATGTCGAACTCCTTGTGCGAGGCGACGAGAACGGCGTTGCCGAAGCGCCGGCCGCGCAGTACGGCGGGCTCCGCGATCAAAGCGAGATGCTCGAACACCGCTGAGAACGTGGCGAGTTGGGAACGCAGGAACGCGAAGGGCGCGCCGTCGGCGAGGTTCGCCGCGTAGACGCCCGTGGGGCGCAGGACGCGGTCCGCCGCGCGGGCGTAGGCCTCCGTGGTCAGGTGGGCCGGGACGCGGGACCCGCCGAAGACGTCCGCCACGAGGACGTCGGCGCTGTCCGGCTCGGCCGACTCCAGCCAGGCGCGGGCGTCACCGCCGTGTACGGCGATGCCCGCGGCGGGCGGGAGCGGGAGGTGTTCGTCCACCAGGGCGAGCAGGGCGCGGTCGGCCTCGACGACGTCCTGACGTGAGCCGGGGCGGGTCGCGGCGACGTAGCGGGGCAGGGTGAGCGCGCCGCCGCCGAGGTGCAGCACGTCGAGGGGCTGCGCGGGCTCGGCCGCGCAGTCGAGGACGTGGCCGAGCCGGCGCGCGTACTCGAATTCGAGGTACTCGGGCTCGTCGAGGTCGACGTACGACTGCGGGGCGCCGTCGACCGTGAGCAGCCAGGCCTGGCGCCGGTCCACGTCGGGCATCAGTTTGGCGGTGCCGTGGTCTACGGTCCTGGTCACGGGTATGGGCTCGTCCACGGGTCCATTGTGCCGGGCGTGGGGCGGGAGCTGTCAGGGGAGGCCGTCGCTCAGGCCTGGCCCCACACCTCCGCCGCCTCCGCCACATGTCCTGCCGCCTGTTCCCTCCCGGCGCGAGCGGATGGCGCGCGGTGGGACGGGTTCAGGCTGTCGCGCCCCATGGCCTTCCTCGTCGCGCGGTCCGGGGTGATCAGGGCGACCCTCGAACCGGCCGCCGCGAGGCTTTCCGCCTGGGCGCGGGCCGACGTCAGTACGCCGCCGCCCGTGGCGATCGGGGCGAGGATCACCACGCTGTCGTAGCCCTCGGCGAGATGCGCGTTGGCCGGGGAGCGGATTCCTCCGTCGATCCAGCGGGCGTCTCCGACAGTGACCGGCGGCCAGACGCCCGGCACCGCGCAGCTCGCGGCGACCGCGTCGACCAGGCCGACGCCGCTGTCACGGTCGAAGACGCGGAACTCCCCCGTCGTCGCGTGGACAGCCGTCACCAGGAGCGGGCGATCAGGCCACCGGTGCGAGACCAGCCGCCCCTCGATGACCGCGCGGCGCGTCGCCTCGTCCGGGGTGTCGGCGGCGAGCGCGACGTGCCCGATGGTGCGGCCGAAGTCTTCGGGGGTACGGGAGGTGAGCACGGCGCGTGCGTGCCGGATGACGGCCGCCGGGCCGAGGTGACCCGCGATCTCCCCTACGGGGGCGGCGAGTTGACGCTCGTACAGCTCGGCGGGGGTCAGTAGACCGGAGGTGAGCTGGGCGCCGACGACGGAGCCGGCCGAGGTGCCGATCACGGTGTCGGCGTCCGACAGGTCGGCGCCCGCCTCGGCGAGCCCGTAGAGGATTCCGGCGATCCAGCCGATGCCCGAGAGGCCGCCGCCTCCGAGTACGAGTGCCCTGCCCGTCACGTGTGGCCTCCGCTCTCCGACGTCGCCGCCAGTGTGGCGGACGAGCGGCTGCCCGCACCCCTCGGGGTGCGGGCAGCCCTCCATGACACGCTCAGCCGACGGAGCTGACCGTGCCCGCGCCGACGGTGCGCCCGCCCTCGCGGATCGCGAAGCCGAGGCCCGGCTCCAGGGGCATGTCGCGGCCGAGTTCGACCGTCATGGTGACGGTGTCGCCGGGCCGGGCGACGGCGGCCTCGCCGAGGTCGACGTCCCCGACGACGTCGGCGGTCCGCAGGTAGAACTGCGGCCGGTACCCCGTCGCGACCGGCGTCGTACGACCGCCCTCGGCCGCCGACAGGACATACACCTGGGCCGTGAAGCGGCGGCTCGGGCTGACGCTGCCGGGCGCCGCGATCACGTCGCCGCGGCGGACCGCGTCACGCGGGACACCGCGCAGGAGCAGCGCCACGTTGTCCCCGGCCTGCGCCTCCTCCATGGGCTTGCCGAACGTCTCAAGCCCGGTGACGACCGTCTCCGTGTCCGCCCCGAAGATCTCGACGCGGTCGCCGACGCGCACCCGGCCGCGCTCGACGGCCCCGGTGACGACCGTGCCGCGACCGGTGATGGTGAGCACGTTCTCCACAGGAAGCAGGAAAGGCGCGTCCACGTACCGCTCCGGCATGGGCACGTACGTGTCCACGGCGTCGAGCAGCGCCTCGACGGCCCGGGTCCAACGGGGGTCGCCCTCCAGCGCCTTGAGCCCGGAGACCCGTACGACGGGGACGGCGTCGCCGCCGTACCCGTGCGCGGAGAGCAGCTCGCGGACCTCCAGCTCGACGAGGTCGGTGAGCTCCTCGTCGCCCGCGTCCGCCTTGTTGAGCGCGACGACGATGTGGTCGACGCCGACCTGGCGGGCGAGCAGGACGTGCTCGGCGGTCTGCGGCATGATCCCGTCGAGCGCGGAGACGACGAGGATGGCCCCGTCGAGCTGCGCGGCGCCCGTGACCATGTTTTTCACGTAGTCGGCGTGACCTGGCATGTCGACGTGCGCGTAGTGGCGGGTGTCCGTCTCGTACTCGACGTGCGCGATGTTGATCGTGATGCCGCGGGCGGCCTCCTCCGGGGCGCGGTCGATGCGGTCGAACGGTACGAACGTGCCGGCGCCGCGCTCGGCGAGGACCTTGGTGATGGCGGCGGTGAGGGTCGTCTTGCCGTGGTCGACGTGGCCAATGGTGCCGATGTTGAGGTGCGGCTTGGTGCGCACATATGCCGTCTTGGGCATGGCTGGGTGGTTCCTCCCGGAACGTGTTCCTCAGCGGAACAGGGTGCGGTGGCCTCCTGAGTGAGGCGGGGACCCCGGTGACCTGCCGACCCTCCCCCTGCGGGGTCCGCCGGAATGTCCGGAGAGGGTCAGGTTCGGGCGCCGTCTGCTGCGGCGGCCAGGAAGACGGCAGCCTTCGCAGCGTCCGCGACTGCGGACGTGGCTGCGGGGAAGGCGTACCGGAACATGACGCCGATCATCGCCGAAGCGCCGTCGTGCGTCGAATGGTTTTCGGCGGGCCGGGGCTACGAGCCGTACTCCCTTGCTTGGTACGGGAGTTCAGGTTCCGACGTGCTTCAGAGCCTCGCGTACGGACAGGGGTGACAGGCGGTCCCGGTGGGCCGTCACGAAGGCGCGGACCGCGTCCGGGGCGGTCTTGGCGTACTCCCTCAGGCACCAGCCGACGGCCTTACGGACGAAGAAGTCGGGGTGCCCGGCCTGGCGCAGGCAGTAACCGAAAAGGCGCTCGGTGTCGGTCGCCTCCTTGAAGCGGAGCTGGTGCAGGAGCGCGGCGCGGGCGATCCACAGGTCGTCGTCCTCGATCCACGCGTCCATGTCGCGCTTGAGCTCCGGATCGGCGGCGACGAGGGCGCCGGCCACGTGCGCGGCGAGCAGATCGACGGTGTCCCACCAGGGGACCGTGGACACGAGGTGCCGGACGACGGGCAGGAAACCGGACGAGCAGCGCGCCACGTGACGGCGCAGGTAGTCGACGGCGAAGTACGCGTACTCGCGCTCGGGCAGTTCCCAGCAGCGCAGGGCGAGCGCGGTGCAGTCGGCTTCGTCGGGGCGGGGCGTCCCGGCGAGGACGGTGCGGGAGAGCGCGCGGCGGACGGGGGTGGTGAGCCCGAGGAAGGGGGCGACGTCCTTCATGTACGCGCGCATCCCCGCCGCCCGCTCGGGGTCGGCGGCTTCGGGGTAGGCGGTGGTGAGCCGGTCGAGCAGAGTGTCGGCCAGGGCGCTGCGCGGCATTGTGACGCTCATGAGACGCACCCTACGGCGAACTTACGGCATGGTCGGTTAGTCTCCCCGGATGCCCGACACCGTCGCGTCCTGTCCAGCGACCCGTCCCGCACCCGTGACGGACGGACCCGCCGCCGCCCGCCCCGCCTCCCTGACCGAGCGCTGCACCAGCGTTCTCCTTTCGCCGTGGTCACGGCTGTCGCTCCTGGTGGCGCTGCTCGCCGCGGGCGGGGTCTCGGTGCTGCTGCTCCACCCTCAGCGCCTCCTCTCGGACGGCTGGCCTCAGCAGCTGAGCGGCGTGACGGCGGTCGTTCTGTTCGGTGCCGCGTACGGGCTGTGCACGGTGGCGTTCGTGCCGCGGCCGGTGCTGAGCCTCGCGGCGGGCGCGCTGTTCGGGACCCCGCTCGGGCTCGCGGGGTCCATCGGCGGGACGGTGCTGGGTGCGGCGGTGTCGTTCGGCCTTGGGCGGGTGCTCGGGCAGGACGCGCTGCGGCCGCTGCTCAGGGGGCGCTGGCTGAAGGCGGTCGACGGGCAGTTCAGCCGGCACGGGTTCCGGTCGATGCTGGCGGCGCGGACGTTTCCCGGGGTGCCGTTCTGGGCGGCCAATTACTGCGCGGCGGTCTCCCGGATGCGGTGGATGCCGTTCCTGCTGGCGACGGCGATCGGTTCGGTGCCGAACACGGCGGCGTACGTGTTCGCCGGGGCCACCGCCTCGAAGCCGACGTCGCCCGCGTTCCTGATCGCGATGGCGTTGGTCGTGGTGCCGATGGTGGTGGGCGCGGTGGTGGCTTGGCGCAAGCGGCATCGCTTGCGCGGCTGACGCGATTACTGGGGGGGAGGGCCGGGGGCTGACGGGACCGCTTGGGCTGACGGGACTACTGGGGGTGCCGGGGCTGCCGGGCGCACCCGTGCGCCACCCCCGGGTTTCCTCGCCGTCGTGATCCCGTCGCCTCCGCTTCACCCGGCGTCACTAATCTGCGCGGCGGCGGGCACCCGCCTCTGGCCTGCGCGTCCGCGGTCAGCTCACGTCAGCACTTGGATCGCGTAACGTCATGTCTTGGTTCGAATCATTCATCCTCGGACTCGTCCAGGGGCTGACCGAGTTCCTGCCCGTCTCGTCGAGCGCGCATCTGCGTCTGACGGCGGCTTTCGCGGGCTGGCACGACCCGGGAGCCGCCTTCACGGCGATCACCCAGCTCGGCACGGAGACGGCGGTGGTGATCTACTTCCGCAAGGACATCGCGCGGATCGTCTCGGCCTGGTTCCGCTCGCTCACGAACAAGGCGCTGCGCGGCGACCATGACGCGCAGATGGGCTGGCTCGTGATCGTGGGCTCCATACCCATCGGCGTGCTCGGTGTCGCGTTCAAGGACCAGATCGAGGGCCCGTTCCGCGATCTGCGGCTGACCGCGACGACCCTCATCGTGATGGGTATCGTCCTCGGCATCGCCGACCGCCGGGCCGCCCGCGACGAGATCGGGGGCAGGCACCGCGCGGTGCGGGAGCGCAAGAGCCTGGAGGAGCTGAGCGTCAAGGACGGCCTGATCTACGGAATCTGCCAGGCCATGGCCCTGATCCCCGGAGTCTCCCGCTCCGGCGCCACCATCAGCGGCGGACTCCTCATGGGGTACACGCGTGAGGCCGCGGCTCGTTACTCGTTCCTTCTCGCGATCCCGGCCGTGCTCGCCTCCGGTGTCTTCGAGCTCAAGGACGCGGGGCAGGACGGTCACACCAGCTGGGGTCCTGTCGCCTTCGCGACGGCCATCGCCTTCGGGGTCGGCTATGCCGTCATCGCGTGGTTCATGAAGTTCATCTCGAGCAAGAGCTTCATGCCGTTCGTCTACTACCGGGTCCTGCTCGGCATCGCGCTGATCGCGCTGGTCACGGCGGGTGTGCTGAGCCCGCACGCCGGACAGTCGGCGGGCTGACCCGTCCACGGCCTCGCACAACTCTCCGGTGTTTCCGATCACTTGGCGAATATGTTCGGTCGCTGAGGGTTCCCAGAGGGCCTCGGGCGGCCTAGCCTTGCCGCCATGCCGCTTGAGTGTTCGGGTTCCGTGCGGTCTGCCGACGAAGTGAACGAGCAGATCCGCGGGTTATGGCTGCGCGCGGGCGGCCGGCTCTCCGCCGAGCAGCGCGCCCAGTACGCGCGCCTCGTCACGGAATGGGCGAACGCGGTCCGCGACGAGGTCGTCGAGGCGGCCTGACGCCCCGTCAGCCCCGAGCGCGTTCAGCGGACTTCCCCGTACCAGCGCCACGACGTGAGCCGTTCCCTGCCAGCCAGCTCACCTCGCCCCGTCGCCCACAGCAACGTACGCCAGGAGTCGCCGTCGACCGGCGCGTCAGGGAACAGGCGGACGAGGGCCCGGGCGCAGAGGTCGCCCGGCGGGGACCAACCAAGACCAAGCCCCTCCGCGATGTCCTGCGTGTGGACGAGGGTTTCCACGACGCCCATCGCGCCGAAGCCCTCGGGGTCCGATACGCCGAACACGTGATGGGCGCGCACGTCCCGTGGCGCCGTCCGCACCATGGCGACCAGCAGGGCGCCGCTCGCGTCGAGCACCTGGAGCAGACCCGCGGGACCTGCCGCACGGTTCGCGAAGACGACGTTGGCGGGGCCGCCCGGCCTGCGGCTCGTCCAGTCGAACGGCACGTCGGTGTCCAACGGCGGCCTGGCGGGCCCGAGTTGGGCCGCGTACGCGAACAGGTCGTCGGCCAGATGCTCGGCCGTCTCCCAGCAGTCCCAGTCCAGCGAACCGGCCTTGACGCTCCAGTCGGCGGCCGCCGCCTCGGCCAAGGTGTCGACCGACAGGCGGACGGAGTGCGCGACGTCGTCGGCGGTGACCGGACCGTGGTGCGGTGTGCTCTCTCGTGACATGGCGCAGAAGGTACCAACGGCCATCGTCGCGGCACCTCACCCCCGTCGCACCTCTTGGATCCACTGTCCCGGTGCCCAACACTGACGGGATGACCCAGCGCGTGGAACTCCACACCATGATGGACCGGCTAGCCATCGAGGAGCTGATCACCGACTACGCGGTGTGCGTGGACGACGGGGACTGGACGGCGTACCGCGGGCTCTTCAGTCCGGACGGGCGCGCGGACTACCGGCGGGCCGGCGGCATCGAGGGCGGCGCGGCCGAGATCGCCGAGTGGATGGCCCGGACGATGGAACTGTTCCCGATGCGCCAGCACCTGATCGTGAACCGGCGCCTCCGCTTCGGCCGCCTGGACAACGACACCGGCGACACGGCCGGGGTGCAGGCGGACTACATCAACCCGATGCGGTTCGCGACGAAGGGCGACGTAGGGGACGCGTCCGGTGCGCCCGACTTCGTGTGCGGCGGCCGGTACGCCTTCGCTCTTGTACGGACTTACGAGGGCTGGCGACTGCGTGGGGTGACGGTGCACGAGAAGTGGCGCCGCGTCGCGAGCGCGGCGGGGAACGGTGCCGGGTGACTCCGCGCAAGGCCCGGCGACGCGCCGGAATCACCGACGAGAACGAGCCGAAGTGATCGCCCGCGCGGCACCGCGTCACCCCGAAAGCCCAGCCAGGACCGCTACCGCCTGATCAGGCCGTCCGGGCGCCCACTGTCAGAGATCGTCCGTGAAGCGCACACTGAAGGCACGTACACGTACCGGGCGTCGGACGACGAGGGAGATGGCGCATGGACGAGTCGGACGGGAAGGGCCGGTCACGCTCCGCGAATCCGGCGCCGGTCCGGCCGGTGCCCGCGGTCCGGGCGCTGCGTGGTGTGCCCGGCGGGTCCACGGCGTCGCCGCAGAGCGTCGTCGCGCGCCTCAGTGCGTCCCCGTGGTGGCGTGGCGCGGCCGCCGCGGTCCTGGGCGGCCTGCCCGTACTCGTGTTCCCCACGCCGTCGCTGTGGTGGCTGGCGTACGTCGTCCTCGTCCCGTGGATGCTGCTCATCCGGTCGGCCCCCACCCCGCGCCGCGCGACCCTCGACGGCTGGCTCGGCGGGTTCGGGTTCATGTTCGCCGTGCACCACTGGCTGCTGTCGAGCCTCAATGTGTTCACGTTCGTGATCGCGGCGCTGCTCGGGGTGCTGTGGGCGCCCTGGGGCCGGCTGGTGAGATATCTGCTCGGCGGCACGCCGTCACGCGGGCGTGCGGCCGCCGCCCTCGTCGCGGTGCCGTCGGCCTGGCTGATGGCCGAACTCGTCAGGTCCTGGCAGGGGCTCGGCGGTCCCTGGGGGCTTCTCGGGTCGAGCCAGTGGCAGGTGCCGCCCGCGCTGCGCGTCGCGTCCGTGGGCGGGGTGTGGCTGCTCAGCCTGCTCGTCGTGGCGGTGAACACGGCGGTCACGATCCTCCTCGTGGCGCGCAGGGCCCGGATGGCCGCCGTGGTGGGGCTCGTCGTGACGGCCATGGTGACGACGGCCGCGTGGGCCTGGGCACCGCGCCCCACAGCGACCGGCAGGGACGTCAGGGTCGCCGTCGTCCAGCCGGGCCTCATAGCCGGCCCCGGACAGCGCTTCGACCGGCAGGAAGCCCTGACCCGCGGCCTGATCGGACAGCACGTCGGCCTGGTGGTGTGGGGCGAGAGCAGTGTCGGCTTCGACCTGCGCGCGCGGCCGGACCTGACGCGCCGCATCGCGGCCCTCTCGCGTGAGGTCGGCGCGGAGATCCTGGTGAACGTGGACGCACGCAACACCTCCCCCACCGGCCCCCAGGGCATCTCCAAGAGTTCGGTCCTCGTGGGCCCGAACGGCCTGACGGGGCAGAGCTACGACAAGATGCGGCTCGTCCCGTTCGGCGAGTACATCCCGGCGCGCCCCCTGTTCGGCTGGGCAACAGCGGTCGGCAAAGGGGCGGCCAGTGAGAACCGGATCAGGGGCAAGCACCAGGTCGTGATGAACATACGGTCCGCGCGGGAGCCCCTCCTGCGGATCGGCCCGCTCATCTGCTTCGAGACGGCGTTCCCCGACATGACGCGCAACCTGACGCGGGACGGGGCGCAGGTACTGGTCGCGCAGTCCTCGACGTCGACGTTCCAGAACACCTGGGCGCCGGAGCAGCACGCGACGCTCGCGGCGCTCCGGGCGGCGGAGTCCGGGCGCCCGATGGTGCACGCGACGCTGACCGGGGAGTCCGCCGTGTACAAGGCCGACGGGTCCCGGATCGGTCCGCGGCTCGGCACCTCGGCGAGCACGGCCCACGTCTACACGGTGCCGATGGCGAAGGGGACGACGCTGTACGTCCGGTACGGCGCCTGGCCGGTGCACGCGGCCGTCCTGACGCTCTTCGTCCTGGGCACGGCCGAGGCCGTCCGGATGTTCAGGCGGCGGAGCGCCGCACCTCACGTACGACCTGTTCGCACAGGACATGGGTCTCAAGAGCGTCCTTGGCGCTGAGGATCTTGCCCGCGCGTACGGCGTCGAGGAAGCCGGTGACGAGCTGCTCGATGCCGCGCTGGCGGGCCACGGGCACCCAGTCGCCGCGGCGGCGGATCGTCGGCTGGCCCTTGTGGTCGATGACCTCGGCGAGGTTGACGACCTGGCGCTTCGTGTCCTGGCCGGACACTTCGAGGATCTCCTCGGTCGAGCCGCTGAGCCGGTTCATGATGCCGATCGCCGTGAAGCCCTCCCCGGAGAGCTGGAGCACGACGTGGTGCAGCAGGCCGTCCCGGACGCGGGAGCGCACGGTCACGTCGTCGATGGGTCCGGGCGCGAGGTAGCGCAGGGTGTCCACGACGTGGATGAAGTCGTCGAGGACGAGGGTGCGCGGGTCCTCGGGCAGCCCGATCCGGTTCTTCTGCATGAGGATGAGTTCGCGGGGGTGGTCGGCGCACTGCGTGTAGCCGGGGGCGTGCCGCCGGTTGAACCCGACGGCGAGGCTGATCCCGCGCTCCTCGGCGAGCTGGACGAGACGCTGCGAGTCGGCGAGTTCGTAGGCGAGCGGCTTGTCGACGTAGGTGGCGACGCCCGCTTCGAGGAGCCGCGTCACGATCTCGGGGTGGGCCACGGTCGACGCGTGCACGAAGGCCGCGTCGAGCCCCTGCGCGAGCAGCGCGTCCAGGTCCGTGTGCCGCTGTCCGGCGGGAATGCGGTGCGCGTCGCCGACCCGCCGAAGCGTCTCGGGCGTACGGGTCTGCAGGTGCAGCTCGACCCCCGGCAGGGCGGTGAGCACGGGCAGGTACGCCTTCTGCGCGATGTCTCCGAGTCCGATGCAGCCGACCTTCACGTGCGTGTTCTCCCTGTCGCCCGGAGTCGGCCGTGCCCGGCCCGACCCGCTGTGTCCCGGCAGCATACGACCGCTGCGCGAACGGCCGTCTCATGATCGCGCCACCCGATTTCCTGCTGGCATGAACTACCGCCTGGCGCCCCCGAGTTGACCTTGTGGCGACCGGGTGGCCGGAATTACGGGCATACGTAGGATCGGCTCGTCCGCCTCTGACCTGCGCGTCACCCGTGCGGGGCATCATCCGCGGACGGGCCCGCGACGGCGCTCTCCAACCACCAGAGTGGGGTGGGTGCATGGATCGACGACCTCCGCAGCGCTCCTTCTCGCGGTGGCGGCCACGGCCGCCGCGGTGTCAGGGTGCGTGAGCGTACGGCAGCCCGAGCCGCCCGCTCTGTCCCCCAGTACCCCCGCCGTTCCGGTGCTCCCCAGCCCCGACGGCCGGGCGAAACCCAAGCTCGTGCAGGCGCCGGTGCGGGAGGTGCTGGACAGGATGGGCCAGAGCCCGTCACCCCGCTCGTCGCCACCGGCCGAGGCCCGCGAACCCGAGCAGGCGCGCCCACCGCACCAGCCACCGGCGCCCCCGCGCCACGAGGCACCGCGGCGGTCGGGCCCGGAACAGGAGCCCCGCCACGTGGCACCTCCACGGCTCCCCCCGGACATCCCGATCCCCGCGGCACCGGGCTCCGCGCGCGATGTGTGCGCCCTGGGCAACCAGTACGGCAAGTGGGACCCGAACAGTCCGCAGGCCCGGATCTGCCGAGAGGCGTATGGGAAATGAGGGGTCCGGGGCGCCGGTGACGGAGAAGCTCTGGAGGCCCGGGACATCTGACCTTGGGGGGCCCCACCCGGTAACCCAGAACCCGGCACCCCGGGGACCTGGGGGCCCTGAGGCCCGGGGCATCTAGCCCTGGAAGCTCGACCTGGGACCCCCGAACCCGACACCCCCGGCACCCCCGGCACCCCCGACACCAGTAACCCCTACCCCGAGGACCCGGCCCCCCTCAAGAACTCCGCCGAGGCGGCCCCAACGCCTCGCCCCCCGTGGACCCCCGCCTCGGCCCCGGCCCCCGCTCCCCGGAGGGCAGCGTCGGCATCCCCGCAACCCGTTGTTCCAGGCGGGTGATCGCCGCCCGCACACCGTCCCCGTAACCGTCGTCGCCGAGCGCCCCCACCACCGCGCGGGCCAGTGCCAGATGGGTGCGCGCCGCTTCGGGGCGGCTCAGTTTCACGTAGTCCGCCGCCAGGTTGAGATGCAGTGAGGGGTAGAGCGCGCGGACCGCGAGCGACTGCTCGTGCTGCGCGAGCCGGTCCTCGGTCAGACCCTCGGCGGCGGACAGGGCTCTCAGGTCCCAGGCCAGTTCGTCGTCCGGGTCGTCCTGGGTGTCCGCCATGTAGTGCGCGAGCGTGCACCGATGGAGAGGATCACCGTCCTCGCCGATTTCGGACCACAGGCCCAGGTAACGCTCCCTGGCCTCCTCGCGGTCGCCGGCGTGATGCAGCATGACCACCTGCCCGATCCGGCTCATCATGGCGTCCTCAGCCGCCTGTTCCCGCTGCCCAGTCACGGGTCCTCCATGCTCGTATGCCGATCGGTCCAGCCGATAACAATTCCGACGCTATAGGGAGTAACGGACAATTCTCGTCAGGCACGGGCTGCCGGGGTCTCCGGATCCCGGCGCGTCCAGGGACGCCGCCGGGCCCGGAAGGACGCTGGTCAGCCGAGGTTCGGAATGCGCCAGTCGATCGGCGTGTGGCCCTGTGCCGCGACGGCCTTGTCGATCTGCGTGAAGGGGTGCGAGCCGAAGAACTTCTTCGCGGAGAGCGGCGAGGGGTGCGCGCCCTTCACCACGATGTGACGCTCCTCGTCGATCAGGGGGAGCTTCTTCTGCGCGTAGTTCCCCCACAGGACGAAGACGGCCGGGTCGGGCCGGTCGGCCACCGCGCGGATGACCGCGTCCGTGAACTTCTCCCAGCCCTTGCCCTTGTGGGAGTTGGCCTCGCCGGCCCGGACCGTGAGCACCGCGTTGAGCAGGAGCACGCCCTGCTCGGCCCACGGCATCAGATAGCCGTTGTCCGGGATCGGGGTGCCGAGCTCGGCCTGCATCTCCTTGTAGATGTTCCGCAGCGACGGCGGCGTCTTGACGCCGGGCTGCACGGAGAAGCACAGGCCGTGCCCCTGCCCCTCCCCGTGGTACGGGTCCTGGCCGAGGACGAGCACCTTGACCTTGTCGTACGGAGTCGCGTCGAGCGCGGCGAAGACCTGCTCGCGCGGCGGGTAGACGGGACCCTTCGCGCGCTCCTCCTCGACGAAGTCGGTGAGCTCCTTGAAGTAGGGCTTCTGCAGCTCCTCGCCGAGGACGCCGCGCCAGGACTCGGGCAGCATCGCGGTGTCGGTCACGTCAACAACCTCCGGGGTACGGTCACTTCACGGCCGTGCGGGGCACGGCCGTTTCACACCCCAGAACCTACCGGCGCCCACTGACAACGGGCCCCGCTGCCCCGCCTACCAGCTGGTCTTGCGGTGCAGTTCCCACATCATCATGATCGTCGACGGGTCGAGGGCCCGCTCGCCGCCCGCGATGTCCTCGCTGGCCGCGATGTACTGCTTGCCCTGCCACAGCGGCAGCAGCCGGGCGTCGTCGACGAGGATCTGCTGGGCACGGGTGAACTGGCCGACGCCGGCGGCCCGGTCGCGCTCGCGGCGCGTCTGCGGCAGCAGCTTGTCGGTGATCTCGCGGGACGGGTACGGCGTACCGAGCGCGTTCTGTTCGCCGACGAAGGGGGCGA
This sequence comes from Streptomyces sp. NPDC046821, assembly GCF_040645335.1. Taxonomy (NCBI): domain Bacteria; kingdom Bacillati; phylum Actinomycetota; class Actinomycetes; order Kitasatosporales; family Streptomycetaceae; genus Streptomyces; species Streptomyces sp. NPDC046821. The sequence goes on along the minus strand of NZ_JBEYYB010000022.1, from coordinate 35,478 downwards.
TGAAGTTCTCGGCGTCCGGGAAGTCGGGGAACCAGCCGCGGCCGAAGACGGGGTACTCGCCCTTGCGGTATCCGGCCTCGAACGTCTTCCAGGGGCGTCCCTTGACCGTGACGCGGAACAGGCCCGAGGCGTCCAGCTGACGCTTCAGTTCCGCGAACTCGGCGCCGGTCGCGGAGCCGTAGCGGTCGGTGGTGTACCAGAGGGTGAGCGGCACGGGCGTGGTGATGCCGGCCCGGGCGAGGATGGCCTTCGCCTTGGCCGTGCTCGGGTCGCCGTAGTCGTCGAAGAAGCCGGTGGTGTGTCCGGTCAGGCCGCGCGGGACCATCGAGTAGAGCGGGTCGACGGTGTCCTGGTAGATCTTGTGGGCGATGGCGCCGCGGTCGACGACCTGGGCGACGGCCTTGCGGACGGCGGGCTTGGCGGCCCAGGGGTCCTTCGGGTTGAAGACCAGGTAGCTGATCTCCATGCCGGCGCCCTCGACGAGCTGGATGCCGTCGGTGACCTTCTTCCCCTGGAGCGTCACGACGTCGGAGGCGGCGAGACCACGGAAGGTCGCGTCGATCTTCTTGTCGCGCAGGGCGCCGACCATCGCGGCGGAGTCCTTGAAGTACCGGATGGTGACGGCGCTGTTCTTGCGGTCGGCGAAGCCCTTGTAGTGGGTGTTCTCGACGAGTTCCGCCTTTGCGCCGTCGCTGTAGGAGTCGAGCGCGTAGGGCCCGGAGCCGCTGATCTTGCCGTCGTCGCGGATCTTGTCCGTCGGGTACTCGGCGGGGTCGACGATGGACATCGCCGGGGTCGCGAGGACGAAGGGGAAGGTCGCGTCGGGCTTGTTCAGGTGGAAGGTGATGTCCCGGTCGCCCTGGACCTCGACGGACTTCAGGCTGCCGAGGAGTCCCTTCGGGCCGCCCTGGACGTCGATCCGGCTGATGCGGTCGATGGAGTACTTGACCGCCGTCGCGTCGAGCTTGTCGCCGTCCGAGAACGTCATGTCCGCACGCAGCGTGCAGTGGTAGACGCGGTTCGAGGTGTCGGTGAAGTCGCAGCTCTCGGCTGCGTCGGGGGCGGGCGCGGAGGCGCCGGAGGGGAAGCTGAGGAGGGTCTGGTAGACGTTCCGGAAGAGTTCCCAGGAGCCGTCCCAGGACGCGGCCGGGTCAAGGGTGCTGGGCGCGCTGGTGGTCCCCACGACGATCGGCTCCTCGGTGCCGGAGCTTGCCGAGGGCATCAGTCCGCATCCCGCGACGAGCGACAGGGAGGCTATCGCCGCCAGTTGACGTGGGCCCTTGATCCGGTTGAACACGCGCGCGCTCCTCGATCGGCCATGCCATGGATCGGCAGACCATACCGCAGTGCCCCGCCGGTCCGATGAGGAAGTCCGGCGGGGCACTTGATGCGTGCGTCCGTCAGGTGCGCGGGCAAATTCGCTGGGGCGAAATCGGTCCCGTACGACGGGTGTTGTCCGGTCAGGCGACGCCCGCGTTGAGGAAGAGCCCGCCGTCCACCACGAGGGTCTGACCGGTGATCCAGTCGGACTGGTTCGAGGTCAGGAAGGCGGCCGCGCCTCCGATGTCCGACGGCACGCCGAGCCGGGCGAGCGGGTAGGCGGCCGCGGCCTCCTCCTCGCGCCCTTCGTAGAGGGCCTGGGCGAACTTGGTCTTGACGACCGCCGGGGCGATCGCGTTGACCCGCACCTTGGGCGCGAACTCGTGCGCCAGCTGGATCGTCATGTTGATCATGGCGGCCTTGCTGATGCCGTACGCGCCGATGAAGGGCGACGGGGCGAGGCCGGCGACGGAGGCGATGTTGACGATCGCCCCGCCGTTCTCGCCCTGCCACGCCTTCCATGTCCGCTGGGCGAAGCCGAGCGCGGAGACGACGTTGGTCTCGAAGACCTTGCGGGCCACGTTCAGGTCGAGGTCGGCGATGGGGCCGAACACCGGGTTCGTACCGGCGTTGTTGACCAGGAAGTCGACGCGGCCGAAGGCCTCCATGGTGCGTTCGACGGCGGCGGCCTGGTGGGCCTCGTCGTGCGCCTTGCCGGCCACGTAGATCGCGCGGTCGGAGCCGAGCCTGTCGACGGCCTCCTTCAGGGCGTCCTCGCCGCGGCCGGTGATGACGACGCGGTCACCGCGGGCGACGAGCGCCTCGGCGATGCCGTAGCCGATGCCGCGGCTCGCGCCGGTGACGAGGGCGACCTTGCCGGAGAGCTCGGGGAGCTGGGTTGCGGTCATGTCCGTTGTCCCCGGCCTCAGTTGAGCGGTCCGCCGGCGACGTACAGGACCTGGCCGGAGACGTAGCCTGCCGCCTCTCCCGTGAAGAAGGCGATGGCGTTGGCGATGTCGTCGGGGACGCCCACGCGCGCGACGGGGATCTGGGTGGCGGCGGCGGCCTGGAACTCCTCGAAGCCCATGCCGACGCGGGCGGCGGTGGCGGCCGTCATCTCGGTGACGATGAAGCCGGGGGCGACGGCGTTGGCGGTGACGCCGAACTTGCCGAGCTCCTTGGCGAGGGTCTTGGTGAAGCCCTGGAGGCCGGCCTTGGCCGCCGAGTAGTTGACCTGGCCGCGGTTGCCGAGGGCCGAGGAGGAGGAGAGGTTGACGATGCGGCCGAACTTGGCGTCCACCATGTGCTTCTGGACGGCCTTCGCCATCAGGAACGCGCCGCGCAGGTGCACGTTCATGACGGTGTCCCAGTCGAGGGCGCTCATCTTGAAGAGCAGGTTGTCGCGGAGCACGCCCGCGTTGTTGACGAGGATCGTGGGCGCGCCGAGCTCCGCGGCGATACGGGCGACCGCGGCCTCGACCTGCGCCTCGTCGGCGACGTCGCAGCCGACGGCGATGGCCTTGCCGCCGGCTTCGGTGATCTTCGCGACGGTGTCCTTGCACGCGGCCTCGTCGAGGTCGATCACGGCGACGGCGCGGCCCTCGGCGGCCAGACGTACGGCGGTGGCGGCGCCGATGCCCCGTGCGGCACCGGTGACGATCGCGACGCGCTGCTCAGTGGTGGACATGCTCTTCGGTCTCCTCGCCGTAGAGTGCGGCCGCTCCGCTCCGGTGCGGGTGAGCGACCGCTTAGTACCCAGTGCGGGTGACGCTAGAAGCCCTGGCACCCGGTGTCAACGTACCCAGGCCGTGCCCCTGATCACTCGGTGCGGCGACGGGCTCCGCGGTCAGCGCACGAGCAGGTCGAGGAGGCGCTGCGCCTCGGCCGCCGGATCCGCCGTCAGACCGGTGTGGACGGGGCCCGGTTGCACGACCGTGGAGCGCGGCGCGATCAGCCAGCGGTAGCGGCGCCCCGCGTCGTCGTCGGCGGCCTGACCGGAGGCCGCGCCACCCTCGCAGTGCCGCTCGATCGCGCCGAGCAGGGCGCGCACGCCGGCCACGTCGGCCTCGGGGTCGAGCGCGAGGAGGCGCCGCTCGTCCAGGTGGGTGAGGGCGGCGACGAAGGACTTGGCGCGGCAGTAGACGACCACTCCGGCGTTGATCTGCTCGCCGCGCTCGATGCGGGGCACCACCCTCAGCAGGGCGTACTCGAAGACGTCGCGCTCGCTCATCGGTCGGTTCCCCCGGTCAGCCAGCCCGGCGCCGTCGGCCGGGTCCGGTCCGCGCCGCTCTCGGGCAGCGCGATGCGTTCGTGGATGGTGGCGGCGCGCGCGAGGAGCATCTCTACGTAGGCGCTGCGCACGGCGTCGGGGCCGTCGAACCCGGGCTCGTCCGCCAGCCACACGTCCGGCACGTCGGCGACGGTCTCGCCGAGCAGTTCCTCGGTGACGCGCGGCGCGAGTGCGGCGGCGGCTTCTGTGACGTCGGGGGCGAACCGGGCGAGGGCGTGGTCGGTCGCGTCGTACGGCTTGTCGGTCCAGGCGGCGGACTTGGCGCCGCGCCAGTTGTGGTGCCAGATCATGCTGGCGCCGTGGTCGATGAGCCACAGGTCGCCGTGCCAGACCAGCATGTTGGGGTTGCGCCAGGACCGGTCGACGTTGTTGATCAGGGCGTCGAACCAGACCACGCGGCCCGCTTCGGCGGGGTCCACCTCGTAGGCGAGCGGGTCGAAGCCGAGCGCGCCGGACAGGTACTCCATCCCGAGGTTCACGCCACCGCTCGACTTGAGCAGGGCCTGCACCTCCTGGTCGGGTTCACCGAGGCCGAGTACGGGGTCGAGGCCGATCGTCACGAGTCCGGGCACCCGGAATCCGAGCCGCCGCGCGAGCCCTCCGCAGATCACCTCCGCGACCAGCGTCTTACGGCCCTGACCCGCGCCGGTGAACTTCATGACGTACGGGGCGAGATCGTCGGCCTCGACCAGACCGGGGAGCGATCCGCCCTCCCTCAAAGGGGTGACATAGCGGGTCGCCGTGACTTCGGTGAGCATTGGCCCAGGTTAGGCGACGGGTGCGCACCGGGTGAAAGTCCACCCTGCGTTGAACGCTCCGGCAGTGCGGCCCGTACGAGACGTGGTCACCCCTCTCCGACCGAAGGGAAGCATCCGTCATGACCTCTTCGCAGCAGTCCGTCTCCGCCCCGGCCCGCCGCAGTGTCGTCGCGGCCGTGGGAGCCGTCGGCGTCGCCGCCGCGCTCACCGCGTGCGGGAGTTCCGGCGGCTCCTCGCCCTCGAAGGCCACGGGGAACGCGGGCAAGGCCGACGGCGGCGGCAGCGGAAGCGGCAGCGGAAGCAAGGCCGAGGGCGGCGGCGCTGCCGGCAAGGAGCTGGCCAAGACGGCCGACATCCCCGTGGGCGGAGGCAAGATCTTCGGCGACGCGGGTGTCGTCGTGACCCAGCCACAGAAGGGCGAGTTCAAGGCGTTCACGAACATCTGCACCCACCGCCAGTGCCCGGTCTCGGCGGTAGAGGGCGGCACCATCAACTGCCCGTGCCACGGCAGCAAGTTCTCGATCGAGGACGGCAGCCCGAAGCCGGGCTCACCGGCCACGACGCCGCTCGCCGCCAAGCAGATCAAGGTGACGGGCGACTCGGTCGAGCTGGCCTAGGCGCTCTCCCCGGGCCGCCGAAGTCGATATGGCCCAGGCACCCCGACGGCCCGGCGGGAACCCGTCACCCCTCGTCGCGCGACCGCTTCCAGCAGGTCAGGATGTCCTCCGTCGACGTCACCGTGGCGACCAGGGAGAGCGTGTTGCGGACCATCACGGGGGTGTAGTCGGCGGGCACCCCCGCGATGGCGTCCGCGGGCACCGCGACGTTGTAGCCGAGGTTCACCGCGTCGAAGACCGTGTTGGGAATGGCGACGTTCGACGAGACGCCGGTGACGATCAGCGTCCGGCAGCCGAGGTTGCGCAGCAGGGGGTCCACGTCGGTGCCCGCGATCGGCGAGAGACCGTGCAGCCGGCGCACGACGATGTCCTCGTCCGCGACCTCGACGGGTGGCGCGATCTCGACGGCCTCGGTGCCGGTGAGCTGCTGCACGGGCAGGCGCGCGGCGGCGCGGAACAGGCGTCCGTTGCTGTTGGCGCCCCGCCCGTCGGGCCGCCGCTCGGCCACCGCGTGCATGACCTGCACGCCGCTCTCGTGCGCGGCCGAGACGAGGCGCGCCACGTTGCCGAGCGCCCCGGACGAGCGGGCCTCCTGGGCGAGTTCGGGCAGGGCGCTGTCGGTACCGACGACGCCTCGCTGGCATTCGACGGTCAGCAGCACCGTGGTGGCGGGGTCGAGCAGTTCGGCGAGCTGTTCGTACGACGGCACGGTGTCTCCCTGTCGCAGGCATCCTCAGCGGCGAGAGATTAACCGCCATTGCGTCATGGAGGAAGACGCTCCATGCTTCTGATCTGACATACCGTCAGTAACTGGTCCGCAAAAGGGAGTTCCCATGACCGTCACACAGCGCCGGGGCCGCCGGATCATGATGACGCCGGCCGAGCTGGACGAGTTCCTGGGCTCCCAGCGCACGTGCCGCGTCGCCACGGTGTCGCCCGACGGCTCCCCGCACGTCAGCACCCTGTGGTTCGTCTGGGACGGCGCCTCGCTGTGGCTGTACTCGATCACGCGCAGTCGCCGCTGGGCCGATCTGCGCCAGAACCCGCGCATCGCCGTGGTGATCGACGACGGCGAGGAGTACGGGGAGCTGCGCGGCGCCGAGCTGTCCGGCACGGTCGAGTTCGTCGGCGAGAGCCCGCGCACCGGTGAGGCCGTGCCCGAACTGGACGCCCCGGAGCGGCTGTTCGCCCGTAAGAACTTCGGCCTCGACGAGATGGTGCACGACGGCCGGCACGCGTGGGCGCGGCTCACGCCGGACAAGGTCGCGTCGTGGGACTTCCGGAAGCTGGCGTCGCTCTAGGGATCGACTGGTTCGCCGGGGACGCCCCCTGACTCGCCGGTCGCCCCCTAGCTCGCGGGACACCCCCTAATTCGCCGGACACCCCCTAGCTCGCCGCACACCCCCTACCTCGCCGGTACGCCACCTAGGCTCTCCCCCGCCGCCCGGAGCGCCTTCACCGCCGCCCTGATGGACGGGCGGCGGTCCGCGTCGGCCCGCCACACGACGAACACCTGGCGGCGCACGCGCTGCCGCACGGGCACGGTCACCACGCCTTCCGGCACGGGATCGCGCCCGAGCAACGGAGCCACGCACACGCCGAGCCCGGCGGCGACGAGGGCGAGCTGGGTGTGGGTCTCGGCAGCGCGATGGCCGATGCGGGGCTCGACACCCTTGGCGCGCAGCGTGAAGAGCAGCCACTCGTGGCAGAACTCGCCCTCGCCCCAGGTGATCCACTCGTCCTCTGCAAAGTCCTCCAGGCCTACCTCCTGGCGCCCGGCGAGGGGGTGGTCCGCCGGCATCGCCACATCGGCGGGGTCGTCGAGGATCGCCGCCTTCACGAGGCCCTCGGGGAGCGGCATCGGCTTGTTGTACCAGTCGAGCACCACGGCGAGGTCGAGGTCCCCGCGGACGACCCCGGCGACGGCCAGTTCCGGTTCCAGTTCCTGCGAGCGCAGCCGTAGCCCCGGGTGCTCGGCGCGGAGCGTCGCGAGCGCGCGCGGGAAGAGGCCGCGGGCCGCCGTCGGGAAGGCCGAGATGCGCAGCTCCCCCGCCACCTGCCCGCGCTGCGCCTCCAGGTCGGACTGCGCGAGCTCGACCTGGGAGAGGATCCGCCCCGCGTGTTCGGCGAGCAGCCGCCCGGCGTCGGTGAGCCGCACACCGCGGCCGTTCTTGGCCAGGAGCCGCTGCCCGACCTCACGCTCCAGCTTGGCCATCTGCTGCGAGACGGCGGACGTCGTGACGTGCAGCCCGGCGGCCGCGCCACTGACGGAACCGTGCCGGGCGAGGGCGTCGAGGGTGCGCAGGCGCTCCAGGTTCAACATGTAAGCGATGCTAAGCCGTACCGGGCAATATTTCTGGCTTGTGCTAAGAGGTTGCGGGGCGGCACAGTTACGGACATGAGTTCCGTCGTCCCCTCGTCGTCCCGCACGACTTCGGCCCCCGCCGCCACCCCTGGCACCCCCGGTACCCCTGACCCCTCCGGTACCTCCGCATCTGCTTCCGCTTCCGCTTCCGCCTCCGCCTCCGCCACGGCCTCGGCCTCCGTCGACATGCCTGCGTCCCACCCGCCGCGCCGCGCCCTCGACTGGCGGCTCCGCTTCGGCGTCCTGTCGCTCATATGGGGCTTCAGCTTCCTCCTCATCAAGGTCGGCACGGAGGGCTACGCGCCGTTCCAGGTGACGCTCGGGCGGCTCGCCTTCGGCACGGTGGTGCTCGCCGTCGCGATGGCCGTGAAGCGTGAGCGGCTGCCGCGGGGCGCCCGGACGTGGGGGCACATCTTCGTGGCGGCGCTGCTGCTCAACTCGATGCCGTTCTCCCTGTTCGCCTTCTCCGAGCAGACGATTCCGTCGACGCTCGCCGGTATCTGCAACGCGACGTCCCCGTTGTGGGGCATGGCGCTGTCGCTGGTCGCGCTGTCCGAGGACCGGCCCACGCGGCGCCGCGTCGCGGGGCTCGGCATCGGCTTCCTGGGCGTGCTCACCGTTCTCGGGGTGTGGCAGGGCTTCCACGGCCTCGACCTCGCGGGCACCGCGATGGCCCTGCTGGCGTCGCTGTGCTACCCGGTCGGCTGGATCTACCTGCGCCGCACGCTGGCCGGCACCGGCCACTCGAACCTGTCGCTGTCCGGCGCGCAGCTGATGCTGGCCACGCTCCAACTGGCCGTCGTCACCCCGCTGTTCACCACTCTCCCGGCCCACCTGCCGGTCGTCCCGCTGCTCGCGATCGTCGCCCTGGGCGCCCTCGGCACCGGCCTCGCGTTCCTCATCCAGTACGGCCTGGTGGCGGAGATCGGCCCGACGACGGCGCAGATGGTCACGTACTTCATCCCGGTGATCGCTACGGCCGCGGGCGTCGCCCTGCTCGGCGAGTCCCTGAGCTGGTCGACGCCGATCGGCGCGGTGATCGTGCTGGCTGGCGCGGCGCTCACGCAGTCGAGGCCGCGCAGGGCTCGGGCGTAGGCCCTACCCGTATCGGCGGGCCGGCGCGGGCTCCGTCGCGGAGGCGACGGCGTCCGCCACCACGCCGATGTCGTCGGCGCCGAGCGTCGACACCGTGATCCGCACCCCGGGCGCCGCCTCCATCCGGAACCGCGCACCCGGCGCCACCGCCCAGCCGGCGTGCAGCAGCCGGGCGACCGCTCCCGTCTCGTCCGGGACGGGCACCCACACGTTCATGCCGCTCCGCCCGTGCGCGACAATCCCGCGCTCGGCGAGGGCCGCGATGAGTGCGTCACGCCGCTCTCCGTACGAGGCCGCGACGGCGCGCGTGTCCACGGCCCCCTCGGACCACAGGCGCGCGACGGCCCGCTGCAGGATGCGGCTCACCCAGCCGGGCCCGAGGCGCTGCCGCCCCTGCACCCGGTCGACCGTCACGGCGTCCCCGGTCATGACGGCGATCCGCAGATCGGGCCCGTAGGCCTTGGCGGCGGAGCGGACGAACGCCCAGTGCCGCGTCACCCCGGCCAGCGGATGCAACGGCAGGTCGACGATCCCGTGCCCGTGGTCGTCCTCGATGAGCAGTACGTCCTTGTGGGCCGCGAGGACGCGGCGCACCGCACGCGCACGTGGTTCGGTGACGGCGGCGCCGGTGGGGTTCTGGGCGCGGTCGGTGACCACCAGGGCCCGCGCCCCCGCGCCCAGCGCCCGCTCCACGTCCTCCGGGATCGGACCCTCGTCGTCCACCCCGACGGGCACGACGCGCAGCCCGAGCGCCGGGACCAGGTCGAGCAGGCTGCCCCAGCCCGGATCCTCGACGGCGACGGCGTCACCCGGCTTGAGGTGCGCGGCCAGTACCCGCTCGATGGCGTCGAGGGAACCGGAGGTCACGGCGAGCGGCCCCTCCGGTGCGCCGTCCTTGCCAAACGCCACGCGCGCGTGCCGCGCCAGTTCCGGGTCCAGGGCCTCGTCCCCGTAGAGGACGGGCTCCTTGTCGCCGCGTGCGGCAGCCCAGGCGAAGGCGTCGGCGAGCGGAGGCAGCAGAGCCGTGTCCGGATTGCCGTTCGAGACGTCACGGACCCCTGGCGGCACGTCGACGCGGATCTGCTTGCGGGCCGTCGTGGCGGGCTTGGCACGTACGCGGCTGCCGCGGCGCCCCCCGGTCTCGATCACCCCACGCTCGCGGAGCGTGCGGTACGCGGCCGCGACCGTATTGGGATTGACCCCCAGATGCTGCGCCAACTCCCGCATGGGCGGCAGCAGTTGACCGGGTTCCAGGTCACCGCTGCCCACCGCGCGTTCCACACTCGCGGCAATATCCGCTGCACGCCGACCCTCGATCGGATACTCTCCTAGCACAAAGCAGATTATGCACTAGTGCAATGGAGTTGGCAATGAGTGTGGCATCCGAGCCCGGCACCGTCACTTCGGGGGACGCCGGTTCGTACGCGGCGACCGACCGCACCACCCCGGCCCGCAAGCTCGACCGGACGCACTACGACCGGGAGCTGGTCCACTCGATACTCGACGAGGCCTACATCTGCCATCTCGGCCTCGTCCGCGACGGCTCCCCCGTCGTGCTGCCGACTCTGTACGGCCGCGTCGGCGAGACCCTTTACGTGCACGGTTCGACGGGAGCGCGGGTTCAGCGCATGGCGGGCGCAGCCGATCCGGGCCTCCAGGTCTGCCTGACGGTCACGCATGTCGACGGGCTCGTCATCGCCCGTTCCGCCTTCCACCATTCGCTCAACTACCGCTCCGTGGTGGTGCACGGACTCGCGCACCAGGTGACCGACCCCGACGAGAAGGGCACGGCGCTCGACGCGATCGTCGACCATGTCGTGCCAGGCCGTTCCCAGGACTCGCGCCCGGGGAACGCCAAGGAACTCGCGGCGACGTCCGTGCTCCGGCTCGACCTCGCGGAGGTCTCCGCCCGGGTACGCGCGGGCGGCCCGAACGACGACGCGGAGGACCTCGGCCTGCCGTACTGGACGGGCGTCATCCCGCTGACGAAGGGCCACGGAGCGCCGATCCCGGCGGACGACCTCGCGCCGGGGATCGGGCTGCCGGACTACCTGACGATGCTCTGACGGGGGGCGGGACTCTCGGGGTCGCCCCTCGGCTACAGGTTCGTGGTGCGCTGCCCCGAAAGCGTCCGGTCCGCTTCCGACTGGTCGGCGTCGGCAGCGGTCTTCGCGCCACCCTCACCGACGGCGACCACCTCGGGCTTGGCCGGAGCCGAGGACTGGGCGATGAAGGCGCCGACCAGGACGACCACACCACCGGCGATCTGCGGGGCCGACAGGTGCTCGCCGAGGAGCACCCAGGCGAGGACGGTCGCGATGACCGCTTCGAGGCAGGCCACGACGCCGGCCACCTGGGGCGAGAGCCGGCGTACGGCGAGGACGCCGGTGACGTAGGCGACGACGGTCGCGAGCAGCACGATCCAGCAGAGCAGCAGCCAGGCCGGTACGGAGGTGCCGTTCATCGAGGCGCTGCCGCCGAGCACGGACCAGTCCATGCCCCAGGGCCGCGCCACGGCCGTCAGCACGAGGGCGCCCACCAACAGCCCGTACGCGATCATGCCGAGCGGGTCCGGTGCGCGCTCCCCCGCGTCGCTGCCCTGGTCGGCCAGGACGAAGTAGGCGACCTGGCAGCAGGCGGCGCCGAGGGCGAGGATCAGGCCGATCGGGTCGAGCCTGAGGCCCGCCCACACCTCGACGACGCAGGCGAGACCGCCGACGGCGAGGACCACACCGACGGCGGCGGCGCGCGTCACGGGCCTGCGCTGCACGAAACGCACCCAGAGGAGCACGAGGGCCGGGGCGAGGTACTCGATGAGGAGCGCGACGCCGACCGGGATACGGGAGAGCGCGGCGAAGTAGCAGGCCTGCACACCGGCGACGGCGAGCAGGCCGAAACCGGCGAGCAGCGCGGGCCGCTGAATCAGCAGGGAGCGGTGCCGCCAGGCGACGGGCAGCATGACGAGCGCGGCGCCCGCGACCCGCAGCCACACCACGTGGAGCGGGTCGAGACCCGCCTCGATGAGCGGCTTCGCCGCGACACCCGAACCACCGAAGGCGAGCGCGGACCCGAGGGCGAGCCCCAGCCCGATGCCCCGCCCGCGGTTCGCCTGAATCCCCTGAGACGCATACACCGGCACATCATGACAGCCCCCGTAATGACCGTCATCCCCGATAACCCCTGTCTCACGTGGCGGACGGCAGGCATAGGGCGGCTGACGTGGGGGAACGTGATGTAGGTGCATACGGCATCCATCACGACTGAGCTCAGAGCGCCCCGTAAGGGGCGCGGGGAACTGCGCGATCAGCCACAGCCTGCGGCAAGTCCCACACGTAGCGCACCACCTACGGCGCGGAGGCGTCAGTGCCCGACGGCCTCCGCCCAGCCGCCTCACGACCAGATCGCCTCCACCCGCCGCCGCAGGCTCTCCCTGTCGATGCCCGCCCGCGCCAGCACGTCGGCCGCGCGGCACTCGCCGTCCGCGGCCAGCGCGGCCAGCAGGTCCACCCCGCGCGCCCGCTTCTCGCCGCGCCGCACCGCACGGTCGAGCGCGGCCTCCATCGCGGCGGCGGCCGCCGGGGACCAGCCCAGCTCCTTCACGACGGGCACGGCGCCGGAGTCCTCGACGGTGCCCTGCCACAGGAGCCCGTAGCCGATGCTCCGCTGGACGAGGTAGCCGAAGAGCCGGGCGAGCTGGGGTGTGTCGCCGACGGCCTCCCGCACCTGCGGGTCCGCCTCGAGGAGCGAGTGCAGGAGGTGCGCGGTGTCGATCTGCCCGTCCCCGTCACGCACGGCTCTGCGCCGGGCGCCGGCCGGCACGGAGGCCAGTTCGGGACTCAGCACGGCGCAGGCATCTTCACGATTGTGGCCGCTTGCGGCAGCATCGGGCGGGGTAGGGCTTTGCACGTCTCCCACCCCATCAGCACCTCCCCGGCGTGACATCGCCGGCGGGAAGCATTTCCACGTCCGACGCAAGGTGGGCATGGCCAGGCGGGTTGTCCTCCTTGCGGATGAGATCACGCCGATTCACTTCGGGAGGTGGCGCCGCCTTGCATTCCGCGCCGACCGCAACCGGACCCCGACCGGAGGACGTCCTTCACTGATATGGAGAGCAGGTGCTGGCTCGTCGCCCTGCCCGCGATCGACGGCCGACAGTACGTGTACCGGGTGTACGCACCCGACGACGCGCTGCTCGCCGACCTGTTCTGGGACGCGTGGCACTGCCACGACGAGGGCCCGTTCCCCCGAGCTTCGGACCTCTTCGACGCAGCGGTCATCGAGAAGGTCACCTGACAACACGCCCCACCCGCACAGGCCCTGACGACTCATCAGTTCTTTCTGACGGTTCATCAGTATTGAATGTTCGCGGCCCTGAGACTACTTTCCGCGACACCACGGCTGCGCAGGCCGCAGCTCTCGTCGAGAAGGGGTGGTCGCATGGCCGAAGTCAGCGCGGAAGCACGGATCGGGGCCCCCGCGGAGAAGGTCTGGGCGCAGCTCACGGACTTCAGCGCGTTCGGAGAGTGGAGCGCCACGCACACGAGTTTCCCCAAGGGTCCGCCCACGGCGCTCGAACTGGGCGGCACGTTCGAGGAGAACATGAAGCTCATGGGCTTCCCGGCGGAGGTGACCTGGACCGTCGAGGACCTGGAGACCGCCCGCACCCTGGCCATCCGGGGCAAGGGGCCGATGGGCGTGAACATCGGTACGCGCTACACACTGACCGCGGACGGCGACGCCACCACCGTCCGCATCGACGGCGAGTTCACCGGCGCCGCCGTGTCGCTGATGGCGGGCAAGCTCAAGGACTCGGCGACGGCCGCGCTCAACGAGTCGCTGACCAAGCTGGCCGGCCTCGTGGCCTGACCCCGACGGCCACCCGGACCGGCCCCACGCCGGTCCGGACAGACAAACAAAGGCGCCCCGCACACATCACATGTGCGGGGCGCCTTCACTTGTCGATCAGTACAACCTCGTCCGCCGGGACGGCTCAGTGCTCGTCGGCGAGGATCAGGTACAGCTTCTTACGGGCGTCGTTGATGACGGTCAGCGCCTTCTCGCGCTGCTCCTTGCTGCCGGTCTTCCAGACCTGCCCGAACGCCTCCATCAGGCCGAAGCCGGCCTGGCGGATCTCGTTGAGCGTGTCCCAGTCGACTCCGCGCCCGGCCTCTTCCCAAGGGGCGTCCGGGCCTTCGTCGGCCGCGGAACGACCGGACTCGGTGAGGGCGAACAGCTTCTTGCCGCCTTCGCTCTCGCTGGCGATCAGGCCCTCGTCCTCGAGCAGCTGGAGGGTCGGGTACACCGACCCCGGGCTGGGCTTCCACGCCCCGCCGCTGCGCTCGGCGATCTCCTGGATCATCTCGTAACCGTGCATCGGGCGGTCCTTCAGGAGGGCCAGGATCGACGCGCGTACGTCGCCGCGCCGTGCCCTTCCCCTGGGTCCGCCCCGGCCGCCGCCGCGCCCGTGACCCCAGGGTCCCGGGCCGAAGCCCGGCCCGAAGGGACCGAAGGCCGCGCGCCGCGCCTCGAAGCCGCCCCGACCGGGATGGCCGGGCCCGCACGGTCCGTGTCCATGCCCGTGCTCATGTTCGTGTTCATGGGGACGCATTGTCGTCATTCCTTCCATCGTTGATCGGTCGCGATGCGTCAACGATATATCGGGACTGTTCGACTGACAACCCCCTCCCGGTCCAGCACTCAGGAATTGGCCTTGGCCTGCGCTTTCGTCACCCGCGTAGCGTCCGGTCCATGCGCATTCGAATCGTGGACGCCTTCACCGACCGCCCCTTCTCCGGCAATCCCGCCGGCGTCCTGCTCCTGGACGCCTTTCCCGACGACGCCCGCCTCCAGGCCGTGGCCGCCGAGGTCAACCACGCCGAGACGGCCTTCGCCCACCCACTGCCCCCGGGCGGCGACGCGGACTGGGCGCTGCGCTGGTTCACGCCCGCGACCGAGGTCGACATGTGCGGCCACGCCACCCTGGCCACCGCCCACGTCCTGCACAGCACGGGCGTGACCGACGGCCCCGTCCGCTTCGCCACCCGCAGCGGGGTACTCGTCGCGTCGCCGCGCGAGGACGGCGCCATCACGCTCGACTTCCCGACCGCGCCGCTGACGCACATCGACACCCCCGACGGCATCGCCGCAGCCCTCGGCGCCGAGCCCCTGTCGGTGCACGACACGGGCCGCCAGGTCGGTGACCTGCTCGTCGAGCTCGCGGACGAGAAGACCGTGCGCTCCCTCACCCCCGACCTCAAGGCGCTCGCGGCCCACTCCGCGCGCGGCGTCATCGCGACGGCCCGTGCGGAGGACCCCGACGGGCCGTACGACTACGTCTCGCGCTGCTTCTTCCCGAACGTCGGCGTCGACGAGGACCCGGTCACGGGCAGCGCCCACACGGCCCTCGCCCCGTTCTGGTCCGAACGCCTCGTCCGCGCCGAACTCACCGGCCTCCAGGCGTCCGCCCGTACGGGCCTCGTCCGCACCGAACTGCGCGGCGCCCGCACCCTGTTGACCGGCCGCGCCGTCACGACGATCGAGGGCGAACTGCTCGTGTAGGTCTCACAGAACAGGGGGCGTACGAATAGTTGTCACAGAACAGGGGGCGTACGAACACCTCGTACGCCCCCTGCGACCGCCTCACCGGCTCGTCTCAACCGGTCGGCAGCCAGCCCACCTTGCCCGCGAGCAGCGCGTAACCGACGAACGCGCCGATGTCGAGCAGCGAGTGTGCCACCACGAGCGGCCCGACCCGCCCCCACCGCCGGTACAGGTACACGAAGACGACGCCCATCACGAAGTTGCCGAGGAAGCCGCCGATGCCCTGGTAGAGGTGGTACGAGCCGCGCAGCAGCGCGCTCGCCAGGAGCGCCGCGGCCGGGGTCCAGCCCAACTGGCCGAGTCTGCGCAGCAGATAGCCGACGACGATCACTTCCTCCACGACGGCGTTCTGGATCGCCGAGAGGATCAGGACCGGGAACTTCCACCACACGCCGGGCAGCGCCTCGGGCACCACAGTGAGGTTGAAGCCGAGGCTCCGCGCCGCCAGGTAGAAGGCGATGCCCGTACTCCCGATGACCGCCGCGATCGCCGCTCCGCGGCTCGTGTCGAAGAGCGGTCTACGGCGGTCGAAGCCGATCGTCCGCATTCCGGCACCCTCGCGCAGCAGCAGGTGCGCGACGAGGGCGACCGGGACGAGCGCGCTCGCGATACCGAACAGTTGCCAAGCGAGATCGAGCCACGGCCGCCCTGGAGCCGCCGAGGCGTTCAAGGTCGCGGCCTGGTGCTTCAGACCGCCCGGTTTGGTGACCGATCCGACAAAGCTGATCAGCGCGGACACTCCGCTCGCACCGAGCGAGAGCGCCAGCACGAGCAGCGTCTCGTCCCGGAAAATCCGTCGCGAGAGTCGCTCGTTCGGAAAAGAATCGGCCACCGCACCCACCTCCGCCTGCACTCCTGCCTCCAGTTGAGTAATCCCGCCTCATCCCCCACGCCGCCCCGCTAGGGTCTCGAATGCAGGTACGAAGATCGCGCGCGACAGGCCGGGGGGACGAAGGCCGTTCTTTGGTGTACCTCTCCCTCGTCTTCGGGCCGGGCCGAGGAAGGGCACCACCGCCATGGGACGTCACAGCTTGCCCGACGAGTACGGGACGGACACCGTCGCCCCCCGCTCACGGGGCCGAACCGTGGCCATCGCCACCGCCGTGGTCCTCGTGGTCGCCGCGGGTACGACACTCGCCGTGCGCGGCGGGTTCCTCTCCTTCGGCGGGGCCTGCGGCGGCCGGACCATCCGCCTCGACGTCGTCGCCTCGCCCGATGTCGCCCCCGCGTTGCAGGCCGCGGCGGACCACGCCCGTAAGAACAGCCTGACCTCCGACGGGCAGTGCCTCGACGCCCGTGTGCAGGCCGCCGACTCGTACAAGATCGCCGACGCGCTGCGGCGGGGCGACAAGAGCACCCGGGAGTTCGAGGCGTGGGTGCCGGACTCGAGTCTGTGGATACAGCGCGCCGGCCTCGGCGAGGACCCCACCCCGGTCACGCCCATGGGCAACGTCGCCTCGTCTCCCATCGGGGTCAGCATGGTGCCGTCGGCCGCGAAGAGCATGGGCTGGCCCGCGAAGACTTACACCTGGGCGGAGTTGACGGGTGCGGCCATGCAGGGGGACGAGCTGCGGCTCGGGACGGCGGACCCGGCGCGCAGCGCGACCGGGCTCCTCGCCCTGTCGCAGTTGGGCAAGTCCTCGAAGAAGGGCGGGGCGGACAGCGACACCCAGGCCGCCGCTCTCGCCAAGGCGCTCTCCGAGCGCACGGTCGACAGCGACGCGCAGCTCACCGACACCCTCCCCCGCGACTCCTCCGGCACGGAACAGGGCAATCCGCGGCGCAATCAGGCGCTGATCCTCTCCGAGCAGTCCTCGTTCCGCTACAACGAGTCCGCCGCGGACGGCGACGACCTCGATCTCTTCTACCCGAAGGACGGGGCGCCGGCGCTCGACTATCCGTTCACGCTGCTCGACGAGGGTTCCCAGACGACGGACCAGCGGCGGGCGGCGACCCGTTTCATGACTCTGCTCGGTGAGGACGCCGGCCTGCGGATCCTGCACAAGCAGGGCTTCCGTACGGACGACGAGGCGCCGTCGGAGACCCTCGTCGCGGGGGCGGGCGGGCGCACTCCACAGCCGTACGCGACGGCGGACCCGGAACCGCCGACGGACAAGGAGCTCCAGGAGACCCTCGGCATGTGGACGATCACGGTGCAGAGCGCCCGGATCACCGTCGTCGTGGACGCGTCGGGATCCATGGCGAACCCCGTGCCGGGCCGCGGCCAGTCCCGGATGGAGGTCACGAAGGCCTCGATGCTCCAGGCCCTCGCCACGTTCACGCCCGAGGACGAGATCGGCCTGTGGGAGTTCAGCACGCATCTGGACGGCAAGCTCGACTACAAGAAGCTCGTGCCGACCGAGCGTCTCGGCGACCGCAAGGGCGACGGCACCCAGCGCGACCGGCTGTCCGCGGCCTTCAGCGGCCTCCAGCCCGTGCCGGGCGGCGCCACCGGCCTCTACGACACGACACTCGCCGCGTACCAGCAGGCCACGGCCAGTTACGCGAAGGGCAAGTTCAACGCCCTCGTCGTGGTGACCGACGGCGCGAACGAGGACCCGGGCTCGATCTCGCGCAGCAACCTGATCTCCCGCCTCGAAGACCTCGCCGACCCCCAGCACCCGGTACCGCTCATCGCCATGGCGGTCGGCCCGGACGCATCCAAGGACGAGGTCGAACAGATGGCCGCGGCCACCAACGGCTCGGGCCACCAGGTCAACGACCCGGCCCAGATCCACTCGGTGATCCTCAAGGCGATCATGGAGGCGGGGGCGAAGAGCTGAGGCTCCACACGAGCCGCACGCTCGGCGCCGGTCAGCCCATGAGCACCATCGGCTGACGCCGGCCCGCA
Organism: Streptomyces sp. NPDC046821; assembly: GCF_040645335.1. Taxonomy (NCBI): domain Bacteria; kingdom Bacillati; phylum Actinomycetota; class Actinomycetes; order Kitasatosporales; family Streptomycetaceae; genus Streptomyces; species Streptomyces sp. NPDC046821. The sequence goes on along the minus strand of NZ_JBEYYB010000022.1, from coordinate 17,582 downwards.
CCATCGGCCGGCGCCAGCCCAACCCGCACATTCAGCTGGCGCCGCCACACCCCAACCCGATCCGCTCGCCCCGTCACCCCACCCGCACCGTAGGCGCCGGCAGCCCCACCGGCCACGAATGCACCGGTTCCCCCGTATGCATCAGCTCCGCATAGCGCCGCGTCGTCGCGGCCAGCGCCGCGTCCCGCTCCAGACCCGCATCCAGCGCGCGATGGAACGTGGCCGCCTGCCACGACGCCCCGTTGACCCGGCGCCGGCACCGCTCCTCGATCACCCCGAGGTAGAAGTCCCGGTCCGCGGGCTCGACGCCCCACGCGTCGAGCCCGGCGGCGGCCAACGGCAACAGCTCGTCCCGTACGAGCGCAACCGCCGCCACCCGCTCCACCCCGCCGAACCGGCCCCGGCGCGGCCAGTCCAGGCGGGCCTCGATGCCGTACCGGCACGCCTCGTCGAAGTTGCGGGCCGCCGCGTCGAAGGGGAGGCGGGTCCACACGGGCCGGGCCTCCTCGGCGAGAGCACGCACAAGGCCGTAATAGAAGGCGACGTTCGCGATGACGTCGGTGACGGTGGGGCCCGCGGGCAGCACGCGGTTCTCCACGCGCAGGTGCGGGACGCCGTCCACGAGGCCGTACACGGGCCGGTTCCAGCGGTAGACGGTGCCGTTGTGCAGGACGAGCTCGCCGAGCGCCGGGACTCCGCCGTCGTCGAGGACCCGTAGCGGCTCCTCGTCGCTGAGCAGCGGCAGCAGTGGCGGGAAGTAGCGCAGGTTCTCCTCGAAGAGGTCGTACGCACTGCTGATCCAGCGCTCCCCGAACCACGTGCGCGGCCGCACGCCCTGGGCCTGCAGCTCGGGCGGCCGGGTGTCGGTCGACTGCTGGAACAGGGGCGGCCGCGACTCCCGCCACAGCTCGCGCCCGAAAAGGAACGGCGCGTTGGCACCGACGGCGATCTGTACGGCGGCGACGGCCTGCGCGGCGTTCCACACGTCGGCGAAGCGGGAGGGCGTGACCTGGAGGTGCAACTGCACGGACGTGCACGCCGCTTCGGTCGCGATCGACTCCGAGTTGCAGCGCAGGTGCTCCACACCCTCGATGTCGAGCGCGAAGTCCTCGCCCCGCGCCGCAAGCATCTGCTCGTTGAGCAGGCTGTACCGGTCGACGTCCGACAGATTCGCGGAGACGAGATCGTCGGGTGCGAGCGTCGGGAGAATGCCGATCATCACGATCCCGGCATCCACCTCGTTGGCCTTCCGGTGGGCATAGGCGAGCCCGGTCCTCAGTTCCTCCGCCAGCCGGTCGAGAACGCGGCCTTCCAGTCGGTGCGGAGCAATGTTCACTTCCAGGTTGAACATTCCGAGTTCTGTCTGGAAATCACGGCTCGCGATACGTTCGAGCACCTGCGCATTCCGCATTTTCGGCATACCGTCCGGGCCCGCGAGATTCAGCTCTATCTCCAGACCCATGAGATTCCTCGGCCGGTCGAACCGCTCCTCCTCCAGAAGGCGCGCGAGCCCCGCGAGGCACTGCTGCAACTTTCTACGGTAGTGCCGCCGATCGGACAGGTCGAACGCGCCCGCCACGACCTTCTCGCCCATGGAAGCGTCCCTCCTCGCATGGCCGGACCAACCACCTGGCCGGGTGTCACGATGGATGATGCCCAGGCAATGTGATCAATAAGGCCCGCGCCCCGGCGCACGCGAGTAGGCTCACAGCGGTTTTCCCGGGGCACATTCATACGGCAACCGACATGTCGAAGATTCGCTTCCACCTGTCGCCGCGAAATACAACCCGCGAAATCCAGCCGTCCGCACGCCATGAAGATTACGAGGTCACGGACCCGCCTCCTCGGGGAACCGGGAGCTTTTGGCCCATCCGGACGACCGGATAGCGCCTTGCCGGGGATTTCGGCGACAGCTAGCCGAAACACTATGTGAACACGTGTCGTATAAACTCCGCGGACGAGGCAGAGAGTGGGCGCTCGTGGCACTTTCCCCCGCCTTCTCTGGCCCGATCAGCTGACAGCGTCGTCCGCTCGTCGCGCCGCGACCTCGATCCACCGTGCCTGTCGAACGAGAGGCGACCCACGATGCCGCTGCATGTCTTCCCGGCCCCCGCGCCCGCCCTGCGCACCGTCCTCACGGCCCTCGGTTCCCCCACCGCCGTCCGCGAGGCCCGCACCCCGTCACTGCGTTCCGCCGAGGCCCCGGCATCCCCCGAACTCCCTTTGCCCGTCCACGTACTTGACCACGTCACCGGCGGGGCAGGACCGGCGCGCACCCGGCTCACCGCGTGGCGGTTCCTGATCCGCTGCGGGGAGCACGCGGTGGCCGCCGCCGACACGACACCGACGGCGGACGGCTGGGTGTTCTCGCACTTCTTCGAAGGCCCCTACGTCACGGCCACCGAGCGCGCCCTGCGCCAGGCCGAGTCACTGCCCACGCCGTACCAGCCGCGCCTGCTCTCGGTCCCGGAGCTGTACATGCTCACCCTCTGGCTGCACGGCGACACCACCGCCGACGCCGCCACCGGCCATCCATCGGCGGACGATCTCCTGGTCCCGCTCGCACCCGCGCCCCCCGGCATCGCGCCCCACCTCCCACACCGCGCGGCCGACCTCCTGCCCGTCCTCACCCACCGACTGGCCCCCGCGCCCCTCCTGATCTCACCGGCCTGACACGACGAGGCCTCCGACACCGCGCTGACCTCCCGGAACACCCGCCCCACGACCCGCACTTTCCGGTCGCGGGGCGTAGCCGTCCCACTACCCGGCCCGACCGGACTAGCCCCATCCGGCCACCCCGAACCACCCGAAGGGACAGTGCGGTTGGACTGAACCGCCCGCAGGGGTGATGCGTACTCCTTGAGTGAGGACCGCTGTCACCAAATACCTGCGGATTCCCGTCCGTGGAGCAACACTGGGGTCCGGACCGACCAATCAAAACGGGGGGCGGCCATGAACAACACACCGAGCAGCACACCGCGCCGCAGGACAGCTTCAGCAGCCGGCAACACACCCGTCACCGACATCACTCCGCAGCGAAAGATCCCACCCATGTGCCAGCACCAGCCACCGTGCCCGTCCGCAGACTCCGCCGACCGGGAGGCCGCGCACCCTGTGGCCCATCACCCCGAACAGGGCTGGAGCCTGCTCTGCAACGGCGTCCTGCTCTTCGAGGACACCGGTGAGCTGCTGCCCGACGGGCAGATCATCGCGCCGCACCGACCGGTCAAGGTCGTGACCGCGGCCTGAGCCCGCGGCGACAGCCAGGCAGCACGACAAGCGAAGGGGCCGGCCCCGGGAAACTCCCCGGGACCGGCCCTCACTCATGCTCAGTTCTCGTACGCGTCCATGGGCGGGCACGAGCAGACCAGGTTGCGGTCGCCGAAGGCCTGGTCGATGCGGCGGACCGGCGGCCAGTACTTGTCGGCGGCCGAGACACCGGCGGGGAAGACGGCCTCCTCGCGGCTGTACGCGTGGTCCCACTCACCGCCGAGCGCGGCCGCGGTGTGCGGCGCGTTCCGCAGCGGGTTGTCCTCGGCGGGCCACGTACCGGCGGCGACCTTGTCGATCTCGCCGCGGATGGCGATCATCGCCTCGCAGAAGCGGTCCAGCTCGGCGAGGTCCTCGCTCTCGGTCGGCTCGATCATCAGCGTGCCGGCCACGGGGAACGACATCGTCGGCGCGTGGAACCCGTAGTCGATGAGGCGCTTGGCGATGTCGTCGACGCTGACGCCGGTCTCCTTCGAGAGCGGGCGCAGGTCGATGATGCACTCGTGCGCGACAAGGCCGGCCGGGCCCGTGTACAGGACCGGGAAGTGCGGCTCGAGGCGCTTGGCGATGTAGTTGGCGCTGAGCACGGCGACCTGCGTGGCCCTCTTGAGCCCCTCTCCACCCATGAGACGCACGTACGCCCACGAGATCGGCAGAATGCCCGCGGAGCCCCACGGAGCCGCGGAGATCGGGCCCACGCCCGTCTCGGGACCGGCGGCCGGCTGCATCGGGTGGTTGGGCAGGTACGGCGCGAGGTGCGCGCGGACGCCGACCGGGCCGACGCCGGGGCCGCCGCCGCCGTGCGGGATGCAGAACGTCTTGTGCAGGTTCAGGTGCGAGACGTCGCCGCCGAAGTGGCCCGGCTTGGCGAGGCCCACCAGGGCGTTGAGGTTGGCGCCGTCGACGTACACCTGGCCGCCCGCGTCGTGCACCTGGGCGCAGATGTCGGCGACGTGCTCCTCGAACACACCGTGCGTCGACGGGTAGGTGATCATCAGGACGGAGAGCTGGTCGGCGTACTGCTCGATCTTGGCGCGCAGGTCCTCGACGTCGATCTCACCGTCGTCGGCCGTCTTCACGACGACGACCTTCATGCCGGCCATCACGGCGCTCGCGGCGTTCGTGCCGTGGGCGGAGGACGGGATCAGGCAGACGGTGCGGCCCTCGTCGCCGTTGGCGCGGTGGTAGCCGCGGACCGCGAGGAGGCCGGCCAGCTCGCCCTGCGAACCGGCGTTCGGCTGGAGCGACACCTTGTCGTAGCCGGTGACCTCGGCGAGGCGCTCCTCCAGCTCACGGATGAGCGTGAGGTAGCCCTGGGCCTGCTCGGCGGGCGCGAAGGGGTGCAGCTGGCCGAACTCGGGCCAGGTGACCGGCTCCATCTCCGTCGTCGCGTTGAGCTTCATCGTGCAGGAGCCCAGCGGGATCATGCCGCGGTCGAGCGCGTAGTCACGGTCGGACAGCTTGCGCAGGTAGCGCAGCATCGCGGTCTCGGAGCGGTGCGAGTGGAACACCGGGTGCGTGAGGTAGGCGTCGCCGCGCAGGAGGCCCGCGGGCAGCGTGTCCTTGGCGGCCGCGTCGAGCGCCTCGACGTCGGCCTCGACACCGAAGGCGGACCAGACGGCGCCCAGCTGGGCACGGGTCGTGGTCTCGTCGCAGGAGATCGACACGTGGTCGGCGTCCACGAGGTGCAGGTTGACCCCGCCCTCACGGGCTGCGCCGACGACGGCGGCGGCCTTGCCGGGCGCCTTCACGGTCAGGGTGTCGAAGTACGCGCCGTGCACGACCTCCACGCCACCGGCCTTCAGGCCCTCGGCGAGCAGCGTCGCGTACCGGTGCGTGCGGCGCGCGATGCTCTTGAGGCCGTCGGGCCCGTGGTAGACGGCGTACATGCCGGCCATGACGGCGAGCAGCACCTGCGCGGTGCAGATGTTGCTGGTGGCCTTCTCGCGGCGGATGTGCTGCTCGCGGGTCTGGAGCGCGAGGCGGTACGCCTTGTTCCCGTCGGCGTCGACGGAGACGCCGACGAGGCGGCCGGGGAGGCTGCGGGCGAACTTCTCGCGGACGGCCATGTAGCCGGCGTGCGGACCGCCGAAGCCCATCGGGACGCCGAAGCGCTGCGTCGTGCCGACGGCGATGTCGGCGCCGAGCTCGCCGGGCGAGGTGAGAAGCGTGAGGGCGAGCAGGTCGGCGGCGACCGTGACGACGGCGCCCAGCTCGTGGGCCTGCTCGATGACGGGCTTGATGTCACGGACGGCACCGGAGGCGCCCGGGTACTGGATGAGCACGCCGACGACGCCGCGCTCGGCGACCTCGGCCGGGATGCCCTCGCTGAGGTCGGCGACGACGACCTCGACACCGGTCGGCTCGGCGCGCGTCTCGATCACGGCGATGGTCTGCGGCAGCGCGTCGGCGTCGACGACGAAGGCGCCGTTCTTGACCTTGCCGATGCGGCGGGACAGCGCCATGGCCTCGGCGGCGGCGGTGCCCTCGTCGAGCAGCGAGGCGCCCGAGGTCGGCAGACCGGTCAGCTCGGCGACCATCGTCTGGAAGTTGAGCAGCGCCTCGAGACGGCCCTGCGAGATCTCCGGCTGGTAGGGCGTGTACGCCGTGTACCAGGCCGGGTTCTCCATGACGTTGCGCAGGATGACGGGCGGGGTGAACGTGCCGTAGTAACCGAGGCCGACCATCGAGCCGAGGACCTGGTTCCGGTCCGCGAGCGAACGCAGCTCGGCGAGAACCTCCGCCTCCGTGCGGGCACCGGGAAGGTCGAGCGCCTCGGCGCTCTTGATCACGTCCGGCACCGCGGCCGCCGTCAGCTCGTCGAGCGAGCCGTACCCGACCTGCGCGAGCATCTTGGCCTGCGCGGCTTCATCCGGACCGATGTGGCGCTGCTCGAAGGGGATTCCCTGCTCAAGCCGAGAGAGCGGAATACGGTTGGCGGTCATTGCGGAGGCCTCCTGGTCATTGCGACCTGCGAGGGGCACCACGGCGTGGGTGCCCGGACGGCCTCCCCCTCTGTCATCTCAACCTGAGAGTTTCACCGGCGCACCCCGTGTGACGAAGGGCATACCGGCTTTCACCGTCGGTGAGAGCGGAGGTGTGGACACCCGCCCTACTTTCCAGAGTGACCTCGTCCATGCGGTACGTGGGCCTGAGAGATTCCGGGGAGGATTTGCTCCTTCGGCGCCTCCGGATACCTCCGGAAGACTCTCCCGCACGGGGTCAGCAGCCGTAAGCCAGCCTACCAGCGGCGACACGGCCTCCGGCCTCGAGTGGCCGTCATCACCAATGTGCTCTTTCGTAGTGCTTACGGATGAGTTGCGACCAGCTGGAGGGCCCCGTGCAGACCGATGTCGATCCGCGCAGTCTGATCGGCCGCAAGGCGTTCGACCGCAACGGAGCCAAGATCGGAACCGTCGACGAGGTGTATCTCGACGACGCCACCGGCGTCCCGGAGTGGGCGGCGATACGAACCGGCCTGTTCAGCCGGGACGCCTTCGTCCCCCTGGAGCCGAGCGAACTGGTCGAGGGAACCCTGCGCGTCCCCTTCGAACGCTCCCTGATCAAGGACGCCCCCGACTTCGGGGTCGGCCGCCACCTCTCCCCCGAACAGGAGCTCCAGCTCTACCACCACTACGGCCTCCACCTGACGGTCCCCGACGACGCCGTCCCCCCGAAGGACCGCGACTTCGGCAAACTCGCCAACAACGGAAACAGCAACGGCACGTCAGACGACGCCTGACCCGCCGTCCGACCCCGCACCCGGCTCCGCACCGCCCTAAGGCACCAGCGGCAGCGGCCCGGCGCGGCGAGCGCCGGATCGCCGCTGCGGAGCGTCCACACCCGCCCGGGCCCCGAATACGGCGTCTCGAACCGCACCGTCACCCGGCCGAGCCCACTGCCCTGCACCCACCCGTGCCCGGCTCTCCCTCCGCCCGCCCACCGGCACCAGCGGCAGCGGCTCGGCGGAGACGAGCGCCGCGCCTCAGACAACACCCGACCCGCTGCCCCGACCCGCGCCCGACTCCCCCACCGCACCCCGCACCGCCCCGCCCACCGCCACCAGCGGCAACGGCTCCGCAGGCGCCAGCGCCGGATCGTCAGTACGAAACGTCCGCACCCGCCCCACCCCCGAATAAGGCGTCTCGAACCGCACCGTCACTCTCCCAAGCCCACTCCCCTGCACCCACCCGTGCCCGTACTCCTCGTGCCGCACGTCGTGCCCGGCCACCCAGCGCCGGTCCACGGCCTCGGCCGCTTCCTCCACCGCCGCCTGGCCCTCCTCCGACGCGCTCCTGTCACCATGAGCCTCGCCCGGCTGCGCGTCGGCCTCCGCCTGTGCCCGCGCCTGCGCGAACAGGTCCTCCTGCGTGTAGTCGGCCAGGCCGCTCACACCGACCCCGAGCAGCCGCACGCCACCGGTCGTGTCCACGGAGTCCAGCAGCCGCGCGGCCGCCTCCCGCACCACGGCCGGGTCATCGGTGGGCCCGCGCAGCGTCTCGGACCGCGTCAGCGTCGAGAAGTCGTAGCGCCGCACCTTGAGGACGACGGTCCGCCCCGACCGCTCCGCACCCCTCAGCCGCTCCACACACCGCCCGGCGAGCCGCCACACCTCGTTCTGCACGCGCACCCGGTCATGGATGTCCACGTCGTACGTGTCCTCGACCGACACCGACTTGGTGTCCCGCTCGGCCACCACAGGCCGATCGTCGTGCGCGAGCGCCATGGCGTACAGCGAGGCCCCGTGCGCCTTCCCGAGCAGCCGTACGAGCTCGTCCTCGCCCGCCTCGGCGATCTCCTCGACGGTGGTGATCCCGGCCCGCCGCAGATGGTCTCCGGTGGCGGGCCCGACGCCCGGCAGTGTGCGTACCGACATGGGCCCGAGCAGAGCGCGCTCGGTACCGGGCTCTATCAGGCGGAGCCCGTCCGGCTTGGCCTCCTCGGAGGCGATCTTCGCCAGCATCTTGGACGCCGCGAGGCCCACCGATCCCGTCAGCCCGGTGACGACCCGGATGTCGGCCCGCAGCCGCTCACCCACCAGCCGCGCCGACGCCGCGTCCGACGCCGCGCCACCGGCCTCCAGATCGACGAACGCCTCGTCCAGGCTCAAGGGCTCCACCAGCGGTGAAAGCTCCCGCAGCAGCGCCATCACCTGGTCGCTGACATCCCGGTACAGCCGGAACCGCGGCACGAGATACGCGGCATTGGGCGCGAGCCGCCGCGCCTGCCCCATCGGCATCGCCGAGTGCACCCCGAACACCCGGGCCTCGTACGAGGCGGTGGCGACCACCCCGCGCGGCCCGAGCCCGCCCACGACGACGGCTTTCCCGCGCAGACTCGGCTTCGCCGCCTGCTCCGCGGAGGCGAAGAAGGCATCCATGTCGAGATGCAGGATCGTCGGGGCGGTTCTCACACATCCGATGCTGCCCTACGGCACTGACAATGCCGCGCCGGACGCATCGGCGCTGCTCAGACGGCGCGGTTGCGGCGCCTCGCGAGCTCGTCGGCGGGGTTGTTCCCCACGAGGGTCTCGCCGGTGTCGACGCGCTCCCCGTGCAGCTGCGACAGGGCGCTCTCGACGTCCCGCCACACCACACCGACCGCGATGCCGAAGATGCCCTGCCCGCCCTGGAGCAGGTCGTGCACCTCCGTCGGCGAGCTGCACTCGTACACCGTGGCGCCGTCGCTCATGAGCGTCATCCGCTCCAGATCGCGGAAGCCGCGCTCCCTGAGGTGCTGCACCGCGGTACGGATGTTCTGCAGCGAGACACCCGTGTCGAGGAAGCGCTTGACGATCTTGAGGACGACCACGTCCCGGAAGCTGTAGAGGCGCTGGGTCCCCGACCCGTGGGCGGGGCGCACACTGGGCTCGACCAGCCCGGTCCTCGCCCAGTAGTCCAGTTGCCGATAGGTGATCCCGGCCGCCGCGCACGCGGTGGGTCCCCGGTATCCGACCTGCTCGGGCGTCGCGTCGTCATCCCCCCGAACGACCGCCGGCAACACTGTCGGCCGACGCGGAGTGTGATCGGCCGCGTGGCCGTGAAGCGAGTACGGGCCCGCCGGACTGTGTCCGGCACCCCCAGCCGTACCGTCGCCGCTGCTTCTCACGCCGACCTCCTCTTTGACCTGCCTTCTCGACGGTAGGCAGTCACCAGGGGTGCGTCAACGATCGCCACACTCGGCACGCCGAGTGATAATCACCCTAAGAGTGGTTTCCCGTACCCCACCGCGGGGAAAGGCTAGCCGAATGTCCGGCCGGGACCCGGCGCGGCTGCGGCCGCCGGACGGCGGCCGCGCGCGTCACTGGCTGTTGGTCCCGAAGTCCTCGGGCGAGATCTGATCGAGGAACTCGCGGAACTTCTCCACTTCGTCCTCCTGTTCGTCCGGGATCGCGATCCCGGCATCGTCGAGCACACCGTCACTGCCGTAGATCGGCGTACCGGTGCGCAGCGCGAGCGCTATGGCGTCGGACGGACGGGCACTGACTTCCACCCCGCTGGCGAACACCAGCTCCGCGTAGAAGACGCCTTCGCGCAGGTCCGTGATGCGTACTTCGGTGAGCTCCTGGCCGACCGCTTCCAGCACGTCCTTGAACAGGTCGTGCGTCAGCGGGCGGGCGGGAGCCATGCCCTGCTGTGCGAAGGCGATCGCCGTCGCCTCCCCCGGACCGATCCAGATGGGGAGGTAACGGTCGCCTCCCACTTCACGCAGGAGCACGATCGGTTGGTTGGAGGGCATTTCGACCCGGACACCTACGACGTCGAGCTCGTTCACACAGCAACCCTAGGACGTGCCCGGCAGGTTTGGGTAGTCGGGCACCCGTCGATCGCCGGTCGCACACCGCGCGAGCACCCCTCGCATCAGGGCAGACGCACGCCGAGAGCGGTCTGCACGAACGCCCCGTGAAGTTTCACGGTCAGTGCCGCGAGCTCCTTCGCGCGGGCCTGCGCGTGCGCCCTGGTCTGAGGATTGCGGTGCCGTCGCAGCGGCGCCACGATCTGGTCGACCAGGCCGGCCTCACGGTCGGCGGAGGCCTTCATCGCCCGCAGATGCCGGGGCTCGATGCCGAACCGGCCGAGCTCCGTCACCAGCTCGGCGACCGTGACCGCCTCCGCGTCGTACCCGCCGTCCGGCAGCGGCGCGAGGAGGCCGTACGACTCCCACTCGTCGAGCTCGGACGACTCGATGCCGGCGGCGGCCAGCAGCTCGTCACGGCCCACACGGGCCACTGTCGGGCCCTCGCCGCCCTCGGAGGCGCTTGCGTCCTCCCCGTCGCCCGGTCGCCCCGGAGAGGGCAGCGTGATCGCTTCTCCCCGCTCCAGAGCGTCGAGCTGTTCCTTGATGACCTTCAGCGGAAGGTAGTGGTCCCGCTGCATACGCAGCACGTGGGCGAGTCGCTCGACGTCGTCCGGGCTGAACTTGCGGTACCCCGAGGGGGTCCGCTGCGGATCGATCAGCCCTTCCGACTCCAGGAACCGGATCTTGGAGATGGTGACTTCGGGAAACTCGTCGCGCAACACGTTCAGTACGGTGCCGATGCTCATCAGCCGACTGTCCGTGAGGGCGGCGCCGTGACCGGCACCGCCCTTCGGTGTTTGAAGCATGGACCTTCCTGACAGGTCAGATGCCCCGCTGGCTCGCGTAGAAGACCAGCCGGTACTTGCCGATCTGCACCTCGTCGCCGTTCGACAGCGTGACCGAGTCGATCCGCTCCCGATTGACGTACGTGCCGTTGAGGCTGCCCACGTCGCTGACCGTGAAGACGCCGTCCGCACCGCGACGGAAATCCACATGGCGGCGCGACACGGTCACGTCGTCGAGGAAGATGTCGCTCTGCGGGTGGCGTCCCGCCGTGGTCAGTTCACCGTCGAGGAGGAAGCGGCTGCCCGAGTTCGGACCGCGCCGCACCACCAGGAGCGCCGAGCCGAGCGGCAGGGCGTCGACGGCGGCCTGGGCCTCCGGGGAGAGCGCCGGCGAGAGCGTCTGACCGGTGACTTCGGCGTCGTAGGCCTCAAGGCCCGAAATGGAAATGGTCGAGGTCGTCTCGGACGGACGCTCGGCTCCGGCACGCAGCGGCGCACCGCAGTTGGAGCAGAACCGGCTCGCCTCGGCGTTGCGGTTTCCGCACCTCGTACACACCTGTGCCGACATGGACGGATCCTCCTGCCGCGGCTGCCCCGCGGGGGCATTGGACGCATACGGGTCGGGGGCGAACCCTCCACCCGCACTTGAGGTTGACGGTTCCCCGAAACCTATGCGGCCGGACGCGGCAGGGTCAACAGACGACGCGCCCTGTCCGCCCGAAATGTCACCGCCTTGACCACCGACCTCATCGCGGAACAGAGGGCGCTCGGCCCCCGGCTCCTGAGCGCCCTGGGAGCGCGGCGCACGGTGACTGCCAGCGGCGTTGCCGCTGTCCTCGCGTGCGCTCTTGCCGAACAACTTCGCAAACAACTTCACGGGCGATTCCCCTTGACCGAAACAGACCCGCCCGTGGGGCAGGACGAACCCTGATTGCACACACCGCCGTACATCAGCGGTACAGACATCCTCACAACGTCCGTATCCGCCAAACAGTTTCCACCACGCACACCTCTTACGGTGCGCCGACCCCCCGCAACCTCATGCCCTCGCGGAAGGACCCCCATGCACCCCCGCCTCACTGGGAAGACGACTGAGCGTAGTCAGGCCGCTTCGCCGGTCGCAAGGCGTCTACAACGATCTTCTGAGCCCGACTCACGGTAACCGTGGCCTGCTCCTTCTCCAGAGTCTGGACCACGCCACCAGGGATGTTGAGCGCCGGCTCCAGGTCCTGCGGCTTGCCGATGACCTTGAAGACATAGGGCTGGGCGATCTTGCGACCGTCCACGCTCACTCCCCCGCCCGTCGCGTCCGTCAGATACGTGTCGGCCACGATCCGCACGTCGTTCACCTGGATCGCCTCGGCACCCGCGGCCCGCAGTTCCTGGATCGCGTCGAGCAGCATGTCCGCCTGCACCGAGCCCTTCTTGTCGCTGACCGTCAGCGTGATCCCGGGGCCCTGCGCCGCCACGGTGCCCGCCAGAATGCCGAGTTGCTTCTCCCTCTCGACCGTCTGCTTGCGGGCCTCCTCGGCCTGGTTGGAACTGTTCTCCAGCTCCGTACGCTGCCCCTCGAGACGCTGCTTCTCATCTCCCAGACGCTGTGTACGGTCATCCAGTTCATCGAGGATGCGGACAAGATCTTCCTGACGCGCCCCGCGCAGCGCGCTGCTGTCGCTGTTGGACCGCACCTGGATGGCCAGACCGAGGCCCAGGACGAACAGCAGGACGGCGACGATGAGTTGCGCCCGGGTGACCCGCGGCGGCCACAGTCCCTTGGCCAGCCGCTGACGCCCGGTCAGGGACGGGTCCTTCGTCCTGGCCGCCGGATCCGCCGCGGCCGACGCCTCCGGGGCGTCCTCGGCCGGCGCCGCCGCTTCGTCCGCCGCCTTGGGAGCGACCTCGGCGGGCAGTTCCTTGCGCAGGCGGTGCTGCTCGGGGTTCTCTTCCTCGGACATCGGCGTCACGCCCGGAAGATGTGCCGCCGGATGGCGGCCGCGTTGGAGAAGATGCGGATGCCGAGCACCACGACGACGCCGGTGGACAACTGCGCGCCCACGCCCAGCTTGTCGCCCAGGAACACGATCAGCGCCGCCACGACGACGTTCGACAGGAACGACACGACGAAGACCTTGTCGTCGAAGATCCCGTCGAGCATCGCCCGCAGACCGCCGAACACCGCGTCGAGGGCCGCCACCACGGCGATCGGAAGATAGGGCTCGACCACCGCCGGAACCTCTGGCCGGACGAACAGTCCCACCACGACTCCGACGATGAGACCCAGTACGGCGATCACGATGTGCCCTTCCCTGTGCTTGGCTCTGCTGTACGTACGATCACGCTCGGCGCCGCGGGCAGCCGGACGTCGTCCTGGGCCGAAATGGCGGTCCGGATCCCGAAGTTCTCCTGCAGGGCGTGAAGGTACATGCCGTCGGGGCTGTTCTGGAACCGTGTGCTCAGCCGACGGCCGTCCCCCACCGCGAGCACCGTGTACGGCGGCACGAGGGGCCTGTTGTCGACCAGTATCGCGTCGCCCGCCGCACGGATCGCGGACAGGGCGGTCAGCCGCTGCCCGTTGATCGCGATGGCCTCCGCCCCGGACTGCCACAGGCCGTTCACGACCTTCTGCATGTCCCGGTCCCGCACCCGCCCGGTGTCGGAGAAGCCGGCGCTCTCACGCGGCCCACCGCCGCCCTGGTCGGCTTCCTTGGCGTCGTCGACCACCAGCTTCACGCCGGGTCCGTGCACCGCAGTCGCCCCGGAAAGCAGGCCGACCAGCTCACCCTTGTCCCCGCCGTGCTTCTTCAGCGCCTCACGCTGCCGGCCGCTCACGTCGTTCCGGAGCGTCTCCACTCTGCGTTCGAGCTTGTCCGCGGCCTGCGTCTCCCGGTCGATACGGGCGATGAGCTCCTCGCGCTCCTTCGCCACGACCGGCGCCGCCACCCGCGCCTGCGCCGCCCCCACCGTCACCACGAGCGCCGCGAGGACAAGCCCCGCCGCGAGCCCGAGCTTGGCGCGCAACGTCCGCGGCATCCCGCCGTTTCCCTCGGCCTTCTTACGGGCCGCCGCCTCCGCGTAGCCGTCGTCGAGGCTGTGGTCCATCACGTTCGTCAGCAGCGACATGGACGCGTCGGGCCGCCTGGGGCGCACGGGGCCCGCGGGACTGCTCCGTTCGGGGGGCTGCTGCGACATGCCGCACATCGTCGCACGTGGTGCCCCCTACCTCCGAATGGCCCCACCCGCGTACCGGCCGACGCCCTCCACGGACGCCGGCCGGATACGGAAAAACCCTCAGCGACCTGCGCTGTCCACGACCACCGCCCACTCGTCGAGCAGCTGCTGCGCGGATGCGTCGTCGGGCCCCTCGGCCCACAGATGGGTGACAGCTTCGGCAGGGTCGGGCAGCACCATCACCCAACGGCCGTCCGCCTCGACGACCCGGACACCGTCGGTTGTGTCCACGGAACGGTCACCGGCCGCCTCGACCACGCGCCGCATCACGAGCCCCTTCACCGCCCACGGAGTCGCGAGGTCCCGCTTGAGCACATGCGCCCGCGGAATCCGCGCGTCGATCTGACTCAAGGTCAGCTGCGTACGCGCCACGAGCCCGATCAGCCGCACGAACGCGGCAGCACCATCGAAGACGGAACTGAACTCAGGAATGATGAACCCGCCCCGGCCGTCACCGCCGAAGATCGCCTCATCGTCCCGCCCGACGCGCGTCAGATCATCGGGCGACGTCGTCGTCCACTCCACCTGCGTCCCGTGATACGCGGCAACCTGCTCGGCGATACGCGTCGTCGTCACCGGCAGCGCCACCCGCCCGCTGCGCCGCTCCGCCGCCACCAGGTCCAGCATGACGAGCAGCGCGCGGTCGTCCTCGACGATGCGCCCCTTCTCGTCCACCAGCGAAAGCCGCTCGCCCACCGGGTCGAAGCGCACGCCGAACGCGGCCCGCGCCGACGCCACGATCTCCCCGAGCCGCACGAGCCCGGAACGCCGCGCGTCCCGCGTCTCCGTCGGCCGCGACTCGTCGAGACCGGGGTTGATGGTCAGCGAGTCGACACCCAGTCGACCGAGCAGACTCGGCAGCACAAGCCCCGCGCTGCCGTTCGACGCGTCGACGACGACCTTGAGCCCCGCCTCGGCGATCCCCGTCGTGTCCACATTCCGCAGCAGGGAACCCGTGTACGAGTCGAAGACGCTCGACGGAAAGTGCAGGTCCCCGATCTCTCCGGGGAACGCCCGCCGGTACTCCTGCCGCGCGTACACGCGGTCGAGCTTGCGCTGGCTGCCCTGCGAGAGGTCCGCGCCCCGTTCGTCGAAGAACATGATGTCGACGGAGTCCGGCACTCCAGGCGTCGTACGGATCATGATCCCGCCGGCACTGCCCCGCGCGGTCTGCTGCCGCGCGACCGGCAGGGGCACGTTCTCCAGGTCGCGTACGTCGATGGCGCTCGCCTGCAGCGCGGAGATGACGGCCCGCTTCAGCGCCCGCGCACCGCGCGAGTGGTCACGGGCCGTGGTGACGGTCGACCCCTTCTTGAGCGTCGTCGCGTACGCCCCCGCGAGCCGCACGGCGAGTTCCGGGGTGATCTCGACGTTGAGAATCCCGGAGACGCCACGCGCGCCGAAGAGATGCGCCTGCCCTCTGGACTCCCAGATCACCGAGGTGTTGACGAACGCACCGGCTTCGATGGTCTTGAACGGATAGACCCGTACGTTGCCCTGGATGATCGATTCCTCACCGACGAGGCATTCGTCGCCGATGACGGCGCCGTCCTCGATGCGGGCGGCCCGCATGATGTCGGTGTTCTTGCCGATGACGCAGCCGCGGAGATTGCTGTGCTGGCCGATGTACACGTTGTCGTGGACGACGGCCTTGTGCAGAAAGGCCCCGCTCTTCACGACGACGTTCGAACCGACCACGGTGTGCTCGCGCATCTCTACGTCGGCTTCGACCTTGGCGTAGTCCCCGATGTAGAGCGGCCCGCGCAGCACGGCGTCGGGATGCACCTCGGCGCCCTCGGCCACCCACACACCGGGCGAGATCTCGAATCCGTCGATCTCGACGTCGACCTTGCCTTCGAGCACGTCCGCCTGTGCCTTGACGTAGCTCTCGTGCGTACCGACGTCCTCCCAGTAGCCCTCGGCGACATAGCCGTAGATGGGCTTGCCTTCCTTCATGAGCTGCGGGAAGACATCGCCGGACCAGTCGACCGACACATCGGCGTCGACGTAGTCGAAGACCTCGGGCTCCATGACGTAGATGCCCGTGTTCACGGTGTCGGAGAAAACCTGGCCCCAGGTGGGTTTCTCAAGGAAACGCTCGACCTTCCCCTGTTCATCGACGATGGTGATGCCGAATTCGAGGGGATTGGGAACACGGGTCAGGCAGACCGTTACGAGCGCACCCTTTTCCTTGTGGAAATTGATGAGGTCGGTCAGGTCGAAATCGGTCAGCGCATCGCCGGAGATCACAACGAAAGCGTCGTCCTTGAGAGCTTCCTCGGCGTTCTTCACGCTGCCGGCGGTGCCGAGTGGCTTTTCCTCGTTGGCATACGTGAGCTCCATTCCGAGCTCCTCGCCGTCCCCGAAGTAGTTCCTGACGAGAGATGCCAGGAACTGGACGGTGACGACGGTCTCGGTGAGCCCATGCCGTTTGAGCAGCCGCAGCACATGCTCCATGATCGGCCGGTTCACCACCGGCAGGAGCGGCTTGGGCATACTCGAGGTCATGGGGCGAAGGCGTGTCCCTTCGCCTCCAGCCATTACGACGGCCTTCATATCGGAAGCGTCCTCCTCGCAGAGACGACTGTCTAGCCGACTTCGCCCGTCCGGATGGACCCGCAGATCTCAGGTTGCGGACCGATATGGCCTCAAATACCGCTACATGGCGAGCTCAATCGACCGTGGAGTCCGCCCTGACCAGTCGGCGGACTTGTACTACGTACAGGATCCCTGCCCACCAGTACAGCGTTGTACCCCAACCCGCGAACGCCCAGCCGAAAATAGCAGCGAGCGTGTTGATCCAGCCGCTTCCGTCACTGAGGAGCAGCAGCGGGAACGCATACATGAGGTTGAACGTCGCGGCCTTACCGAGGAAGTTCACCTGCGGCGGCGGATAGCCGTGCCGGCGAAGGATTCCCACCATCACCAGAAGAACCAGTTCACGGGCAAGCAGTACGGCCGTCAACCAGATCGGCAGAATCTCGCGCCAGGTGAGTCCCACCAGCGTGGACAGAATGTAAAGCCGGTCAGCGGCGGGGTCGAGGAGCCGGCCGAGGCTGCTGATCTGATTCCAGCGCCGGGCGAGCTTTCCGTCGAGATAGTCGCTGATTCCACTGAGCATCAGGACAAGCAGCGCCCAGCCGTCGCTCTTGGGCCCGCCGAACTCGGGCCTGAGGATCAGCCACAGGAACAGGGGTACGCCGACGAGACGCGCCATGCTGAGGATGTTCGGGATGGTGAGCACCCGGTCCGTCTGGACACGGGTCTCCTGGACCTCCACCCGGGGGCCTCCTGTGGGAAACGAGCCAACGATGCCTCCTGACCTTACCCTCAGGACACCGGCACCCGCGCAGAGGGGTGCCCTCGAAGTTTTCCCCTGAACGCAGAAAAGCCCGGACGGTTTCCCGTCCGGGCTTTTCTCTAAATTTAGTTCGGCGGCGTCCTACTCTCCCACAGGGTCCCCCCTGCAGTACCATCGGCGCTGTGAGGCTTAGCTTCCGG
>NZ_JBEYYB010000021.1:0-94705 GCF_040645335.1 Streptomyces sp. NPDC046821 | reverse complement strand
CTGCGCCGGATCGTGATCCCGCAGGCGATGCGGGTGATCGTGCCGCCCACGGGCAACGAGGTCATCAACATGCTCAAGACGACCTCCCTCGTCTCGGCCGTGCAGTTCTACGAACTGTTCCGCTACGCCCAGGACATCGGCCAGAACTCCGGCGCACCGGTGGAAATGTTCTTCCTCGCCGCCGCCTGGTACCTGGTCCTGACGTCGGTCCTGAGTGTGGGGCAGTACTACCTGGAGCGTCACTACGCGCGCGGGTCGTCCCGCACGCTGCCGCCCACTCCGTGGCAGAAGGTCAAGAAGAACGTGCTGTCCCTGTCGAGCCGTAAGGGGGCCGTGGCATGACCGCGATGGTGAAGTCCGAAGGCGTCCACAAGTCGTTCGGTCAGGTCGAGGTCCTCAAGGGCATCGACCTGGAGGTCAAGGAGGGCGAGGTCTTCTGCCTCATCGGCCCCTCCGGCTCGGGCAAGTCGACGTTCCTGCGGTGCATCAACCACCTGGAACAGATCAACGCCGGCCGCCTCTACGTCGACGGTGACCTGGTCGGCTACCGGCAGAAGGGCGACAAGCTCTACGAGCTCAAGGACAGCGAGGTCGCCCTCAAGCGCCGTGACATCGGCATGGTGTTCCAGCGTTTCAACCTGTTCCCCCACATGACCGCCCTCGAGAACGTCATGGAGGCCCCGGTCCAGGTCAAGCGCCAGCCCAAGAGCGCGGCCCGCGAACGCGCGGCCCAGCTCCTGGAACGCGTGGGCCTCGGGGACAAGGCGGGGAACTATCCCTCGCAGCTGTCCGGCGGCCAGCAGCAGCGCGTCGCGATCGCCCGCGCGCTGGCCATGGACCCCAAGCTGATGCTGTTCGACGAGCCGACCTCGGCCCTGGACCCGGAGCTGGTCGGTGACGTCCTGGACGTCATGCGGGACCTGGCCGAGTCCGGCATGACCATGGTCGTGGTCACCCACGAGATGGGCTTCGCCCGCGAGGTCGGCGACAGCCTCGTCTTCATGGACGGCGGCGTCGTCGTCGAATCCGGCAACCCCCGTGACGTGCTGACCAACCCCCAGCACGAACGCACCAAGTCCTTCCTCTCGAAGGTCCTCTGAGCACCACCGGGGCTCGCTGAGCGCGACAGGTGAAAAGGGGGCGGTACGGGCCACAGGTCCGCACCGCCCCCCTTTCCTTTTAGGGGTGCGTTTTTACGTGTGCGTTTTTACGTGCGCACCCTGGGCCGCCGTGCCCGTCTGTCCGTCAAATGACGCATGTGCGGCTTCCGTGCGGCGTGGTCCCATGCCGCCATGAGCCAGCTGGAAACCATGGGCGGTGCGCCCTTCGACGAAGCCGCGATGCAGGCTGCCGCGCGCAAGCACCTCTGGATGCACTTCACCAAGATGTCGGCGTACGACGCCAAGGACGTGCCGATCATGGTGCGGGGCGAGGGCGCGTACGTCTGGGACTCCACGGGCAAGCGCTATCTCGACGCGCTCGCGGGGCTGTACGCGAACCAGGTCGGCCACGGCCGCGGCGAGATCGCCGAGGCGGCGGCGCGACAGACCAAGCAGCTCGGCTACATGCCGATCTGGTCGTTCGCGCACCCCAGCGCCATCGAACTGGCGGAGCGCATCGCCGGGTACGCGCCGGGCGACCTGAACCGGGTCTTCTTCACGACCGGCGGCGGCGAGGCCGTCGAGAGCGCCTGGAAGCTGGCCAAGCAGTACTTCAAGCTGACGGGCCGCCCCACCAAGCACAAGGTCATCTCGCGCTCGATCGCCTACCACGGCACCAGCCACGGCGCGCTGTCGATCACGGGCCTGGCCGGCATCAAGGCGCCGTACGAGCCGCTGGTGCCCAGCACGTTCCGGGTGCCGAACACGAACTTCTACCGCGCGCCGATCCACGACGACGACGTCAAGGCCTTCGGCCGCTGGGCCGCCGACCAGATCGCGGTCGCGATCGAGAACGAGGGCGCCGACACCGTGGCGGCCGTCATCCTCGAACCGGTGCAAAATTCCGGCGGCTGCTTCCCGCCGCCCCCCGGCTACTTCGAGCGCGTCCGCGAGATCTGCGACGAGTACGACGTGCTCATGATCAGCGACGAGGTGATCTGCGCGTTCGGCCGCCTCGGCCACATGTTCGGCGCCGAGCGCTACGGCTACGAGCCCGACATGATCACCTGCGCCAAGGGCATCACCTCCGGCTACGCGCCGCTGGGCGCCACCATCGTGAACGAGAAGGTCTTCGCGCCCTTCGCCAAGGGCGACAACACCTTCCTGCACGGCTACACCTTCGGCGGGCACCCCGTCGCGACGGCGATGGCCCTGGCCAACCTCGACATCTTCGAGCGCGAGGGCCTGAACGCGCACGTGCTCGCCAACGAGAACGCGTTCCGCAGCACACTGGAGAAGCTGGCGGATCTGCCGATCGTCGGCGACGTCCGCGGCGAGGGCTACTTCTACGGCATCGAGCTGGTGCCGGACAAGGAGAACAAGGGCCACTTCAAGGACAACGAGACCGAGCTGGAGATGCTCGACTTCGTGTCCCGCCGGCTCCTGGAGGCGGGCCTGTACTGCCGCGCCGACGGCCGCGGCGACCCGGTCGTCCAGGTCGCGCCGCCGCTGATCTGCGACCAGGAGCAGTTCGACGAGATGGAGCACATCCTCCGCTCGGTGCTGAGCGAGGCGTGCGAACGCCTCTGAGACCCAAGAGACCCCTCGACGTCCCGGGGCCGCGGACCGACAGGTACGAGGAAGGCATTTCCCATGTCGAACAATCCCATGTCGAACAAGTCCAATGAATACGAGTCGTACGTCTACCGCACGCTGCGCGACAAAGGCGTGGAGAAGGAACTCGCCTTTCCGCGCGAGGAGTTCGAGGGGCGGGTGGCCCGCGCCATCAAGACCGCCGGCGATCTCGGCCTGGACGCGCTGCTGCTGACCACGACGCCCACGATCGGCTATCTCACCGGCGCCGACACCTGTATGCCGCCGACCTATCTCGCGGCGCTGATCACCGCCGACGGCAACCTGACCGTGCAGTGCGCCGACCCGGAGGTCGGCACGATCCTGCGGCACAGCATCGTCGAGGACCTGGTGGTCTTCCCCTGGACCGATGTCAGCAGCGCGGCCGGCGCGCTCGCCCGGCTGCTGCGGTCACGCGGCCTCGCCTCGGCCCGGATCGGCATGGAGCTGTCCAGCCCCGACAACTTCGGCCCGAGCGGCGTGGACGTAGCCACGTATCAAGAGCTGACCGATTCGCTGCCGAACCTGTCGATCGTCGATGTGGCCGAGCGGGTCCTTGAACTGCGGCTGATCAAGTCCGACGCGGAGCTCACGAAGATGCGCGCCGCCGGCCGGATCAGTACGGAGGCCGCGCTGGCCGCGTTGCAGGTCGCGGGCGTCGGGGTGAGCGAGAACGCGGTGGCGGCGGAGGCCTACGCCTTCGCGACGAAGGCCGGCAGCAACGCGATGTCGATCGACCCGATCGTGGCGAGCGGCGAGCGCACGGGCCTGATGCCGCACCTGCCGTACCGCGACAACGTCCTCAGGGACGGCGATCCGGTCTTCCTGGAGATGACCGGCACCGTCTGGCGCTACAGCGCTCCGATCATGCGGACGGCCGTGGTCGGCAAGCCCTCGGCGCAGGTCCTCGCGCTGACGGACGCGACCCTTGAAGTGCTCGACATCCTGTTCGCCGAGATCAAGCCGGGTCGCACCGGCGACGACATCGCCCGGCTCGCGGCCCCGGTCTGGAAGAAGGTGCCCGACGCCTTCTTCCACGGCGGCTACGGCTATTCGATCGGCATGGGCTTCCAGCCGTCGTGGACCGAGAACGCGGTCTACATCGAACTCGGCGGTGAGCGGGTCCTTGAGCCGGGCATGACCTTCCATCTCGCGATCAACCCGTGGGTGCCGGGCGGTGAGGGCGTCGGCTTCAGCGAGAGCGTCGTCGTGACCGACAGCGGCTGCGAGCTGCTCACCCTCGGCACCGGCAGGGAACTGCTGCTGCGCTGAGCGCGCGGACGGGTGTGCCGCGTAAGGGCGTGGGCGGAGACCGGCAGGGGGTGAGAGCCCAGGCGCAGGCAGTTTTGCCGCGCCTGGGCTTTCGCCTTTCCCGGCAAGCGATCTTCACGTTTTGGCTGCCCGGATTTTTTCTGTCCTTTGGCACAGGAGGGCCGGACAACGTTCTTGCGTTTGTCTGATGACCGAGGTCACAGGCCCTCCCTAGCATCTGTTGAAACTTCGACGTCGAGCCATCTCGATGCATTCGAAAGGACCCCGCAGAATGAAGTTCGAAGAGCGTTTGCGGCAGGCCGGACTGAAGCCCGAGCTGCCTTTCCCGGTGGCCGAGTACGAGCGCCGCATCGCGGCGGTGCGCGAGCGGATGCGCGCCCGCGGCCTCGACCTCCTGATCGTCTCCAACACCTCGAACTGGACCTACCTCACCGGCTACGACAGCACCATGCCGTCGTGCTACGGCGTCGGTCTGCTCCCTCTCGAAGGCCGCCCGGCCACGCACACCGCGGAGCTCGAAGTCCCGTGCGTGCTCTACAACTCGATCGTCGACGACATCGCCGTCTACGACACGCAGAACGACACCTCGACCGCCGACCAGCTCGCCGACGTCCTCCTGGAGCGCGGCTACGGCGACAAGACCATCGGCGTCGAGATGGGCTACTCCGACACGTTCGCGATCGGCGCCTACGACACCAAGAGCTACATGACGCTCACGGGCCGGATGCCGAAGGCCACCTTCGTCGACACCACCGAGCTGGTCCTCGACGAGCGCGTCGTCAAGACCCCGGCCGAGCTGGACTACATGCGCCGCGCCGGCAAGCTGACCGCCCTCGGCATCGAGGCCTCCTTCGAGGCGACCCGCGCCGGAGCGACCGACAACGAGATCGTGGCCGCCGGTTACGCGGCGATGATCGCGGGCGGCAGCGAACTCCTGTCGATCGACGGCATGTGCATGGCGGGCCACCGTGCCGGGCTCGGCCCGCACATGCCCTTCAAGCGCACGAAGCTGCAGGACGGCGACACGATCTTCCTGGAGTACACCGGCACCTTCAACCGCTACAACGCCCCGACCCAGCGCGCCGCGGTCATCGGCAACCCGTCCCCGCAGGTGCGCCGCCTCGCGGACGCGAGCCTGGAGACGCTGAACCTGCTCATCGAGAACATCGGCCCCGGCCGCACCGGCGACGACATCGCCCAGGTCGCCAAGAAGGGCCTGCAGCCGGTGTGGGACGAGATCTGGTGGCACGAGGTCTACGGCTACTCCGTCGGGCTCGGTATGCAGCCGACGTGGACCGAGTCGCCCACCTACATCGCTCTGGGCGCCGAGCGCGAACTGCGTCCCGGCATGACCTTCCACCTGCCGATCTGCATCTTCACCGGCGGCCGCCACGGCGTCGGCTTCAGCGAGACCGTCACCGTGACCGAGGACGGGTGCGAGGTGCTCACCCCGGGCGCGCTGCGCGAGCTGGTCGTCCGATAACCCTCGC
Organism: Streptomyces sp. NPDC046821; assembly: GCF_040645335.1. NCBI lineage: Bacteria > Bacillati > Actinomycetota > Actinomycetes > Kitasatosporales > Streptomycetaceae > Streptomyces > Streptomyces sp. NPDC046821. Next base: position 89,211 of record NZ_JBEYYB010000021.1, on the reverse strand, counting down.
CCGACGGGCCCGGCACCGGCGGCCGGCCCGTCACCCAGTACATCTTTCGAGGAGCGTTATGAGCATTGACTCGGCCAGTTTGCCGCAGGATTCGCCCGACGTGACCGAAGAGGCCACCGAAGGGCGCCTGCGCGGCAGCCTCGGCATTCCGCACCTGATATTCACGCTGCTCGCCTACAACGGGCCGCTCATCGGCGCCGTCGCCTATCAGCCGATCGTCGTCGGCTACGGAAACGGAGTCGGCGCCCCGACGGCCTTCATCCTCGGTGGCGTTGTTCTGATGCTTTTCGCGCTCGGGTTCGTCGCGATGTCCAGCGGTATCGAACAGCCCGGCGGTTTCTATTCCTTCGTCGCGGCCGGTCTCGGCCGCCGCGCGGGTATGGGAGCGGCATTCGTCGCCATCGCCGGGTACTACGTGATCTCGGTGTCGAACTTCTCGTTCTTCGGCCTGTCGGTCAACGGACTTTTCGCCCGGTTCGGCTGGCACCAGGAACCCTGGTGGCTGTACGCGGTTCCGCTCCTGCTGTTCTGCGGCGTGCTCGGGTATTTCCGTATCGACGTGTCCGCGAAGGTGCTGTCGATCCTGCTGGTGGCCGAACTCGTGATCGTCGGGTTCTACGACGCGATGGTGGTCGTGAAGGGCGGAGCCCACGGACTCACCGCCAACTTCCTGCACCCGCAGTACGCCTTTTCCGGGTCACTGGGAGTCGCGCTCCTTTTCGCCGCGATGATGTACGGGGGATTCGAGGCGACCGTCGTGTTCCGGCACGAGGTCAAGGATCCCGACCGCAGTATTCCGAGAGCCACCTATATGTTCATCGTGGGTATCGGAATCTTCTACGCGTTCACCACCTGGGTGACCGTCGAGGGCCTGGGGGAGGGCAAGGCGAAGGCCGCCGCACTCGCGGATCCCAGCGGCTCCGTCCTCACCACGATGAACAAGTACGCCGGTCTCTTCACCGTCGACGCGACGTCCGTCCTGCTCAACACGAGCGTCATCGCCGCATCGCTGGCCCTCTACAACGTCCTGTCCCGGTACGTGTTCCGGCTCGCGGCGGACGGAGTGCTTCCCAGGTCGCTCGGAACGGCGCACCCGAGACATCACTCGCCGCACCGCGCTTCCGTCGCGACCGGTGCCACACTCATGGTGGGAGTGGTCGCCGCGGCATTGGTCGGAGTGGACGCGAATGCGTTCTACGCACAACTCGCCGGAATTTTCTCTTACGGCCTTTTCTTCCTGTTCGTACTCACGAACATCGCCGTACTGGTCTTTCTGAACCGTCCTCCGATGGTGCAGAAGTTCGGCGTCTGGCGAAGGCTGATCGCTCCGGTTCTCTCGCTCGCCGGACTGAGCGTCGTCCTCTATCTGGGACTCACGAACATCACCGTTCTGCTCCCGGTCAGCCAGACCGTCGGAACGTGTCTGATCGGCGGCCTGTACGTGCTGTTCGTCGCCGGATTCGTGTTCGCGCACTCGATCAAGAAGCGGCGGCCGGAGGTGTACGCACGGCTCGGGACGGGCTGACGGGAGCCCGGGCTGACGGGCTCACGGGCTCACGGGAAAGGGGAACGTCGTACTGCGGCGCCGGGTCCACCCGGCGCCGCAGTACGACGTTCCCCTTCGTTCTTTATGCCTACGCGAGCCCCGCGCGCCGGTGGCCCATGGCCGCGGCAGGGACGGCCGTGGTGAGCGTCGGCGTTCCCAGAACGCAGGCACCGCCCAGGCTGCGGTGGGCCGAGTGCCGCAGGAACTGGGCGACGCGGCGCGGGTCACGGGTTCCCGTCGACGCCCACGCCTGCGCGAACATCCGGACCTGGTCGTAGGCGGTCGTGGCGACGGGCCACACGGGCTCCTGGCCGAAACGGTGCCGGTAGCGCTCCAGGAACTCACGGGCGAGCGGGTCGTCCGAGCCGACGGGCTCCGTCGACCAGAGCACCCGCCCGACGATGTCGTCCAGGCCGGAGCGGCTCGGCACCGAGGCCGCGTGCAGGAAGTAGAGAAGGTGGTGCGAGCCGCCGGCCCGCAGCGTGCTCCGCAGTTCGACGCTGGTGTCGGTCACCAGGTGCGTGATCACAACCGCGCCCGGATCCATCGCGTCCACGCGACCGACGACCTCGCGCCAGTCCGGCGTACCGGACGGCACCTGGATCGGCTCGCCGAGTTCATAGCCGGCACCGGCCGCGCACTCCAGGAAGGCGGTGGCCGTCGTGTGGGCGCGCAGTGCCTCGGTCTCGACGAGGACGATGCGGCCGCCGCCGGGCGCCAGGCCCGAGCGCGCCGCGAGGTTCTCGAAGAGGCTCGCGAAGCCGCGTCCGTGGTGGCCCTCGGCCGGGTGGGTGCGAAGGACGTTCCAGAAGTGCGCCGGGTCGGCGTCGACCGCGCGGTCTTCGGGCGCGCGGGGCGCCAGATACGCGAACGGGCGGCCGTACTCGGCCACTTGCTCGAAGTCGAAGGGGTTGACCTGGCCCAGGTTCGTCGTGGTGATGGCGTCGACGCGCTGGTCGATCAGTTCCGCCATGCCCCGGCGTACGGACGAGGGGTCGAGGATGTCGACGTCGGCGACGACGTGCTGGACCGTGCGGCCGCCGATCCCGCCCCGGGCGTTGATCTCCTCGACGGCGATCGCCGAGCCTCGGGCGGCCTCGACTCCGTCAGCGGTGAGGGACCCGTACGACGCGGCGAGGGTGCCGATGCGGAAGGGGCGCTTTCCGGGGAAGGTCACGATCGTCGGGCGGTCGAGCGCGCGGTCGTGGTGTCCCGCGTGCCCGGACCGCTGCTCGACCTCGACCGGACCGATCGAGGTGAGGCCGGTGGCGCCGCCCGGGATGGGCAGCCGCAGCAGGCCCGCGTCCACGGCGAGCGCGGCGAGACCGCCGCGCCGGCTCTGCTCCAGCTTGAGCAGGAGCCGTTCCACCTGCGTGGACACCGTGCGTGTGCTCGTGCCGAGGCGCTCGGCGATCTGGCCGTTGGTGAGGCCGATCGCCAGCAACGTCAGGATGTCGATCTCGCGCGAGGTCACGCCGCCGGGCAGCTCGGTGGCCGCCCAGGACAGCACCGCCTCGTCGGAGCGCGGCTCCGGCCGCACCTGGCGCTCGATCTGCACGGCGAGCCACGCGTCACCCATGCGCCAGAGGAAGCGCACGTCGTCGCGGGCGGTCCGCAGGAAGCCGCGCGCGTACGCGACCAGCTCCCCGGGCGCGCCCGCGCGGCCCTCGTCGGACGCCGACACCACGATCTCGCCCTCGACGAGGGGCGGGCGCCTGACTCCGATCCTCGCCACCGTGGCGCCGGCCGGTACCTGCTTGCGTGCGATCTCCATGCTCCGCCTCGGGCCAGAGGGTTCGTGGTGCGGCCGCGTACCGACCCCGTCGGACGCGCCCGCCACTGCCGAAACTGTCGAATCACCACGCTAAACAGCAGGCGGGGGCAGGTCTTCAGACAAAAACCAGAAGCCCCGCCCACCCGGTTTCTTGCCTTTGACTGAAGACCCGCGCTTCGCCGTCCGCCTACGTTGGTGGCCGTTGAGAGGGGTACGAACCGTGAATCGTCTTGTGGTGATTACCGGAGCGGCCGGCGGCATCGGACAGGCCACCGCTCACGCATTCGCCGACCGTGGTCATCGCGTCGTCGGATGGGATCTGAAAAACCCGGGCGACACTGTTTTCACCAGTTTTGACGAAGTCGATGTCACCGACCAGGCAGCAATTCGTGAGGCTGCCGCACAGGTACGCGAGAACTTCGGTCCGGTGAGCACTTTGGTCGCGAACGCCGGTATCAATGTCGCCGGCGGATTGCTCGACACCTCGGAAGAGGATTACGAGAAGCTTTTCGCCGTGAATGTCGACGGCATTACCAAGACCTGCCGCGCATTCCTCCCGACGATGATCGAGGACGGCGGCGGCACCGTCGTCGTCACCGCGTCCGTCGGGGCGTTCATCGGCTTCGGCTCGAACGTCGTCTACACGATGACCAAGTCGGCGCTGATGGGCCTCGTGCGCGGCGTCGCGATCGACTACGGCCACCAGGGCATCCGGATCAACGCCGTGTGCCCCGGTCTGACCGAGACCGCGATGGGCCTGGAGACCCTCGACGCCAAGCCGGAACTGCGCACCACGTACGGCCTGCTCGGCCGGGCGGGCAAGCCGGCCGAGATCGCCGAGGCCATCCATTTCCTGGGCAGCGACGCCTCCAGCTATGTCCACGGCACCTCGCTCGTGGTGGACGGAGGCCACAGTGCCCGCTGACCCGACCGTCCGTGTCGCCGTTCTCGGCACCGGCTTCGGCCTCAGCCACCACGCGCAGGCCTGGGGCGACGCCGCGGCGGCACGCGTCGTCGCCATCTGCTCGGCCCGGCCCGGACGCGGTCAGGAAGCCGCCCGTTTCCTGCACGGAGTCGAGGGGTTCGACGACTGGCGGCGGATGCTCGACGAGGCACGGCCCGACGTACTGGTCATCGCGTCCCGGCCGGACGCACACGCCGAACCGGCGATCGCCGCACTCGGCCGAGGTATCCACGTCCTGTGCGAGAAGCCGCTGACCGGCGACCTCGAGGACGCGCTCCGCGTCCGGAAGGCCGCGGACGAGAGCACCGCGCTGTTCGCGATGGACTTCGAGTTCCGCTTCTCCGAGATCCGGCAGGCCGTGCGCCACGAGATCGCCGGAGGCGGCCTCGGGGACGTACGGAGCCTGGTCTGGACGGTGCGCTACCCGTCGTACGAACGGCTCGCCGCGCAGCCCCACGGGTGGCTCTGGGAGGAGTCGCACGGCGGCGGGATCGCCCGGGCCATCGGCTCGCACCTGCTCGACAGCCTCTTCTGGTTCGCGCCCTTCGCCTGGGAGACCGGGGGAACGCGCTGGTCGAGCATCGCGGAGCGGGCCGGCACCCCCAGCGCCGCCGACGACGCCTTCACCGTCACCGGCCGCGCGCCGGGCGGAGCGGGCTTCGCGGTCACGCTGACGCCCACGCACGGCGCCTTCGCCAGCGAACTCACCGTCGTCGGAACCCGGGCCACGCTCGTGATGGACGAGGCACGCGGCATCGCGCGCGTCCACCGCGGACCCGACGACGTACGGACCGTCCACCAGGGTCTGCCGAGCGGGCCGGGCACACCCGGCGACGACCTCCGCCCGCGCCTGGCCCGGCTGGTCGACCGGTTCCTGGACGGGGTCCGGGGCCGGCCCTGCGAAGACCTTCCCGGGATCGAGAACGGGATCAAGGTGCAGGAGGCGCTGGAGACCGTCACCTACCTCCACCCCACCCACGACACAGGCACTCCACCCCTGCCGTACGGCACTGCAATGAAGTCGGAGACCACGTGAGAACGGCAAAGATCGGTATTGATGTCGGCGGCACCTTCACGGACGTCGTCCTCCTCGACGAGGACGGCAACCTCAAGATCACGAAGGTCCCCTCGACGCCGAGCAACCCGTCGATCGGGCTGCTGAACGGCATCGACAGCATCCTGGAGCTGTCCGGCGCCTCGCTGAGCGAGGTCGAGTCCATCGTCCACGGCACGACGGTCGTGACGAACCTGCTCCTGGAGCGCAACGGCGCGCCCACGGCACTCCTCACGACGCAGGGCTTCCGCGATGTCCTGGAGATCGGCCGCCAGAAGCGGGCCAAGCTGTACGACCTGTTCCAGGACAAGCCCCAGGTGCTCGTGCCCGGCCGCTGGCGCTGGGAGGTGACCGAGCGGATCTCCGCGAACGGCGACGTCGTCACGCGTCTCGACGAGGAGGCAGTCCTCGCCCACGCCCGGCGGGCCGTGGAGGAGGGCATCGAGTCGATCGCGGTCGTCTTCCTGCACTCCTACGTGAACCCCCAACACGAGCGCCGGGCCGCCGAGTTGATCCGCTCGGTCAGCCCGGACCTGCACGTCTCGCTCTCCTGCGACGTGAACCCGGAGTTCCGTGAGTTCGAGCGATCCAGCACGACCGTGGCCAACGCCTACGCGATGCCGCGCGTCGCCCGTTACATGACGGACGTACGCGTCGGACTCGCGGCACGCGACGACAACCCCGGGTTCATGGTGATGCAGTCCAACGGCGGCGTCACCCACCCCGAGCTGGTCGCCGAACGCCCGGTCAACAGCGCGCTCTCCGGCCCCAGCGGCGGAGTCATCGGCAGCGCCTTCGCGGCCGGTCTCGCGGGCATCTCGAACGTGATCACCATGGACATGGGCGGCACTTCCTGCGACGTCGCGGTCATCCTCGACGGCCGGCCGCGCATGACCACCGAGGGCGAGATCGACGGGCGGCCCCTGCGTACGCAGATGGTCGACATGCACACCGTCGGCGCGGGCGGCGGCTCCATCGGCTGGGTCGACTCCGGCGGCGCGCTCCGCGTCGGTCCGGCCAGCGCAGGCGCCGACCCGGGCCCCGCCTGCTACGGCCGCGGCGGCACCCTCGCCACGGTCACCGACGCCAACCTGGTGCTCGGCCGCATCGACCCGGCCACCTTCCTCGGCGGACGGATGCGCCTCGACGCCGCCGCGGCCGAGGAAGCGGTGGCCGCGCTGGCCGCCGAGGCCGGGCTGACCGTCGAGGAGACCGCGGCCGGCATCGTCCGTATCGCCGAGTCGAACATGATGAACGCCGTCCGGCTCGTCTCGCTCCAACGGGGCTACGACCCGCGCGACTTCGTCCTCATGGCCTTCGGCGGGGCAGGACCGCTGCACGCCGCCGCGATGGCACGCGAACTCCGCGTCCCGCGCGTCCTCGTACCGCTCGGCTCGTCGGCGCTCTCCGCGCTCGGCTGCCTCGTCGCCGACATCCGGCACGACTACACCAGCACCCGTCGCGTCTCCGCCTCGGCGGTCGACCCGGCCGACATCATGCACGCCTTCAGCGACCTGGAGGCCACCGGCAACGACGACCTCGACCGCGAGGGCGTGGCCCGCGAAGGCCGCGACATGGTCCGCCGCGCGGACATGCGGTACGAGGGCCAGGCCTACGAACTCACGGTGCCCTTCCCGGCCGGAGCGGTCGACCACGCGTCGATCCAGACAGCGGTCGCCGCGTTCCACAAGGAGCACGAGCGGACCTACGGCCACAGCGCCGAGGGCGAGCCCGTCGAGTTCGTGAACCTGCGGGTCACGGCCGTCGCACCCGGCACGAGCCTCCAGATCAACGAAGTGACGGGCGCCGCCGAGCCGGAGAGCCAGGCCTACCTCGGCTCCCGTCCGGCCACCTTCCCCGACGGCGCCGGCAAGGTCGACGTGTGGAAGCGCGAGCACCTGCGCGGCGGCAACGTCATCGAGGGCCCCGCCCTCGTGGAGGCCGAGGACACCTCGATCCTGCTCCTCTCCGGCGACCGCATGGTGGCCGACGGCTACGGAAACCTGATCATCGACATCAACGTGGAAGGACTCTCCAGTGGCGACGCCTGACCTTGTGACGACCGAGGTCGTCCATGCCTCCCTCGTGTCCATCGCCGAGGAGATGATGGCGACGCTCCAGCGTTCCGCCTACTCCGTGGTGATCCGTGAGGCGGCCGACTGCTCGGCGGCGCTCTACGACGCGACCGGCCAGCTCATCGCGCAGTCCGAGTCGATCCCGGCCCACCTGGGCTTCGCGGGCGGCGCCCTGCGCGAGACGCTGCGCACCAAGTTCCCGCTGGAGAAGCTGCGGCCCGGCGACGCGATCATCTTCAACGACCCGTACGCAGGCGGCAGTCACCTCCCCGACGTCGCGCTCTTCAGCCCCGTCTTCGTCGACGGCGTCGCCATCGCCTTCTCGGTGACCGTCGCCCACCACCTCGACGTCGGCGGCCGCGCGCCCGGCTCGATCGGCAACGACGTCACGGACATCTTCCAGGAGGGCGTACGCCTCTCGCCGACGATGTTCTACCGCGACGGCGAGATCAACGAGACCCTCGAAGACCTCCTGCGCACCAACACGCGTCAGCCCGAACGCCTCCTCGGCGACCTGCGCGCCCAGCTCGCCGCCAACAAGACCGGCGTCCGCCGCCTCGAAGAGCTGTGCGCCCGGCACGGCGTCGACACCGTGCTCCAGGTCGCCGAGGACCGCCTCGACTACACCGAGCGCCGGCTCCGCAGCTGCATCCAGGAGATTCCGGACGGCCGCTACTTCGCCGAGGGCTTCCTCGACGAGGACGGCGTCGACCGCGACAAGAAGGTCTGGATCCGCTGCACCGTGATCGTCGACGGCAGCGACATGGTCTACGACTTCGAGGGCTCGTCCCAGCAGTGCCGTGGCCCGTTCAACGCGGTCCCGGCGGCGATCGGCGCAGCCGCGTACCTGATCACCAAGTGCGTCACCGACCCGGACATCCCGCAGAACGAAGGCGCCTTCCGGCCGGTGAAGATCAAGGCGCCCAAGGGCTCGGTCGTGAACCCCGAGTTCCCGGCTCCCTGCGGCGCCCGCCACTACACCGTGATGCGTACGGCCGACGTCCTGCTCTCGGCGATGGCGAAGGCGCTGCCGGGCCGCATCCCGGCGCAGTCGAACGCGCACACCACGGCGATGTCGATCTCGGGCGTCAACCCGCACACCTGCCGCTACGGCGTGTACTTCGACCTGCTCGGCGGCCCCATGGGCGCCCGCCCGAACAAGGACGGCCTGGACGCGGTCGACGACTACGTCGGCAACGTGATGAACGTGCCGGTCGAGGCCGCCGAGCTGGAGTACCCGCTGGAGTTCGGCGAGTACTCGCTGCTGCCGGACTCCGGCGGCGCCGGCCAGTTCCGCGGCGGCCTCGCCTTCCGCCGCTCGTACCGAGTCACCGCGCCCGACCAGAGCCTCACCCTGCGCTCCGACGGCGAGGAGCACCGACCGCAGGGCCTCTTCGGCGGCGGCAGCGGCACCCCGGGCCGCAAGGCGCTCACCCGCGACGGCGAGCAGGCGCCGCTCTACCAGAAGATCACCGGAATGCTCCTGGAACAGGGCGACGTGATCACGATCGACACCCCAGGCTCAGGCGGCTACGGCGACCCGCTCCTTCGGCCCGCCGAGATGGTGCTGATGGACGTCGCCGACGGTCGTGTCAGCATCGACAGCGCGTGGGAGCTGTACGGAGTGCGGCTCGACCCCGAGGGCAAGCACATCGTCGAGTACTCGGAGCAGCGCAAGGCGGCCCGTCATGAGTGAGTTCCGCGTCCTGTTCACCGACCGCAAGCATCCCGATCTCGACATCGAGCGCGAGGTGCTGAAGGGGATCGACGCGACCGTCGTCGACGCGACCGACGAGGGCCCGGACTTCCTGGAGCGCGAACTCCCGCTCGCCGACGCCGTCTGCAACCAGTACGCGGTCCTCGACCGGGCGCGCATCGAGCAGATGAAGCAGGCCTGCGTCATCTCGCACTACGGCATCGGCGTGAACCGGATCGACGTCGACGCGGCGACCGACCGGCAGATCTGGGTGGCGAACGCCCCCGACTACTGCACCGAGGAAGTGGCGACGCACTCGCTCGCCCTGATCCTCAACCTCGAACGCGGCATCGTCGAGTACGACCGGCTCTACCGCGGCGGCACCTGGACCTACGACCTCGGCCGGCCGCTCCACCGCATCAGCGGCCGCACCCTCGGCCTGCTCGGCCTCGGCCGCATCGCCCGCAAGCTGGCCCAGTACGCGACCGCGCTCGGCTACCGGGTACGCGCCTACGACCCGGTCCTGCCCGACGAGGACTTCGCGCGGACCGGCGTCGAACGCGCCGCCACGGTGATCGACCTGGTCGCCTCGGCCGACGTCATCTCCGTGCACACGCCGCTCACCGACGCGACCCGCAACATGATCAACGCGGACGTGCTGGCCCACGCCAAGCCCGGCCTGCGCGTGGTGAACGCGAGCCGCGGAGCCGTCATCGACGAGACCGCCCTGCGCGCGGCGCTGGAAGAGGGACGGGCCGTCGCGGCGCTCGACGTCATCGCCTCCGAACCGCCGTCGATGGACGACCCGATCTTCGCCACCCCGGGCACGACCGTGACGCCCCACGCGGCCTTCTACTCCGAGGAGGCCTACGAGGAACTGCGCCGCACCGTGGCGGAGAACGTCGTGAATGTCTTCCACACCGGGCGCCCCCTTCACTCCGTGAACTCCGTATCTATATCGCGAGGAATCCATGTATAGTGCCCGCACTTTGCTCTCTGATCTTGGTTACGCCAAGGGCGACGCCTATGACCTGCCGAGCAGTGAGAAGCGCTTCCCGGACGGCGCGCAGTACCGGTTCGAACTGGCCAGCATCGAGGGCCCGGCAGCCATCGAGGCCGCCCTCGAGGAGTCGTCGCGCCGGGGGCTCGACGTCCACCGCCTGAGCCAGGGTTCGGGCATCCAGATGTCCACCGACGAGGAGTTCGAGCGGATGCTCAGCGCGACCCGCAGCGCGGGCGTCGAACTCTCCGCCTTCCCTGGCCCCCGCGGCACCTGGGGCGCGACCCCGACGCCGACCACGATCGCCGGCCACAACCTCGCCCACCAGTCCGAGGGCATGGACCGCCTGCGGCACCTGCTCGACGACGTCGCCCGCGGCCTCAGCCTCGGTGTGCGCGGCCTGACGATCGCCGACCGGGGCGCCATCCGCATCCTCAACGAGGCCCGCACGCGCGGCATCGTGCCGTCGGACCTGGTCATCAAGGCCTCGGCGCTCGCGGGCCTCGGAGCCAACCCGGTCTCGGCCCAGGAGGCCGTTGACCTGGGCGTAGACTCACTGAATGTGCCATCGGCACTGACCCTGCCCCAGCTCGCCGCCATCCGGAAGCGGATCGACATCCCGATCGACATCTACGTCGAGGCGCCGGACTCCTTCGGTGGTTTCGTGCGGACCTACGACGTCCCCGAGATCATCCGAGTGGCGGCCCCGGTCTACATCAAGATCGGCATCCGCAACAGCCCGGAGCTGTACCCGGCCGGCCGGCACCTGGAGCAGGAGACGGTCCTGCTGGCCGAGGAGAAGGTGCACCGTATGCAGACCGTTCGCCAGGTCATCGAGCGTTTCTACCCCGAGGCGGTCGCCTCGGCGCGAGGGGCCAAGGGCCTCGGAGTGGCCGCGGCGGCGGTCTGAGTGACGATCAACGGTATGGCGGGTGAGGCCCCCGCGAGCGGAGCCGTCACCCGCCGTACCCGGACGGAAGAGTGCTGATGCGGCTAGGTGACCTGCTCTCCCATCGCGAGCTCAAGCTCGAGCAGCTGACCGGCGGACCCGAGTCCCGCCAGCTGCCGATCTGGTGGGTGCACTACGGCGACTATCCGACCGCCGCCGAGTGGATCTCCGACGGCGAGGTGCTGCTGACCTCGGGCTACGCGGTCGGCGACCTGGACGACGACGCCGCCGAGTCGACCGTCACGGCCCTGGTCGCCGCCGGCTGCACCGCCCTCGGCTACGCCGTCGGACCCGAGCACACGAAGGTCCCGGCGGCCCTGCTGCACGCGGCGGAGATCCACGACCTGGCCATCTTCGTCGTGCCGTTCGAAGTACCCCTGATTGCGCTGACCCGCTACGTCTTCGACACTCTCTACAAGGAGAAGTACGCCGCGCTCTACCAGGCGATCACCATGAGCCGGCGGCTCCTCCCGGTCGTCACGAACGAGCGCGACCCCCGCACCGTCGTCTCGATCATCGGCACGGCCCTCGGCCGCGCCCGCATCGCCGCCTTCGACTACTACGGAACGCTGATCGGCTTCGCAGGCCTCCAGGAGGTCGACGCGCGCTCCCTGTGGAGCCACGCCCGCTCGGCGGGCATCCCACGCGTGTCGATCACCTTCAAGTCCGACGGCGACAGCATCACCGTCGTACCCATCCCGGGCACTCGCGAAGTGGTCGCCTACCTCATCGTCGCCACGAGCGAACCCATGGACGAACGGCAGACGCTGCTCGTCGAGCAGGCGGTCACCGCGCTGAGCCTCACGGTCTCCAGCCTGGAGAGCGTACGGGTGCGGCGCCGGGCCGACGCCGATCAGCTGTTCCAGGAGGCGGCGGCCGGGCCCGTCGACCTCCAGCTGATCAGGGACCGCTTCGAGGGCACCGCCCCCGACGAGATCGACCGCTACGTCGTCCTCGCCTGCCGGGCTGAGTCACCGAGCGAGGAGATACGAGAGTCACTGCTCGCCCGGGTCGAGGACAGCGTGGCCCGCGCCAGCGAGGCCTTCCTCGCCACCTGGTCCGAGGGCCTCGTCCTCGTACTGGCCCTCAACCCGCAGGGCAACATCGGCGAGCGCGTCTGGGCGGACCTCAAGACCATCGGCATCGCCACGGTGCTCGGCACCAGCCAGCTCCGCACCGGCATCGAGCACCTCCGCGAGGCCCTCTACGAGGCACGTTCCTCGGCCGCGACCGGACGCGTCGGGGTCAACGAACCCGGCGGCGCCGCGCTCGACCTGCTCCTCCAGCACCTCGTCGACGCCAAGAGCGTCGACAGCTACCTCGACCGCGTGCTCGGCAACCTCATGTGCGCGGACAAGAACCACGCCCTGCTCCAGACCCTCCAGGTCTACCTCGACAACGGCAGCCGCCCAGGCCCGACGGCCGGTGAGCTGCACATCCACCGCCAGACCCTGGCGTACCGGCTCGACCGCATCCAGCAGCTCACCGGCCGCAGCCTCAAGGACGGCTCGGACCTCCTCGAGGTACAACTCGCCCTGCGCCTGCGGCAGTTCCGCAGCCGCGACGAGTTGTGACCAGGCCTGACGCACCGTCATAAGCCCTGACGCACCGTCATGAGCCTTCATATCTGCCCAACCTTCACACCAGCCAAGGAGGTCGACGATGACCACAGTCGTCGCGGATTCGGCGCGCCTCGGCGCGGACGCCGCCCCGGAAGGCGGCACCTTCATCGACGGGCGCTACCGGCCCGCACTGTCCGGCGAGGTCTTCACACGGATCAGCCCCGTGGACGGAAAGCCCCTCGCTGCGGTCGCCGCCTGCACCACGGAAGACGTCGACCTCGCCGTCGCGTCGGCCCGGCGGGCGTTCGAGGACGGCCGCTGGTCACGGGCCGCGCCGCGCGAACGCAAAGCCGTCATGATGCGCTTCGTCGCCCGCATCCGCGAGCAGCGCTCCGAGCTGGCGATGATCATGACCGCAGACTCGGGCAAGCCGATCTCGGCCGCGCTCGCCGAGGTCGACGACGCGGCGGGGGTCCTGGAGTTCTACGCCGAGGCGATCGACAAGCTCGCCGGCGAGGTGATGCCGACCCCGGACAGCGAACTCGCCCTCGTCACAAGGGAGGCGATCGGCGTCGTCGGCGCGGTGGTGCCGTGGAACTTCCCGCTGGGGATGCCCATCTGGAAGATCGCGCCGGCCCTCGCGACGGGCAACTCCGTGATCGTGAAGCCCGCCGAGCAGGCGCCCCTCGTCGTCTGCGCCCTGGCCCGGCTCGCCACCGAAGCCGGCCTTCCCGACGGCGTGCTCAACGTCGTCACCGGATTCGGCGAGACCGCCGGTGCCGCCCTCGGCCTGCACATGGACGTCGACAAGATCTCCTTCACCGGCTCCACCGAGGTCGGCAAGATGTTCCTCGGCTACTCGGCCCGCTCCAACATGAAGGTGGTCGCCCTGGAGTGCGGAGGCAAGTCGGCCAACGTCGTGCTCGCCGACGCCCCCGACCTCGACCGCGCAGCCCAAGAGGCCGCCCAGGGCGCGTACTTCAACCAGGGCGAGGTCTGCAGCGCCGGCACCCGGCTCGTGGTCGAGGCGCCGATCGCCGAGGAGTTCACCGCCCGCGTGATCGAGGCGACGCGGGAGTGGCAGCCCGGTGATCCCTTCGACCCGGCGACCCAGATGGGCGCGCTGATCGACGCCGGCCATCTCGACCGGGTGGCGGGCTATGTCCGTGCCGGCGAGGAGGAGGGCGCGCGGGTGGTCGCTGGCGGGGAGCGGGCGCGGGTCGAGACCGGCGGTTCGTACTTCCGGCCCACCGTGCTTGCGGGCGTGCACAACGAGATGCGGGTCGCGCGCGAGGAGATCTTCGGGCCCGTGCTCTCGGTGATCTCCGTCGAGGACGCCGTCGAGGCGGTGCGGGTCGCGAACGACTCGGTCTACGGTCTCGCCGCCGCAGTCTGGACCCGCGACGTCAGCCGGGCCCACCGGATCGCCCGCCGCCTGCGTGCGGGCACGGTCTGGGTGAACTGCTACAACCGCGGTGACGTGAACGTGCCGTTCGGCGGCTTCAAGCAGTCCGGCTTCGGACGCGACAAGTCGCTGCACGCGATCGAGCAGTACACCCAGCTCAAGACGTCGTGGTTCCACCTGGACGACTGAGGGGCCATCGCCGTGGACGCACTGTTCGTGGCAACCCCACGGCCTACTGACGGCTCACGGTGCGAGTGATGCCCGTGGCGACGGTCGTGGCGAGGACCCAGCCGGTGATGATCAGGAGGTAGGAGAGGCCCTGGTACCAGCCCGTGGGGGAGAAGGCGCTCTCCTGGCCGAAGTCGATGATGGGGAGGAGCAGGTCGAGCGCGTAGAAGACGGGGTTGAACTCGGGGGCCTCGTCGGGCTTGAGGGGGCTTGGATGGTGCAGGGCGAACGCGATCGAGCCGATGGCCAGGAGTGAGGCGAGCCAGGCGGCGGCGCGCATCGGGCGGAAGCCGTAGCCGACGGTGGCGTCCTGGAGGTGACCCCACAGCCGGGCGTAGGTCGGGAGCGTCGAGCGGTGGCGGCGCTGCTTGGCGAGCTGGACGGAGCGGGCCGCGTCCGCGTCGCCGGTCCGCAGATAGGAGGCGGTCAACTGCTCGTAGGCGAACGGGACATAGCCTGCCTCGTCCCGTTGCAGCATCGGCAGGCGTTTCTCGGCGGGTTCGTGCGGGGCGAGGGTGCTGTAGGTCAGCCCGTCCAGTTTGACCGCGCGGGGAACGGTCTCGGGGGCGACGTGGAGCAGGTCGAGCCGGGCGCCACGCAGGTTGAGCTTGCCTCGCAGAGGCTGGGCGTCGCGCAGCCACAGCTCGCCGATCGTCGCGTTGCTGGCGCGCAGGGCGATGCCTTCGGGGTCGGCGAGGTCGGCGTACGCGAGGTTGAGCTGGCCGGGTATGCGGGCGCCGCGCAGATTCAGGCGGCCACGTGTCTGGAGCCGCATTCCGCGCAGGTCCGAACCGACCGTGAGGTTCTCGGCGTCGAGGGCGTTGCCTGCGCCGTCGTGCAGCCGGGCGTCATCGAGATCGACGGTCCCGGCGACCGTCGCACCGGCCAGCCGCACCTGCGCGTGAGTGGCGAGCCCGCGGCCGTAGATGTCACCTTCGATGACGGAGTGGTTCAGCTGGAGGGCGGGTTCGTCGAGGTCTGCGGCGCCGCCGAGCTTCGCGCCGTCGAGGAAGAACGCACCGGCGACACGCGCCCCGCCGAGCCGGACGGCGCCGGGGATGCGGCACCCGGAGATCCGCAGAACGCCGTCGATCCGTACGGTGGCGGCGTGCAGGTCGGGCATGGTGGAGTTGGGGAGTTCGAGCTGACGGATCTGGGCCCCGTAGAAGTTCGGAGCCTTGTCGAACACGCAGTCCTCCAGGTGCACCGGGAAGTCGATCGTGCTGTAGCCGAGGTACAGGTGTCCGGTGATCCGGGCCCCGGCCACCCACAGCTCGCGGGTGTGCCCTTGCTCCTGGTCACCGCGAAGGAGGAGCCTTCGGAGCACGGATGCCCTCAAAGTCCGCTCTGGGACGGGTACTTCGGGGTCCTCCGGTAGATCCCCGTACTCCTCGACGAAGTCGACCCCCTCCCCCCGGGGAAACCCCTCCCAGACCCGCCGCTCGGCCGCTGTCAGATTGTTGATCTCCACGGCGACGACTCTGGCCGCAGGCCGGAAGGGGTGTCAACCGGCGCTTGCCGGGAGGTGAGTCCTGGGGGACCGGTCCGTTACGCTGGGCGCTGCTGTTGGCGTGAGCATGGCTTTTGTAGAGCTGGGGGAGATGTATCCGTGAAGGGGCGTTCGGCGCTGGCCGGGCTTGTGGTGGTGCTCGTGGCTTGTCTCGGGGCGTGCTCCGGTTCGGGCGGTGGCCAGGACCACGGCGGGGCCAAGGGGCCGGGGAAGAGCGGTTCGTACGCTCAGGAGCAGCAGAATCCCGATCTGGTTCGCGGGCTCTACGACGCCGACCGGCATCTGCCCAGGAAGACCGCCAGGGGCACCCGGCCGCACATGGTCAAGTCGTGTTCGCCGGCCACCCGGAAGGTCAAGCACACCTCGCGTCGCAGCAGCGGCAAGCGGAAGACGACCCGCACCTGGTACACCACCGACCACTACAACAAGTGCCGCAAGGTCCGAAAGGGCAGTGAGTCGTACACCCGGGTCGTGCGGCCCGAGCGGTGGTGTGTGCGGCTCGACGATGTGAACGGGAAGTCCGCGGTGGACGACCGCTGGTTCCGCGTCAGCCCGGCGACGTACAGCGAGGTGCACGGCCAGGCCGAGCACGCGCGCGTGAAGTTCGAGCCGCGGGGAACCGGCTGCTGAGCCGGCTCCGGGCCGTTCACCACGTCACCGGCAGCGCTCTGACTCCGTAGACGATGGCCGAGGTGTTGTAGGCCAGTGCCGACTCGTCGGTGGCCAGGCGCAGGTTCGGCAGGCGGCGGAGCAGGGTGGTCAGGACGATCTCCAGTTCCACCCTGGCCAGCGCGTGGCCCAGGCAGTGGTGGGCGCCGAAGCCGAACGACATGTGTCGGCGGGCGTCGGGGCGGTCCACGTCGAGGGTGTCGGCCGTCGGGCCGAACACCTCCTCGTCGCGGTTGGCCGTGGACAACATGCAGATCACGCCGTCCCCCGCCGAGATCGTCACCCCGCCCACCTCCACGTCCTCCCTCGCGGCCCGCCCCAGGCCGAGGTGGATGATCGTCAGGTGGCGGAGCAACTCCTCGACGGCGGCGGGCATCAGGGACGGGTCGTTCCGGAGCCGCCCCATGAGTGTCGGGTTCCTGAGCAGCGCGAGCGTGCTGATCGCCGTCATGTTCGCCGTGGACTCGTGGCCCGTGACGAGCAGCATGAACCCGAGCGAGGCGACTTCGGCGGGTGTGAGGTCGTCGCGGGTGGCGAGGCGGCTCAGGATGTCGTCGCCGGGTGCTTGCGCCTTACGTTCGGCCAGCACCGCCAGATAGTTCATGAGCGCCCTGTGCGCGCCCGCGACCTCGGCCGCGCTCGCCGTGTTGTCGAGCAGGGTGCGGCTGAGGGACTGGAACACACCGTGGTCCTCGTACGGAACCCCCAGCATCATGCAGATCACGAGGGACGGGACGGGGAGCGCGAAGTCCCGCACCAGGTCGGCCGGGCCCCCGGCCGACACCATCGCGTCGAGCGTGTCGTCGACGATCTGCTGGATGCCGGGACGCAGTTCATCGACTCGTCGCAGGACGAAATCTCCGCTGACCAGGCGCCGTAGCCGTGAGTGCTCCGGGTCGTCCAGGCGGATGAAACTCGGCCGGGACGTGGCGAGTTGACGCTGCCCGGGCGAGAGGAACGGGAAGCCGGGGGTACGGGCGTCGGCACTGAAGCGCGTGTCGGACAGGACCGAACGCACCTCCCGGTGACCCGTGACGAGCCAGCACGGCGTGCCGTCGGGCAGGACGGACCGGGTGACCGCACCTGAACGCGCGGCCTCCGTGTACGCGGGCGGCGGGGTGAACGGGCAGCCGCCCTGGGCAGCGGGGAGGCGAAGGGGCGGCGCGAGCAGCGCGAGCGCGGCGGCGGTCATGGGGGAGGGCCCTTTCGGGGAGGGTGTGTCATGTGGAGAGGGTGCGCAAGCGGAGTGCCGGGCCTTGAGCGGGGAAGCGCCGGCCCTCGAACGGGGGCGTGCCAGCCCTTGACCGGGTACGTGCCAGCCCTTAAACGGGGGCGCCAAGCCCCACACATGTCTCAGGTGTGTCCGGCGGAGTCCCCAGCGTGTTCAGCGTCGTGCACACCATCGCGCACTGGCCGATCACCAGTAGCAGTTCCACCAGTTGCTCCGCCCGCAACCGGTCGGCCAGTTGCCGCCACAACGACTCGGGCACCTCGCTCTGGCCGGCGACGTGGTCCGCCGTACGCAGGACGGCCAGGTCGGCCGGGCGCCACGCATGGGTGTACAGATCGGGGGAGGCGGTCGCACCGACCTCGGCGCCGTCGAGTCCGGCGAGCAGCGCGTGGCCCTCGTGCCGCGCGCGGACGAAGTCGCAGCGCAGCAGATGGGACGTGCGCAGGATGGCCAGCTCCCGGTCCCGCATCGCCAACGTGCCCTGATGGGTGAGGACTTGGGCCAGACGCAGCCACGCCTCGGCGAGCGGAGGATGGTGGGCGAGCGTACCGAAGAGGTTGACGCGACCCGGCCCGTCCTGACTCGACGCGCCCAGCAGATCACGCAGCACGGGCGGCCACTGCTCGGCCGGCAACGGGGCGATACGTGGGACCACCATGCCCTCCGCAGAACCCCGCAGCGCGGGCATCTCCGGCGTCACCATTCGCACACCACCACCCCGGCACTCGCCCCGCTGGCGAAGCCGAACATGCCGACCAGGTCGCCCCGCCTCAGCCGCCCGGTGTCGAGCGCGGTGGCGAGCTGGAGGGGGATCGTGTTGGTGGCCACGTTGCCGTGCGTCGGGAAGGTGGCGAGGACGCGGTCCGGGTCCACACCCACCCACTCGCACACCACCCTCGTGAACGCCACCGACGGCTGGTGCACACATACGAGGTCCAGGTCCTCCACCTTGACACCCATGTCACCCACCGCACTCCGCACCTTCTCGGGCAACCCGGCGAACGAATCCACCAACTGGGCCGAATCGATGCGGAGTTCGCCGAGCGTGCGGTGCTGGGCGTAGGGGTTCGGCAGGGTCGCGGCCGGCCAGCCCCAGGAGTTGGCGAAGAAGCGTGAGCTGATGACCCCGGGCCGCTCGGACGCTTCGAGCAGCAGGGCGGAGCCCATGTCACCCGTACTCAGGCTCGGCAGCGCGGACAGAACCTCTGCGGGGTCGCCGACCGACCAGCGGCTCTCGCGCGTGGACACCTCGGCCGTGGTCACGAGGACGCGCCGGTACTGGCCGGCCCTGATGAGGGCGTCGGCCACCTCGATCGCGTTGAGGACACCGTTGCACGCGTTCTTGAGGTCGAACACCGGGCAGCTCAGGCCGAGTTTGTCGGCGACCACGTGCCCCGTCGCGGGCTCCTCCATGTCGGCCAGGATTCCAGCGAAGATCAGCAGATCGACGTCCGACGGGCCGGCGACGCCGGGTGCCGCGAAGAGCCGGCGGGCCGCGTGGGCGGCCAGGTCGGAGGGCTGTTCGTCGTCGGCGGCGACGGTCCGCTCCGCGAGGCCGTACATGTGCGCCAGCACGCCGGGCGTGAGCGGGACATGGGGACTGTGGTAGCTGAAACGATTCTCCACCTCGGCGACGGACTGCGTGCCGGGCGGAACGTGGACCGCCGCGTGGACGATGCTGCTGTACAGGGTCAACGGGATGTCTCTCGGGGAGCGGAGGGGAGGGTATGGGGGAAGCGGGGGAGGGGAGCGCGGCGGGGGACGGTTGCGCTCGGACCGGGAAAAGCGGAAGGCCCGGCTCAGGTCGACGCAGCCGTAGCCGTATCCACCGTCCGCGCGGACGTGAGCGCCAGAACCACGTTGTGCCCCCCGAAGCCGAACGAGTGGGTGACCGCGGCCCGTACGTCTTGGGGGCGGGGCGTGCCCGTCACGCAGTCGAGGGGGAAGCCGAGGTTCTCAGGGGTGAGGTTCGCGATCGGCGGGACCTTGCCGTGATGGATCGTCAGGGCCGTGAGCGCGGCCTCGATCGCCCCGGCCGCGCCCAGGCTGTGGCCCAGTACGCCCTTGGGGGCGGTGACGCTCGGGCCGTGCGGCAGGACCCGGGCGATGAGCTCGGCCTCCGCGCGGTCGTTGAGCGAGGTCGACGTGCCGTGCGCGTTGACATGGTCGATGTCGCCCGGGGCGAGCCCCGCGTCCGCGATCGCGGTGCGCAGCGCGCTCTCGGCGACGGCGCCCCCGGGAGCGGGTGCGGTCGGGTGGTGGGCGTCGGTGGACTGCCCCGCGCCGGCGAGCAGCGCGTACGACCGCCTACCCCGCGACCGGGCGTCCGCCGGACGTTCCAGTACGCAGATGGCGGCCCCCTCGGCGATCACGAAACCGTCGCGGTCGGCGGCGAACGGCCGTGAGGCGGCGGCGGGTTCGTCACCGCGGGACGACAGCGCGCCCATGCGGTGGAACCCGGTGGTGATGACCGGCGTGATCGCGGCTTCCGTACCGCCCGCCACCGCGATGTCGCAGGCGCCGGACAGCAGCAGGTCGCGCGCGACGGCGAGGGCGCTCGCACCGGAGGCGCAGGCGCTCTCCGTGGCGAGGGACGGGCCGCGCGCCCCGAGGTCGAGCGCCACCTCACCCGCCGCCATGTTGGAGATGAGCATGGGGATGAGCGTGGGCGCGACCCGTTCGGGCCCCTCCTGGAGCATCCGTGCCGACTGCTCCTCCAGGTGGACGGCGCCCGCGAGGCCCGAGCCGATGACGACCGCGACGCGGGCCCCGTCCCAGTCCCCGCCGGCGAACCCGGCGTCGGCGACGGCCTCCCGCGCGGCGAGCACCGCGAGCCGGGTGAACTGCCCCATACGCCAGGACTTGCCCCCGCCGATCCGCGCCTGATCCGGCGTCATGTAGGGGACGCGGCAGGAGAAGTCGACGGGCAGTTCCTTGAGTTCGGGGTCCTGGGCGGCCAGGGACCGGCCGCGCAGCACGCCCTGCCAGGTGGCCTCGCGGCCGACACCGGCCGGGGTGATGAGCCCCAGGCCGGTGATGGCGACCGCGCGGTCGGAATTCTTCGTCACCGGGCCCCTGCCGTGTTCTGCCGCGTGATGAGGGTGGCGGTGAGCTGGCCGACGGTGGTGCGCTTGCCGGCTTCCCATTCCTCGACGCGCACGCCGAGCCGGTCCTGGAGGGCGAGCGCGAGTTCCGCGAGCGCGAGGGAGTCGAGGTCGAGGCTCTCGAGAGTGGCGTCGGGCCGGATGCTCTCGGGGCTGACCTCGAACTTCTCCGTGAGTACGGAGGTGACGGCCGCGCCCGCCCGGGGTGCGGGAGTGCCGGGGACGACGGCTGTGAGGGTGGAAGCGGTGGACGACGAGGACATATCGGGCCCTTTCAGGTCGCGTGTGTGGTGCCGGTCGTGATGCTGTTCGTGGTGATGAAGTGCTGAGGTGGGTCCGGGCTCAGGGGACCTGAGGCGACGGACACACCGGCGGTACGGCGGCCAGGTCCGGCCACAGCAGCGTGGCCGAGGCCCAGGTGAGCCCCGCCCCGAAGGACGTCATGAGGACGCGCTGGCCGGGGGTGAGCAGACCGCGTGAGGCGGCGTCGGCGAGCGCCAGCGGGATGGATGCGGCGCCCGTGTTGCCGACGTGTTCGATGTTGGACACCTGGCGTTCCGGGGGGAGTTGGAGGCGTTCGGCGACAGCGCCGAGGATCCGGGCGTTTGCTTGGTGGGCGACGAACCGGTCCACGTCGTCGGTGGTCCACGCGGTGCGGTCGAGCACGGCGCGGGACGACTCGGTCATCCGGATCACCGCGTGCCGGAACACCTCCCGGCCCTGCATCCGGAAGTACCGGTCGGCCGGGGTGTGGGCGGCCGGGTCCGCGCGTTCCGCGGCGCCGCCTCCAGGGACCTTGATCAGCTCGTGTCCCGTCCCGTCGCTGCCGAGGTCGAAGGCGAGCACGCTGCCGGGCTCCCCGTACGTGCCACGGCGTACGACCACCGCGCCCGCGCCGTCCGCGAAGACGACGCCCGCGCTGCTGTCGGCGGGGTCGACCAGGGTCGAGTACACCTCCGCGCCCACGAGCAGGACGCGTTCGGCGGCGCCCGAGGCGATGACGCCGACGGCCGTGGCGAGTCCGTAGCCGAAGCCGCTGCAGGCCGCCGAGATGTCCCAGGCCGCCGCGCCGTCGAGACCGAGGCGGGTGGCGAGGAGCGGGGCCATGGCGGGCATCGGCAGGTCCGGGGTGGAGGTCGCGACGAGCACGGTGTCGGGCGCCGGTCCGGCGGCCACCGCGAGTGCGCGGACGGCGGCCTCCAGGGCGAGTTCGCCCGTGCGGACGCCGGGGCCGACCCAGTGCCGGGTGACGATGCCCGTCCGGCGGCGCACCCAGGCGTCGTCGACCTCCCAGGTGGTGGGGAGTTCGTCGTTGGCGACCCGGCGCGGTGGCACCCAGCCGGCCAGCCCCTCCAGTACGGCACCGGTCCGGCCCGTCTGCCGGTGCGTGTCAGCGGATGTCACCCGTGCCTCGCTCTCCGTCTCGTTGCTGCGTCATGGGCTGCGTACTGATTCCCGTACGAACCGGGAAAACTGTAAGCACAGGAAGGATCTTCATAAGTGGAATGTCCCCTTCGAACGAAATCCCAGATGGTGGGGGATGTGGTGCATACGTGCACTTCAGAAGCGGAGGCTGGGATTCCGGTTCCCGGGGATGGGCCGAACGGGTGTCACTCGTAAGGCGGTTAGGCGCGCGTCTGTGTCGCGCTCGTGCGTGGGGAAAACCCCAGGTCCGCGCTTCCGTTCGCATGGCATCCTGACCCGATGAACGGACCGGAGATCGTCGTCGGCGTCGCGCTCGAGTTGGATTTGTTCATTCCGCATGAGCGGCGCGGCGGTGCGGACACGCCGCTCGTCACCGACGGCGTGTCCACCCTCGGCCATGTCGTCGAGTCGCTCGGGGTGCCCCTGACGGAGGTCGGCGCCCTGATCGTGGACGGGCGCGAGGTGGCCACCGGACACATCCCCTCCGCCGGGGAGCGCGTCGAGGTCCGGGCCGTCGTCCGGCCGCAGCGCGTACCGGGCGCGCCGCTCCGCTTCCTGCTCGACGTCCATCTCGGCACACTCGCCCGGCGGTTGCGACTCCTCGGGGTCGACAGCGCCTACGAGTCCACGGACATCGGCGACCCCGCGCTCGCCGCCCAATCCGCGGCTGAGAAGCGCGTCCTGCTCAGCCGGGACCGGGGGCTGCTGCGGCGGCGGGAGCTGTGGGCCGGCGCGTACGTCTACAGCGACCGGCCCGACGACCAACTACGCGATGTACTCGGCCGGTTCACCCCCGAGCTGCGCCCCTGGACCCGCTGCACCGCCTGCAACGGAAAGCTCAAGGACGCACGCAAGGAGGACGTCGCCGACCGCCTGGAGGGCGGGACGCGCGGCACGTACGACGTGTTCGCCCAGTGCCGCGCGTGCGGCCGCGTCTACTGGCGCGGCGCCCATCACGACCGGCTGGAGCGGATCGTGGAGCGGGCGGTGGCCGAGTTCGGCTGACCCTCGCCCGATCCCGCCTCCGGCGCCACCTCGGCCATCTCCTCGTCCGGCGTCCGGGGCGATTCGATGCGCCAGGCGATCCGTTCCTTGTCCTGGACGACCCTCCGGTACGCGTACAGCACCACCGAGATCAGCAGGATGCCGACCGCGAGGAAGGACTCCCCGGCGCCGCCGTAGCCCGCGAGGGACGGGTGGGTGACGCCGACCGAGACGATCACGACGTTGAACGCCAACAGGACCCACGCCACCGGGATCCAGGCGCGCGCACGGCGGATCGGGCGCGGCCAGTCGGGGCGGTCCTTGCGCAGCAGCAGGAAGCCCGCGACGGCGAGCGTCATGGCGACCAGGTAGCCGAAGTTGCTGGCGATGAGGATGCTCAGGGGCTCGCCGAGCAGCACCACGATCGCCGCGTTCACGAGCGCGTCCAGGGTCAGGGCGCGGCCCGGCACACCCCAGCGGTTCACCTTGTCGAGCTGACGGATGGTCATGCCCTCGCGCGCCAGCCCGTACAGCGCCCGGCCGCCGTCAGCCGTGCACGACACCATGCCGAAGAACATCGAGACGATCAGGATCACGACGCCGAGGTCCGAGAACCCGCCGAGCGCCCGGGTGAACGCGGTGGCGAACGCGCCCACCGGATCGGCGCGCAGCGTCGCCTCACCGACACTGCCGACCGTCGCGAGCGGCACGACGAAGAAGACACCCAGCGAGATGATCGACGTCAGACGCAGCGCCTTCGCGGTGTCGCGGGCCGTGTCCTGGTACTCGGGCGCGAACGACGCGCAGATCTCCGTTCCGTACGTCGTCCAGGCCGTGACGTAGAACCACACGATCAACGTCATCCAGCTGCCGCCGTGGTACCAGGTCAGGCGGGACGCGTCCCAGCTGCCGGGGCGCACGAGCGGGGCCACGACGACCACCGCGAGGCCGAGCATCACGAGCGCCGCGACCGCCTTGGAGACCCCGGCGGCCAGGCGCGCGCCGAAGTAGTTGCAGGCCCAGCCGCCCGCGATCGCCAGGACCGCCAGAGACTCCGGGAGTCCGATGGGGTGGCCGGGGAACGGTATCGACGGCGCGTGCGGGAACCACTGCGCGGTGATGAGGTGGCCGATCGCCGCGCCGTTGACCGCGATGCTGAACGACCAGCCGATCCAGTATCCGTACGAGGCCACGGCGCCCAGCGGCGCGAAGTAGCGTTTCCAGCCCTCGGTGGCGTATCTGCTGATGCCGCCCGACATGCCGGGGAACATCGCGGCCGTCTCGGCGAACAGCATGTTCTGCAGGAACGCGACGAGCGCGCCGACGCACCAGATCGTGATGGCCGTCCAGCCCCCGATCGCGCCCACGGTGTAGCCCACCGTGAGGAGGAGGCCGTTCGGGATCACCATGGCGATGGCCATGCCGTCGCGCCAGGTCAGGGACTTGTGCAGCTGTTGGGTCAAGGGGGCCACCTGTCTCGGTCGGGAGGTGAGGGGAGGGGCGGAAAGCGGTGGGAAAGCGGTGCGGAAAGTCGTGCTCCTTCGCTGTGTCGGCGGTCACAATAATTCGTTATTGTTGGCCGGGAACAGGGGTCGGACAGCGATTTCGCGATCACTTCCCGGCGACGGGCGACGAGTGACGGACAACGGACAAGGGGCGGGCATGGGGGAGCGACGCGACAGCGGCGGCGGCAGTGTGGGCGACAGTGGCGCAGGCGCCGGTGAGGATCCGCGCGAGCGGATCCTGCGGTCCGCCGCCCTCGCCATGGCCGAACGCGGCTTCGACGCGGCACGCATGAGGGACGTGGCGCGCGGCGCCGGCGTGTCCATCGGGCTGCTCCAGCACTATTTCGACACCCGCGACCTGCTCTTCCGCGAGGCCTTCGACTGGTCGATCGGCGACCTCATAGCGCGCTGGCGCAAGGGATCCTCCGCCGAACCCGACCCGTGGCGCCGCTTCGAACTCCTCGCACGGGAGCTGGCCGACGACCCCGACCTCCAGCGCCGGTGCGCGACCTGGACGGAGTTCTGCGCGAGCGCCGCGCGCAGGCCCGAGCTGCGGGACGGGGTGCGCCGCGCCCACGAGGAGTGGCGCGAACTCGTCCTCGGCATCGTCGAATCGGGCGTCGCGGAAGGGAAGTTCACCCCGGCCGTACCCGTCGACGTCGCCGTGCGGACCGTGCTCGCCGCCGTCGACGGCTGCGACATGGCCGTGGCGTCGGGCAGCGGAATGGGCCCGGAGGACTACGCGGCCGTCATCCTCGCCACGGCACGGTCGGTCCTCGGAGTACGGGACTGAGCCTGCCCCCGCAGGCCTGCTCGGACTTGCTGAGGGCTGGACCAACTCACCTAATACGTATCGCAGTTCACAGGAGGCACACGCGCCATGACGTCGACCGTATTCCCGCACCTGTTCAGCCCGCTCACCATCGGCGGTGTGACCCTGAAGAACCGCGTCCTGTCCTCCGGTCACGACACGGTGCTCGTCGAAGGTGGCAGGGTCACGGACGACCTGATCGCCTACCACGAGGCGCGCGCGGAGGGTGGCGTCGGGCTCATCGTCGTACAGGTCGGGGGAGTTCACGAGACGGCCCGCTACACGACGCATGTGCTCATGGCGACGGACGACTCGTGCATCGAGGGGTACCGGCGGCTCGCCGAGGCCGCGCACCGGCACGGCGCCAAGGTCTTCGGGCAGCTCTTCCACCCGGGACGGGAGATCCTGGAGTCGCGCGACGGCTCCGCGCCCGTGGCCTGGTCGGCGTCCGCGACCCCGAGCGAGCGCTTCCACGTGATGCCGCGTGCCATGACCGAGGCCGAGATACGTGAGGTGATCGACGGTTACGGCGAGGCCGCCCGCCGTCTGCGCGAGGCGGGTCTCGACGGCGTCGAGGTGGTCGCCAGCCACGGCTACCTGCCCGCCCAGTTCCTCAACCCTCAGGTCAACGTGCGCACCGACGGATACGGCGGTGACATCGACGGCAGGCTCCGCTTCCTGCGCGAGGCCCTCGTGTCCGTACGGGCACACACCGGCCCCGACTTCGTCGCCGGACTCCGCATCTCCGGCGACGAGTTGAGCCACGACGGCCTCACCGCCGACCTCGCCGTCGACGCGGCCACCCGGCTCGACCGCGAAGGACTCGTCGACTACGTGAGCGTGTGCGCCGGCTCGTCGGCGACCCTTTCCGGCGCCCTCCACATCGCCCCGCCGATGACCCAGCCCGCCGGATACACCGCCCCGATCGCCGCCCGCGTGAAGGCCGCCGTCGACGTGCCGGTCATGGTCGCCGGACGCGTCAACCAGCCCCAGGAGGCCGAGCAGATCCTCAAGGAGGGCCAGGCCGACGCCTGCGCCATGACCCGCGCCCTGATCTGCGACCCCGACATGCCGGGCAAGGCGAGCGAGGGCCGCACGGAGGAGATCCGGGCCTGCATCGGCTGCAACCAGGCCTGCATCGGACACTTCCAGCGCGGCTACCCGATCTCCTGCATCCAGCACCCCGAGACCGGCCGCGAGCGCCGCTTCACGCGGTTGCCGATGCCCACGCGCAGGCGCCGCGTGCTCATCGCCGGGGGCGGCCCGGCCGGGCTCAAGGCCGCTGCCGTCGCAGCGGTTCGAGGGCATGACGTCACGCTCCACGAGGCCGGGCGCCGGGTCGGCGGACAGGTGTTGCTGGCCCAACTGCTGCCTGGGCGCGCCGAGTTCGGAGGTGCCGTCACCAATCTGGAGGGCGAGGCCCGACGGGCCGGTGCGCAGATCGTGACCGGTTCCCGTGTCGACGCCGAACTGCTCGACCGGGCGGAGGCGGACGCGCTCATCGTCGCCACGGGGGCGGTGCCGCGTCGGCCGACCCTGGAACTCCTCGATGACCCCGTCGTCCTTGACGCGTGGGACGTGGTCCGGGGGACTGCCGAGGCACCCAAGGGCCGGATCGTCGTAGCGGACTGGCGCGGTGACTGGATCGGCCTGGGTGTCGCGCTCCAACTCGCGGGCCAGGGACGGAAGGTGACGCTGTGTACGACGGGGTTCGGCGCGGGTGAGCACCTTCAGCAGTACGTGCGGGCGGCGATGCTCGCGCAGGCCGCGCGGGCCGGGATCGAGATCGTGCCGACCGTGCGTCCCTACGGCGCCGACGCCGACACGGCGTACTTCCAGCACACGCTCACGGAGGAGCCGGTGATCATCGAGGGGGTCGCGGCCCTCGTCCTCGCCCAGGGGCACGACCCGGTGGCGGAACTCGCGGAGACGGCGCGCGGGCGGGTGGGCGAGATCCTGATGGCGGGGGACTGCGTGTCGCCGCGGACGGTGGAGGAGGCGGTGCTGGAGGGGCTGACGGCGGCGTCGTCGCTCTGACGTGACCGTGCCCGCCGGGCCTCAGCGCGGCGATCGGCCCGCGCACCCAAGATGCTCAGCGCGGGTTCCGCCGCAGCCGCACCCGATACGAATAGTGCTCCGGCAGGAAATGGCTCACCGCCAGCTCGACCGGCCGCCCCGACGCCGACACATACAGACGGTCGATACGGAGCAGCGGATGGCGAGGCGGGCAGTCCAGCTGTGCCGCCACCTCGTCCGAGGCGAGTGCGACGGTGACGGACTGCTCCGCCTCCGCGATGGGCTCGGGCAGGCGGCCGTCGAGGAGCCCGATGACGGTGACGCGGCTGTCGGCGCCCTCCTCCGTCAGCTCGGGCCGGTCCGCGACGAGAACGCCCACGTCAGGCGGCAGAAACACCGTCGTAAGACAGAACGGCGTGTCCTCGTGCAGCCGCAGGAACGAGAGGTGGTCCACCCGGTCCGACGCAACACGCAGCCGGCCCGCCGCGTCCACATCCACCCGGCGCCGCAGCGGCGACACCAGCCGCATCGTCGTGTCGAGCGACAACGCCATCAGGTCCTCGACCGAGCCGAACTGCCGCAGATACTGCTCCTCCCGGGGCGCGGCGAACGTCCCCCGCCCAGGAACCCGGTGCACCAGTCCCTCCGTCACCAGATCCTGGAACGCGCGCCGCACGGTCTGCCGGCTGAGCCCGTGCGAGGCGGCCAGCTCCGCCTCGGTCGGCAGCCGCACCCCCTCGGGATAGTCGTGCCGCAGGATCGCCTCGCGCAGTTCACGCGCGAGACGCACGTAGGCGCTGTCGCGTCCGGGGGCCGTCACCCGCGTCTCCCTCGTCCCCTCGGTGCGTGTCGCACGCGTCGTCATGTCCGCCGTTCACCGCCCTGTCCGTGCGCCCGCGAGTCCAATGGCCGTACAAAAGATGACCGTACAAGAAAGTCCGCAGGTCAGGCGTCCAGGCCGCCGCGGGCGACCAGTTGGCGCGCGATGACGTTCCGCTGGATCTCGTTCGTGCCTTCGCCGACGATCATCAGGGGTGCGTCACGGAAGTAGCGCTCGACGTCGAACTCGGTTGAGTACCCGTAACCCCCGTGGATCCGGACCGCGTTGAGGGCGATCTGCATGGCCGTCTCCGAGGCGAAGAGCTTGGCCATGCCCGCCTCCATGTCGACGCGCCGGCCGGCGTCCGCCTCCCGGGCGGCGTAGAGAGTCAGCTGGCGCGCTGCGGTGAGCGAAGTCGCCATGTCCGCAAGGTAGTTGCCGATCGACTGGTGCTGATAGATGGGCTCGCCGAACGTCTCGCGCTCCTGCGCGTACCGCAACGCGTCCTCGAACGCGGCCCGGCCGACGCCCAGTGCGCGCGACGCGACCTGGAGGCGGCCCGTCTCCAGGCCCTTCATCATCTGGCCGAAGCCCTTGCCCTCGACGCCGCCGAGCAGCGCGCCCACCGGCACCCGGTAGTCGTCGAAGCTCAGCTCGCAGCTCTCGACGCCCTTGTAACCGAGCTTCGGCAGGTCGCGCGAGACGGTGAGCCCCGGGCCGTGCTCGGCGAGCAGGATGGACATGCCGCGATGCTTCGGCTCGGCCTCAGGATCGGTCTTGCACAGCAGCGCGATCAGCTGCGAGCGGCGGGAGTTGGTGATCCACGTCTTGCCACCGTTGACGACGTACGTGTCCCCGTCCCGCCGCGCGACCGTCCGCATCGCCTGGAGGTCGGAGCCGCCGCCCGGCTCGGTGAGCGCCATGGTCGCGCGGACCTCACCGGTCGCCATCTTCGGCAGATAGCGGTCCTTCTGCTCGTCGGTGCCGAAGTGCAGGAGCAGTTTCGACACGACGGTGTGGCCGCCCATCGCGCCCGCGAGACTCATCCAGCCCCGCGCCAGCTCCTCGGTGATGAGGACGTAGCAGGGCGTGGAGACGGGGGTGCCGCCGTACTCCTCGGGAATCGCGAGCCCGAAGATCCCCAGGTTCTTCATCTGCTCGATGAGTACTTCGGGGTAGGTGTTGGCGTGCTCCAACTCCCGCACCACCGGCTTGACTTCACGGTCGACGAAGTTGCGCACGGTCTCGACGATCAGCTGCTCGTCGGCGGAGAGGGTGTCGAGGGTGCTCACTTCGCTCCTTGTTCACGCTGCGGGCCGGAGGCGTCCGGTGTGTCGATCACGCCCCGCGCACGCAGCCGCTCGATGTCTTCGGCGCCTCGCCCCAGGGCGGCAAGAATCTGCTCGGTGTGCTGCCCGGCGGCGGGCACAGGGTCCATGCGCGCAGTGACCCCGGACAGGTCAGCCGGCGGAAGAAGCGCTTGTACGGGTCCCTGGTCGCCCGGCACCTCGATGTCACGCCACCGGTCCCGCTCGGCGAGGGCCGGGTGGGCGAGGAATTCGGCGATCGAGTTCACACCCGCGTTCGCGATGCGGGCCTTGTCCAGGAGCGCCATCGCGTCCTCGCTGTCCAGCTCGGCGAAGCGCTCGGCGACGGCCGCGTTGACTTCGTCGCGGTGGGCGACGCGGTCCGCGCCGGTGGCGAAGCGGGGGTCGTCGACGAGTTCGGGACGCCCGAGGACCGTGCCGCACAGGGCCTGCCACTCGCGTTCGTTCTGGATGGACAGCAGCACGTCCTTGCCGTCGGCGGCGGTGAACGGCCCGTAGGGCGCGATGGTGAAGTGCTGGGCGCCGAAGCGGGGCGGCTGGGTGCCGCCGTAGCGCGTGTAGTAGGCGGGCTGGCTCATCCACTCGGCGAGCGCCTCGAACAGGGAGACCTCGACGGCGGGCGCCCGGCCGGTCGTGGCCCGCGTGTAGAGCGCCGAGAGGACGCCGCTGTACGCGTACATGCCCGCCGCGATGTCGGCGACCGAGATGCCCACGCGGGCCGGCTCGTCGGGCGTGCCGGTGATCGAGAGCAGGCCGGTCTGGCACTGCACGAGCAGGTCGTACGCCTTGCGGTGCGACCAGGAGCCGGTGGTGCCGTAGCCGCTGATCGTGCAGGGGATGAGGCGCGGGTGGCGGGCCTGGAGCGCGTCGGGGCCGAGGTCCATACGGTCGGCGGCGCCCGGGGCGAGATTCTGGACGAACACGTCGGCGTCGGCGAGGAGTTCCTCCAGGATCTCCCTCCCCTCGGGCGACTTGAGGTCCAGGGTGAGGGACTCCTTGGAGCGGTTGAGCCATACGAAATAACTGGCCTGGCCGTGCACCGTGGTGTCGTAGCGGCGCGCGAAGTCGCCGCCGCCGGGACGCTCCACCTTGATGACGCGGGCGCCGAGGTCGGCGAGCTGGCGGGTCGCGAAGGGGGCGGCGACGGCCTGCTCCAGGCTGACGACCGTGACGCCTTCGAGGGGCAGCGGATGGTTCATGCGGGGGCCTTCCCGGGAAGCTCGGCGAGGAGCAGCGCACGCGCCGACTCCCAGGTCATGTCCTTGAGCAGCGCCGGTACGTCACTGCCGCACGCGGCGAACTTCTCCGCCAACTCGGCGTCCGTGGGCGGGCGTTCGGGGGAGCCCGGAGGATGGGCGAGGGAGGATCGCAGGACGCGCCCGTCGTCGAGCGTCACCGTGAGGTCGACCTCGCCGTCGAGGAGCCCGGCGCCGCCCTCGGTGCGCTCGGTGGTGACGGCGGCCATCAGGCGCCGCGCCTCGGGCCGGCGCACGGCGTCGTCCGTGAAGGCGCCGAACCCCGGGAAGCCGTCGAGCAGGGCCGTCGCCACGGCATACGGCAGGCTGAACTTGCCTTCGAGTCCAGTGTCCGGCCGGTCGTGGATGAGGGGGTGGACGGTGGCGGCGGGGGTGGTTACGTGGACGGCGGTGACGTCGGATGGGGTGAAGTCCTGGGTGGAGCCGGTGAGTTCACGGGCGGTGCGCAGTGCCGCGACGGGGCGCTGCATCGCATAACAGCACGGGAAGATCTTGATGGCGAGCCCGCCGGGGACGGCGGGGCGGGCCGGCATGGTGGGCTCGTCCGTCGCCTCCGCACCCACCAGCTTCAGCCACGCGTCGACCGCACGCGGGTCGGCCGTCGCGCCGGCCCGCGCGAGGCGTGCCGCCCGCACCCCCGCCTCCGCCGCGAAGCCGACCTGGAGCGACTTGCTGTGGGTGCCGAACGCGGCCTGGACCCCGCCCGCGCCGGGTACCGCCAGCGCCATGGCCGTCGCGAGCTGCTGTGGGGTGAGGCCCCAGGCGACGCCCGCTGCCACGGCCGCCGCGGGGGCGCCCGCGGTGCAGGTGGCGTGCCAGCCCGC
Organism: Streptomyces sp. NPDC046821; assembly: GCF_040645335.1. Lineage (NCBI taxonomy): Bacteria > Bacillati > Actinomycetota > Actinomycetes > Kitasatosporales > Streptomycetaceae > Streptomyces > Streptomyces sp. NPDC046821. Next base: position 57,475 of record NZ_JBEYYB010000021.1, on the reverse strand, counting down.
CGCGTAATGCGACCAGCCGAGCAGTGTGCCGAGCCGGGCCATCACCCCGGCCCCGGCCAGATAGGCGCGCGCGTCACCGCCCGCCGCGAGGACCGCCGGGACGATCACCACGCTGATGTGCGTCGTCGACTCGATGTGCAGGTCGTCGAAGTCCAGGACATGCCCGACCGCCGCCCAGCGCGCCGCATCCGGCAGCTCGGCGGCGAGCGCGCTCACGGGGTGGCCGCGCCCGGCGAGCGTCACCGCGACCGTGTCCAGGAGCGAGCGCCGGGCCAGCGCGAGATCGTCGGCGTCCGGTTCGAACCCGTACGCCCACTCGGCGAGCGTTTCCGCGATGGCGGGCATGGCGTCCCTTCGTCCGGTCCCTGGACTGTGTGCGTACTTTGTACGGCCAAATTCCGGAGTCGTCAACGATGTCCGGCGCATGGCAACTCGCTGCTCCTACGTGGGAGTTCTTGACGCGGGGTTGACGCGCAACGTGGGCGCGGCGGACGCTGGGCGGCGCTTTGTACGGCACAATCGGGGCGCTGCCCCAACCGGACGTGTACCTCAGGGGGACTCATGCTCGCTCAGTACCTGGACGACTGGGCCCCCGCCCCTGTCATCCTGGACGATCCCGTCGCGGCCGCGCCTGTCGCCGCACTGAGCCAGGTGCTCGACCGGGAGGCGACGGTGGCCGGCGAGAGGGAGCCGTTGCCGCCCCTGTGGCACTGGCTGCACTTCCTCGAATGGCCCGCACAGCGGGAGCTGGGCGCGGACGGGCATCCTGCGCACGGCCACTTCTTGCCGCCGCTGCCGGACCGCAGGCGCATGTTCGCCGGGGGCCGTGCGGAGTTCGCGGCGCCGCTGCTTGTGGGAGTGCCGGCCCGGCGTAAGAGTTCCCTCGCCAAGGTCGAGATCAAGCAGGGCCGCACCGGTGAGATGGCCTTCGTGACCGTGCGCCACGAGATCACGCAGGACGGGAAGGTCAAGGTCACCGAGGAACAGGACCTCGTCTACCGCGTGGGCGAGGACGAGCGACGCGGCGGCTTCGACATGGACCTCGGCGAAGCCGAACTCGCTCCATCCGACTGGCAGTTGACCCTCCACCCCACCCCGACCCTGCTCTTCCGCTACAGCGCGCTCACCGCCAACGCGCACCGCATCCACTACGACGAACCGTACGTACGGGACGTGGAGGGCTACCCGGGCCTCGTCGTCCACGGCCCGCTCCTCGTCCAGCTCATGCTGGAACTGCCCCGGCGCGAGGCTCCAGGGCGCGAGATCCGCACGCTCGCCTACCGGCTGCGGAAGCCGGTGTTCGCCGGGGAGCAGGTGTGCGCGCTCGGCGACGTGGCGGACGACGGGGGCTCGGCCGTGCTGCGTATCGCGACCCGCCGGGACGAGCGCCATGCGACTGCGGAGTTCACCTTCAAGTAGGCGCCCCCTGCCTTTTACGGCTGGCGGGCCGCCCGCTGTACGGCTTCGGCGCCGAGAAGGGTCGCCGCGCGGCCCGTCGCCTCCGCCAGGAGTTCCGACCGGATCGGGCCGCCGGCCGCGAGATGACGGTCGTACGGCAGGTGCACCACCGCGACGCCCGTCTCGCGCATGTGCGCCGTCGCCGCCTTCAGGTCCAGCGTCATGTCGGGTGCGCTCGACGTGAGGACCACGACGGTGCTGGCCAGCGCCGCCTTCGGGAGCTGGGCGAGCCAGTCGAGCACGACGCGCGTGCCGCCGACGCCCTCCACGGTCATGGGGGCGACGACCACGCGCGCGTGCGCGGTGTCCATGGCCGTACGGGCGACTTCGCCGGGCAGCGTCTCGCAGTCCACGACCGTCATGGCGAAGTAGCGCCGCAGCGCGAGCGAGACGGTCCGGTAGGTGCGGATGTCGAGGGGCGCGCCCACCCGGCCCTGGCTCGCGGGCAGCAGCCAGCCTCCGTCGGTGACCGGCACGAGGTAGCCGGTGACGTCGGTGATCTGCATCTTCGGGGTGAGGATCTGCGCGAGGTCCGGGCACGACCAGCGCACGGACTCGGCGCCGAGCCGCACGGGCAGGGTGCCGAGCGCGGCGTCGGCCTCCAGGGCGAGCACGGGGTCGTGCCGGTAGTGGTTGAGCGTGCGGGCGAGGAGTGCGGCGACGGTGGTCTTGCCGACGCCTCCACGGATCGACGTCACGGCGACGACGCGGCCGTTGGCCACGGGCTGCTGGATCTCGCGGGCGAGACGCGTCTCGTCGGAGCCGTCGAGATTGACGGACGCGGCGAGCCGCCGCAGTGAACGCCCGGTCCGCCGGGCCATGGTGTCCCCGTGCTGGGCTCGCCCGACCGACCCGGCGAGCCGTGGATCGACGGTGGGCACGGACTCGGGGGTGAAGGCGGGGAGGGGGGCGTTGCGCATCCGCGCGGGGACGGGAGCGGGGGCCGGCGCGGGTGCGGGGGCGTAGGGCGCGGGCAGCCCGGCGGGCGGGGTCGCGCCGGGGGCGGCGGGCAGGTACGGCGCGGGGAGCCCGGTGAGGGTGGGGGCGGGGGGTTGGTGCGGGGGCGGCGGCGCGTCGACGGGAGGGGTGTACGGGGGAGGGGTGGGAGCCGGGGTGGATACGGGGGCGGGGGCGTCCTGGGTGGGCGTGAGGGCGGACGCCTCCGGCGCCGGAGTGACGGCCGGCGCGGGCGCGTTCGTGACGTCCAGAGCCAGGGTGACGGTCGGCTCCGGCGGGAGAGTGGCACCCGGCTCCGGGGCGGCGGCCGACTCGGGGGCGGGCACGGGGTCCTGGGCCCATGCGGCGACGGGATCCGGTGTGGGCGCGGCGTCCGCCACGTCCGCATCGGTCTCTACGGCCGGTGTCCGGACCGACGGCGGCGCCATCCGGACAGTCGGCGTCTTCGTGAGCAGCGTCGGCTCATCGATGCCGGAAACATCCATACTCGCGCCCCCGCTGATACCCGAATCCGTATCTGTATCCGCGTCCGCGACATCCGTCGTCGTCGGCGCAGCCGCCCGCGCCGCTCGGCCCTCCGCCAGGCGTGAGGCCAGTGACGGGGTCCGGCGCGGGGCCGGCGTGGGCTCCGGGTCCTCGTCGGCTTCGAGGGGCGGGGAGGGCGACGGGCCCGGGCCCGCGTCCGGTGACGGGGCCGTGTTGGGGCGCCGGCGCGGCAGCGGCGCGCGGTCGGGGTCGGGCGCGAGCACCGTGGAGTCGACGGTTTCCGCAGGCGTCACGGCACCCTGCGCCACCGCCTCGGCGCCCTCCCCGCCCAGCTGTGCCTGGGTCTGCCTGAGCAGGTCCCGAAGGACGTCGTTCTGCCAGTCACGCTGCGTCATTGCCCGAGCCCTTACGTGAAGATGCGAGGCACCCGCGCCCACCCGCCAAGGTGCCCCGGCACGGTGCTGTACGGCTCGCTGCCCCCGTCGATATCACGCGCTCGAACCTATCATCGGGCCCCCGGCGCCCCATTCCGAGAGATGGAAGCGGTCACCAGATGGTGACAGCCACCCCACACAGCCCCAGCCCCGCCCCGACGGCTTGCCGCCACACACGCAGCGGCCCTTCGAGCACGCTCTCCTCGTCCGGGTCGTAGCCGACCCAGTTCTGGTCCCGTGCGACAGCCTCCTCCTCGGCGGTGAACGTCAGCGCCCGCTCGACGCGCGGCAGCGCCTCCCGTACCTGCGCGGACGTGAGCAGGAAGTTGCCGCACCAGCCGGGCAGGAGGGCGGCGCGCCGCGGGCCGATGGCGTGGAAGAGGGACGCGATCGCGTAATCCTTGCTCTGGACCGACATGAACATCACGTCCGTGTCAGCCGTCTCCTCCCAGACGTCCCGGACGAGATGGAAGTCGTCGTCGGGCGACAAGCCGTCGTACAGCTTCTGGACGTGCTCGCCGCAGGCGGTCAACTCGCGGAAGCAGTCCAGATTCTCGGCCTCCTCGGCGCTGCTCCGGCCGTACGGGTCCCACCAGGTCCGGTAGTCCGGCAGGGGATTACGGTGCCAGTGCCGCCAGCGGCGCCGGGCGTCGGGGCAGTCGCGCTCCGCCTCGACGAGCGGACGTATGCGCGGGCCCAGCTTCTCGATGAGCTGGTCGTCGTGCGAGCTGATGGCCCAGGCCGTGGTGATCCCCATGCCCGGAAGCGTAGGAGGCGCCACAGACAGTCGGCCGGAACGCCGAAGGGCGGGCCCGCCGAAACGGGCCCGCCCCCCCTGGTGCGTCAGCGACTCACCTCCGCAGCGTCACCTTGAACTCCTTGTCCAGCGGCTGGCGTGCGGTCTTGATCGTCGTCACCCCCGTGTCCGCGTCGTAGTACCAGCCCGAGTCCGTCGCCGCGAGGGCGTCGGGCGAGGCGACGTGGGTGAGCGGGGGGCCGCCCGCCGTGACCTGGCGCGGAGCGTGATCGCCGTGGACCGTGAAGCGGTACGCGCGGGAGTCCGGCTTGCCCGCGTAACTGCCCTTGCTCTCCCCGACGTTGACCTCCGTCACGCGCTCGTCCTGGTCGACCGTGACGCGCTGCGTCGCCGACGCGCCCTTGGCGAATTCGCGGGTCACGCCGTCGTCCTCGTACAGGGTGTAGGACGAGTGGCCCTGCGGGTACACGTCCCAGTCCAGCTCGTGGCGGTCGCGGGACTTGTACGACGTCGTCCCCTTCGGCCACATCGGCACGACCGCGCCGGACTTCACGAACAGCGGGAGCGTGTCGAGCGGCGCGTGGTAGCCGTCGACCGTCGTCGGACCCTGGTACGTCTTGCCCGTCCAGTAGTCCGTCCACGTGCCCTTGGGCAGGTAGATCCCGTCGCGCGTGTCCGAGTCCTGGTAGACGGGGGCGACCAGGAAGTCGTCGCCGGCCAGGTACTCGTACTTGGCGCTCGCGCCCAGCGTCCCCGGGTCGTCCGGGTACTCCAGGTACAGCGGGCGCACCCCGCCGACGCCGGTCTTCGCCGCCTCGGCGGACAGTGTGTAGAGGTACGGGAGCAGTCGTTCGCGCAGCTGGAGGTACTTGCGGTTGATGGACGTGTAGGGCTCGCCGTCCACCCACGGCTGCTGGTTGATCTTCTGCTTCGTGGTGAGGTCTCGCGCCCAGCCGTCCATCGTCATGATGGCCGGCAGGAACGTCTTGGCCTGCAGGTCACGCGCGTACATCTTGGCGTCGTGGCTGTAGATGCTGCCGACGTCACCCGTGTTGTACGCGATGCCCGACATCGTGGCGCCCGCGTACGTCGGGATCTGCCAGCGGATGAAGTCCCAGGACAGCTTCTGGTCGCCGGACCACAGGACGGAGCAGCGCTGGGCGCCCGCCCACGACACCGGCATCCAGACGAAGCCGCGCGCGTCGCTGTTGTCCTCGATGCCGGCCTTGGCGCGGTCGCACGCGTCCAGGGACATGCCGTAGCCGTTGCCGACCCACGCGACGTCGAGCTTCGCGACGCGCTGCCCGGCCTTGACCTGCTCGGCGAGCTTGTCGATGCCGTTCTGGGTCCACAGGCCCATCTCGGTGCCGCGCTCCTGGAGGCCCTTGGCGGTCTCGGCGAGGTTCTCGTAGCCGCAGCCGTAACCGTCGTTGACGAGCATCCAGCCGAGCGGCATCTGGTTGTCGACGTAGCCGTCCGCGACCTTCAGGGAGTCGAGGGTGTGGCGCTCGCCCTGGTTGGCGTTGTGCAGATAGCAGTCCGCGTCGCCCGGTTCGAGGCCGTACACCGGTGGCATGAACGGCTTGCCGACCAGCGACGTGTAGCCGCCGATCACCTTCTTCGCGTCACCGAGGAAGTAGTACGCGTCGAGGCGGCGCTCCTGCTGGCCGGTGTGGACCGAGGGGCCGAAGTCGTAGACGCCAGGGGCGAACGTGTTCCGGTAGACGCCGTAGCCCGCCGAAGAGAGGTAGAACGGCTGCGAGTTGTTGTAGCCGCCCTCGTTCCAGTTGGTGTTGTTGGCGACGAAGACAGTCTTGTCACGGTGCGAGAAGCTGCCGTTCTGCTCGCCGCCGCCGAAGAACTGCTCGTCCTTGCCGCGTTCCAGGCTCTGCCGCATCCCGCCGGTGGACCAGCGCAGGGGCTTGTCCTCCTGCCAGATCCGCGTCTTGTCGTCGGCCTTGTAGAGGCCGAAGCGCAGCGGCTTCTTGTAGACGCGGAGCACGGCGCCGGGGGAGCGGATCCCGTAGTACGCGCCCGCGTCGAACGTCGACGTGTTCTTGTCCTGGGCGGGCTGCTCGCGCACGATCTGCGAGCCGGCCGGGTCACTGAACTTGCCCGACGGGTCGGCCTGCAGGCGCAGTTGACCGCCCTTCAGGAAGTCGACCTTCGCCTTGAGGGCGCCCGCGCCGATCGTGTAGCTGCCGTCCCCGCCCTCGAACGATGTCAGGTCGCCCGCGTCGGTCGTCTCGGGCAGATACGCCTTGCCGACGAACGAGTTGTCGTGCACGTCGTACGGGACGACCACGACGTGATACGTGCCGTTGGCCTTCGGGATCACCGTCGCCTCGGGGTCGGCGGTGCCCGCGCTGGCGGCGACCTGCTTGCCCGCGTCGTCGTAGATGTACATGTCGAAGTCGTCGGTGGGCTGCTTGGCCCACTCGATCGACACGGGCACGCCGCCCTCGGGGTTGTCGTCCCAATACCCGTCCGGGACCGACACCTTGAGGTCGAAGCGGTCGCAGACCTTGTTGTCGGGGTCGTTCGCCTGGGTCGGACAGCTGCCGGGGCTGCCGACCGTTCCCGCCGGATATACGGGGCTCTGCCAGGTCACGCTCCGGTTGCCGTCGTCCAGGACGCCGCTGCCGGGGGTGGCGGCGCTCGCCTGCTGGGCGGGGGCGGCCAGGAGCGCGGCGGCGAGGGCGGTGGCGACCCCGGCCGAGGCGCCCGCGGCCCACCGCGCGCGGCGGGTCCGTGTGAGGCCCAGTCTTCGCTGCGGCCCAAGGGACCCAAGAGGTCCTAGAGGTCCTAGAGGTCCTAGATGCATTCTTCGCACAGATCCCATCTCCGCTCGAATCAAACGGACGTATGTTTACTCGTGCTTGAAAGGTTGATGCTGCGAGCAGCTTCACGCAGTCGCACGCATCAACATCCTCCTTGGGGCGCGAGCATGTCAACGGTGGGGAGTGCGGGCGGGGCCCGGGCGCGGCGTCATGCCGTCCGGCGTAAACGCGTCACGCCACCCCGCCAGAACACGTCAAGCCATCTGCCGCCGCACCAACTCATGCAGCCGCCCACCCGTATCGGCCAGCAGCTCGGCCGGAGGCCCCTGCTGGACCACGCGGCCCTCCGCCATCACGATCACCCGGTCCGCGTCCATCACCGTCGAAAGGCGGTGCGCGATGACGACCCGGGTCGCGTTCAGCGCGCGCGTGCTGTCGATGACCGTGCGCTGCGTCTCGTTGTCGAGCGCGCTCGTGGCCTCGTCGAAGAACAGGATGCGCGGCCGCCGGATCAGCGCCTGGGCGATCATCAGACGCTGGCGCTGGCCACCGGAGATGGCCCCGCCGCCCGCGATCATCGTGTGCAGCCCCATCGGCATCCGCTTGATGTCCTCGGCGAGCCCCGCCATTGCCGCCGCCTCCCACGCCTCCTCCTGCGTGAACACCTCGGCGCCGCAGATGCAGTCCAGGATCGAACCGGTCAGCGGCTGCGCGTTCTGGAGGACGACCCCGCACTGGCGCCGCACGGCGGCCTGGTCGAGCGCGCCGAGGTCCTGACCGTCGTACAGCACCCCGCCCGCGACCGGCTTGTCGAAGCCGATGAGGAGGCGGAGCAGTGTCGACTTGCCGCAGCCGCTCGGGCCGACCACCGCGACGAACTCGCCCGGCTTGATGGAGAGGGACACGTCGTCCAGGACGAGCGGTCCGTCGTCCGTGTAGCGGAACGACACGCCGCGCGCCTCGATCTCGCCCGACAGGACACCCGGCTGCGTGCTGGCGGCCCGTACCTCGGGCGCCTCGTCGAGGACTGGCTTGATCTGCTCGAACATCGGCAGCACGGCCGCCGCCGAGATCAGCGCGCCCGTGAGCTGGGTGACCGACGACAGCAGCATCGTCACCGCCGTGCTGAACGTGAGGAAGTCTCCGGCGGAGAGCGTCCCCCGCGCCGGGCCCGCCAGCAGCATGAACATCACGAGAGAACACAGCGGCAGATAGACCGAGTTGAGGACCGTCGTCAGGTTCTTGATGCGGCCCGCGCGCCGCTGGAGCTCACGGCTGCGCGCGAACTCCCCGGCCCACGACGCGTAGGCGAAGCTCTCCGCCCCCGCGACCCGCAGCTTCGGCAGGCCGCGCAGCGTCTGGAACGCCTGGTTGTTGAGCTTGTTGCCGAGCACCACGAGACGGCGCTGCCAGCGCAGCTCCCACAGCCCGAGGCCGAGGAACACTCCCGCGATCACCACGAGCATCGCGAGCGCGGTCAGGGCCAGTGGAACGCTGTAACAGAGCAGCAGGACGATGTTCATCAGGCCGATGGTGCCCGCCTGTACGACCACCGGGCCCACGCCCGACAGGACGCGCCGGATCGAGCTGATCCCCATCGCCGCGCTCGCCAGTTCACCCGTCGAACGTGACGCGAAGAACCGCGTCGGCAGCCTCAACAGCCGGTCCCACACGGCTGGTTGGAGCGAACTCTCGATCCGGCCCTCCATGCGCAGGATCGTCAGGTTCTGCAGCAGCATGAACGCGGCCGACACGATGCTCGTCATCATCACGGCGACGGCCACCTGCACGATGAGGTCCGTCTCGGCGTTCGGTACGTACTCCCCGAGCACCCGCCCCGTCGCGATCGGCACGAGTGCCCCGATCGCCACGGTCACCAGCCCGGCGAGCAGCAGGTTGCGCGCGTCGCCCTGGGTGCCGCGCGCGCTGAACCGGAGCAGCCGCAGCGGGCTCAGCGGCCGGTCCGGCAGCGGCCGGTAGAACATGGTCGCGCGAGCCTCGAACTCCTCCGCGTTGCCCTCGTCGACCCGGGTGCCTCGTCCGCTCGACGGGTGTACGGCCTCGTACCCGCCGCGCCGCCACAGCAGCGCGACCGGCGCACCGGACGACACGCGGTGGCCCACCAGGGGGCCCGTGTTCTCGCGCCACCAGCGGCCGTCGAGCCGGACCGGGCGGGTGCGGATCCGGGAGGCGACGGCGACCTGCTCGACGGGGTCGACGCGGTCACTGACCGCACCGCCCCGCTCGGGTGCCGCGAGCGTGATCCCGGAAGCCTCGGCCACCAGCTTGCACGCGGCGTACGTAGCGTCGTCGCCACCCGCGCCCGACCCGCGCCGCGAACTCCCTTTGCTCTGGCGCCCGATGGACGCGAGCAGCGTCCGGTCGGCCTCCTCGCGCACGGTCTCGCCCGCCTTGATGCCGGCCGCCGCCCGCGTCTCGTGCGCGCTCTCAAGCCGCTCGATCCACCGGTCGAGCGCCGCCAGGAGCCGGAACTGCTGGTTGACCATGCGCTGCCACATGGACCCGTCGACCAGCAGCTCGCCCACGGTGTCCGCGCTGTACGACGCCCCGTACTGCACGCTGCCCGGCAGGACCGGCAGCCACAGGATGTCGTCGTCGCCCACCGCGTCGTCACCGGTCGTCCGGCCGTCGAGGGGTGCTTCGAACAGGACGCGCTGGCTGCGCCCGACACCGAGCGCGAACGCGTGCTCCAGCAGACTGAGCGCCGCGTCCTGGGTGTCGTAGTGGCTGAGGTACTGCTGGTCGTACGACCACGCGGCGTCGCCGTAGTCCGGGCGCTGGAGTTCGCGCAGCCCGATGCGGCGCAGCAGACAGCCCTGCAACGGCCGCCCCACGAGGGTGTGTTGGGGACCCTCGACCGGGCCGAGCAGCAGCGTGCCCGCTTCGAGCCGTCCCAGGAAGTGCCAGTTGCCCTGCGCCGCCGCGTCCACCGCGAACAGGTCGAGCGCCCCCTGCACGACCAGCCACAGGACCTGCGGCCCCTCCAGGTTCAGGCTGCGCATCCCCGCGCAGTCGACCCCGACCCCGAGCGAACCGAACGCGGCGGTCACCTGGTCGCCGGCCGGGTGCTCCTGATGCGTGTACGTCACCTCAGTGCTCCCTGACCAGCTCGGCGTACGGGCCCCCGGCGGCGACCAGCTCCTCGTGCCGGCCGCGCTCCACGACCTGGCCGTGGTCCAGGACCACGATCTCGTCGCTGTCGCGGACCGTGCTGAGGCGGTGCGCGATGACGACGCAGGCGCAGCCCCGGCGCCGCAGGTTGTCGATGATGATCTGCTCCGTCTCGGCGTCGAGCGCGCTCGTCACCTCGTCGAGCACGAGCACGCTCGGCCGGCGCACCAGGGCCCGCGCGATCTCCAGACGCTGCCGCTGACCACCGGAGAAGTTCCGTCCGTCCTGCTCGACCCGGCCCCGGATACCGCCCGGCCGGCGCGCCACGACGTCGTAGAGCGCCGCGTCCTTGAGCGCGTCGACGACGGCCTCGTCCGGGATCGACGGGTCCCACAGGGCGACGTTGTCCCGGACCGTGCCCTCGAAGAGGAACACGTCCTGGTCGACGAACGACACCGACGCGGACAGCGCGCCGCGCGGAATGTCCTCCAGGCGCTGCCCGTCGATCCGGATCGTGCCCTCCCACGGGCTGTAAAGGCCGGAGATCAGGCGCGATACCGTCGACTTGCCGCTGCCCGAACCGCCGACGAGCGCCACCTGCTGACCCGGCCCCACCGCGAGCGAGAAGCCGGTGAGCAGGGGCTTGTCCAGCGGGCTGTAGCCGAACGTGATGTCGTCGAGCGTGACGTGCCCCTTGAGGCGGCGCGTGCTCGCCGCCGCGTCCGGCCGCGCGTACAAGGCGTCCGCCGGGAAGCTCTCCACGTCCTTCAGGCGCGCCACGTCGGCCGCGAAGTCCTGGATGCGGCCCGCGACACCGTTGAGCCGCGTGACCGGCGCGGTGAAGCGGGTGACCAGCGCCTGGAAGGCCACGAGCAGACCCACCGACAGATGACCCTCGACCGCGCGCAGACCGCCGATCCACAGGATCAGGGCGCTGTTGAGCGTCGCGAGCGTCGGCGCCACGATGCCCAGCCACGCACTCGGCACCCCGAGCCGCTGCTGCTCCTCGAGAGTGGTCGCGTGCTGCCCCGCCCACCGCCGGAAGTACCCGTTCTCCCCACCCGTCGCCTTCATCGTCTCGATGAGCTGAAGACCGGTGTACGACGTGTTGGTGAGCCGCGCCGTGTCGGCGCGCAGCTTTTGCGTACGTGTCGCCCGCAGCCGTACGACGATCCGCATCGCAACGACGTTCCCGAGCGCGATACCCACCCCGACGAGCGTGAGCTGAGGGTCGTACGTCCACAGCAGCGCCGCGTACAGCAGCACCACGATGCCGTCGACGCCCGCCGCCGTCAGGTCCCGCGCGAGCGTCTCGGACACCGCGTCGTTCGACTGGAGCCGCTGTACGAGGTCGGCCGGGCTGCGCTGCGCGAAGAACGTCACCGGAAGGCGCAGCAGATGTCCGAAGAAGCGGGCGCTGCTGAGCGTCGACGCGATGACGCGCCCGCGCAGCAGGTTCGCCTGCTGAAGCCACGTCAGTACGGCGGTGAGCGCCACCATCGCCGTCATCGACGCGAACAGCGCGCCGAGCAGCGAGGTCTGGTCACCGATCAGGAACATGTCGATGTACGTGCGGCTGAGCGCGGGCAGCGCCGAGCCGACCGCCACCAGCAGGAGGCTCGCGAGGAGCGCCGCGAGCATCGTGCCCGTCGTGCCGCGCAGCCGCGCGGGCAGTGCCCGCAGGACGCCGGGCCTGCGCCCGCCGGGGCGGAAGTTCTCGCCCGGCTCCAGGACGAGGACCACACCCGTGAAGCTGGTGTCGAAGTCCTCGGTCGGTACGAACCTGCGGCCCTTGTCGGGGTCGTTGATGTGGACGCCGCGCCGCCCGAAGCGGCGGCCCACGCCGTCGTAGACGACGTAGTGGTTGAACTCCCAGAAGAGGATCGCGGGCGCCTCGACCTCCGCGAGCGCGGCCGGTTCCATCTGCATTCCGCGCGCGGTCATGCCGTAACTGCGGGCCGCCTTGAGGATGTTGCTCGCCCGCGAACCGTCACGCGAGACACCGCACGCGATGCGCAGCTCTTCGAGTGGGATGTGCCGGCCGTGGTGCGCGAGGACCATCGCCAGGGACGCGGCGCCGCACTCGACGGCCTCCATCTGGAGGACGGTGGGCGTGCGTACCTTGCGGTGCCGGCGCTTCGGCGGCTTCGGCGCGGGGCGCGCGCGACGGCGGCCGTGACCGGCCGGGGGCAGCTGCTGCTGGACTGCGGGGGAGGGGCTCACGGGAGCAGCCAATCGATCGGGCGCTGCTCGGCGAGGTGCACGGCGCCGGAGGCGGGGGTCATCGAGTCGAGCGCGTACGGGGGGCCGCCGGCGGAGGACCACGCGTAACCCGACTTGGTGGAGGGGGACGCGACGAGCTTCACGAGGACCGCGACCGTCGGGCCGCCCTGGGTGAACTGCCCGGCCAGTTCCTTGTCGCCGAGGAAGGCGGTGACCCGCTCGCGGGTCTGCGCGCCGCGCCCGACCGCCTGCACCTTGCCGCGCAGTACGCCGTACTGCTGGGACGGCGCCGACTGGACGCTGAGGTCGACGTCCGCGCCGACCGGCACCGTGCCGGCCTTGTCCGCGGGGACGTACAGCATGGCGAGGAGGGGGGCCTTCGCGTCGGAGGTCTTCTCTACGGTCGCGACGTCGGATCCGGTCGTGACGACGGAGCCGGTCCGGGCGACGAGTGTGGTGACGCGGCCCGCGTCCACGGTCCGTACGTAGCTGTCGCCCTGTGCAGTACGGACTTTGAGGAGTGGGGCGTTCGCCGCGAGCTGCTGCCCCTCCTTGGCGAGTACACCGGTGACCTGACCGGTGACGGGGCTCTGGAGGACGTAACTGCCCTGCGCGTGGGTGAGTACGCCGGGGACGCGGAGTGTCGAGGACAGCGAACCGGTCACCGCCCACACGGATCCGGCCGCCATCACGATGAGGGTCACGGCGAGGGCGAGGAGGCCCTGCGGCCGGGCGAGCCGCACGGGAAGGTCGAGTTCCTCGGGCGACTGCAGCTTGGACAGGGCCTGTTGACGGAACTGCACGACGTACTTCCCTTGTCTGTACCTGGGCGCTCTGTACCTGGGTGCTCTTGTACGTGGACGCTCTGTACCCGGGTGTCAGGAGTGCCCAAGGGCCCCGGAACCGGGGGGAGGTTCCGGGGCCCGAGCGGAGCTGTGGCTCAGAGACCGGCGGTCAGGCCGGTGGCGAGGCCGGTGACGGCGCCCGGGTTGATGCCGGTCAGGCCCGCGGCCGTGCCGGTGAGGCCGGCGACGACGCCGGAGACCGGGGCGATCGAGTCGGCAGCGCCGGTCACGTTGGCGGCGAGGCCGCCGACGAGGCCACCCGAGACGTTGTCGAGGTCGGCGTCGGAGATCTCGGCGGTCTCAACGGGGGTGAAGTTCATAACTGCGTGCCCTTCTCATTTGGTATTCCAGATTGCGCGATTCACTTGCGTGACTCCCGCAGTGCGGTGGATCAAAGCACGCCCACGCCTCGCACATCCAATCGGAAGGTCCCCGGTCAGGGGCTGTGCGGGCACGTAATTACCGCCGGGTGCAGGCGCGTTCACGGGGTCGGGGCAGCACCTTCACAAAATACTCGGGTCAGCATTTCTTAATGCCTTCCTTAGCTCCTGCAAAAAATGGACACTCCGCATTTTTGACGGGGGTGGAAATTGAGGATTGTTCACCTTTACCGGAACCGGTGACCGGACTGCGCATTCGATGTGCAGGTTTACTGGAGGGGGGTGCGGGGGTACCGGTGCGTGCGCGAGTGCCGACGGAGGGTGTTGGGCGACGTCGTGTCTTGCGTGAGGTCTTGCGCTACGTCTTGCGCGATGTCTTGCACACGAGAAGGAACGCCTGCGGGGTCTTCTCGGCTTCGTCGGCGGCGCGCTCGAGCCGTGCCACCTCCATGAGTCCGGCCCGCGCGAGCAGCCCGGCGACCCGGCCGGGCGGGAACCGGTACACGTCGAGCGAGAGGTCATGCCCGTAGGCGTGCTCAAGGCGCACGGTGTCGTCACCGGCCTTGAAGGCGAGCAGCAGATGACCGCCCGGGGCGAGGACCCGGTGGAACTCGGCGAAGAGGACCGGCAGTTCCTCCGGCGGGGTGTGCACGATCGAGTACCAGGCGAGGGCGCCGGCGAGCTCGCCGTCCGCGAGGGCGAGCGCGGTCATCGACCCCACGTGGAAGCGGAGCGTGGGATGGGTGCGGCGGGCGACGTCGACCATGCCGGGCGACAGGTCGACCCCGAACGCGTCGAGCCCGAGCGAGGAGAGGTGCGCCGTGACACGGCCGGGGCCGCAGCCGAGGTCGGCGACCCGGCCGCCGCCGTCGGCCAGGACCCGCTCGGCGAACGCGGCGAGCATGGCCCGGTCGAAGGGCTTGCGGTCGAGTTCGGAGCTGAGGAGCGCGTTGTAGTCGTCGGCGACGATGTCGTAGGACGCGCGGGTGGCGTCCAGGTGGCGGTGTGCGGTATGGCTGTGGGTGTGGTCGGTCATGGGCGGGGACCCTAGCCAGGGCGCCCTTACGGCGTCAGCGTGTCCCAGAACATCTGCTCGTAGGTCTGGAGCAGGCGGGCATGGTGGAGGGGCGTATCCGTGAGGCAGCCCGCGTCGGCTGCCGCCTGCACTCCTGCCAGGGCCTGTTTCTCGAGGGTGGGTGACGGGGTGGCGAAGAGGTCGAAGAAGGCGCAGGCCTCGTCCGGGAAGCCGTAGTGCGTGTGCAGGCTCTCCGCCAGGGTGGCGCAATAGCCGCCCCACGCAGCGAAGTTGGCGGTCAGGGCGACCACCGTGTCGCCGGGGGCGGCGTTGAGCGCGAGCCAGGCCACGTAGGAGGGGTAGGCCTGGCAGCCGGGCAGAGGCTCGTACGCGGCCGCCTCCTCGGGGCCTACGCCGCACGCGGCCAGGAGCGGGCCGAGGTGCTCGTACGCGAGACCTTCCCCCTCGGCGAGCGACGTGAAGAACGGGACGCACTCCGGTTCCTCCGCCGCCGCCCGTCCCGCGAGGTGGCGGAAGGAGCGCTCGTCCGCCGGGATTACATGGCGCTGGGCGAGGGCGATCGCCGCCACCGACGACGTGCTGGCCGCGCCCGACGCGATGAGGGGGACGAGACGGTTGGCGTCGGGGCCGGGCGTCACGGAGACGGCCGCCCGCTCCAGAAGGTCCCGTGCGGGGTACGCCATGGTCGAGCCTCTTTCTGACGCAGGGGTGGCCGTGGCCGCAGACTCTCACGCGGTCGCGCGGATCACGCGCGACGCGCCACGTCAGCGGCCACTCGCCCCATGCGCTTGGGCGCCCCGTGTCAGCGATCCAACTCCTTGTGCGCGCTCTCCGGCAGCCGCAGATACACCACCGACGACACCAGGCAGAGCACGGCGACGTACCAGGGGAAGAGGCCCGCGTGCCCGAGCTCCTTGAACAGCGTGCCCACGTACGGCGCCGTCCCGCCGAACAGCGCCACCGTCAGCGAGTACGGGAAGCCGATGCCCGCCGCGCGCACCCGCGCCGGGAACACCTCGGCGTTGACCGCAGCCGAGATCGACGTGAACCCGGTGAGCAGCACCATGCCCGCGCACTGCACGAGCAGCAGCGACCAGAACGACCCGCCGAGGGACTGCAGCAGCGGCACGCTCAGCAGCGCGAAGCCCAGACCGAAGAACAGCAGCAGCGGCTTGCGCCCGAACCGGTCCGACAGCATCCCGCCGAGCGGCTGGAGCAGCGCGAAGAACGCCAGCGCGATGGTCCCGGCGACGAGCGCGTCCGCCTTGTCGATGCCGGTGTTCAGCTCCGCGTACGTGGGCAGATAGGACGTCCACGTGTAGTACGCGATGGTGCCGCCCGCCGTGATGCCGCAGATCAGGAGCGACTCGCGCGGGTGATGACGCAGCGCGTCGAAGAGGCCCGGCCGCTCGGCCGCGCGCTGCTCCGCGCTGCGGGTCTCGGACGCGCCGCGCCGGATCCAGAACCCGACGAGGCTCAGCACCGCCCCGAACACGAACGGCACGCGCCACCCCCAGCCGTCCATCTGCCCGGTGGCCAGCGTGCTCACCAGGACCGCGGCGACCCCGGACGCCGCGAGCTGCCCGGCGGACGTGGACACGTACTGGAAGGACGAGAACAGCCCGCGCCTGCCGGGCCCCGCCGACTCCACGAGGAAGGTCGTGGACGCCGCGAACTCGCCCCCGACGGACAGTCCTTGAAGCAGCCGCGCCACGACGAGGACCACGGGAGCGAGCACACCGGCGGCAGCGTACGTAGGCGTCAGCCCGACCAACAAACTGCTGCCGCCCATCAGCAGAATGGTCACGGTCAACGCGGCCCGCCGACCGTGCCGGTCGGCAACGGCCCCCATCAACAGCCCGCCGACCGGCCGCATGAAGAACCCGACAGCGAACACGGCGAACGTCGACAACAACGGCACGAGAGAACTGCCCGCACTCTTGGGAAACACCTGGTCGGCTATGTAGGTGGCCAGGAATGTATAGGCGTACCAGTCGTACCACTCGACGGCGTTACCGACGGAGGCGGCTAAGAGCTGGCGTAGAGGGTGAGCGGGATGGGTGGAGGTGTTCAGGGTTTGTGTCATGGTCCTGACCTGTTCCCAGGAAATGCCCTGCTCACGCGCACTCTGACGGAGTTGATGGCCTGCCGTCAGCCACGCCGACTCGTCGCTGCCGGTCGACGCTGCCGTTTGGTGCGGCCGGAGATCAGAAGCAAAATCACGGGCGCTGAGTCAGCAAAAGGTCAGCAAGAGCCCGAGGTCAGTACATTGCCTTCCATCCCCAAGCAGCTCGCCCGTGGCATGGGAACCTTCGCCAAGCCGTGCAGCTGCAGCCAGCCCACACGATGCCCGCACCCCTACTCCATCCGGTACCGCGACGCGAGCGGGAAGCAGCGCGAAGAGTCCGGCTTCCGCACGCAGGACGCCGCCAAGGAGCGGCTGGTCGAGCTGTATGCGCGGAAGGCCAACACGCCGGCGTCCCAGGCCGAACTCATACGCCACTACGGGCAGATGCGGTTCGAGGATTTCGTCGGTGACTACATGGGCCGACAGCGGCGACTCTCGTACGGCACGGCCTACGAGTACGAGCACCTCGCCCGCAACCACCTGATCCCGGAACTCGGATCGCGACGCCTGGAAACGTTCAGCCCGATGGTGGTCGAGAGCTTCCTCATGATGATGGACCGCCTAGGGACGCCCGACCCGACCCAGTTCAAGGTCTACGTCCTCCTCAAGACACTGCTGCTCGATGCACACCGCAAGGGCGCGATCGACGGACATCCTCTGCGGGACGTCGATGCGCCACGGTACGAGGCAGAGCGGGCCGTTGTGCCCACCAAGGAACAGATCGTCGGGATCAAGGTTGCTGCCGACCACGACCGCTTCTCGATGTTCGTGGACATGATGGCCGGCTGCGGCCTACGCAACGGAGAGGCACTGGCCCTGAACGTGAACAACATCGTGGCTGACGACGTCTACCGCGTCACGGAGCAGGTCCATTACCGAACGAGGAAGATCGAGAAGCTCAAGCACAGGAAGCCGGGGGAGTTCCGTGAAGTTCCGCTGCCTCGGAGCATCCGTGGAGCGATCGAGCGCTTCGTCGAGAAGCACGGAACCACGGAGGACGGCTATGTCCTCCAAGGGACCCGAGCCAAGCACATGAACCACAGCACGATCAACACCATCTGGTACCGGAAGCTGGCCGGCAAGGACGTGGACATCCCCGAAGGTATGACGATCTACGGGTACCGGCACTTCTTCGCGGCGAACTGCCTGGCGCACAACATACCCATCACGGATGTCGCCGAGTGGATGGGCCACAAGAACATCGAGGTCACGTTCCGGATCTACCGGCACCTCATGCCGGCTTCGATCGGGCGAGCGGCGAGGCTCCTCGACCAAGGCCTTCACGACCTCGCTGCCTGAAGGGGGTGCGGCCTGGTTCTTGCGGCGCGACCATCGATGTAGTCGAGGCCGGCACGTAGGAACCGGGCTCCGCGCTGCTCCGTCGGTCCCAGCCATCAGTCGGTGCGGTTGCTTACGTAACCCGGCGGTCAACAGAGACCGAGCCCACTCAGTGTGAGGGCTCGTGAGGCGTGGAACGGCAGCCGCTTCGAGGTATGGCGTTCAGGAGCTGCAGCCGCATCAGATGAGACGTTGCTGACGGACCCATGCGTCCACGTCGGAGACCTTGAACTGCAGCTTTGCGTTCCGTCCGGTACCGAACTTGTAGGCAGTCAGCCCCAGTCGAGGAGCGTCCCGATAGACCCACGTGATGGACATGTTGAGGTACTCGGCGGTCTGCTTGGCATCCATGAACTGCGTGGGCATCGGACCTCCAGGTCGGGCGGGAGAGATCAGTGTGAGCCCGACACGCGATTTGGTTGTGCCGTGATCGGTCTGGTACTGGAGTTTGAGGCCCTTCGATTCATGACTTCGCCGTACCAAGGCGGCCTTAAGTGAGCAGCTGTGCGTCTTGTCCGATCAGGTCACGGGTGCAGCGCATCGCACACCCTCGCGCGTTTGATCAACTGACAGCAGTTTGCGCAGGCGCGTGCTCGGGCGCCTGGGCGGGGCGCTCCAGGGCGCGGATGGCGGCGGACAGGGCGCTGCGGAGCACTCCCATCACGGCCGCGGCCCGAAGTCCGTGGCCGATGACGTCGCCGACGGCGATGGCCAGCCGGTCGGGTGGGATGTCGACGACGTCGTACCAGTCGCCGCACACGTTGAGGGATTCGGTGGCGGGCAGGTAGCGCACCGCGACATCGCGGTGGTGGGCCAGGTCGGGGACATGGAGCATGGCGTCCTGCAGTGCGACGGCGACCTCGCGTTCACGGGTGTGGGCCTGCCGCAGTTCCTCGTGTAGCTGTTGCAGCTCGCTCGCCGTGCATACAGCTCGGCTTCCAGAGTCTCTGCGGTCTCCAGGTGCTCGCCTACCGGGGCGTCAGCGGGGTGGGCGGCCCGGTGGGCCTTGACAAAGGCGGTGACATCCACGATCCCGTGGATGATGTAGGCCACCTGCCCGTCAGGTCCGGGAACCGGGGTGTTCACCGGCGACCACCAACGTTCGTCGAACCCTCCTGGGACGTCCATGACGCGGATGTCGTACCTCTGCAGGGCCATCGTGTCGGGCTTGCGGCTGGCCAGGACCCGGTGCAGGGAAGCATCAAGGTTGTGGACTCCGTCGGCTTCCGGGTCAGCGGGGTTGTCCGGGAACACGGTGAAGGCGTGTCGGCCCACCAAGTCCTCCCGGGTGAGCCCGGTGGTCTCCAGGTACGCCCGGTTCACGTCGATGATTATGAGATCCGGCTGAGCACCAGGTAGGGGCTCGGCGTAGCGGCGAACAGCGCCGCATGATCAACCCGCGAGACCATCGCCACCACTCCTTTCCCGTCCCAACAGCCCCACTCCTCAAACTACGGTCCCCTCTCCGGCCCTGCCCGCTGGCGAGAGAGGGGAGGACCGCATGCCGCGTCCCTGCTCGGCCGGCCTGACCGTGGCAGCCATCACCGTGAGAGGGCGGTACGTGACGTGATGTCCGTTTCGGTGCCGCCAGATCGTGTGACTGTGGAATGTTGGGTCACTTGAGGATCTCCAGCATCCGGTTCCCGAGGACCGCGGCCGAGGCCGGGTTCTGTCCGGTCACCAGGTTTCGGTCCTCGACCATGTAGGGCTCCCAGACCGGACCACCACTGAACTTGACCCCGACCTTCGCCTTCACGTCGGTCTCCAGCAGCCATGGCGCCCTGGCGGCCAGTCCGACGCCATCCTCCTCCTCGTCGGTGAAGCAGGTGATGTTGTGGCCCTTGAACGGCGATTCACCGTGGATCCTGGTGGCCAGCATCGCGGCGGGACCGTGACAGACGATGAACAGCGGGTTGCCCGAGGCCAACTGCTGGGTCAGCAGCCGCCCCACGTCGGCGTCCCACGCCAGGTCCGCCATCGGACCGTGACCGCCCGGCAGGTAGACCGCGTCGTAGTCCTCCAGGCGCACGTCTGACAGCTGCAGCGGTCGACGCATCACCTCCGCGGAACGGATGACGGCCTCCAGCTCCAGGGCGCTGTCGTTTCCGCCGACCATCTCGGGACGCAGGCTCATCATGTCGACGGTCGGAGTCACACCGTTCGGCGTCGCGACGACGACCTCGTGACCGGCGTCCGTGAGGATCTTGTACGGGTTCGCGAATTCCTCGGCCCAGTAGCCGGTCGCGTGCCGCGTGCCGTCCTTCAGCACCCAGTAGGTGGCTCCGCTGACGATGAAGAGCACCTTTGCCATGGCAGAAGTCCCCTTTCGGGCGCATGCCAGGAGTGGTTTCGGCGGGATGCCCCACGCAACCGACTCGCCCCGCCGGCAATCTCTCCCTTCCCACACAACCACGCTAGGCAGCTGCGCCGACCGCACGCAACCGGGGCTCCGTCGGCGGACTCGGACTCGTCTCGCGCCGTCGGCGGTGGTGCCCTCGGCCACAGACGCATCCGGTCACACGTCCAGGACCACGTCGGCCGGGGCCGCGGCCGGGGGCGTCGAACAGCAGATGAGCGCGCTTCCTCCAGCGGGGGTCCCGGGGCGTACTCGACGTGGCCGCAGGTAGAGCAGCGCGTCGATCTCCGCGACGGTCATCTCCTCCAGACCCGAGGAGACTTCACGATCTTGTCCCCGGCCCGCACCCGCCCTTCGGTCAGCACCTGCATGGAGGGGCCCGAGCGCCGATGGGACAGCAGTGGAGCGGCCATCTGTGGCTCGCCGAGCCGCAACCCCACGCGGTAGCACGTCAACCGGGGTTGGGTGACTTCGACGACCGCACCGCCGATCTGGTGGCGGTCACCGATGCACACCTCGTCGTCGACGAGTCCGTCCACGGTGAGGTTCTCGCCGAACTGGCCGTACGTGAAGTCGTCCCGTTCCAGGTAGTCCTGCCAATGGCGGTAGGAGCTCAACTGGTGGACCAGCACGGCACGCTGCTTGCCGCCGTGCCCGGCGAGGTCACCTTGGCCGTCGCCGTCCAGGTCGAGCCGGCGCGCCATCACGGGCCCGGCGACGGGGTGCTTCCAGATGCCGCTGCGGGTGGTCCTGCCGTGCCAGGAGACGCCCCTCGGCGTGCCGACGTTCACGGCGATCAGAGCGGCCATGACCTGTGCTCCTCCCACGCTCGGCAGGGCGGTGCCTCCAGCGTCGTACGGTCGGCCGCCGGCCGTACCCGATGAGCTCCACGCGGTGCCGGGGCTCGGCCGGACGTAGGGTGGGAGCCGGTGGGCGCAGTCGTCGTGCGTGGCCCGCCGTGAGCCGGAGACTTCCAGCGTGAGCACCTCAGCTTGGACATGCCGATGAGCTCGGAGAAGAAGGTGGCAATCGTCACCGGTGCGTCACAAGGTATCGGTGCGGCCCTCGCTGACGCGTACCGCGGGCGTGGGTACGCCGTCGTCGCGACCGCGCGGTCCATTCTCTCGTCGCACGATGCGGACGTGCTCGCCGTGCCCGGCGACCTGAGCCGGCCCGGTACCGGTGCACAGATCGTCGAGCAGGCGCTGGATCGCTTCGGCCGGATCGACACGCTGGTGAACAATGCCGGCGTCTACATGGAGAAACCGTTCACCGACTACACCGACGCCGACTACGACCTGGTGACTGGCGTCAACCTGCGCGGCTTCTTCGACGTCACGCGCAGCGCCATCCCCGCGATGCTCGCCGGCGGCGATGGCGGGCACGTCCTGTGCGTGTCGACGTCGCTGGTCGACCGCGCCAACGCACGCATACCGGCGGCGCTCACCTCGCTGACCAAAGGCGGCCTGGCCGCGGCGACGAAGGAACTGGCCATCGAATACGCGGCGCGCCGGATCCGCGCCAACGCCGTCTCACTCGGCGTCATCCGCACTCCGCTGCACCCGGACGACCCGGGCGGCACGCTCGCCGCGCTGCACCCGCTCGGGCGGGTGGGCGAGATCGAGGACGTCGTCGAGGCGGTCATGTACCTCGAACAGGCCTCGTTCGTCACCGGCGAGATCCTGCACGTCGACGGCGGCCAGAGCGCCGGCTTCTGAAAGAACCGGGATCGGGAGCGATCGACCTATGCGCACGCGCAAGCAGATGACTCCGCTCGGCGCCATCGGTGCCGGTCTGGTGGCGGGAGTGATCGGCACCGTCTGCATGGACACCGTGCGGTTCCTGCGCCAGCGACGAGCCGGCGGCGAACACAACGCCCTGCACTGGGAGTTCGCCCCGGTCCGGAGCTGGCAGGAGGCGCCGGATCCCGGCCAGGTCGCCAAGCGCCTTGCCGAGGCCTTCACCCGGCGCGAGCTGCCGGACAGTGCGGCGTTCCCCGTCAGCACGTTCATGCACTGGTCCTACGGAGTAGGCAACGCGGCCTTCTACGGCATTGTCAGCGCCTCGCTGCGTAAGCCCCGCGTCCTCTACGGGCTCCCGTACGGCGGGGTCGTGTGGCTCAGCGGATACGTGGCACTTCCGATCGCGGGACTCTACAAACCCATCTGGACCTACGATGCCAAGACGCTGGGTGATGATCTGACCGCCCACCTCGCCTACGGCGTCGGCACGAGCAGCGCTTTCTGGTTGCTGAGCAGGGCTTCCGTGTTCTCGCGGCAACTGTAGTCCGCGATCCGCGGTGACGGCGTGCCGATCGTCACCGCCGAGATGACTTACCGATACGGCCCGGACTGGACCGGACCGGACCTCGGTGCCCGAATACCACTCGCCCGGTACAACCTTGCCGCCGGACCGACCCTCCTCGTCCGCGAGGGACCAGCCGCCCGCAGCCACGACGGGTGCGCGAGGTCCGCCAGCCGTTACCCGCCTTCTGAAAGCGCCGCACAACGCGATCCTGGCCGAGCGGCCCCGGCCAGTGCCGGCGTTCGGTGACTTGCGGCGACAGCCCGCGAATCTGCCAGGAGGGTGATGCCGTGAATTATTGGCTTCTTCGAGGGAATGCTGGAGCAACGCTGAATCCCGCTCATGGCGCCGCCGCCTGCAGGCCTCGTCGTCAACGGGCCATGAGACCGACGTGCGGAGGTACCAGATGGCCGAGCTCCCTCCACCGCCAGAAGGAATTGTGCTGGCCCACTTCATCGTCTCGGACGATGTAGCGCGCTCTCGACGCTTCTACACCGAAGTGCTCGGCGGCCGGGTGGCCTACTCCGGCCCCGGAGGGCTGACCTATGTCGCCCTGGCCAACAGCTGGATCATCATCAATGTCGGCGGAGGCCCGACCGACGACAAGCCGTCGGTCACCCTGGACACGCCACGCGATCCCGACCGGGTCAGCAGTTTCCTCAATATCCGGGTCAAGGACGTCCATGCCTTGTACGCAGAGTGGAGCGCCCGGGGCGCCCAGTTCCTGACACCGCCTAAACAACACGAGTACGAGATCCGCTGCTACATCCGCGATCCCGACGGCCACCTGATCGAAGTAGGGCAGACTACCGACCCCGAGGGAGACTGGTCGCCCGCTCACTGGCCGTCAAGTACGCGCGCTGGCGATTCGGAGTGAATGCCAGGGTCCCGGCCACACTCGGCGAGTCCCACCTGCCCGGGAATCGCGGGAGATGGAAGCCCGATCCGGGCCGACAAGAAGATCGGAATTTCAGAGAACAGGCTGTCGCAAGGTAATGCTATGCATGCAGAGGGTCATGTCTACTTCGATCCGGTCGTCAGTGGGATGACACTCACGGACGAGGACCCCCTCGGCGTCGACACCTTCAAGGCTCACGCGATGCCGCTGGAGGACGCGTCCAAGGCCTACGAGATGTTCCAGGCCAAGGAAGACGGAATGATCAAAACTTTTCTGAAGCCCAGGGGCTGAAAGCCGAGCCCGCGGCCCGTTAGGCATGGTGTGCCTTGAGGGGAGGTCCTCAACCCTCCCACGCCGCTCGAGGTGTGGGGTGCGCCGAGGGTTTTGATTGCGGTGAGCCGCCTCGCGCTCTGCCACACCGCGGACGGCTGTCGCCAGGGCACGGTACGAGGCGGCATGAGTAGCAGCCGAAGTGGTGGGCCGGCAGATCTCGAGGCGGCGTTCATGCAAGGCGCGCCGCCGATTCGAGGCCGGCTGCTGTTGGAGCGACAATGGCAGGACAGGCGCGCAACAACGGTGCTTCGGACCAGAGGCATCCACCGCGAGCGGCGTACCGCTCCCGGGGCGCTGACCGTCCGGGCGCATCGCTTTTCTCGCTTCTCGCGGATGGCCCCACGCAGACCGTTGAGGAGCGAGTTTCATGCGCACCCACCACACACGTGCGCCTCACACGCGTACGGCCTCCGGCACGCCCACCCGTCCCCGGCACGACGACAGTCCGGACACCGCTGCCGCCTTCACCCACCTCGCGGGCCTGAGCGAAGGGCCCGAGCGGGATCTGCTGTGCGAAGAGGTCGTCGAGGCGTGGCTGCCCGTGGCGCATCGCATCGCCGGCCGCTTCCACGACAAGGGCGAAAGCATCGACGACCTGCGCCAGGTCGCCGCCATGGGACTGCTCAGGGCGGTCAACAACTACGATCCGCAGCGCGGCCCGTTCGAGCCGTACGCCGTCCCCACCATCCGGGGCGAGCTGCGCCGCCACTTCCGCGACCACATGTGGGACGTCCACGTCCCCCGGCGCGTGCAGGACCTGCGCAACAAGGTCCGGCTCGCCCGCCGCCACCTCGCCCAGCAGCCCGGAGCGGGTGCGGAACCCAGCGTGGCCGCCGTCGCCGCCCACGCCCACCTGACCGAGGACGAGGTCCGCGACGGCCTCACCGCCATCAACGGCTTCAGCGCCCTGTCCCTGGACGCCGGGCTCCTGCCCGCCGACGGCGACGCCTTCAGCCTCGCCGACGCCCTCGGCGCACCCGACGAGGCCTACGACGTGATCACCGACCGGGAAGCCGCCAAAACCGGTCTGGCACACCTCCCCGAACGCGAACGCACCATCCTCTACCTGCGATTCTTCGAGGACATGACACAGAGCAGGATCGCCGAGCACTTCGGGATCTCGCAGATGCACGTCTCCCGCCTCATCCAGACCAGTTGCCGGCGCGTACGCGAAGAAGCCACCCGCGACGGAGAGCGGGACGCGGGTGACCAGGGAGCCTGAGCCCGGCAGTTCCTCTTCCGGGGCGGGCTCCGACTCGGTTCCATGGGCAGCCGGGACAAGGGGGCGAAGGCAGTTGCGGTGCTGGGCACTGGCCCGTTCGGTAGTTCGCTCAGGTTGTGCCACAAGTGCCACCGGTCCGCGACCTGGACAGCCAGTGGCGGCGCTTCGGCGAAGAATGGTGCCCGCCCCCGGCAGATGACCTCAATGCCTGGCCTTTCGGCGAGCCAAGCCGCGAGGCTGGATGCCTCCCGGTTCAGCAGCAGGTCGATAAGGCGGCGCGTTTCGATGTCGACGAGGACAGTTCCGTAGTGACTGCCCTTGCGGGTGGCGCACTCGTCGACACTGACCACACGCGGGGCGCGCCACTGGGCCAGAGCCGTCGCTCATGTACAGAGCCAACCCGACGATGTGGGGACGGTGGTTTGTCATCAGTTTCGGGTGGCCTCGACTGGAACATTGGTTCTGGTCGAGGCCACCCGGCTCCTGCGTGGACGTGATCAGTGGCTGCCGGTCACGTACAGCGGTTTCATGTCTACGACGGTGTCAGTGATCGTGTGGCCGAGGCCCTCGCGAGCGGCGTTGGCGAGGAGCCCGGTGTCGGCGTCGGCCCGCACGGCGTACATGCCGCCGAGTTTGTTGGTGCGGGCGTACTCGGCTTTGGCCTTCACACTGCGGGGGGTGTCGAGGGACATGAAGATGCCGCTGTCGGGGTTGTAGAGGTAGTCGGCGTCGGCGTCGGTGTCTGTGTGGAGGGTGAAGCCGTTGCGGCCTGCTCCTGCCTCGAGATCGAGGTAGTTGCGTACGGCGTCGGCGAGGGTTGTCGTGCCGGATTCGAACGTGCCGACTGTCTCCCCTTGGTGCGCGTACGGGCCCTTGAGGGGTGAGGTCTGGGTGAGTTCTGCGTGGTGGGCGTTTCGGCTGTGGGTGGTGTAGGCGAGGTGGATGAGGCCGGGGTCGACCTTGGCTTCCTGGACCAGGTAGGTCACTGCGGCGTCGACGCTGTGCTGGTGGCTGGCCTGGGGTGTGTGGCGCAGCGGGGAGTGGTGGCCGAGGCTGGGGGACCAGGGGGTGCCGAAGTAGTCGTAGGCGAGGAGGTTGATGCGGGTGGCGCCGGCGTTGATGAGGGCTGGGATGTTCATTGCCCTGATCTCCTCGGCTGTGCCGGGGGCGGAGACGGCGATGGTGACGCCGTCGGCGACGAGCGGGTCGAGCGTGCTCTTGGTTACGCGGATCAGCTCCGCGTAGTTGGTCACGTCCTGCGGACCGTAGGCATTGCCCGGGGCACCGGGGCTGTCAGGGAACTGCCAGTCGAGGTGGACGGTGCTGAACATCGGGAAGGCGCGGAAGATCTGGGCGATGGAGTCGGCGAACTTTGTGCGGGCCGTGGGTTCTTTGGCGATGTGGTGGAACGCCTCGCTGAACTCCCAGCCGCCGACGTTGAGTCCGACCTTGAGGTTCGGGTGGTCCTTCTTCAGGCGCGTCATTGCGCCGAGTAGGCCCTTTGCCTTGGCGGCCGTGAAGTTGCCGGCGACGTCGTCGGAGAAATCGCCGCTGAAACCGAAGCCCAGGTGGGCCAGGACGTCCCCCCAGGCGTCGGTGAAGGTGACCCTCCCGCGCTGGTTGGGCAGGTCGGCCTCGCTCGATGCGATCTTGAACAGGAGGGCTGCCTGGTTGATGATGCAACCTTTGCGGCCCTGCTCGCCGATGATGCCGAGTGTTCCGACGACGAGTTCATCGAACGCGTCCCCGGGGATCTGCGCGACGTCTGCTCCGGGCCCGCCCTGACGGTAGTCGTCGGTGATCACGGTGTGGTAGCGGGAGTCGTAGGCACTGTCGGCTTCCACATAGCCGGACAAAGTCAGGGGGGAGGTGCCGCGCTGGTAGGTGTTGAAGACCGTCTTCGCGGATCGTCGCGGCGTGTACGAGAGCTTGGAGGTCTCGCGAGCCGGATCGAACTGGTTCACCGCGTAGGTCTTCTCTGCCGCGCCCTCGCCTCTGATCGAGCCGTCGACGTCCATGCCGGGATCGGGTGTGTTCACCAAGTCACGCACTGCGATTACCTTCCGTGAATGCTGTGTGTGAGCAACTGTGTGCTCTCGGTGTTCGGCCGAAAATTTTAGATCACCGGCGGGCTCTCGCAGGCAGGTAAACGGAAAGCGGCAGTCCACTACGTGAACCGCGATATAGGCGGCGGTCTCACCTGACCGGTAGTCGATGCTGAGCGCCGACGACGCGGTGTAGGTCTGGCGGCCGGCGGCACCTTCAGCTCAACACGGAGGGGGACTATCTATGCGTATATCTGGCTAGGCTGACGTGACGGCGCGGGGCCGATCTTCCTGGAGTAGATGTGGGTCTGCGCCAACTGGTCATCGATGCGTGGTCGTGGTTGAACTACAAGCCGGTGATGGCCGAGGCGGGCCGCCCCGGCAGTCGTGCGTTTCCGGAACTGGCCAGGACGTGGGTGCCGCCGCAAGAGTTGCGGCGGCTGGCCGCGTACAAGGTGCTGGCGTCGTACGCCAACAACCAGGCCGGACAGCTCGCGGCCGTCGGCGGTGACGAGGGCGCGCTGGGGCGCCGTGAGCTGGGCGACGCGGCGAACTTGGTCGACATCGCGCTCGGTTACCTGCTCGGTTCGGAGCAGAAGGTCACGGTCGAGGGTGCGGAGCACGCCGACGAGGCGACGCCGACCCCGGGCGCCGTAGAGGCCGCCGCGGCGCAGCAGCGGCTGCGTATGTGGGCGGACAAGGAGGTGCTGACGTTCCGGATCCAGCAGGCGGAGCGGGCAGCGGTGCTGCTCGGGGACAGCGTGATGGTGCTCGCGTGGAACCCGGAGAAGCAGCGGCCGAGCCGGGTAGGGAGACAGACCCCATCAGCTCGATCTGGGGTTCGGTGACGTGCTTGCGGTATTCGGCGTGGTCGTACGGCGGTCGGTCGGTGTAGAGGTTGGCCGGGTAGATGGGCTGGTCGTAGAGGGTGCGGTACAGCTCGGTGCGCAGGTCCTTGGGCCAGTTCGTCCAGGCGGCGGTGGTGCGCTGTCGGCGTAGGGCGGGCAGGTCGATGGTGGCGGTGACGAAGGTGGGGACGCCGCCGTGGTCGAGGTGGCCGATGGTGCGGCCGGTGTGGTCGGTGATGGTGGAGTGGCCGCCGAAGAAGTCGACGCGTTGTCCGTCGGCGCCGGTGTAGGAGGCGGGGTTGGGGGCGAGGACGTACATGAGGTTGTCGAGGGCGCGGGACCGGTTCTGGATGTCGAAGGCGTCGGAGGCGACGCCGGGCAGGGGGTAGCTGGTGCGGTAGGCGATTTCGCAGCCGGCGAGGGCGAGGCCGCGGGCGTTTTCGGGGTACGACGCCTCGTTGGCCATCATGGTGCCGAGGCGTCCGATGGCGGTGTCTGTGACCGGCCAGAACGCCTCGGGGCCGCTCCCATACAGGTGGGTCCACTTGGTGAGGACGTCGTGTGGGCTGAGGCTGTGTTCCATGGGCGGGAGCGGCGTGAGCTTGTAGTGCCGCAGGACGATCTTGCCGGTTGGGTCGATGACGAAGCCGACGTTGAAGTACCGGTCGGGGAAGGCCGGGTGGAGGGCTCTGGCCTGTGCCATGACGTGAATGTTGAACTCGCGGGCCCAGCGGCCGAGTTCCTGGGTCTCGGCGCCGGGCAGCGTGATGGCGCAGGTGTGGGCGTAGGCGATGTCGTCGCGATCCTGGATCTCGGTGATCTCTGGGATGAGCCCGACAGCGGTGTAGGGGTTGGTCATGGAGCGGTGCCTCCTCGTGGCGATGGATTGCCATCGTGGAGGGTGGGTCGGACACCTTCTGTGGGGTGGGTAATGAATTACCCGAGAGGGCGCCGATCTTAGTTGTGCGGGCTTTTTGTGATCTACAGGTCGGTTGCTGTGGATGGTGGGCGGGTTAGTGCCCAGGAAGCCCAGGTGTCGGGTCCCTTCGGGGTGATGATTATTGCTTCGGTGTCGGCCTCGTTGGCGATGACGGTGACGTCGGTTCCGCCGCAGGTGATGGCTGTGTGCTTCTTCGTCGTGCCGTTCTTCAGGATTGTCCTGACGTTGAGAGATCCGTTGCCGTAGCAGCGCAATGCCAGGGCGTCTTGCGGATAGTCGATTCGCTCGTGGGCGCTGGTGGGGATGACGTCGGATCGAATGACTCGGCTGCTGTGTCTCAGGTCGGCGATGAACATCTTCTGAACTTCTTCGTGAACGGCCGAAGTGACGTCCTTTGGCTTGGGAGGGGTGCTGGCCTTGACGTCGGAATCTTTTGAGAGGAGGAAGAGGCCGATCGCGGCGGCGGTGAGGGCCACGAGGATGATGATGGTGGGCTGGGGAGCCCGGCGGAAGCGGCCGTTGTCGAAGGTTGACGGGGTGTATGTGCGGGTGTCCGGGTAGTTCCATCGCGCCGAGCCTTGGGCGCGCGGGTCTCTCACAGAGGGGCTCCGTTTCCTTGAAGGAGGCGGCTGCCCCGCTCCCCTCGTGGGAGGCGGAGCGGTCAGCTGTAGGCGGTAGCCGCTTTTTCCAGCAGGGGCACTGCTGAGCCGTGCTTGTTGGCGAGTTCGCTCAGGTGCTGGAAGTCGTCCTGGTATCGCTTGACCTCATGCTGGTTATTGAGCGTGAGGAAGGCGGAGACCGTTTCCGTCTGGACGGTTTTGTCGTCGAATATCCAGAAGTCGTGAGCCTTGTGGGCGGGACCTCGGTCGGCGTCGCGGGGGATGATTCCGAGGCTGATGTTGGAGTAGTCGGCTACCTGGATGAGTCGGTCGAGTTGGCTGCGCATCACGGAGCGTTCCGCGTATCTGGTGTAGAGAACGTCTTCTTCGAGGACGATGCGGAACTGGGCGCTGTGGAGGTACTTCTGTTTTGCTGCGCGAATTGCTACGGCGTTGTCGAAGTCCTTGTCGTCGAGTCCGCGACGCGTACGAATGCCGCTGAGGACGGCGCGGGTGTAGTCCTCCGTTTGGAATGGGCCGGGGACGTAGCTGATCGAGTACGCCTTGTACCGCCTCGACTCCTCCCACAAAGGCAGGACGCGCTCTTGCGCCTTGGCCAGGCCCTTGGCCTCCATGTCTCGCCATTCCAGGTGCATGATGGCGATGTTCTCGAGTGCGAGCACCAGCTCGGCGGCCTCTTCAGGCCGGCCGCAGGCTTGGGTCCAGGCTTCGATGTCTGCCACGCTCGCGGTGATGCGTCCGCGCTCGATGCGACTGACCTTGGTCGGGTGCCAGTCGCATAGAGCGGCCAAGTCCTTGCCTTTGAGGCCCCGAGCCAGCCGGAGGGCACGGAGCTTGAGGCCGAGGTCGCGGCGCGCACGCTGAACGCTTTCGGGTTGGGGCATGGCGCACAGTGTGCCGTGACGCATCTATCGCGAACCAACCGGCTGCATCAGCGGCGCAACCAGCGCATCGGCCAAATCCCTAACGTTTGTCTGTCGCGCTCGGCGTTCCGAGCTGGGGGGCGGCCTCCATGGAGGGGAACAGCCGCAGGAGCCGTAGGGGGAACTCCACGATCGTCTCGTGCTCGGGGATCGAGATGTCTGCCAGCCTGACGGCGGGATCCGTTACGCGCCAACCCTGGAGCAGGTAGCTGCGTGTCTCGTCGTCGTAATACAAGGTGGGCGACCCGTTGTTCGGGCTGTCCGGGTCCTTGCACAGCAGATGCAGGGCCACTAGTCCTCCGTTGACCGCGGGGATGCGTTGACCCGTTGAGCTTGATCGACAGCGGAGCGTGAGGGGAAGTAAATTGCGCAAAATTGCTTCATGATCAACTTTAATCAGGTGGATTATGTATCAAATCGCAGAGCGTGATGTTGGCCGCGCGTGGAGCGTTTGTGCTTCCCGCTCGCGGAAACCTCGTCGAGCCGCCTCAGGTCGCCAGCGGGTCCAGGTAATGGCCACGGCCCAGTCCGTGACCAGGTCTACACTGATCGGCAGCGCGGGGGCGCGCTCTGGAGGGGATGTATGGTCCGGCCCCTGCCGCCCCGTCGGTCACCGCCGTGACGGGCGGCCCATCTACCCGATCCTCGGTGCCTCTTCCGAACACGAGACGAACGACCACCTCGACGACGCCTCGGACGACGACGGCCAGGTCCAGCAGGTCACGGTCGCGGCTGGGCGAGATGCTCACCCGGGAGAAGGCCCAGGGCGAACGGGCTGCCGTCAAACGGCTGTTGGCCACACTCGGCTTCGAGAACCCCAAGGCCCTCGTGGAGTTCGTGACCACGCAACGAGAGGCCGAGCAGGCCGCCCTGTCGGAGGTCGAACGCCGTGAACAGGCTGCTGCTGAACGGGAGTTGCAGGCTGCTCGGCGAGAGGAGCCGGCCGCTGGACGACGTCGAGCCGGCGTCTGCGGACAAGCCGGTGGAGCCTGTGGACAAGGGCGATGGCCAGGACGAGACGGCCGGCGGGGGAGGGGCGAAGAAGCAGCAAGCTCGGCGTTCCCGCTCGTCCGGGAGCCGGACCGACCAGGGGCCACCGCAGCGTATCGACCTTGTGATCGGCACCCCCGATCTGGCACCCGCGCTGATCGAGTTCCGAGCCGTGGCGGGCCGGCCGTTGCGTGACCACTTCGACCACGCACTCCTGTTCGCGCGGTTCAACCTCGCCGAGTTGTGGCGCATTCTGTGTCTGGCTGACTGACCGGACCGCTACACCTCTGCAGGGCAGCACCGACCGAACTACATGATCCCCTTCCACTTCCAGGGTGGCGCCCCGGCCCGTCCTCTCAGACAGTCGACACGGTGCTGCGCTTCCGCGCGCCATTCCTGGCGGCCGACTGCGTGTAGCGCTGCGTAGGTTGTCATCCGCAGCTCCCGTGCTCCCGCGAGGAGTTCGTATCCCTCCCACTCGGTCACATCGGTGCCGTAGGTCTCGCAAAACTCGGCGTATTCTGCGGCGGACACCGCGCCAGTCGTCGTGAGCTTCACCGCGGTCGAGACAAGGTCCCACTCGGGCGGACCAAACGAGGCACGCTCAAGGTCCAACATGACCGGCCCGTCCTCGGTGGCTACGACGTTGCCCACCCATGCGTCGCCGTGAACCACACACTCCGGCAGACCTCGGGGCCTCGATGCCCATCGATTCTTGAGGTCTTCGAGACGGTCCCGCAGCCACTGCCGGTCATCGTCGTTCACGGTGTGAGCTGCGCCGATGCGATCGGCGACGCGGACGAAGGGGTCCAGGTAGCCCAGATCAAGCTCAGGCTTCGGCAACGCGTGTAGGTGCTTGAGGAGCTTGACGACGTCGGCGATGGTGCCCTTCGTGTGCGGTGGTAGCTCCTGCCAGAAGGTGACGGGGTGGCCGCCGGCCGCAGTGATGGGCTGCTGTACGTCGAGCGCACGGACCACAGGGACGTGACTGCGTTCGAGCCAGCGGGCCACCCTGACTTCGCGCTCGGCGGTTGTGCGTTGCCCAGGCTGTGCAATCCGGGCGACCTTCCCGCCGGGAAGGCGCCAGATTGCGTTCTCAGCCAGACGTATGGGCTCTGCCCCCGTGGCGTCGAGGCCCGCTGTGGCACACGCGTCTTCGAGGACGGCGCGGCTGGCGTGCGCTGTCTTGGTCACGAGGGCACCGTAGCGTCGATGCGCTCTCGCAGGTCCGCTGCCCCTGGGATAGCACGGTGACGGGCCGCGTACTGAGACAGCTCCCGAAGGTCGTCAGCCGCGCGG
Source organism: Streptomyces sp. NPDC046821 (assembly GCF_040645335.1). Classification (NCBI taxonomy): domain Bacteria; kingdom Bacillati; phylum Actinomycetota; class Actinomycetes; order Kitasatosporales; family Streptomycetaceae; genus Streptomyces; species Streptomyces sp. NPDC046821. The sequence continues at coordinate 24,743 of NZ_JBEYYB010000021.1, read as the reverse complement.
CGGGAGGTCAGCTTCCCAACCTCGTCGAGAGCGAGATGTCCGAGGACGATTGCCTGATGCGGGTCCCCTTTCGCCATGTTCAGTGACGCCCACTTCGTCCGGGAGATGGCACGCGATCGTGCGAATGCCTTGCCGTGTCCGTCGACAGCGATCTTGAAGCGCTCTGCGGCCCGACCGGGGTCCTGGCCCGCGCGGATGGCCAGGTCGTACAGGGCATGTGCGGTATCGCCGTGATGTTGCGCGTGGTCGTAGTACGCCATCCACGACGGATCTTCGGCTGGATTCGACTGCTCGAACGCGGAGTCGGCGTCACCGACAGCCATCAGTGTGTTGCTGATGTCACCCATCTTCCCGAAGGCTCGGGCACGTGCCGTATGCAGCATCGCGCGCTCGGTCGGTGTGATCCGGTCCGACCGCACCAGCCCCTTCTCAGCGTCGGTAAGGCCGGGGTCCGGATCTCCCGTCCAGATCGCCTGGCGGGCCATGAAGCTGTACGTCTTGGCCCGCAGATGCCAGTTCTTGCCCTCCTCTGCACATTCCGCCGCGAGTCGGAAGGAGACCCGGGCATCGGCATGGGCGTAGGCGTCGAACTGGCTCGCTCCTACGACCAGGCCCAGCCGGGCTACTGCGGACAGCAATTGCGGCCGTAGCATTTCAGGGCACTTCACGGGCAGCAGGCACACCGCCCAGGAGAGGGATCTGTTGGCGATCTCAGCGACGAGCCCACCCCCGCCATGCGCGTTATCCATGGCATGTATGTGGTCGGCCGCCTGTTCAAGAAGGGCGATCTCCCTAGGCCGGATCTCCTGGGGAATCTCGGGCTGAGCGGTCGGAGTGACGAGGCTTACGAGGTCTACAGGCGCGAGGGCGGCGAGCCCTCCGAGGAGCAGAGCGCGACGGTCCACAGGGTCGAGGCTTTCGCTTGGAGTTGTCGTACTACCTCTGCCCAGGATGCGGCCCTCGTGTACCTGAACGGTCGCCTCCGCCGTCGGAGGAACCGATTTCTCGGAACTCGGAGCCTTTTTATCGGAATCGGCGGTTCGGAAGGCCATCGGCCAGGCCCTCTCGAGTAGGCCGGCCGTCTCGAAGACCCCATCTAGATCCTTGGCCAAGTCGAAGCGGCAGCTTGGGTACTTGCCCGTCTCCACGGCATAGATGACGTCTTCGCTGACCTGCACCAACCTGCCCAGCACCTTGGCGGACATCCCACTCGCTTTGCGGAGGCGGCGCAGCTCGCCACCGAACCACTTCTGCGGTGACATGCCAGGCGTGGACTGCTTCTGCGACCGAGGCATGAGGGCCCCTCTGTCCTTCGGAATCCGACAACTTCGTCTCTCGGAACCAGGTTCTCCACAACGTCTTTCGCAACTGACTCAATGGTTTCTGTCTGGTTCAACACCAGTACACACCGCAGCAGGAAACCGTTGTTGAGTTTTCGTCAGACGAGGTGGATCCGTGACTTCAGAGCTTCTGGACACTCCACAGACCATGGCTGCTGGCACCTGTGCGGCGTCCTACAGTCGACCTGGTGTGCTGGAGATAGACCTCCAGTTGGCCGCCTCCGCCGTGACCCCCGTGCGCGGGATCGTCATCGCTCACCTCGCTCTGTGGGGCCTGTCCGCCTGTGAATGGCAGGTCGGCCTGGCGACGTCTGAACTCCTTACCAACGCCTTCCAACATGCGCGGCAGGTTGACCAATCGACGGTGCACGTACGGCTCGTGCTGTCCCGCACTCCCGGTGGTCTCTTCCTTTCCGTCAGTGACCCCTTGAAACGGCACCCACACCTCATCGAGGCCAGTGACGACGATGAAGGCGGGCGCGGAATCCCTCTCCTCCGCCAGATCGGAGACGGGTTCGGCTGCTCCAGCAACGACCGAGGCAAGGACGTGTGGATCACCTTCGCAACGCCGTAACTCAGTCCGCTCCCGGCCAGGCCACTCCTTCGTAAAGGACTCGACAAGATGCATTCCCCACGTGCCACGAACAGGACTTGTGCCGTGCGTCCTTCGCTGCTCCTTCGGAGAGGCGGCATCCGGCGCGGGCACGGAAGCGGTCAACGACCCTCCGCCGCCGTGGAGTCGATGCCGAAGCGCGATCACGTGGTAGCCGCATCGGAGACGGTGACGCTCGTGCTGGGCGAGGACTCGTCGCTACCCGAGAGCACCGCCGATGTGAACGACCTCGTCAGGCATCTGCGTGGCCACGTCGCCCGGCTTGAACGCCAGACGGCCCCCGGCGTTCCCGTCCTTTTGCGCGCGCAGCGTCTGAGCTCGGAGGACATCCCCGAGGACGACGCGCCCAGCCGGGCGTACCTGAACCGGCTGGCCGAGGCCACCTGGGAGCTGATCACGCATGTGGAGTGCGGTGGTCACGAGCCGATGCGTCCGCCGCCCCGGCGGCCGTGGTGGCAGCCGCAGATCAACGTATGGCGCGGGCTGGTTTGCACCATCGCCCTCACCTGCGTGGTCGTGGCGGCTTCGGTGCCGCGGACATGACGCTGACCGGAGCGGTCGTCATCGGGCTGGTTCTCGGGGCGATGGTCTGGCTGGTGCTTCGCTGCGAGCGTGGGGCCGATCCGGCCTCGCCCGACGAGGAGTGCCCGCCTCCCCGGAGCATCCCTCCCTCACACCGGTGACCAACACGTGCCTCTTCCTCACCGTTCCCGGCCGCTGCGGCGGCCCCGATACCACCCCGGACCTACGGGGCTTTATGGAGATCCACAGGATGAAACGACGTCTTCCGTGCATCGAGCAGTACGACCCCGTCGGCGGGCGGCAGTTGGGCAACTTCCCCCAGGCGTACAGCCACATCGGGATCGTCGGCTCCGCGCTCCTGCTGCAAGAGCTCGGCGCGAGTGCGCCCGAGGCCGAGGCGGACGTCCTTGCGGCGGGTGCCCGATGAGTACCTTCGTCACCATCACGATCGTTCTGCTCGCCCTCGCGGCTGTCGCCGCCGCGGTGGCGGCTTGGACCAACCACCGCCGCTGGACGGCGGCACGGCAGCAGGCGGATCGCCTGGCGCGTGAGCGGCAGTCCATCGAGCACGCCCTGCACCAACTGGTCCACGAGACGTTGCCGCAGATCTACAAGAAGAGCGGCTGGATCACATCGCCTGCCCTCTCGCCGGAACTGGCTGGCACCGACGTCGGTGAGTGGCTGGATCACGCGGCGAAGGCCACAGCCGTCCTCGTCCAAACCGTGATCGGTGACATCCGGAACGCGGCGCACCAGGAGATCGAGCAGGTCAAGACGCAAGCGACGGAAGAGCTGCGGCGTTCGCACTTGGACGCGCAGCAGGAACTCGAACGCGTGCGGGCTAACGCGGTGCGCGCGACGGAGGCCGCGGTGCGCAGTGTGTCGTCGGCGCTGGTGGGGATGGCCGCAAGGACCAGTCACACAGTCAGCAAGGGGGTCCGTCGGCATCAGGACGACGACGTCTTCGAGACGCTGACCAAAATCGACCGGACCGTCCAGCAGACCCTGTTGGTAGCTCAGGGCTGGACGGTCCTAGCCGGCGGAAAGCTGACCCGGCATTGGCCCACGGCGACGTTGACCGATGTGGTGCGGGCCGCGATGGGCTACGTCGAGGACCACCGCCGTGTGGAGGCACAGGAGCTGCCCGTCGCGGTGAAGACCCGCGTGGTCGGGCCCGTGGTGCACACGCTGGCGCTCCTGCTGGACAACGCGTTGCGCTTCTCCCCGCCGAACTCCCGCGTCCACGTCTCCTTCGAGCAAGGCCACAACGGGGTCACCGTCATCGTGGACGACAGCGGCCTGCAGATGACACCCGAGCAGCTCGATGACGCGCGGGACATCCTCGCCGGCTCGCGCACCACCGACATCACGCAGCTCGGCGCCCTCCCCAAGACCGGTCACCGGGTCGCCGCCGCCCTCGCGCGCGCCTACGGATTCCGCGTCGACGTGCAGGCGCCCAACGCACTGCTGGGCACCCGCGCACTCCTCACCCTTCCTACAGATCTCCTCACCACCGTCAACGAGACCGCGCCCGCACCTGTGCAGCCGATGCGCGATGTCCCGCAGATCATGCCCGAGCCCGCCGCGGAGGGCCGTCTCGCGCTGGCCCCCGCGCGCCTCGCTTCCCCATCGGTGCCTCTGCCGGCCGAGGTACCTGCCGGTGAGCGAGCAGTTCCCCACACGACGGCCAGCGGGCTGACGGTGCGCCGCCGACGCGTTGGTCCTGCCTCTGTTCCCCCCGCCCGCCCGGCCAACGCACAGCCGGGACGCCCCAGCGTGATCGCCGACTGGGCCCGCGGCAGCCGAGCCGCGCGCGCCACCGAGCAGATCACCGCCCTTCCCACGACCGACGACGAGCAAGGACACGAGGTATGAGCGAGACACACATCGGCTGGCTCCTGCAGCAGTTGGAGGCGACCGACGGCGTGGAGTACGCCGTACTCGTCGCGTCCGACGGCATGAGCCCGGACTACACGCCCCGCCTTTCGCGCGAAAGGGCGGAGAAGATCGCCGCCATCACCTCCACGCTGTGGGCGGCGTCACGGGCCTACGACCACGAGACGGACGGCGAGGGCGTGCGCCAGGTCCTGATGGAGTCGGTCGGCCACATCTCCCTGCTCATCCCGGCCGGCAAGAACACCCTGCTGGCGGTCCGCACCAGCAGCCCCCACTCCGACATCGGTGTGATCGGCGAGGCCGCTCTCCGACTGGCCACGAGCGTCGGCGACCACCTGGGGGTCAAGACCAGGGTGACCAGCAGCTCGGGCTCGGCGCCGGCATGAGCAGGCCGCGGCCGGATCCCGACCTGGTCAGGCCCTACGTCCGCACGGGCGGACGTACCCGCCCCAGCCAGGACGTGCGCCTGGAGAGCGTGGTCTTCGCCGCGACCGGCACCCTCCCCGGCCTCAACGCCGACGCGCGTCGCGTGCTCGCCCTGTTCACCGACGCGCACGGCGGAGGACTGAGCGTCGGCGAGATCGCCTCCCAGCTCGCCCTCCCGCCCTCGGCCACCCGCATCCTCGTCGCCGACCTCATCGAGCAGGGACTGATGACCCTCGCACAGCGCGACGACGCCTCCAACCCAGAAACCTCACTCCTCGAAAGGGTCCTCCGTGGCCTCCACGCCATTTGACCGGTTCGTCGCGCCGACGGTGACGGACACCGCGAAGATCGTGATCGCCGGCGCCTTCGGCGTCGGTAAGACCACCTTCGTCGGCAGCGTCTCCGAAGTGGAGCCGGTCCACATGGAGGAGACCATCACCGGGGCGAGCGCCCAGGTCGACGACCTCACCCACGCCCCGGAGAAGTGCACCACCACCGTCGGCATCGACTTCGGCCGCAAACACCTGGGCAGCGACCTGGTGCTGTACCTGTTCGGCACCCCCGGCCAGGCCCGGTTCCGGTTCCTGTGGGAGGAGCTGATCGCCGGCGCTCTCGGCGCCCTGGTCCTCGTCGACCCCCGCAAACTGGACGCCTCCCACGAGGTCCTCACTCTCCTCGAAGAGAACCTCGTCCCGTACGCGGTCGCGGTCAACGAATTCGACGGCGCGCCCCGTCACCCGCTCGGCGAGATCCACCAGGCGCTCGCCCTGGAGGGACACACGCCGCTGACCGTGTGCGATGCCCGCGAGCAAACGTCCTGCAAGCACGCCCTGATCGAGCTCGTCGAATACCTCGTCCGTCTGGAGCAGCGACCGTGAGCACCCTGACCCGTGTCCCTCTGTACGAGCCGGACTTCGCCCAGGACCCGCACGCCTCCTACCGGCGTATGCGCGCGCAGTTCGGGCCGCTGGTCCCGGTGGATCTGGCCCCGGGTGTGCCCGCGACGCTGGTCGTCAGCTATGAGCCGGCCCGCCGTATTCTCAGTGACCCGCAGCGTTTCCCCGCAGATCCGCGCCGGTGGCAGAGCACCGTCCCGGACACCTGCCCCATCCGGCCGATGATGGAGTACCGGCCCAACGCCCTGCGTTCTGCCGGTGCCGAGCACGCCCGCTACCGGGCCGCGAACGTCGCTGCACTCCAGGCAGTCGACCAGCACGCGCTGCGTGACCACGTCGAGGCCGTCGCCGCTCAGACGATCGATGCTTTCCAGGCCACTGGGAAGGCCGACCTGCTGTCTCAGTACGCCTGGCCCATTGCCTTCCAGACGCTCAGTCATCTGCTCGGCTGTCCCGACGAAGTCGGCAACCGGATCGCGGACGGCATGTCCAAGATCTTCGACGGGATCAACGCCTCCATCGGCAACCAGATCCTTGCCCAGGCCGCCGCCGACCTCGTCACCCTTCGCCGCGCACGTCCCGGCGACGACGTGACCAGCAGACTGATCGCCCACGGCGCCGGGCTCGACGACGCCGAGATGAGCCACCAGCTCATCACGCTCTACGGAGCCGGAATCGAGCCGCTGACCAACCTGATCGCCAACACACTCCTGGAGATGCTCGCGAACGCCGACTTCTCCGGAAACCTGCACGCTGGCGAGGCATCCGTCCGCGAGGCCCTGGACACGGTCCTGTACCGGGACCCTCCGCTCGCGAACTTCTCCATGAGCTACCCGCCCCGGCCGGCCGACGTCGGCGGCTACCTGCTCCCGGCCGACCAACCGGTGGTCATCAGCTACGCAGCCTGCAACAACGACCCCGATCTGGGGACCCAGTCGCTGGGCAACCGCGCCCACCTGGCCTGGGGCGCTGGCCCGCACGGCTGCCCGGCCAGCTCGCACGCGTACCTCATCGCCGAGGCCGCCATCCGCCACGTCCTCGACGCCCTGCCCGAAATGGATCTCTCCGTGCGCCGCGAAGACCTCATCTGGCGCCCCGGCCCCTTCCACCGCTCGCTGACCAACCTGCCCGTCATCTTCCCGCTTGTCTGAAAGAGGCCCTGACGTGTCCGAACACCAGATACTCGTCCTCGACCCCACCGGCAGCGACCCGGACGCCGAACACCAGGCCCTGCGCGAGCGCGGCCCCGCCACGCGCGTGGACATCCTCGGCGTGCACGCCTGGTCCGTCTCCGACCCGGCCCTCCTCAAACAACTGCTCACCAGCAAGGACGTCTCCAAGGACGGCCGCGCCCACTGGCCGGCCTTCGCCGAGACCGTCCCCACCTGGCCCCTGGCCCTATGGGTTGCCGTGGAGAACATGTTCACCGCGTACGGCGCCGACCACACCCGCCTGCGCCGCATGGTCGCCCCCGCCCTCTCCGCCCGCCGCACCGCCGCGCTCCAGGCAGACATCGAACGCTTCGTCACCAGCATCCTCGACGACCTCGACACGCTCCCCGCCGACACGGTCGTCGACCTGCGCGAGCACCTCGCCTACCCCCTGCCGATCGCCGTCATCGGCCAGCTCATGGGCGTCCCGGCCGACCAGCGTGTCGAGTTCCGCACCGTGGTCGACAACGTGTTTGCCACCCACCTCACCGCCGAGGAACAGGCCGCCAACACCGCCTGCCTCTACGGTCTGCTGGACGACCTCATCGAGACCAAGCGCACCGCGCCCGGCGATGACATGACCTCGCTGCTGATCGCCACCCGCGACGACGAGGGCGACGGCTCCACGCTCAGCGACGCCGAGCTGCGCGACACGCTCCTGCTGATGATCAGCGCCGGCTACGAGACCACCGTCAACGTCATCGACCAGGCCCTCACCACCCTGCTGTCTGACCCGGCCCAGCTCGCCCACGTGCGGGACGGGCGGTGCACCTGGCAGGACATCGTCGAGGAGACCCTGCGGTACGAACCCGCGGTCAAGCACCTTCCGCTGCGCTACGCCCTCACCGACTTCACGCTCCCCGGCGGGCAGACCATCCGCTCCGGCGACGCCATCCTCGCCTCCTACGCCGCCGCCAACCGGCACCCCGACCTGCACCACCAGGACGCCGACCGGTTCGACGCCACCCGCACCACCAAGGAACACCTCGCCTTCGGGCACGGCGTCCACTTCTGCCTCGGCGCCCCTCTGGCCCGCCTCGAAGTCGCCACTGCCCTGCACCTGTTCTTCGAGCGCTTCCCCGACGCCCAACTCGCCACCGGACGCGAGGAGCTGCGGAGGCTGCCGAGCCTGATCAGCAACGGACACGACAGCGTCCCTGTACGCCTGCGCCCGACGACGACCAACTGACCACCGTCGACGAGGAACTGAACTCAGCTATGACCGCCCCCACGGCCACGACACAGCACCTCACCCCGTCCGAACAACGCCTCGCCCAGCACGTGGTGGAGAGCCTGAACGCTCGCGAGATCGCAAACGTCGCCGGGCTCAAGCCGACCACCATCTACGCCACCCTGCGCACCGTGCGCTGGAAGATGAACTGCCCCGCCCGCTGTCCCCTCGCCGTCGTCGCGCACCACCTCCTCGCCGCCGGCGAAATCGCCGCACCGGCACCACAGCGGCCCGCTCCGGATCTCAGCGCCGAGCAGGACCTCCTCCTCCTCTAGGCCGTTGCCGTAAACAGCCTGCCCCGCGCCGTCGCGCGTGCCGCCGGTCTGGACCCGGCAGACCTGAGCACCGCGCTCGACCAGCTCCTCGCCGACACCGGAGCACAGGACACCACCGAGCTGGTGGTCTTGGCACACAGCTGGCACCTGCTCCCGGCCGAGCAGGCCCCCACAATGCGCAACGGAGCAAGCCAGTGACCCACGCCCCGCTCACCATCACGCCGGCACTGCTGAGCACCACAGACGAATCCCCTGCGAGCGCCTCCGCGCCCACCGAGGACATAGAGCGTGCCGAGTACGCCCGCGCAGAACTCCGAGGCGAGAGCAAGGAACTCGCCCATCTGACCCGCAACTTCAAGATGGACCTCAACGTGCGGGCCGACCGCGAGGCGATCAGGGAATTCATCGAACCTCGACTGCCTGCGGCTGAAGAACGGCACCGGCAAGCCAGCGGCTCACCCACGGACGACGCCCGCTGGGCCAAGATCATCGCCGACATGCGCCGGCCCGACGCCGACGTACTGAGCCTGTCCATGGCCGCGCAGGAGCTGCTGACCGCCCTACAGGAGGCATGGCGGCCAGGGCCGAACGTGCAGGACATCGCAAACCGCATCCGTGCTTCCATCACCACCGGCACCTACCCACCGGGCAGTTACCTCTCGGCCGGGCGCCTCAACACCGAGCTAGGGTGCGAGCCCGCCCTCCTCGTCCGGGTACAGCGCGCCCTCACCGACCTTGAGGGCGAGGGCCTGATCACCATTCCCCAGCAAAACCGCGTGAGAGTAGCCGGCGAGACGGAGCAGCTCGACCAGGTCAGCCAGACGACGGACTGGATACGACTTCTGATCCAGAACGGCGTCTACCCCCCGCGGACAATCATCCCCACACGGCGCGATCTCGCCCGGCTCCTCGTCACGCCCACCACCGTCCTCACTCAGGCCATGCGCGTGCTGCACGAGGAGAAGACGGTCATCGCCTACACCGGGACGCCCACGCGCGTCTGCGCAGAGCTGCCCTTCGAGGCAGCCGAGCCACCCGATCTGAGCACGCTTCTCGCGCGGCTGGACGCAGTGGCACTGCCCGACGCCGACCTGTCTCCTGACAACATCAGCGCAATGCGTCAGCAGGCCCGCAACTGGTGGCACAAACGCTTCACGCCCCACCCCGAGGCGCTGACGCACACCTTCCGCTCCCTGGCAGCGACAACCGCATACCTGATCCCACTCGCCGACCAGCAGTATCCGGATGATCAGCGCGTCCGGACGCTGCTGCGAACGGCGGCCATCACGGCGCTTGCCGAGCTGCCGAAGGACTTCGACCGTCGAGTCTGGCGGGCTGCGTGCCTGGGTGCCGCCGTCGTCGAGATCCTCGAACTGGTCCCCGACTTCGTATGGAGGGGAAAGGCATGAGCCGGGGACAGACCGTCAAAACCTGCCCCACCTGCAAGGGGCTGAAAAAGATCAGGACGATGCAGCGGGGGAAGGGCGTCGTCATCCTCTGCCGCGACTGTAAGGGACGCGGACTGCAGACCACTGGGTAACCGCGCCGCTGCCTGCCTGCAACAGCCGCCCCTTTCGCCCTTTCCCTCAGCCTTCCCGCACATCAGAACTCCCCTTTCATCACGCCGAGTTGCCCCCAACAACTGGCAGACGAGGGAGGCCCACCCGACAAGGACAAAGAATGTGCAAGCACCAACCCACCTGCCCGTCAGCCAACGCAGCCGACCGGGAGGCTGCACACCCTGTAGCGCACCACCCGGAACAGGGCTGGCGTGTGAACTGCACTGTGCGGACCGGTGGTTCAACATGAAGCTGCGTGCTGTGACCTGGAATCTGTACTGCGGCGGCGTGGACGGCGGTGCGGATGAGAGCCGCCTTCGCGTACAGACTGAGACCCTGGCCGACCTGGCCCCTGACATCGCGTGTCTTCCTGAGTGCAGTTGGTGGGACGAGGAAGACGAGCGGCGCCTGTGGCAGACGGCGCATCTGCTGGGCATGGCGCCCGTAAGAATGGCGCCCTCACACGTAGGCGATGGGCGAAACTTCACCACCCTGCTGTACCGGCCGTCCCGTCTTCAACTGCTCGGCCGGCGGACCCTGGGCCGCGGGGTGTTCCACCACGCCCTGATCCGGGCACGGCTGCGGCCTGTCGCAGCCGGCGACGACAGCCCGCATGACTTCCTGGCCTTCGGCACGCATCTCAGCTACGTCGACGGCGACACGCGACTGAGGGAAGCCCGCTGGTTGACCGACTACGGCGGCGAGTTCCCCGGCGTTCCACCGCGGGCGGTACTTCTGGGTGACCTGAACATGCCGGACCGGGAGTCGGAGGACTGGTCGCTCATTCCGAAGAACCTCCAGTCGCGGTACCGGATCGTTCTGCCCAACGGGGAGTTCGGCGACGCGGATCGGCGTGCCGTTCAGGTGCTGATCAAATCCGGCTGGAAGGACCCGGAACTACTGACCGGCGAGAAGAGGGCCGCGATCGTCGGCTACTTCTACCCGAACGAACCCGTCCCGTGGTCTCTCGACTACGGCCTGGTCTCCGGCCTGAAGGTGATCTCCTACCGCACCCATGATGCGGCGAGGTCAGCCTCGGACCACTTGCCGGTGGTGCTCGATATGGAAGTGGGCCCACGCGCATGACGATGGTGATCAGCCCGCATCGTCCCCTCTCGAAGCTTCAGGCGTGAAGTCGGGGCGCCGGGTAAGCCCAGGTCTCCCACCGCTATCACCGGTCGCCGTGAGGAAGCCGCCTCGGTGAACACTCTCGGCCCCGAACCACGCGAGCTCCAGCACTGTCATCAACTCAAGAAAAGAGGAAGGCCCTTGTCCGAACCCGACGCTTTTTCCTGGCCCATGCCCGGTAAGCGAGTCAAGGACGAGCAGCAGAACCTCATCGGCGAGGAGCTGAAGAAGCGGTACAACGCCGGCGCGTCGATCCGCGTTCTCGTTGAGGAGTCTGGACGTTCTTACGGTTACGTACACACGCGCCTGGCCGCGGCCGGTGTGGTGTTCCGGTCTCGGGGCGGCAACACGGCCGCCTCGCGGCGCCGTCCTGAGAGCGGGCCGACCCCGCTCTGATGGGCTCTAGAGCGGCCTTGAGCCCCTGGGCCCTGGTCGTCTGACGAGCCTCCGATAACACCGCCCCATCACGTTATGACGTCTGGAGTCCTTGAAATGAGGCGATCGTGCCGGCCGCGGCCCCGAAGTCGTCATCGTCCACTTCGTCCAGCCTGGCGGCTAGGGCTTGTCCGGCGGATCAGGTCGGCGTGCCAGACCCCGCGTCCGCGACAAGATCCGCCGGACAGGCCCTAGCCGCCTACCGAACGCCGCCGCTTTGTAAGGGCGGTCGTGGTCGGCAGCGGAGTACCCCAGGTCGCTCCGGCTGTAGCCGCTTCCCAGGTGAACGGCGCATCTCGACTGTGGCGAGCCGTCGTTGACCGTGATTGACCGCACGATGTGGCACGGCTGTGGCAGGTTCTGAAGCGGCCAAGCGCTTAGAAGGCGCCTGGTGAAATTCTGCGCGTACCTGCTCTGACCTGGCGTTCCCCGAACGCTGAGGGCGAATGTTCGATGCCCTCGACACGTATTCGACACAGAGGGTGAACGGCTTCTGTCGCTCTGCGATGATCTCCTGGTGAGGTATCCCGATACGGACGAGCTGTCTTCAGCAGAGCGCGCATTCATGATCAATGCGACGGAGATCGATATCCCGCCCGGCGTCCGGGGAGACCTGGACGAACCGTTGGTCTCCGCCGGGCCCACCGAGCTTGCCGCAGTCCTCGTGCCGCTCATCGACAGGGGCTGGATTGAAGTCTCTCGGCTCGTTCCCTGGACCGCCCCCGATGGAAATCCCGGGCTCCAGCCTGGTCCTTCCATCCCGCGACGTGAACTCCCTGCCTTGCTGGCAGATGCTGACAACTGGAAGTATCCAGACGACGGCGAGTGGTTGGGTCGCCTCACGCTCGTCCTCACCGAAGCTGGGCAGAAGATTCCCCGCTGACCTTGGTGACACCCGCTTTAGGAGTTCGATCAAAGTTATCTACTGGATGGCTCGGGAAGTTGCCCCGGAGGCGAGTCAGAAAGTCCTGCAGATAGGGGAACCGTTGATGGTGTGGCTGACATCGTCCATGTGATCACAGTTTTGGAGGACTTGGCCCAATGCGGATCTACATCAGTGTGGACATGGAAGGCATTACGGGGCTCGTTGACGCCGACGATGTCCAGCCCGGCGGCCGGGACTACGAGCGCGGACGTCAAATGATGGCCGAGGACGTCAACGCGGCTATCCGAGGAGCGGTCGCAGCAGGCGCCACCCACATCACCGTGAACGACGCACACGGCCCCATGCGCAACCTTCTGCCCGAGGCCCTGCACCCGGCGGCCCGCCTCATCCGCGGCCAACCCAAGAACATGGGCATGCTGGACGGTCTCGCTGCTGACCACGACGCCGTGATCTGCGTCGGGTACCACTCCCGAGCCGGCACGCTCGGTGTGCTGAGCCATAGTTTCATGGGACATGAAATCGAGGACATGCGGCTGAACGACCGGCCGGTGGGGGAGATCGGCCTGGCTCAAGCAACCGCAGTAGCTCTCGGTGTTCCCGTGGCGGTCCTCACCGGCGACGACCGCGCCTGCGAAGAAATGATGGAGTGGGACGCCTCGGTCATCACCGTGGCCGTGAAGTACGCCCGAGACCGTTTCGCGGCCGAACTGCGCCCTGCGGACGAGGCACGTACGGCAATCGAAAAGGCCGTTGCCTCAGGTTGTGTTGAGCCGAGGGTCCCTTCGACGGCTTCGGAACCGGCTACCCTCACCGTCCGATGGCAATCGGCTTCGGTCGCCTCCGTGCTTCAGGGAATTCCCGGGGTCACTGCGGCGGGCTTCCGAACCGTTCAGGCGCAGGGCGCTCTGCCCAGTCTCTACCGTCAGTTTGGAGTGTGGATGCGGGTGGCAGCTTCCACGACCAATCAGCCACCGTACTGCTGACCGCTGTACAAAATGAACGGGAGCCATCCCGGCAGCCAGATCGAGAGCCAATTGTGCATTTGTGAATCCATGGAGGGCTGCGAGTTTCGCATGGCTGAGGGAAGATAGCCAGTCACTCGACCGACTGATGGCTGAAGCATGGCTGCGAGTTGGATGCCAAGACGCCTTGCCCGGTCAGTCGCTGCGTCCCGTCATGGCGACGGTCACGCCCACCCCGATCATCGCCAGCCCGCCGGCACCGCCCACGAGTTCGTACCGGCGGGGAGAGCGGGCGAACCACGTCCGTACGCCGCACGCGGCCACGCCCCACACACTGTCGGAGGCCAGGCCGATCCCGACGGGCACCACGCTGAGCAAGAGCATCTGTGCAGGCGCGTGACCGCTGGCCCGGTCGACGAACTGCGGCAGCACGGCTCCGAAGAGGATGAGCGCCTTCGGGTTGGTGACGCCGACGACGAACCCCTCGCGAAGTGCCCGTCGCGCGCTGCGGGGAGCTGCCGCGACGTCGAAAGCGTCTGCCAGCACCCGGCGTTGCCGGATCGCATGGATACCTAGCCAGATCAGGTAGGCGGCGCCGACTGCCTTGAGCGCCAGGAATACCGCCGCCGACCGCTCCAACAGCATGCCAAGCCCGAGGGCCACGCAGGCCGCGACTACGAAGTTGCCCGCAGCGTGCCCGAAGACCGTCGCCAGCGCCGTACGGCGGCCGTGCGCCAGGGCCCGCCCCACCACGAAAAGCACGCCAGGCCCCGGAATAACGATGAGAACGGCAGATGCCAACGCAAAGGCGAGAAGCTGATCCGCTGATATCACCCGTGAGACTGTACTCGGCAGCCGTTTCGGCCACCAGGGCCCCGGCGTCCAGCCGCAGGGTGGCACGGCGGCCCGCCCATACGGCCGATCGACCCAATCTCCGACACCCACCGCGCACGTTGAAGGCCCCTGACCAGCAACATCGGTCGGGGGCCTTCGTCTTGCGAGCTGCCTACTGGTGACCGCGAATTCCCGTGAGTTCCCGGTCTATCGGGCACGGATGGGGCACGGCTGCTTGAACGGCGGACCGAGCCGTCGACCTCGCGGAAGTGTCAGTGGCTGGTGACAGACTCCGTCGGCATGAGTGATCAGGTGCGCTTGAGAGACGTTGGGCCTGCCGACTTGGAGGAGTTCTTCGCACAGGAGCACGATCCTGAGGCCGTGCAGCGGTCGAAGTTCTCGCCCCGGGAACGGGAGGCCTTCATGGCCCACTGGGCGACGAAGGTTCTTGGGGATCCCACCGTCTTCGTGCAGGCCGTCACCGTCGACGGGGAACTCGCGGGCAACGTGATGGCTTGGTGGGACGAGGGGCGGCGCTTCATCGGGTACTGGCTCGGCAGGCAGTACTGGGGCCGAGGACTCGGCACGCGGGCACTGACGCTCTTCCTGGAGTGGGAGAAAGCCCGCCCCCTGCACGCCGATCCCTACATCGGGAATGCCGGTTCGGTGCGACTGCTAGAGAAACACGGCTTCCGGCGTGCCGAGACGGTCTGGTACGGCGAGTATGAGCACATCATGTTGGTGCTCGACGAGAACCTCACCTAGAGCCTGTCCGGCGGATCATGTGACCACTCCGCTCCCGATTCGTTGGCATGGACATGGGGCGGGGAGATCTGACGAACTACGAGTGGACACGGCTGAAACCGCATCTGCCGAAGTCCGGTCAGCGTGGAGGTAGTTGGGCGAGCCACCGCAGGGTGATCAACGGGATCCTCTTCCGGCAGCGCACGGGAGTGCCTTGGAGGGATCTACCTGCGCGTTTCGGCCCGTGGAAGACCGCGTACGAGCGGCACAGACGCTGGTCGGCGGACGGTACGTGGGACAAGATCTTTGCAGCTGTCCTGGCCGACGCCGATGCTGAAGGTCGCATCGACTGGTCGATGGTGAGCGTGGACTCGACGTCCTGCCGGGCCCACCAGCACTCTGCCGGAGCGCGGAAGCAACCTCCGCGGGTGCCGGGAAAAAGAAGCACGCCCCGGCAGCACCGCCCCGACGAGGGACTCGGACGCTCCCGGGGCGGACTGACCTGCAAGATCCACCTCGCTGGGGAGGGCGGTCGCTGCCCGCTGTCCCTGCTGATCACACCAGGCCAGTGGGGCGATGCCCCGCAGTTCATCGCGGTCATGGAAGGCATTCGCGTCGGCCGCCGCGGTGGCGGGCACCCCAGGACCCGGCCGGACCATCTCGGCGGCGATAAGGCGTACAGCTCCCGACGCAACCGCCGCTACCTGCGCAGACGCCAGATCAAACACACCATCCCCGAACCGAAGGACCAACGGGCCCATTGCAAAAGGCGCGGCAGCCACGGTGGTCGACCCACCGGCTTCGACAAAACGATCTACAAGCGCCGCAACGAAGTAGAGCGGACGATCAACACACTGAAGAACTTCCGGGCCGTGGCCACGAGATTCGAGAAACGCGCCTTCATCTTTCACGGCACTGTCACCGTTGCCGCGGTCCGGCTCTGGCTCCGCATGTGATCCGCCGCTCGAAGCCTGCACGGCGTAGTACTCAGGGCTGCGGCTTCTTCCGTTGCCCGACCCAGGTCTCAAACCGTGCGGAATCGCGGATGCCGTCATCGAGGACCGCGCGGTAGACGTCGAAGCTCCTGACAGTCGTGCCGTACTCGGGACGGTCGGCCCAAGCCCGCTTGATTTCGATAATGACCGCGCGGCTCTCGTCCGTCAGACGCGGGCGCAGGGTAGTCAGGTGGGCGGTCGAGGGCTGACGCTCGGGCTCGTCGAGAAACCAGACGTCGAGGTTCCAAGCGGCCCCGGACGATACACACTCCACACCAAGGTACAGGCCGTCAGGGTAGGCGTCCGGCTCCCGGTTCCACGCCCCGCAGTCATTGCGAAAGGTCACAAGACGGACGTGTGGGTGAGTCGCGAGCCGAGCACCGACCGCGGCGACGGCCGCCACGGCAGCATCGTCCAGACGCTCGCACACCACGTCCAGATCCAGATCCCGACGAACCATCAGGCCCAGCGCCGCACTCCCGACGATGGTCGGAGTGCCGACATCGGCCAGCAACTTGTCCAGCCGGAGCTCTCGAAACACGCCCTCCGCTTCGGCTCGCAGCGCATCCTGCTCCCCCAACACCTCAGATACGTCCACACGATCACCCTACGGCGTCCCGTGGATCACGTCGCCGGCCTGTTGGACTGGCTCCAGAGACAAGGTGGGGAACCTCACCCACGCCATGATCCGCCGGACAGGCCCTAGCCCCAGCGAGCAGTTCGGTGGGCGGCACGGGAGGAGGCATCGCGTCGTCGGTCATGGGACTTGTGGGCGTCGGGTCGCGTCGTCACTGACCCTCCTCGGCAGGTTGGCGGTTCGAGCGGCCTACGGGTTGGTCAGAGATCCTCAGACGGCGCGTGTGCACACGTATCCGAGGGACGTGAGTCCTTCCGCCTGGCACAGTCGGTCGGAGGCCCCGCCGACTTCGGTCTGGAGAAGCTGGTAGGCGGCGCCGTGGTCGCGGCCCCAGGACATAGCCGCACGCCACAGGGCGCGACCGTGGCCGTGGCCGCGGTGCTCCGGGAGGACGCCGAAGTATTGCGGGAGGAGCTGTGTCTGGCCGGCGGGGTCGGTCATGGTTTCCATGGGGCCGATGGCTCCGGCCAGTTGGCCGTCATGGGTGATGGTGAGGACGGGCCCCACCTTCTCGGCCTGCATCTGGTCGTGGAGGAAGGCGAAGCCATCGGTCTTCAGAGTTTCGGCGAAGTCGGCGAAGGACGCCTGCACGGTGGGCGGCTGCTGGTCGTAGGGCTGTACGTCGGGGTGCATTCGGTCTTCCGCTCTCGTGGTGATGAAGTCCTTCAGCTGGACCCGTGTACCGGCGTCGGTCGCGTACTCGTCTGGGTTTTCGGGGGCGAGGAACCACACGATGCGGGCCGTGGCCGCGCTGTGGGTGGCGGCGAGCTTGCGGGCGAGGTCCGCGCCGGCGGTGAGACTGCCGGGCTGCGAACCGTAGACGTAGACCTTGACCGTTCCGCCGCCGCGGTCGGTCAGGGTGGGGACGAGGGTCTGCCGCTCGTCGTGCTGGACGTCGTCGGTGAGCATCTGCTCGGCCTTGCGGTCCGACCAGCGCTGGTCTTTGTCGTGTGAGAGGAATTGGCCCGTACCGGCGATGTCGGCCACGGCGTCGAAGAGCGCGGGCAGCGGCGCCTTGGGGTGGAGGGGGCCGAGAGTCGGTACGTACGGCACGGGCATCACGGGCTCGATCCAGCCCCAGTGAAAGCGCATGGCCGCACGCTACTCGCCAGCCGCATACGGCGCAGGCCCCGGCGCGGAACGCGCCGGGGCCTGCTTGTTCATGACCGGATCAGGTGCGGATCGGGTCAGTGGGGGTTGTCGTCACCGGCGTTGCAGGAGCACTTGACGGAGTCCATGACCTCGTCAAGGTCCGCGACGGTGGTGATGGTGGTGACGGGCGGGGCAGCGGGCTCGGTAGGCCGGGTGAAGTACGCGGGTCCGTCGGCGCGGGTGGGCCCGTCGTCGGGGAGCGGACGCCTGGGCGTGATCTCTACGGCCACTGCGGTCATGCGTTCACCTTCGCTTTCTGTCCGTGCTGGCAGTAGCTCGCCAGCGGAGCCTTCGCCTCCTGGTAGTGCTTGGCCAGGGGCCTGCATACGGTGCAAGCGCCGGAGAGCTGGCAGCCTGAGCAGCCTCCGGTGCGAAGCATGAGGCGGTCCGCGATCGCTCCGAGCCGGGCGAGGCCCTGGATTCCCTCGTTGGGGAGGCTGATCTGGTCGTCGCGGCCGATCTTGCAGATGGACACCAGCCCGTGGGGGTCGGTGTGGAAGAAGGTGTGTCCGGCGTTGCAGCCCGTGAACTGCTTGCGCATACGCAGGTGTTCTTTGGACTGCGCGGTGAGGACTTCGCCGCCCCCGTAGATCGTCGGGGTCATGTTCGTGAAGACGTTGTACTCGACGTCCCACGACTCGCACAGGGCGATCATCGCCTGTTCCTCGTGGGCGTTGTCCTCGGTGACGATGATGCTCATCCGCAGCGGCAGGCGGGCCCGGCGGGCGGCGTTCATGCCTTGGACGAAGAGATCCCAGGCGCCGTCGCGTTGCGTCAGCTCGTCGTAGCTCGCCTTCGAGGCACCGTACATGGACACGGTGACGCGGTACGGGGGGCGCTCGCGGAAGAGGTTCAGTAGGTTCTCGCGCCACAGCAGGGTGCCGTTGGTGGAGATCGTGAGCATCATTCCGAGGTCGAACGCGGCGGCGTAGGACTTCATGAAGTCCCTGTCGATGGTGGGTTCGCCACCCGTGATCTGGAGCCACAGGACGCCGGCCTCAGCCATGATCTTGAGGCAGTTCAGCTTGTCGCCGAGCGGCATCCCGGAGTTGACCTTGAGGCCTAGGTAGCACTGCTTGCAGGCGAGGTTGCAGCCGAGGTTGATCTCCCAACTTGCCCGCGAGTAGCCCCAGGCGGAGGGCTCGCGGACCAGGAGGACTTCCGCGGCCTGACGGCCGGCCAGGTCCAGGTCCGGCCACTGCTCGCGCGTCGAGTCGGCGAGCCACGACGGGACGGGCGCGGCCCGGTCCAGGTGGCGCAGTTCCTCGTAGCGGGGCTCGGGCAGGAGCAGGCCGCCTCGGGTCCCGGGACGTACAAGCAGATGCTGTTCCAGGAACGGGCTTGCGATCAAGTCGTGCATAAGGACCTCCTGTTGGGGTGTTCCGGCCGGTGGAGTTTGTCGAGGGGCCATGGGCGGGTGTGCGTGCCGCTCACAGCGCCGGGACCTTCACGAGCGCCCACACGGATTTCCCGGCGGTGTGGTCGCTCGTGCCCCAGTCGGCGGAGAGGGCCTGGATGAGGAGCAGGCCGCGGCCGGCCTCGTCGTCCTCGCCCGCCTCGGCCAGGACCGGGCGCCGGGGGCTGGAGTCGGAGACCGTCACCCGGACCGTGTCCGGGGTCGGACGCTCGACCGTCAGGCGGCACCGGGCCGGCGCTTCCGGGTCCCCGGTGGCCGGCGTGGCGTGGCGTACGGCGTTGGTGACCAGTTCGGTGGCGATCAGGGCCACGTCGTCGGCCGTGGCCTTGGGCAGGCCCCAGCACCGCAGGGTGAGGAGTGCGGACGCCCTCGCGAGGGGGACGCTTGAGGGCCAGCACGCCAGGCCCATTGAGTAGCCGGGGTGTCCTGTCGTGTGCGGTCTGATCGGTGTCATCGTCACGGGCTCACGCCTTGGTCAGGGGGCGGGGAGGAGTGCTGTGCCGGTCCTTCTCGGGGGTGGGAGGTGGACCGGTACAGCCGTCAACCGGCCGACCCGTCGACGTCTTCGGCGGCCGTGAATCAGGGAACTCCCTTACGGTCCGCGGCGGAACGGGCAACACTGAGTCACACACTGAACGTGCTGAATACTCGGGGGTAACACAGGGATGGCACAGGTCAGGGAACCCAACGAGCGTCTTGCAGCACTGCTGGAAGAGGCTGGGTGGAGCAACGAGGACTTAGCGCGGAGCGTCGGCAGGGTTGGGCGCGAGCTGGGCCACCAGTTCCGCTACGACTCTTCGGCGGTGACCCACTGGAAACGTGACGGGACCATGCCGCGGAAGGCCGCACGCACGGCAGTAGCCGAGGCGTTCGCCCGCCGCCTCAAACGTCCGGTCACCCTGCAAGACGTGGGCATGGGTCCGGCGCCTGACGTGTCGCAGGAGGCGCCGGATACCGTGTCCGGACTGATCGACCTGGGGAGTGCCGACATGGACCCGTCCCGCCGCGGCGTTCTATCCGCTGGGCTCTACTCTGCCGCCCTAGCCGTCCCCGGATGGCCCGACGCCGGCGAGAGGTTCGAACGCGTCATCAAGGACCCGCACACCTCAATCGGGCCTAGTGAGGTCGCCGCGGTCCGCGCGATGACCGAGCACATAAGCGATCTTGACGACCAGTTCGGCGGCCGGATGGCCCGCCCCCTGGCCGCCGCGTTCCTCGTCAACACCATCGCCCCGTACCTGAAGGCCACCGCGTCCGACGACGTGCGCGAACAGATGCTCTCGGCCGCATCCGATCACCTGTACCTCACCGGCTACATGGCGATGGACGAGCGGGCCGACGGACTCGCCCAGCGCTACTACGTGAAGGCCCTGGAGCTCGCTGGCGCCGCACGCGATCACCTGACCTATTGCACGACGCTGCGCGGCATGAGCGTGCACGCCGTCGACCTCGGGCACGGCCACCAGGCCGTCAGACTCGCCAACTCCGCCGCTGCGGCGTCCCCGAAGGCCGGGCCTCGTATGCGGGCGTTCCTCGCCGGTCAGCAGGCACACGCCGCCGCCCAGACCGGCGACCGCTCGGGGGCGCTGCTGTGGATCAAGGAAGCCGAGTCCGCGATGGAGCGAGCGGAGTCCCGGGCGCAGGCGTTCGGCTCCTACGATCCGTCGTCGCTTGCCTACCACGTCGGACAGGTCCGTTACGAACTCGGTGACGTCGCCGGGTCGGTCGAGTCTCTGGAGGAAGCTGACCGGCTCCGGGAGCCTGTCTACCGGCGAACCCGAGTGCGCTACAACGGTATGTTGGCGGAACGAATGCTCAAGATCGGCCGCCTGGAAGAGGCGTGTAAGCGCTGGCACAGCGTGCTGGACGACTACGGCCACATGCAGTCTGGCCGCTGTGACGACCGGTTCCGGATCATGATGGCGTCCATCCGCCCCTACCTACGCAACAGCCATGCCCGGGAGCTGTACGAGCGTGCACGGCCTATGGCGCCAGCCGCCGCGTAGTTCGGACGCGCCGGGTCCGGCGGGCATCATGGACGCCACGGACTCGACGAGCTGGACCGATGCCAGCGTGTACGGCCTTCAGGCCCGCCTCGATGGCGACGGCTTGGTGCACACCCGCACGTCTGGAGGGACCCGGGTGGTGTCCCTCGAATGGCTCCAGCGGCGCGCCTCGTCGAGCACGCTCGATATGCCCGCCAACGATCTGTGGACGCCTGCTCTGGCTGCGAGCGTTCGTGGCCCCGTTGTCGGCTGCGCTGGCTGTCGGACCGCACGGAGACACGGACGGGCGTACCAATTAATGCACCCGAACTCAATTTGATCTTGACGTCCAGATTCCAAGCAACTTGCGCTTGGTGACCTTTACAACATGCCTTCCCTATTGGATCACGCATTCCTCCTTGTACCGTGGAGCGAAAGGGCGCGCCGGGCGACCGAAGTACCGCTATACCACAATCTCCTGGCTGCTAGCGCCTCGCGTATGAGTAATCAGGATGGCGCTAACAGTGAACAACTCGGCATTACTTCAAGGGGGCGACGATGCGTTGGCATAGAGGTTCTCCGCTGCGCACCCTCGTCAGGGAGTGCGAAATCCTGATCGCCGACCTCCCGATCCCGTCCCCGTTTAGCGTCGAGGCGTTGATTCGGAATATGGAGGGCGCACTAGGGCGCCGGATCACCTTGATTCCCATGGATTTCGATGGGGGTTTGGGGACGGCCTGCGGCCTTCGGGTGAAGACGCAGGATGCCACAATGATCCTCTATCAGCGCCGTCCGACTCGTAATCAGACGGTCCACGTCATCCTCCATGAGGCCATGCATGAGTGGCTTGATCATGGAACGTCTCTGACTGCTGCCGAGATCGGCGAGTATGTCCCCGAAGAAGTTCGCGAGAAGGTCCTTGCGCGCTTCCCATGGGTTTCGATTCAAGGGCGCGTTAACTTCAATAAGCGCGAGGAGAAGCAGGTCGAGGTTTCGGCCTCGCTGGTAAAGCGGACGGCGTACCGCCAGTCGCTCCTGGGGGATGACATGGTCAGCCTTCTGGAGAACTCGCTTTCCCATCCGGTCGCTCCTCCAGGGCGCCGCCGCTCGCTGCGAATCAACAGAGATTTCTGAGGCAGGTTTTCTGGCCTCGCGAATCCTGTCAAGTCACGCATTCCATCTACTGGCAACTAAGGCTGCAGTCGGCCGACCTTCCGAGTCGGCGAGGTGAGCAGCCCGCACAGAACTCCACTGGTTACGTGTTCGATTACTTTAAGTACCTCACTGCGGCGGTGATGACCGTCATCGCCTTATGGCGGCTTCCGGCAGTTAGATACGGCGACTCTCACCGTAGGGCGCTCTGGGGTGGCTATTCCGGATTCGCCGTAGCTCTGTGGCTTTATACGCCAGCAGTAAAGAGTGTGGTGGATCACGTGCCCGTGGTGGACCTGAGTGCCTTGCTGAGGCACTTTGCCAGTACTGCGGCGATCGTCGCGGCTCTGACTTATGTCGCTGCCAGCTATGGGACAGGGGTGGGGGGTGTTGTACCCCGACACGTGGCAGTCTCCCGCTGGATCGCCCGCGCGTCCTATAAGGCAGGAGCGATAGGAGTCGCTCTACTTACGGTCCTGTTTTTCACTGTGGTGGACCGTAGCAATCCGAGCGAGGATTTCCTCGTCGACCACGCCGGACAGTGGGGAGCCGCGGTCTATATGACCGCTTTCTATTTCGCCCCGCTCGTAACTACTACGGTCTGCGGGTATCAGTGGACGCGGGCGGCCCGGCAGGCCGAGAGCACGAGCATGCGCATCGGGTTGGCCTTGATGGGGATTGCGATGTGGATGGGGCTGATCCACACGGTGGCACGTATCACCATTCTTTGGGTGGCGGTCGCCTTCCCTGTGGGCGCCTCCAGGGTGCTGTTCCTCGTTGACGCCACCTCGATATGGATGGACTTGCTTTTCCTGATTGTTGCTGCAGGAGCAAGCATTCCCACCACTCGCGCGGCTGTGGCGCGCTGGAAGGCCGGGGATACTTTGTACAGGATCTATCCACTCTGGTTCGATCTGATGAAGGCTTTCCCTGGGACGAGCCTGTATCCACCTCGACGACGCTTTTCAGAGCTTATGCAGCTAAGCGTCCCCATCGATGTTCGCCTGGACCGGTGGACGCAGGATATTGCTGACGCCTACGAGAAGCTGCGCTATTACGCTCCGCATTGCCTGATGTTCGCTGCAGAGGATATTTCCGCGACGCACTCCGACCCCGACGCAGCCGCAGAAGCGTACTGGGTCAAGGCTGCCCTCCAATTCACGGATACGACACCTGTCGGTCCTCATTCGGCTGTCCCTCTAAGGGAGAAGCCATTCGTGGACACGGCCAGTGAAGCGGCGTGGCTGGAGCGAGTCAGTAGGGCCTACTCGCGTATCACTCCAGAACAGGCGCGGGAGCTTCTTCGGGTGGAAGCCGAAATGGATATCTAGCAGTTCAGGCCCCACTCCCGAGCGTGCGTGGCGCATAGTCGTATGGCATATTCACTTGAACGGCGATCTGCCGGGTGAGATTTAGCACCATCTTGTTAATGAACCTGGCTGGTACCGTGGTTTATGCGGGTCGATAGGTCTTGATCCCGCCCCGTTCAGTGCACTCCGGCCAGCGACGCCACATACTTCCGTCGCCCTATGCAGCCGGGGCTGTGACGTCGCCCAGTCTGGGCGAGCGTCCGAAATCTCAGCAATGGAGTTCCTGCATGTCCAACCGCCGCACCGGCCTCATTCTCGATTTCGGAGGCGTTCTCACCACCCCGCTGCTGCCCGCAGTACTCGCCTTCGAGGAGCGCGAAGGGCTTCCCAAGGGAGCCTGTCTCACGGCCTTGTACAAGGACGAGGAGGGCGTCCGGATCACCAGCGACCTTGAGCGCGGGGTGGTCTCCCAGGACGAGTGGAACGAGTTTGCGGGCAAGATGCTGGGAGTGCCGGCCGACAACCTCATGGGCCGGATCTTCGGCGACCTTCGCCCCGAGCCGCTGCTGATCAACGCAGCCGCCGCAGCGCGTCGCGCCGGCATCAAGGTCGGCATCCTGTCGAACAGTGTCGGCCTGGCCCCGTGGGACCTGTACGACGGGTACGACCTTGAACGGCTGTACGACGTCGTGGTGATCTCCGAGCTGCACCTGATGCGCAAGCCCGACCCCGAGCTTTTCGAGATCACACTCAAGCTTATGGATCTGCCGGCCGATGATTGCGTCTTCGTCGACGACACCGAAGCGTATGTCCGGGCGGCCGAGCAGCTCGGTCTCGCGGGGGTGCACAACGAGGACCCGAAGCAGACGGTAGCCACGCTCTCCGAGCTGCTCGGCGCGGACCTCGCGACGTCTTAGCCCGGCGCCTGCGTGCAGGGAATACAGAGGTCCGGCCGGTCTACGTCACGATGTCGGAGCCTCGTCGGCCCCTACCTCGGCACAGCAAGCTCAATCCAACGACGCGACGGCAGTGCGGCGTCACCCGGACTCGGGTGACGCCGCACAGCCGGCGCGGCGGTTTGCCCCCGCCCCGCGGCAAGCAGAGGTAGGGAGAGCGGGGGGGGGGGGGAGGTGGTTA